>CAZVIH010000001.1:0-7868 GCA_964627755.1 uncultured Anaerolineales bacterium
GTTTGAGATTAGTGAGTGCTGTGTTGATGGAAATCAGCGAAACTTGGGAGACTGGCAGAATTTATTTATCTTTATTAAGGTACTGAACTTCAAATACTATGGATCACTTGACTACTTTTACAGAAAAGATGTTGCACAATCAGATTTTATCGATTAATTATTAAGATATTATGAATTGAATATGCAAAAATTATTAAGGTCTGGTTTGACCGATCTAACTGCATCTCTACCTTGAAAAAGATATACTTCATGTTTTTTGATAATCGTGATCAATTTCTACCAGGACTTTGTGACTAAAATCACAGACAATCGGGGTGATATCTTTGATAATATGGGAGAGACAAAACATCACAATATTATTTATGTTTTATTCCTTACCCAAAAGGAGTTAATCCATGTCTATCTTAGATCGAATCATCTTACTCCTAACTGGTTTAACCGCCATTTATATGTTGTGGCATTTCTTTAAACGCTACCAGAAAGAGAAAGCCCTTTATGATATGTACTACATGCTGGGATTTGGAGTCCTGTTGATTTCCGGCCTGTTGTTGATCTTCTTTGGGTGGGATATCCTGGCTTCACCCTTCGTCCTCAGCGTGGCGACTCTGATCCCACTGGGTATCTCCCTGGGCCTGATGAACCAGTTCCGCCCCAATTACAAGAAAGCCTATGCCTGGTTCGCTCTGGTCGGTTTTCTGGCTATTGCAGTTACCAGCATTGGCGGAATGGCACTAAAAAGTCTGGCTGTACCTGTTTTTCACGGTGTTGCCGGTTTGATCATCTTCGGTTTACCGCTCTATAAATGTGCCGTGGAAAAGAATGCAACCAAAGGATTTGGCATGGTTGGAATCGGCGGGGCCCTGATCGGCATCGGCGGAATGGCCCTGGCTTTCATGCTCGCCGGTAAACCCCTGTTTGGAATTTTTACTGAAGATTTTATTTTAATGATCCTGGCGCCCCTGCTGTTTCTGATGACCCTGGCATTTACATTTGGTTTCAGAAAAGATATTGGCTCAGAGAAATGATACCGTCCGAATTTGCCTTTTAATAATGTCTCAAACAGCGCGCTGTGTTATGTTTAATCCACAGGGCGCTTTTTTGTATAATCTGCATGTATTAAAGGAGTATTGTTAATGGAGGCTTTTAAAAAACGTTTTGTTTACCTATTCACATCTACTCGCGGTTTGGCTCTGGTAGCCATTGCTGCTGTCGCTCTGGTCACTGCGATTTGGGGAACACTTTCTGGCCCCATGGTGGAGTGGGGAGTTAAAGATATCACGGTTAAGATCCTGGGGTTGAACTTAATCCAGGCTGAACGGGAAGGCCGCATCATCATGCTCTACCATACCATCGCCATGACGGTAATTGCAGCCGAGGTTTATTTCATCACTGAAATCGTAAATATCAAACACCACCAGCGAGTGACAATCAACGCCACCATCACAATAGGTTATCTAACCTCCCTGATCTTTGGTCTAATATTCGGGTATTTTGGGCATAATTATGTCTATCACGGCCTTTTCCTGGTCGGGCAAACCCTGGTTTTTTTCTCCGGAATTTTGCTTGCAGCAGCTCTTTGGCCCTGGAAAAAAGAATACCTCCTTCCTAAAGATTCTCAAAAATCTAAAACTAAAAAAGGTGTCGATCTGGAGCGGGTTGCTTTTTTTGTAATGGCCGTTGCCACCCTGATTTCCGCGACATTTGGAGCAGTTACCGGGTCATATTGGAGCAATGGTCACGAGACTTTCCTGGCCGAAGACTTGATCCGCACACCGGATAAGACAATTCTGCAGCGAGCTATCATCGGACACCTGCACATCATGGTTACTCTTGTTGCAGTAGGCATCACTTTAATCGTTGGTAAGTGGATGGAGTTTAAAGGGATTTTCCATAAACTTGCCATGCCTTTTATGATCGCAGGAACCATCATCACTACTATCGGCGCGCTTTCAGTGACCTGGTTGGAATGGGCCCATACTATCATTTATGGTGGGTCATCCTTGATTCTCCTGGCTGGTTTATTTTATGTCATTTTCTCCTGGGATAAACTCATCAGGGATGGGACAGCTGAAATGGGCCTGCAGAAACCCAATGCCTGGCAAAAGATCAAAGCTCTCACCCGTGATCCGCTTAAGTTTGGTTCAGGCTGGCAAATGGTATTCATGAATTTCACCGTCAGTTTCGTTGGTCTTTTTATGGCTGCCAAACTGGACGAGATTTTCCGGGTCTGGCCTCACCGGGAAGAGAGAATTACATTAACAGGGCACTGGCATATTCTCGCCGGATTAATTGCCACCATTATATTGTTCTATTTTGCAGACCTTTCTGGATTAAAAGGAAAACCCCGGAAATGGTTCGGCTGGTTAGTTATCATTGGTTCCGATCTGGCTTTTGGGTCTGTGACTGTTTTTTCCATGAAGAGATTATTTGTTGAAAAAGCCGCCCAGCAATCCGTGGTAAATACAACCATGCTCTTAACTGATATTGGACTGGCCGCCGTTCTGGTACTACTGGCTGTATTTTTACTCTGGCGTCTATTCGACCTCTTTCAGAAAAAAGGTCACTGGGCCACAGAATATGCCAATGAGAAAAGAGTATTTGCTCTGGCAGAAATCGAGGAACAAAAACGCAAACTCGAAGAGCTTACTTCCGCCCTTGAGGAGGTATCAGAATGAAACGTTTTAAGATCTTGGGAGTACTCCTGATATTAACCGCTTGCAATACTGCGCCTGACATCGCTTCCCAGACCCTTCCTCAAATCATCGAGACCGGCGTGGATTCTGATGCCTGGGCTTTAATTCCAGCAGGGGAATTCCCCAGCGGACAGCACGATCACATGACCAAGATGGATTACGATTACCAGATCATGGTCACAGATGTCACCAATCAACAATATGCCCAGTTTCTAAACGAGGCTGTCGCAGATCGAACGATTAGCATCGGAGATGTTGAAGTAAAGGAAAACGAAAACGTCTTCACTGTATACGGTGTTTATGGACCGTACCCAGGCGATCCATTTGATGGGTACGAACACGAGGATAAGATAGAAAGCGGCAATAAATTACTCTACGATTTTGAAGACGCCGCCGCCCGGATCAAGCTGAATGGGGGGAAATTTTCTTCTGTATCTGGGTATGCCAACCATCCTGTCACCATGGTAACCTGGTTTGGAGCCAATACTTTCTGCAACTATTACGGCTGGCGTTTGCCCTCAGAGCTGGAGTGGGAAAAAGCCGCCCGGGGAACAGAATTGGATGAAAATGGCCACGGCCTGGCATTTCCCTGGGGTTATGAAATAGAGCTCAACCGGGCTAATTTCTATTCTTCTTTTGATTTGTTCGAGAAAATATATGGGAAACTGGGAAACACAACGCCCGTAGGATTGTATAATGGCAGCACTTATGACGATTATGAAACCCTTGATCAGGCAAGTCCTTACGGCCTGTATGACATGGCCGGAAACGTCTGGCAGTGGACCGGAGATGACTATCCCAAACAGCATTACCGTTACATGAGAGGTGGAAGTTTCTATTCTTATGAAGTGGATCTGCGAGTCTGGAAACGGGATAGCGCTGGCCCAACCTACCTGGCACCTGATGTTGGTTTTCGATGCGCCCGGGATCAATAAGGAATAGTCCGTCAGAAAAAATGGTAATTTGAAGAAGTATAATAGTAGAGTATTAAAGATTGGATAAGTAATGGAAAATTTGAGATCAAAACTTAATAGAATTAAAAGAAAATACTTCCCGCTGGTTAAATCACTCCAGACGGCTTTGCTGCTGGTCACTGGTTTAGCGGGATATATGAGCGCTCGCTGCCCGGTTCATAATATCCCAACCATGTTGGGATTAACCGCCAGTTTATTGCTCTCGATCAGCGGGAGTACTGTTTTGAACATGTGGTATGACCGGGATATTGATGCTATCATGCCGCGGACCAGCAGCAGGCCACTGAGCACTGGTGAAACCAAACCAAAAGAGGCTTTGATCTTTGGATTGATCATCTCGATTATTGGCGTTGGCTGGGCACTTCTCCTTGATCATCTATACGGAGCTATCGTCTTCGCCGGTTTGTTTTTTGATGTGGTGGTCTACACAATCTTTTTGAAGAGGCGCACTGCCTGGTCAATCATTTGGGGCGGTATCTCCGGAGGAATGCCCGTTCTGGCAGGAAGAGTTCTGGGCACAGGCCAAATCGATTGGGTAGGAATCATGCTGGCAATGGGTGTTTTGTTCTGGATACCCACGCACATTCTCACCTTCAGCATTCGTTATCATGATGATTACCAAAAAGCCAGGGTCCCGACATTTCCAAGTACCTACAGTTTTCAAACCACTCGTTTGATCATCGCCATTTCCAGTGTGCTTGCTACGCTTGCTTTTGGAGCGGCTTCTTACGGAGTAGGATTGACATGGGGATTTATGAGGTTGTTGGTTGTATTGTCAGCAGGGTTGTTCATTCTGGCATTACAAAGTCTACGATCGCCATCTGAACGCATCACTTTTGGTTTGTTTAAATATGCCTCTTTGTATATGTTAAGCGCCATGCTGTTGATGTTTTTCACTGGAATTTAACATATGAAAAAGATATCGATTCTGGATCGAATACTTCTGTTAATTGCTGGTCTGCTGGCAGCTTACCAGATCAGTTTTGGATTAAATGATCTAAATACTCTCTCCACCTGGAGTTATACTGTTGGTTTTGGGGTACTGCTGGTTGCTGGCTTGCTGCTGATCATCCTGGGTTTTGAGGGGTTGGAAAGTCAGATTGTGGTGATCGTCTCCACCCTTATACCGCTCAGCATCTCCCTGGGTCTGGTAGCAGAACATCTACCCCAATTCACGATTCCATACCTGATTTTTGCCATCGCCGGATTTGCAGCGATTGCAATAACCCGCTATGCCGCAAAAGATAAAATAGCAACCATCGTTCTAGCGGTGACCCATGGAATTGCCGGCTCCCTGATCACCTTCCTGCCCATTATTCTAAGCATTCGGGGAACAGCAGAAGCGGGATATTTTTGGGTGGGTTTAGGGGGAGCTTTGATCGGTGTGGGGGGGTTGCTGCTGGCATTTCTTAAAGCCGGCAAACCTGTCCTTTCCCAGAAAACGATCTTTTCTGTCCTGCCTATTCTGTTGTTATTGATGACTAGCGCTTTTGTATACGGTTTTTCATTCAGGTAAATAATCCACTATTAAGAATCATCAACAATCATCTTGCAGCCTATTTAGGAGAAAGAATAAATGAAAAAATCCCTGAGGTTCATCGGCATACTGTTTATGGGTATCACCGCTGCTGTTACATTGCTGGGCGGCGTAGGTACAACCTGTGTAGCCCTGAATGCCACCAATTATGACAGCATGAAGGCCATTGCGGACTATCAGTGGCTCTATATTGCCTATGTGGTAATTGGGGTTGCTCTGGGAATTCTTGGGATCCGGGCGACTATTCAGCTGATCCGGGCCAATAAGGGCGCTGAAAAATCTGCTCTCCTTGTCCTGGTTTTTGGTGTCGTAATAGGTGCAATCCATATGTTTACATCCCGGGCGCTTAGAGGCTCCTCAATGCCCGTGGATGGTGTTGTTTATATCAACGTCTTAACATTGGTCATTTTCCTGCTCTTCCAGCTCCCGAAAGTAAAAGAAATGTCTCTCTTCCAAACTGAAGTTGCTGATGATGCTTCAGCCGCAGGCGGAATGACAGCCTTCGTGGCAGGCTTGCTGACACTTAGCGTTCAAATGTGGGCTGGACCAACTCATTTACTGGATGGAATTAACTACGCCGATGCATTCCATAACGCCCTGTTGGGGATTGGGTCCATCCTGGTTTTATTCGGTTTGGCTTTGATTTCAAAAGCAGTGCTGGTTCAACCCAAGCGCGAAGCGATTAAAATTAAAGTTAAAGCTTAATAATCTCGAAACAGAGCCAAAACAAGAGCTGAATAAAAAGACCGCTGGTGCACTTCACAAATTCAGCGGTCTTTTTTTTGTCTTCCAGGTTGATACCAGGAACAATTTAGCCTTTGCTGATCATTCCCAATCGATCAGTTTATCCCGATTTAATATAGTGATCTTTCCCCGCTGGATATCAATCGCGCCCACCCTTTCCAGCTCCTTCAGGGATCTGGCCACCACTTCGCGAACCGTACCAATGCGGGCCGCCATATCATCCTGGGTCAAACGAGTAGGACCGCTGCCTGCCAGTTGGGTTTCAGGAATTTCACGCAATAAGCGGGCCAGGCGAGCTGTCACAGTATAAAAGGACAGTTCTGCCACTTTGCCAACCAACATCCTTAAATTCTGCGATAAATTGATGATGATCTGCTGACAAGCCTGGGGGTGCTCCGCGATGACCTTGCGAAGCTCGTCTGCAGAAATTAGCCAGGTTCGAGTGCTGAGCACCGCGCTGACATTCACCGGGTTTTCCTGTTGGTCGAAAACAGATACTTCATTAAAAGAATCCCCCTGAGCCAGGACATTTATGATCATTTCCCTGCCTGTGGAGGAATTTTTAAAGATCTTTACCCGGCCCGATTCGACGATATTCAAGCCCTGACAAGGCTGACCTTCAAGAATGATGCTTTCATCAGCATCATAGGCAATCAGCCGGGTGTTTTCGGCCAGATGCCGCAGGATCTCGTCATTCAATCCAGATAAATACCGATTTTCTTTCAAAGCCTGGAATCTGACACTCATTGAGGAAGGTAATCTTTGCATTAAAACTCGCTTATTTAGGGACAGTTCTATATAGATTATTGTACTTGAGATAGCGATAACAAAAAAACGTTATAGAATGATATAAAAAAATGGTTAACGTACTTATCGAAAGATCAATTTAGGGTATAGTAAGAATCAGGATTATTGGTATAGAAAGGAGTGTGATATGAACAAAAAATGGCTTTTCATTCTTATAGCAGGTGTAATGATTTTTACGCTCGCTGCCTGCGCAGGAACAACTTCAGATATCACAATACCCCCAAAGGAGGATACAGGCGCTGATACCCCAGCGGACCAAAACGATCAAACAACCACGATTAACGCTGCCGATATCTTCGCACAGCGCTGTTCAGGATGTCACGGAGCAGACCGGGAAGGCGGAGGAGGCCCAGCTTTACTTCCGGGAGTCCTGACCAAAGATCCCTCTGCATATATAAATACAATTACAAACGGCTCAGGTTCTATGCCAGCCTGGGGAAGCCGATTGTCAGCTGCTGAGATCAATGCGCTGGTTGAATTCATCCTCAGCAAATGAATGAGATATAATATTGCAGAAACTTGTCGGTTGAATTTTCGTTATACAAGTAGAATTAACAAATAACAGAAATTATAAAAAGGAGACCCAAATGACAGAAGAGATTATCAATGCCCCCAATGCTGATGTAGAAGTTAGCGACGATGATAAATTATGGGCCATGCTGAGCTGGATACCCTGGCTTGGTGTAGTGCTGGCTATAATTGCCCTATTGATAGAACCCCAGAAGGACCGGCCTTTTGTCCGTTTTCATGCCGTTCAATCGATTGGTGCCAATATAATCATCGGGATCTTAAGTGCGCTTCTGGTAATCACTATTGTATTGTCCTGCATCACTCCTCTACTGGGCCTGGTTACGATTTACCCGGCCATAAAAGCCTATCAGGGAGAATGGCTTGAGCTTCCCTGGCTGACCGAGTTCTGCAAAAAACAGGGCTGGATCTAGTCCTTAGGCAATAAAAAAGACCCCGGAGAGAAATTGGAGTGCACCCTGTAAACCGGACAAATAATTAACACCCCTCGTTGGGTAATTATACAAACTGACGTCTGAATTCCAAAGGCGTCAGTTTTGTTTTCAACTGGATGCGGTCATGATTGTAGAAATGGATGTAATCTTC
>CAZVIH010000002.1:0-30779 GCA_964627755.1 uncultured Anaerolineales bacterium
CATCTCAAATTGCTTTGGTCGAGACCTGATGAGTTAATGAAACACAATTTAAAACCCTATCCGCTTATTGATTACATACAAAAACACATGGATGATAAAAGAGCTTACTGGGCTTCTACGCTTTAATTGGATTTGGGCCTAACCCCCGCTCCACCCGACAGCCTGCCACGTCCGGTTTTCTATCGTTCGTTTCCCTTTATTGGTTTTGGTTCTATAATCTTTAACAGCTAACCCGGCTGCAGGTGAGTTCAATCCATTATGCACTTTGATCTAATCAATAGAACTGATCAAAATATAAGGAAAACTATGAAATATAACCATATAGGTATACCCACAATGGATAGATTCAAAGGTGAAATCGATATTCCGCATCTCAAGATAACTGTATCTGACCATGAGAATAATCAGTATGGCATTCAGTGGATGCGCTTCTGGCCTGATGCGCCATACCCCGATCTTGTAAAAACAGTTCCCCATATTGCTTTTGAAGTTGCTGATCTCACCAACGAGTTGATAGGTAAAAAAGTCATCATTGAACCAAACTCGCCTAGTGAAGATTGGATTGTGGCGTTCATTGAAGTGAATGGTGCTCCAGTTGAGTTAATGGAATACAAAAAGTAAATATCGTTTAACAAAGCTGTGTAGCCATCAGGCCTCTGAATGCGTTGTTATTCAGATAAGTTAATTCTGATAGCCTTTATAAACTAATAGCTTGCGCATAACACCCGCTCCACCCGACAGCGGTTAAGGACGGAAGACCGAAGACCAGGAACCGGAGTTGAAGACCCCGCTATGGGTGAGCTCTAACGTTAGGCTGAAACCCCAGGAATTAATTCAACCTAACCGATTTTTGATATATTCCTGACGAGGATACCAACCATGACTATGCATTGGTCAAAAATACTAATTCTAATTTCGCTGAGTTTCACCTTATGCGCTTGTAGTTCGACAACAACCATGAGCCCTCGACTGCCTGCTGCCGATTCAATACCAGCAAGCTCTATCCCAGATGAAATTACAACGATTACTAGAAACACAACAAACCAATTAGAACAATTATCCATTCTCCAGGGACATGATGCCCGCGTAATGGAGTTATCCTTCTCGGCTGATGGTCGGTTTCTGGCTTCTTCGAGCGAGGACTTAACCATCAAATTATGGGACATGAGAAGTTTCCAGGAGATTCATAGCTTTAAAATTTCCGCAATCGATATGGTCGATATCTCTTTTGCACCTCACGGATCCCTCTTAGCTTCTGGTGAAGCCATCTGGGATATTGACAGCAAAGCCGAGGTCGCCGAACTTGAGAGGGGCAAACATATTCCCGCAGTCATTGCCTTCTCTCCCAATGGATCCTTGCTGGCAATTGCCGTGCTTGATCAAGCAATTAAGCTGTGGGATGTCAACAGCGGTGAAGTAGTGCGTGTTTTTCAAAAACAGGTGGATAACCATGCTTTTAATATAGAATTTTCTCCGGATGGCTCTCTCCTGGCTGCTGGCTGCTTGAGAGGCACCGTGAGCTTATGGAACGTTGAAACCGGCCAAATATCCTCTACTCTGGAGTACGGCAATCAGAGCGGTATACACGACATAGATTTTTCACCAGACGGAACCATCTTGGCATCAGGAGGGACTGACCCCACCGTACTTATTTGGAATGTGTCCAGCGGTGAAGTAATGGAAACGCTGAGACTCAGAGATGGATTGTTTGGCTTGGATTTTTCACCTGATGGAACGGTCCTTGCCACTGCGGGGGGCAACCAGCACGCCGTTGTTCTATGGGATATTGAGAAAAGCACAGTCTTACGTTCTCTGCCTGCTAACGATCAGCTGATGGCAGTATCCATTTCCCCTGACGGAAAGTTACTAGCCGCAGCTTGTTATGATGGACAGATATATTTATGGGGTTTTCCCACAAACCAATAATCGGGAATCGCTCATAAGCAATATCAATAATGGTCACAATCATCAGCCTAACCCCCGCTCCACCTGAGAACCGGTATAGTTCGCTTCGCGAACGACCGGGAAAAAGAGACCGGAAAAACCCGCTGTGGGTGCCCTCACCAGGGTGCTTCGCAAATCTCTTCCGTCAATTAATGAAGTCTGAATCCGTTAAAATATTGATCGAGGAGAATATGTCCAAAAGATATTATGACATCATTATTATTGGCTCTGGTGCGGGAGGCTTAACCGCCGCCGTAGCTCTGGCCCAATCGGGAAAGAGCGTCCTCGTTTGCGAGCAACATGAAGTGCCCGGCGGTTGGACGCACTCTTTCACCCTGAATGGCTATCGCTTTAGCCCTGGCGTGCATTATATTGGTGGTATCGAAGAAGGAGGCCCACTGCGCCGTATTTATCAGGGTCTGGGTGTTTCGGGCGACCTCGCTTTTTCCGAACTTAATCCCGAAGGATATGACCATATTCGAATAGGTGATCAGCAATTTGATTTCCCAAAAGGGAAAGAAAACCTGGCAGCGCGTCTAAAAGAATATTTCCCACACGAATCTAAAGGCATAGATGGCTATCTTGATACCATCGAAAAAATGGTCGCAATGCTAAGTAAATTTGATAGCAGTATAGGTGCGTTTGAAATAATCAAGGCCGCCATTGGCTCACTATCGATGCTCCGCTGGGTCACACGTTCGGGGCAAGACTTGATCGAACATTATATTGATGATCCAGTTCTACAAGGAATTTTAGCAGGACAAGCAGGCGACCACGGCATGCCGCCCACACAGGTTTCATCCTTTGTTCAGGGCAGCATTTTGCATCATTATTTCAACGGCGGATATTATCCAATCGGAGGTGCATTCGCCATCCCGCGAGCGTTTGTTAAAGTTTTGAAAAGAGCCGGAGGAGAAATACGCCTCAAAACCAGGGTTGATAAAATCCTCCTCAAAGGTGGGCGTGTGAGCGGCATCCGATTGGCAGATGGAGAAGAAATCCAGGCTGAGACCGTTATCAGCAACGCCGACCCAGAAATCACCTTTGGAAAACTGATCGGGCGCGAATTTCTGAGCCAAAAGCTAGTCGCCAAACTAGATCGCGTGACCTATTCCGTTTCAGCTTTGAGCCTATTTTTCGCGCTCGATATGGATTTAAAAAAGGCCGGGCTGGATTCTGGTAATTATTGGCTTTACGATCATGAAAATGTGGATGAATTATATCAACAAGGGTTAACCGATCACGCCCTGACGGGTGAGCGTCCTGGCATGATGTTCTTAACAGTGACCACGCTCAAAGACCCATCTAAAATGCATACCACTGGCAAAGGACGCGGTCACCACACCTGCGAGGCTTTCACCTTTGTAGATTACGCGGCTTTTGAAGAATGGGCTGATTCAGAACAGGGTTCCCGCCCGGATGCTTATCAGGGCCTAAAAGAAGACCTGGCATGGAAGATGTTCCAAACTTTGGAAAAACACATTCCAGGTATTTCTGAACAGGTAGTATATTGGAATTTAGGCACACCGCTGACAAACGAATACTATCTCAACGCCACCCGGGGCAACCAATACGGCATCTCAAAAAGCCGCCGGCAAATTGGGCCTGGTTCCTTCCCTGTCAAAACCGAAATTAAAGGCTTATTCATGTGCGGAGCCAGCACACTAAGCCATGGAGTATCAGGAGTAACCAGCTCTGGCTTGGCCGCGGCGAAAAGCGTTCTCGGCTGCAGTACAGAAGATTTACTGACCCAAAACGGCCCGGAACTCGAAGTATATCCCGCCGATGATATTTCCCAATGGCCGGAGCGATTAACAAAGAAAACAAACCGCGATCGAGGAGAATAGGAAAGCCGAATGTACTATTTCAATTTTTTTGGTAGCGATTTATTTGCACTCGTCCACAGCCTATAAGATCTGTCATTTTATAAGGAGGCAATAACAATTAAGTCCTCATCCATCCGACAGCCGGTTGAGGTGGATGGCTTGGGAAGCAGGGTCATACAAACCACAACCCGGCTGCAGGCGGACTCAAACGTTAGGCCGCATAATTATCTCATTACGGAGAAAACAAAATAATGATGAGCGAATTACATCTTGAGACGCCCAGGTTGCACCTTCGTTTGATGTCCTCATCAGATCTTGAGGGTCTCCTGGCAATATTCGGGGATCCGGTCGTTATGGCTTCCTTTAATACTACACCCTTTGGTCACGAACAAATGGAGCAATGGATTCACGCGAATCTTGCCCATCAAGATACTCATGGGTATGGGCTTTTCTCAGTCATACTCAAATCAAATGATCTCCTAATTGGGGATTGTGGTCTTGAACATATGGAAGTGGGTGGAGAGCTAGCAACCGAACTCGGCTATGATTTTCGGAGTGATTACTGGAATCAAGGATATGCGACGGAGGCAGCATTAGCCGTTCGTGATTATGCATTTAATACCCTCAAACTCCCATCCTTGATCTCGCTTATCCGGGTTGGAAACAAGGCATCTAAGCGAGTTTCTGAGAAAATTGGAATGCAATGTTCTGACGAAATCAACAAGAATGGGATTCAGTATTGGAAGTATTCTATAATTAACAGATCGTATATTCATGATGAGGGCGTCCTAACACCCGCTCTCCTTCGCAATGCTCAGGATGAGGGCTTGCGGCGGACCGGTGACTGAGGATAGAAGACCGGGAAGAACGTCAGGTGGCAGGTGTCGTCATCCGTAAGGCAGCTTATTGCATTTTGAATGGTTGGGGTTCGTCACAAAGATCTAGTGGAGTCTTAATTATGAACGATCTGACCAAATTCATCAGACAGCATCAGCTGATTGCCTACTTTGTGCTGACCTATGTATTCTCTTGGGCACTTTGGATACCTGTCCAGCAGCTTGTCCTCGATGGACGAAATTTTCTAACGCATTTAATCAGCTTGGGAGTCTTTGCACCTGCACTGGTAGACATCGGGCTGTCAGCTGTTCTCAATCCGCGTCCAAAACAGGGCGGCCGAAAACCCGCAGTGATTGCATTTATCATTGTCTGGATTTTTGCCAGCGTGATCATCATAATGAATCTTATCGTTACCGAACTGATGGACTTGTCCACACCTTTAGTTGTCATAAGTATTATTACTGGGCTACTACCAGCTTTTGTTGTTTCTTCTGCCTTTTCCACAACACCGGGTTTAAAAGCTCATCTTCGCACGTATCTAAAACCAAGGGGTCCCATTGAATACTATCTCCTGGCGCTTGTTTTATTCCCTACCATTTGGCTCCTGGGAAATATCCTAAGTCGTGCCCTGGGAATGGATGTCCCGTTTTCCAGCTATCCTGCGGTGGATGTCAAGCTCATAGGGATAGTTATCCTCTTCTTCCTCTATAACATCATCTATGGTGGACTATCTGAGGAACCTGGTTGGCGGGGATTTGCCTTGCCGAGACTTCAGTCAAAGTTCAGCCCCCTTGTATCCAGTCTTATCCTCGGGATTCTTTGGGCAGTTTGGCATGCGCCAGCGAGATTCGGAGGAATCGAAGCCAAGAGCCCGACAGATACAATCGTTGAGTGGATTCTGATTGTATTGGTCACTGTAATATTCACGTGGTTCTTCAACCGCACAATGGGAAGTATTTTGATAACAGCTCTGATTCATCCAGCCATGAACACCGCTACATCTTTTCTCACAGGTTCATTAGGTGCCATCATTCTCCTCTTTATTTTCATGCTTTTTGTTATCGTGCTCGATAGGATGTGGAGAAGACTACCTGCTGATAGTCCTGCAATCTATCTTATGAAGACACAGGAGGCTACCTAACCACCGCTCCTCCCGACACCTCACTACGCTCGCTGCGGGGTGAGCTCATCCATTGGGCGGCGCAACGAATAGGATCAAGCTTGAAGTCTTTACCCCCAATTTTGGTTAACTGCAAGAGGTAAGAGGCAATGTCACAGTTGCAATTCAGGTTCAACCCGATGGATGAAAGTTATGCTCATGCAATAGCAAACTGGCGCTATGAAGGCATCTATACTTTCTACTATATGGATCGGGACATCGAAGATCTGGAAGAATTGCTAGACCCTCACAGCTGGACAGGCAAGTACTTCGCCGCGTTCATTGACAGCCGGTTTGGTCCGCTGCGCGTACGACCGGGGACGGGAGACGGCGGACCGGGGTGAAGAGTGTCTTGTCCTGATATATGTTTACAAAAAACATAAGGAAGGACAAGGAAAAATGACAAAAACTATCATCAAAAAATATAGTACAGCCTTCAAGAAACAAGTGGTGCGGGAGTACGAAGATGGAGCCACCCTCTATGAGCTAGACAAGAAATATGGTATTACTGGAAGAACAACCATCAAGAAGTGGATTCAAAAGTACAGCCGGAAAGGATTGAGACATAAGCTCATGGTAATCCAAAGCCCCGAGGAACAAAACGAGGTCAAAGAACTCAAAAAGAAGATCGCCCAGCTGGAAAAAGCGGTTGCCCAGCTGACCCTGGACAAGCTTATGCTGGAATCCACCCTGGAAGTGGTGGAAGAAGAACTGGGTGAACTGCCAAAAAAAAGTGGCGCACTGAAATCATCCAGCGAGCTCACCAGCGAAGTAGAGCAGAAGGACACTCCTTGACTATGGATGAGATCTGCGGCTGGTTTGAACTTACCCGCCAGGCACACTACCAAAAGCTGAGGCGTCAGCAGGAAAAGGAGCAAATCAACGAAACGATCCTGTCCAAGGTTCGCTCGATCCGTCAGCGGCATCCCCGGATGGGAGGACGGAAGCTGCTCCGGATACTAGGTCCAGAACTGTCCCAGGAGGGCATTTCTCTCGGTAGAGACCGCTTTTTTGACCTGCTGGGACGTCATGATTTGCTGGTGAGTCCTCCCAGACAACGGCGCAGGACGACATGGTCGGGGATCTGGCGCAGCCCCAATCTGTTGAAAGATCTGCCCATCATCACTGTGCAACAGGTCTGGGTGGGAGATATTACCTACCTGCAAACGGAATCAGGGTTCTGTTATCTCTTTCTGCTGACAGATGCCTATTCCCGTTTTATCGTTGGCTATGATCTTTCCACCTCGCTGGCTGTGGAGGGAGCCAGCCGAGCTCTTGAGATGGCCATCAATCAGGCAGCCTTCCCCTTGAAAGGATTAATCCATCATACCGATCACGGCATTCAATATGCCTGCCGGATCTATCGTGAAAGATTAGAGGAACTGGGTATCCTTTCCAGTATGGGAGAGGTGGGCAACTGTTATGAAAATGCCCTCGCAGAGCGGATGAATGGAATCCTGAAACAGGAATATGGTCTTGGCGATTTGTTTACAGATATCGCTCAAGCTAAGAGAGCCGTATGGGAAGCAGTTTGGTTGTACAATTGCGAGCGACCGCATCTCTCCCTGGATTACGAAATTCCGGTCAGGATGCACACCAAAAAAGAACCTGAAATGGTAATGGTTTAGTAACTTTCACTGTAAACGTTTTTCAGGACGACACAGAGACCAGGAAAAGCCCGGCTGCGGGTGCCCTTTTACCTGCAGGGTAGGTGCTTTACAAAGCTCATCCGTTAGGTTGCATAAAAGATAATTTCAAAGAGAAGGGGTTCGAGATGACAGATTTATTAGTGGAGTTAGGAGACATTGCTGCAACATCATTACTCACGCTTCACTGTCATGCATTGGAGAGTCAATCAAAAAATCCGATACTTAATGATCCAAGAGCAGTTGAAATCGTTGATAAATTGACGCCAGCATTGTCAAAGTCAAAAAGCAAATTATACAAAAAAATGGCGCAAGGGAAAATAGATAAAAAACTGGTTGTCCACGTCGCTCTACGTGCAAAACGATATGATGAATACATTAGAAGTTTTTTAGAAAATTTCCCCGATGGAATCATTGTTAACATAGGATGTGGGCTAGATACGCGTTTTCATCGTATTGATAATGGGAAAGTGACTTTTTATGACCTGGATTTGCCTGAAATTGTAAAAGTTAAAAAGTTCTTCATAGAAGAAAATGATAGATATCATTTCATTGCTTCTTCGGTACTGAATCATGAGTGGATGGCTCCGCTTTTACAACATAAAGGCCGTTCATTCTTGTTTATGGCTGAAGGTGTTTTTATGTATCTTGATAGTGATTCTGTAAAATATTTGGTTTTGAAATTACAATCTCAATTTCCGGGCTCTGAACTTGTGTGTGAAGTATTCAACTCAATATGGTTATCAAAGCCACTAAAAAAAATGATCAATTTCAAGATGCAACATGAGTTGCATATGGGGAAGGAAGCAACGTATAATTTTGGTATTAGAGATAGTCGCGAGATGGAAAACTGGAATTCTGACATTGAATTTCTTGAAGAATGGTCATATTTTGATGAACCAGAACCAAAAATTGGAATACTTAGATTTTTCAAGAATGTTGAAATCCTTCGGAAGACTCAATGGACTGTTCGTTATAGGTTAAATTGAGAGAAAGAACAACTTTACCTCCTGCAATCTAACCTCCGCTCCAGAGGACGCTTGGGTACGCGCCGCTGAGCTCAATCGTTAGGTGCACTTAGAAAGATAGTTATCCGATAAAGGGATATTCAAAATGGTCAATAATACCAAAGACGAAAAAGCATCCAGCACTGCCGGATATACATGTTTTTCGAGAGCATGTGCTACTCGGGAAAAAGATGAGCTCTTTCGAGGGCAAGATTATATGGCAGAAATATTCCTGCCTACATTCGCAAAGATCATACTTAATGTGCCAGTTTTTCGAAAAGCATTTATGAATAAGGTTGCACCATCTGGGATATATGAGTATGTAATAGCAAGAACAAAATTGCTTGATGAAATTTTTTTGGATGGATTGGCGAAACGGGTATACCAAATAGTACTATTAGGCGCAGGGATGGACACAAGGGCTTTGCGGTTTGCGAGCAAGAACCGGGGAACAAAGATTATTGAACTTGATATTGAGAAGACACAACGCCCAAAGATTGAAATATTGAATCGTAAGCAAGTAGAGTTACCAAAAGAACTTGTTTTTGCAGCCATTGATTTTAACCGACAAAGTCTCTCAGATGTATTGATGAACGCGGGCTATCAAATGAAAAAGCAAAGCCTTTTTCTGTGGGAGGGGGTCACCATGTATCTAAATTCAGATGCGGTTGACGGTACACTTGCCTTTATTAGGGAGAGCTCGCAGAAAGGAAGCTGTGTTACATTTGATTACATAATCGCTTCAGTATTAAGGCGGGAAAACAAATTTTATGGGGAAAAGGAGATATTCGACACCGTATCACAGGCAGGAGAGGGCTGGACATTTGGAATAGAGGAAGGAGAGATTGGAGAATACTTGACTAAGCGTGGCTTCAGAATGATTTCGCACTACACCCCTTCTGAACTAGAGCAAAGGTATTTCAGGTTTGAAGATGGAAGTATTCTCAGACGAATCAATGGTACACACTGCGTTGTGCAAGCTGAAGTAGATTAAAAAAAGATTGAGCATGATTACATTGAGTACACCTAACCCCCGCTCCACCCGACAGCAGGTTAAGGACAGAGGACCGGGGACGGAGGACGAAGGACCGGGGTGAAGAGATCGGGAAAACCCGGCTACGGGTCAAGGATACACACAGGGTTGATGTTTTGCAAAGCCCATTCACTGAGTCCGTTTCGTCGAAGGAGAGTTGTGAATTGAGAAACTTCCAATTGTTGAACATTTTCTTGTGTATATTTGTCTTAACCGCCTGTGTTCCTCCAGCTACATCCACATCCCCCCCCGCTGTCGAAGATCCTGGAGAGCATCCTGCGGACACTGGACCTCCTAAAGAGCAAATACTCATCACCAGTACATCTGACAGCGGCCCTGGCACCCTGCGCCAGGCGCTGGAAGATGTCCAGAATGATGACTGGATCGTTTTTGATCCGGATGTATTTCCACCAAATGGACCTGCCACTATCTCGATAATAGAAGAACTGCCGCATATCCACTCCACCGGCTTGGTGATTGATGCCAGCAATGCCGGCGTGATTCTGGATGGCAGCCAGCTGGAAAGCGATTGGGTAGCCGGATTGCAAATCGTCGATGGCGAGGGCATCCAGATAATGGGCTTGCAGATTTCACATTTTTCCGGTCCAGGGATTTCTATTAGCGGGAACTCAACCAAGAATATAATCGGCGGAGACCGAACGATCGGGGCTGGTCCAACCGGACAAGGAAATCTGATCAGCAATAATATCGAAGGGATTAGTATCGCCACGCCACATTCATCCGCCAATGTTATTACTGGCAACCTTATCGGTACAGATGAAGCAGGGGCAGATTGGCTGGGCAATGAGCGTAATGGCGTATCCATAGTTGAAAATGCCCACGATAACACAATTGGTCCTGATAATATCATCGCGAATAATGGAAATTTCGGGATTGTATTCGAACAATCAGCCAAATTGGGAAACACGGATATCCAAAATATCATCTATGACAACGGTATTGGTAAAGGACAACCCGCGCAACCTGTTTTCTTCGAGATGGATCTTGCAGCAGGTACCGCAAATGGGATTACCTGCCCCAACTGCATGGTAGAGATCTTTTCAACAGCTGACTTTGAGGGTGAAATTTTCGAGGATCAGGCCTCTGCAAATGAGAACGGATACTTCTCCGTCCACAAGTCAGGTGGTTTTACAGGGCCACTCCTGACAGCAAGAGCCATCAACACGTATAACAGAACGAGTTTATTCTCCTGGCCACCAGTATCGGGCGAAAAGGAAACTCTGGTTTTGCAGGAGGGAAATAGCTCTCAACGATTCGCGCTGGTTGCCAAATCATCACAATTGCTTGCTAAAAACCATATCGGTGCCTGGTTTGAAGATGTCGGCAGGTACGGAAATGTTGGTTTTGTGTATAAAAATGGGTTTACAAGGATCCGGATCGGTTCTGTTCAGGGTGAAGGGCAGGGATGGATGACGAGGATCAATGCGGCTAATCTCTCTGAAGAAGTAGATAAAGTTATTAGCGAATACCATGATCAGGGCTTAGAAATTGTTCTGATACTGGCGGCGGGAGCAGGGATTCCACATGCTGACGGCATTTTCCTAACAGAAGCGGAGTATGAGATGTATTTAGAGTATGTCGGCTTTGTTGTATCCCACTTCCGGGGCCGGATCGATGCCTACGAGGTCTGGAACGAACCAGGCCACATGCGTCCTGCTCATTACGCTGAGCTTGTGGAGCGTACGGTTCCAGTTATCCGGGAAGCCGATCCTGACGCAAAGATCATCATAGGCGCGCTGCAGGGAAACTGGGACAATGGCTATCCTGGGTACGGAGAGTATCAGCGCAACTCCATGGATCTGCCATACTTGCTCGAACTCATTCAAACCGGTGTAGTAGATCAGGTAGATGGAATTTCGTGGCATCCCTACTATGATGTGCTTTTCCAGGATCCATATTATCAGGGCTATCCCAATATGATCCAGGGTATCAAGGATCTGGCAACAGCCCATGGTTTCACCGGTGAGTATTATGCCGATGAAATCATGTGGACCACCGTGGATGAGCCGAATTGGGATAACGGCCCCCCTGTCAGCCCCCTGATTGCCATCAAAAACTATACCAGGTCAATAACTGAAAATCGCGGGCTGGACATCAACGTAACGATTAACACCTATTGGCAGGTGCCGTATGTAGAACCAATTCACAATCTTGCTGACAAAATGGGGGGAGCAGAACCCTCGGATCTGGCTCTCTCATTGGTGACAGTTGAAAATGCTGCTCTGAGGAGCTACATATTCGAACTGCCGGATGGTGATTACCTGGTTGCATTATGGGCCAACGATAATGCAGTTGAATTTGATCCTGGAATTAACGCAACTCTCACTATCCCTGGAATTGCCGCCAGCAAAGTGGTGGGCACAGACGTGCTCTACGGCTTTGAGCAGGAACTCATCTTCGAAATTATTGATGGCGACCTGGTGATCGAGAACCTGCTGCTCAAGGATTACCCGACCATGATCAAGTTAATCCATCCTACACAGTAATACAATCGCGGGGAATATCAACGGTCTAACATCTCAACCCAGGTGTGATTGCATTCCTGGTCAACACCCACCCTCCCAGGGCGCTTGCGGCGCACTAAGTAGGAGATTTATCAGCAGTAAGGCGACCAGATTCTAGAAGAAATGTGTAAGTTGTGCTATGCTCAAAACTACTTACTTTTTACAGCTTGCAACTCACTGGACCAAACGGGTGCCATTACAGGGTGCTTCGTAAAGCTGATCCATAAGTATTTTTGTTAAACTGGATGAATACGAAGGAAAATGGCAGCAGGATAGATAATCAATGAAGAAAGTCCTAATTGTAATTATTGTGTTGATTTCATCCTTCCTGATAAGCTGCCAGGGAGTTAATGCCGGACCAGTAAATACCATGGTGCCTGCAAATGAAGTTGTGATAACGTTATTACCAACTGATTCACCAACTCCTATCGCCCAGTCCACGAAGGATGAACAAGAGTCAAGCAGTTATGAATTTCCGTCTTCAATTAATCCTGCAAACCGTTATATGTTCTATCTCCACGGCAGGATCCTAGAAGATCAAGGTATCCCAGCGATAAGTCCCGAGTACGGTGAGTATCAGTATGATGCTATTCTTCGGACGTTACAGAATTACGGGTTTGTTATTATCAGTGAGCGGAGACCGAAAAATGCAAACGTTTGGGAATATGCCCAAAGAACTGCTCAGCAGGTAGACAAGCTACTCGCAGCTAGCGTTCCCCCCGGCTCAATCACCATTGTTGGAGCCTCGAAGGGCGCAGCCATCGCAACACTCGTTTCCTCTCTGGAAGATAACTCCCAAGTGAACTATGTTTTACTGGGAACCTGTCACTCAACTCTGATTGATGAGTGGAAAAAACAAGGCCTGATACTTACCGGAAACGTTCTGGCTATCTACGACTTTGTCGACAAAGAGTACTCAGGTTCCTGCGAGGAACTCTTTAGCTTCTCAAAGGGCAAGGGGCTTAACCGCCATGATGAACTTGTACTGCAGGTTGGCACTGGGCATGGCATACTTTACGAACCACTGTCAGAATGGGTTCTCCCTACTGTACGGTGGGCAAACCAGGAATGGTAAATGGGTAACTTCCAGCAGCCCAACCCCCGCTGCACCTGACTGCCGGTTCGGTCTACTGACCGGCCAACCGGGATCAAGAGACCGAAGGTGGAAGACCGGGAAAAACAATCCGGCTGCGGGTGCCCTTGACAGGGTGCTTCGCAAAGCTCATCCGTCATAGCGCAAAAGTATAAAACTCTCCAAGGAGGCAAAAATGGTAAAAGTATTGGCAATTAATGGAAGTCCCCGAAAAGGCAAGGGGAATACTGCTGCGGTCCTTTCTCCCTTCATCCAAGGCCTAACTGATGCCGAAGCAGATGTTGAATTATTCTATGCCAGTAAATTAAAAATTAAACCATGCTCTTGCGGGAAAATGTATTGCTGGTACGAGAGCCCAGGAGATTGTTGCATTGATGATGAAATGCAAATACTCTACCCAAAGTTAAAGGAAGCTGAAATTCTCGTTATTGCTACACCAGTTTACATCCCACTTCCTGGCGCCATGCAAAATTTTATTAATCGTCTCTGTCCATTAGTGGAACCTTATCTTGAGTTTCGCCAAGATCGTACAAGAGCTCATTTTCGGCAAGATGTATACATCAAGAAAATCTTGTTAGTCTCAACCGGTGGTTGGTGGGAAAAGGAAAACATGAACACTGTAATTCGGATTGTTGAAGAACTAGCCGAAAATGCAAGTGTGGAATTCAGTGGGCCAATTCTTCGGCCCCATGCATTTGCAATGAAGCAGGATGGTCAATTCACCGATGACGGGGAAGAGATATTGAAAGAACTGAGAAAGCTGGGCAGTGAATATATCCACAAGGGTGTAATGAACCCCTCATCCCTTAAAATGATCAGCCGGCCTTTGATTTCTGAAGAAGAACTCAGGCAACGATACAATCAAACACTACGATAACAATAAATTATAAGTTTCATGAGCGCCATAACCATCATGTAGATATTAAGCGAAATGACTAAAAATCAACAATTTCTATTCTCTGAGGTCAGATTTTAATCATGAATTTTAGCTCCGCCGGCTCCACAGAGGACTCCCAATCCTCTCATTCCTAAATCAAACCCCGGTTTTCCCAGGACATCGGATTCTTTCCCAAACTCCTGATCAAGCTGCCCTATTGGTAAAATTTGATTATCTGCCCTCTTATACTGAGATTTACGACAGGAAGATTTTATGCAAGGAGATAAAATGAAATTTGAAAATGTTTTGGAAATATCCCAGTTAGAAGAAAACCAGATGGTTATGGTTATCGTCGATGGTAAGGAGGTTCTATTGACAAATGTAGATGGCTCCTTTTATGCCATTGCCAACAAGTGCACCCATTTAGGTGGATCCCTGGCAAAAGGTGTTCTAGACGGACAGATCGTGACCTGTCCCAGACATGGTGCTCAATTCGATGTAAAAACTGGGTTGGTTGTTGGAGAAGCAAAGATCGCAATGATAAAAATGAAAGTAAAAAATGAAGAGAGCTACCAGGTCAAAGTTGATGGAACTAATATCATGGTAGGGATCCCTGAATAAGGAAACGCCAATAAAATAGATTAAAAGGGCAAAATTGGCTAACAAGCCCTCTCTCCACCTGTCTACCTGTTACAACTGAAGACTGGGGATTGTAAAAGTTAAGGTTCGGCTGTGGGTGAGCTTCACAGGGTACTTCGTAAAGCTCATCTTTTAGGTAGAAGCGATTTTTTAAACAAAAATATCAGGGTTTCGATATGACAAATACAAATTCATTCCCCTGGAAGTTCTTTGGATTGACTTTTCCTCTAACATGGGTGTGTTGGATTACGGCAATATTTTTACCAATTGAGCAATATGGATTGCTCATAAAGATCCTGCACTATGCTGGGGGAATAATGCCAACTTTTGTAACGCTTCTACTTCTATATCTTTACTGTAATCCTCAAGAACGCAATGATTTTTGGCAACGGCTGGTTGATTTGAAGCGAATAAACAAAGCCTGGTACGCTGTGATCCTACTAACTGTACCATTTCTTACATTGATTGGGGTTTTGTTTGATATTGTACTTGGGGGAACAGGGATCAAACTAGCTGCAGCATCAAATATTATCCTAAATCCAGTATTACTGATACCCTTTGCCGTTTTTATATTCTTATTTGGTCCTTTGCCAGAGGAAATGGCCTGGCGGGGTTATGCCCTGGATGGCTTGCAAGTCAAGTGGAGTTCCTTATCCTCAAGTTTGATTTTGGGAACGGCATGGACACTGTGGCACTTACCGCTATTTTTTATCGAAGGCAGCTATCAAAATGGCCTTGGTGTCGGAACACAGCAATTCTGGCTTTACATGCTAGATAAAATCCCGCAATCTATCTTGATGACCTGGATATACAATAACAACCGGAGGAGTACAGCGACTGCGGTCTTGTTTCATTTCATGATTAATTTTGTAGGTGAGTTGATTGACTTATCACTCCAAGCTGAAATAATATATATCGCTTCTTGGTGGATTGTAGCCATGCTCGTAATTTTGATATGGAAACCCCAACAATTCGTACGGATGAAAACCAGAAACCAAGTTATTGGAAATTCCACCTGATCTTCGCTGGATCCAGAAACGAGCAAATTCTATCCAGTTAAAAGACCTGATAGGTGTGGTTCGGCATACCTCCGGGGGAGGGGCTCCCGGGGAGGGTTTTGTCGAATCACAGGAAAATAATGGGTATGATTTAAGAGAATAGGACCAGCCGTGTGGTTGGTGCGGGCAAATCATTCCACCACCCAGCCCTTCTCACAACCATCCAGGGTTGGGTTGATGCCCTGTCCCGTTGGATGAAGTGGTTCCGCCCCTCTTTTTGTCTGGAAAGGATAAGAACATGCCGACCCCCAATGATATCGTGATCAAAAACAATAAAGAAACCTGGATTATTTCTCAGCGGACCATCCTTAATAACCGGTCTGAGCTGCCCGGGCTGCTGGAGGATCTAAAAAGACATATTCCTCCAGAGCATGTTGTCGGTCCGCCATTCTGCATCCTGCTGTTTGTCAGCAGTGTCACCGAAGGGTATGATGCCGAAGTGTGTTTTCCAGTATCAAGTGAATTCGGAGCCGGATCTGACCAGACCAGGATCCTGCCCGGGATGCAAGTACTGTCTATCACCCATCAGGGAGGTAGTGAGAACCTGGGAGAAAGCTACCGGAAGCTCTATGCCTGGGCAGCAGATCTGGGGATCATTTCGGATGAGTTCTGCCTGGAGATCTATCCAGACCCGGACACTGCAGGGCAGGGTACTATTGAGATCCAGTTTGTGATCCACCCCTGGGAATGGCTGCTAGACCAGCATTTAGAAAGAGTACTCGGCGAGAAGAAAGCTCGCCAGATAGGACGAGGTCGAGAAAAATTGCTTGTTACTTCTCCCCTGGAGGAGCGCTTTATATGGGTTCGAGGGGCGGTGGAAAGACTTGAAAACCAGGCCGAGGATGGGGAGCGTTATGAAGTTCTTTCCCGCTGCTCCCATGTTTTTCCTTCATCTCAGATAGAGAAGCTCCGGGCAGTCTATCTGGCAGCTGAAAAACGAACGGACGATATGCTCGAGGCCGTCGATGCCGTGATCGATTTCATGGGGGAAGACCCGGGCTGGGGAGAGCGTCCACTCCGGGAGGGGTACACTCTCCTGTGCTCGAAAAAGCCCAGAGATCCCGAAGGTTATCAGCAGGCGGTCTCAGCGCAAGAGAAAAAGCGGGCTTACTGCTTTTGCCCCCTGGTTCGGGGGCACCTGGAAGAGGGTCTGCCGAGCAGCTTTTGCTACTGCGGGGCTGGTTGGTACCGGCAGCAGTGGGAAGGCGCTCTGGGCAGGCCAGTGAAGATCAAGATCATCCATTCCCTCCTGCAGGGGGATGATATCTGCGAGTTTGCCGTCCAGCTGCCAGAAGAGTAACCTGGTTTCTGCTGCCTCCCGGCAGGCAGGCTAGTTAAGATTTATCCCCAGGTATCTGTTTCGTATTCTATAATCAGTAATAACTCTATCCACCACCTGGTGAGTTATCTTGATGCGCATTAAATTTCCTTCAAGGGAATATAATATGAGATCTGAGGTGAAAGAACTCCTGGCAGAAATCGTGGAGTGGACGCAGAAAAGGGATGATCTTCTTGCAGTTGCGTTAGTTGGATCGCAAGCTCGAGGTGAGGCAAAAACCGATTCTGATATTGATATCTTGCTTTTATTCGATAATCCTGAGATCTATTTGGAGAATTATAAATGGATCTCGTTGTTTGGCGGTGTTACTTCGTCATCTATCGAAAACTGGGGAAAAGTAGTTTCTATTCGTGTGTTTTATTTTAATGGATTGGAGGTTGAATTCGGGCTGACGGATGGAAGTTGGGGTGCAGATCCAAACGATGCAGGCGATAAGCAAGTCATTAATGATGGAATTATTATTTTGCACGAAAAGCGCCGACATCTCAGCATCAAGCTGAAAAAAATTGCCCAGGCTTCTGGATCAAATTCACTCAAAGCTTCTGGCTAATCCCCGCTCCTCTTTCCAGCAAGATGTTTGATGCGTTCACGACAGGAGATAAAAGACGGAAGACGGGAGGTAGCTTCGCTTCCGAACAGGCACACTCATTACTGAATACGTGAATCCTGCTGCGGGGGCTATTCTGCCCGTAGGGCAGGCAGATCGCAAAACTCTTTCAGGAGAGGATGGGAATTATTTGAACACAAAAGCAAGGATTAAAGCTGAACTTATCGCTCCCTGCGGGATGAATTGTGCGATATGTATGGGTCATCTCTTACGAGAAAAAAACATATGTCCTGGCTGTCGGGGGGATGATAAAAACAAACCCAGAAATTGTGTAAGATGCATAATTGTTAACTGTGAACATTTACAAAATACTCAGTCAAAATATTGCTCTGAAAAGTGTGATAAATTTCCTTGTTCCAGATTAAAGGATTTAGATAAGAGATATCGAACCAAATACGGTATGAGCATGCTTGAAAATTTGAAAAACATTGAAGATTTGGGTATCATGGCATTTGTCAGAAATGAAAAAACTAGATGGACTTGTCCAGAATGTGGCGGGCTTATTTGTGTTCACAGAAGTAATTGTCCAACTTGCGGAAAAGATAGACAAGAGCTGATCACCTGATACATTCGAAGGCCCAATAACCCCTACTATATCCCCGGCATTCTATCCGGGGATTTGTTTACATTCTTCCTGATTTTTCCCACCTGCCAGCAGCTCAAGAAAGGTAATGCTATAATAAAAAATGCACTTCCCGCCTTACCACAACCTGCTTAAGGAGGTTCTTCAATGTCTGACAAAGCTCAGGGTTTCATACTAAGCGATGAACATAAAATGATCCAGAAGGCTGCCCGCGATTTTGCTGAAAAGGAGATCAAGCCCATTGCTGCCGAATTTGATGAAAGCGGCGACTTTCCTTCAGAAACCATTAAAAAGATGGGTGAAATGGGTTTTATGGGCATAGAAGTGCCGGAAGAATACGGTGGATCGGGTATGGACACTCTAGCTTATGTCCTGGCCCTGGAAGAGATCTGCAAGGCGGACGCATCCCACGGGACGATCATGTCTGTCAACAATTCTCTCTTTAATTACGGCATTATGTTATTTGGAACGGACTATCACAAGGAGACCTTCCTGGTTCCTGTGGCCTCCGGCGAGAAGATCGGCGCTTATTCATTGACTGAACCTATGTCAGGCTCGGATGCCAGCACAATGCGCAGCAGGGCTGTTCTTGACGGGGATGTTTATATTCTCAATGGCCGTAAATCCTGGGTCTCGGGTGGTCCGGTTGCTGATTTTGTAGTGGTATTTATGATCACAGATCCGAATGCCGGACACCGGGGTATTACCGCCTTCCTGATCGATTCAACCATACCTGGATTTATCCGGGATAAAAAGGAACCCAAAATGGGAATCCGGGCCTCCGCGACCAGCGAGCTGGTTTTTGAGGATTATCGCTGCCCGGTGGAAAACCGCTTGGGTGAGGAAGGGGAAGGTTTTAAGATCAGCATGGCTGTATTGGATGCGGGAAGGATTGGAATTGCCTCCCAAGCCCTGGGCATTGCTGAAGCGGCTTATGAAGCCAGCGTGGAATACGCCAGAGAAAGGGAAAGCATGGGAAAGAAGATCGGTCAGTTCCAGGGTATAAGCTTCAAAATAGCGGATATGAAAACCCGCATCGAAGCCTCCCGCTTACTGATCTACCAGGCTGCTTTTGCCAAAGAACGCTTTAAAACAACGGGGAATCGCTTTACGTTAGAAGCATCTATGGCTAAACTTTTCGCCTCGGAAACAGCCACCTTCTGCGCCGACGCCGCAGTCCAGATCCACGGAGGTATGGGGTATTCCAAGGAACTTCCTATTGAAAGATTTTACCGGGATGCGAAGATCACAGAAATATACGAGGGAACCAGCGAGATCCAGCGCATGGTTATTGCCCGCCTTGAAACGGGTTTGAGATAACCCGGACAAACTGGCTAAGATATTTTCGAGAAAGATTATATGCCGGGAAACAAGGACAAACCTAACCAGGAGCAAGGACGCCCGACAGGAATTAAGGTTTTAAGCATCATTTATTTTCTGATCAGTCTTTTTTACCTGCTGAAATTCAGCCAAGTTCTGCTTCAGTGGTCCAGACTGGAAAAACTCTCCTTGACTATATCGCCCTTTTATCTGGCAGCAGATAGTACGGTGTGGTGTGTCTCGGGATTGATCCTGGTCTGGGGGCTATGGGCAGGAAAAAGTTGGACCCGACCTGCCGTCCTGATCCTGAGTTTATTATATAGTCTGGTCTTCTGGGCTGACAGGATCTGGATCGCTGAACCGGAAGGCCTGGCGCAGCGCTGGCCGGTCAATCTCGTTCTAACAATAACTGGTTTGGGATTTATCATATTAATCCTAAATCGGAAATCAAGCCGGGATTATTTCCAGAAAAATCCTGCTAAAATACCATAACGAGGTACATTTATGGTTGAAAAACCGATCAATCCAAAAATCCAGGAACTGCGCGATAAAAAAGCCCAGAGCAGACAGGGCGGCGGGCATGACAGGATCCTTAAGCAGCATGAGAAAGGCCGCCTGACCGCCCGGGAACGATTGGATCTGCTCCTGGATAAAGGATCGTTCCGGGAAGTGGACGCATTTGTAGAACACCGCACGACAGATTTTGGTATGGACCAGAATAAGATCATCGGAGACTCTGTCATCACTGGATGGGGTACGATCGAGAACCGGCTGGTGTATGTCTTTTCGCAGGATTTTACAGTTTTCGGAGGCAGTCTGGGTGAAGTACATGCCGAAAAAGTTTGTAAGATCATGGATATGGCTGTTCGTAATGGCGCTCCAGTGATTGGAATCAACGACTCCGGCGGAGCCAGGATCCAGGAAGGCGTGGTTTCCCTGGGCGGTTATGCCGACATCTTTTTGCGCAACACGCTTGCATCCGGCGTTGTCCCCCAGATCAGTGTTATTATGGGTCCCTGCGCTGGCGGAGCGGTTTATTCTCCGGCCATGACCGATTTTATATTTATGGTGCGCGGCTCTTCCTTCATGTTCATCACGGGCCCGGAAGTGGTCAAAACAGTTACCCACGAAGAGGTCACTTTCGAAGAACTCGGTGGTGCGGATGTACATGCTGAAAATTCCGGAGTCTGCCACATCGCAGCCGACACAGAAGCCAATACCCTGTTTCTGGTCCGAAAACTGATGTCCTATCTGCCCCAGAATAATATGGAGGATCCACCCTTCCGCCCTACAGACGACAGCCCCCTGCGTCGGGAACCAGATTTGGACACGATCATCCCCAATGATCCTTCCAAACCTTATAACATCAAAGACATCATCTGTTTGCTGGTGGACGAGTCAGAATTTTATGAGATCCAGGAAGCCTATGCCCAGAACATCGTGGTGGGTTTTGCCCGCCTGGGCGGACACAGCGTTGGTATAGTTGCCAATCAGCCGGCCAACCTGGCGGGCGTACTGGATATAAATTGTTCCGAAAAAGCAGGACGTTTTGTGCGCTTCTGTGATTCCTTTAATATCCCGATCCTGACTTTCGTAGATGTGCCAGGCTTCCTCCCCGGCCTGGAGCAGGAGCACGGCGGTATTATCCGCTCCGGCGCCAAACTTCTTTATGCTTACTGTGAGGCTACCGTTCCTAAGATCACCTTAATCACGCGCAAAGCCTACGGCGGCGCCTATGACGTGATGAGCAGTAAACACATCCGGGGAGATATAAATCTGGCCTGGCCAAGCGCGGAAATCGCTGTAATGGGACCGGAAGGAGCGGTGAATATCATTTTCCGCAAGGAATTAGCCAAAGCCAAAGACCCGGAAAAGAAACGGGCAGAACTCGTTGAAGAGTACCGGACTAAATTCGCCAATCCCTATATCGCCGCTTCCAGGGGTTATATCGATGATGTCATTGAACCCAGCACAACCCGGGCCCGGTTGATCAATGCCCTGGAGATGTTAAGCAATAAACGGGATACAAATCCAGCCAAAAAACACGGAAATATACCCCTGTAAAACCAGGGCAATCAAATACTTGATGTTCAAAAAAATCTTAATCGCCAACAGAGGTGAAATCGCCGTCCGGATCATCCGCAGCTGCCGGGAGATGAATATCACGACCGTGGCAGTATATTCCGATGCCGACCGTTGCAGCCTCCATGTCCGTTATGCAGATGAAGCCTACTATCTGGGCCCTTCCAAGGCCAGTGAATCCTATTTAAGAATGGATAAGATCCTGGAAATCGCCCAAATTTGCGGGGCAGATGCCATTCATCCCGGCTACGGCTTCCTGGCAGAACGGGCTGATTTTTCACAAGCCTGTCAGGACCAAGGCATCGTTTTCATCGGACCAAAACCATCCTCGATCGCTGCCATGGGCGACAAACAGGTTGCCCGCGACACTGTTGCCAAAGCAGGTGTACCAGTTGTTCCCGGCACAGAAGGCCAGGGAGACCTATCGGATGAAGCTCTGTTAAAAATCGCTCCTGAAATCGGTTTTCCGCTATTGATCAAACCCAGCGCCGGGGGCGGTGGAAAGGGCATGCGCGAAGTTGGCAGTATTAAAGAAATGCCAGGTCTTTTAACCGCTTCACGACGGGAGGCGGAATCCTCCTTCGGCGATGGGAATATCTACCTGGAAAAGCTGATCCAGGGTGCCCGCCATATCGAAATCCAAATCCTGGCAGACCAGTATGACCACATCATCCATCTGGGTGAACGAGAATGTTCCATCCAGCGCCGCCATCAAAAACTTCTCGAGGAATCACCTTCCGTGATCATTGCAGACGACCAGTCTCTGCGTGACAAAATGGGCGCCGTGGCAGTTCAGACAACCAGGGCGGTGGATTACCTCAATGCCGGGACAATTGAGTTCCTGGTGGACAAGGATAATAATTATTATTTCCTGGAGATGAATACCCGCCTGCAGGTAGAACACCCCGTAACCGAAGCTGTGACGGGTATTGATATCGTTAAAGAGCAAATCCGCATTGCAGCTGGATTGCCCCTGAAGCATATGCAATATGATATCAAGTTCCAAGGTTGGGCCATGGAATGCCGGATCAACGCCGAGGATCCATTCAGGGGATTTTTACCTTCCACGGGAATGATCACCCAAGCCCTGCTGCCATCAGGACCGGGTATCCGGGTGGATTCCGGTGTATATTCAGGGTTTGAAATATCTCCCTATTATGATGCCCTGATCGCCAAACTTATCGTTCACGCGGAAACCCGAGAGGAAACGATTGCCCGTATGAAACGGGCCTTGAAAGAGTTTCGGGTCATCGGGGTCCGCACCAATATTCCCTTCCACCAGGCCTTGATGGAAAATCAAGATTTCCTGGACGGGAATTTTGACACCAGGTTCGTAAATGATGAGGTTCCGCCCTTCAGCGGAGACCAGAAAGATAAGAATATACCGGAGGTTGCCGCCCTGGCCGCCGTTCTGGCCACTCATGACCGGGCGCATAGATCCGCGATTGTCATCCAGCGCCCCAAACGGGATACCAGCAACTGGAAATGGATGGGCCGGTGGGAGCGGACAAGTAAATAAGATGACCATCAAATACATCGCTGAAATAGAAGGAACAGAATACGTCATTGAGATCATCTCTGAAAGCCAGGTGATGATCAATGAAAAACCGCACAAGATCGATTTTCAGGCTTTGCGGCAGCATACTTCTTTTTCACTACTTATGGATGGTAAATCCTATGAAACAAATATCTACCAGGATAATGGCGACTGGGAGATCTGTCTGCGGGGGAGGCGCTTTCACATCCAGGTGGAAGATGAAAGAGAACGCAGTTTGCGGAAAGCAGCTGGCAAGACCTCCGTCCAGAAGGGGAAAATTTCCCTGCAGGCGCCTATGCCCGGGCTGGTAATTGATATCCCGGTTAGTGTTGGAGATGAGGTCAAAGACGGACAAGTGCTGTTGATCCTGGAGTCCATGAAAATGCAGAATGAACTCACGGCTCCCCGGGATGGTAAAGTTTCCCGTATCCATGTCAATGTCAACGATAACGTCGATCGCAAACAGACCCTGCTGATCCTTGATTAGATATTTTACATAACAAACATCTGTCCCTTCTACAGAAACGCCAGACCTTCCAGCGCCCGAGCTGATTCCTGATTTCCAAGCGGGGGAATAGACACTTTCTGATACTGACGCAGCCCCATCGCCTCCCGGACCAAATGCAGGGTTTCTTCTGATTCCATTCGCATCCGGCGGGATCCATCATTTAAGATATCCAGAATTAGATCCGGCTGGCGGGCATAAACCTCGCGCCGGGATCGCAGTGGATCCAGGAACTGATTGATCGCTAGCGACAATTCTCTTTTCACCTCAACATCACCCACTTTGCCCTGCCGATACCTTTCTTTTAACTCCAAGATCTGCTCTAGATCGGGATTAAAGTGATCGTGATAAATAAAAACCGGGTTTCCTTCCACTTTACCCGGGACGTCAGCGCTGGTGCGGTTGGGATCGGTGTACATTCCCATCACCTTTTCCTCAACCACTGCTGGGCTGTCTGACAGGAAGATCGCATTATTAAGACTTTTACTCATTTTAGCCTGCCCGTCAGTACCAATCAGAGTACCTTCCAGCTCCATTTCCGGGATCGGGAAAATATCACCATAATTGTGGTTGAATCGACGGGCGATCTCCCTGGCGAGTTCAACATTACCCTGGTTATCTGTTCCCACAGGGACCAGATTTGCGCGCGGCAATAAAATATCGGCAGACATTAAAACTGGATATCCCAACAATCCAAAGGGCATTGCAGATAGACCTTCAGCCCGGGCCAATTCCTTCAGAGAAGGTATCCTTTCCAATCTTGGCGCGCTGACCAGCATCCCCAGAAGAGTGCTCAATTCCGAGATGCCGGGCACACTGCTTTGAACAAAGATCACTGCCTGTTCAGGATCAATCCCGGCTGTCAGGTAATCCAGAACAATTTGATGAATATATTCATTCATGCGAGCAATCTGTTCTTTCCCTGAACGGGTGGTTAGCGTATGCAAATCTGCGATAACAAAAAAACAATCATGGGAATCCTGGTACTTAACCCGATTGCGCAGACTGCCCAGGTAATGGCCCAGGTGCAAGGGTCCAGTCGGTCGATCACCTGTTAATAGTCTCTCTTTCATCTTTCCTCCTCAGCCATCAGGCTTAAATAAAAAAACCCTCATCCACTAAGGGACGAGGGCCTGAAATCCTCGCGGTGCCACCCAAATTAGCCTGGTATCAGGTTAAAACAAAAACCCGTCAGTGAAACAACGGGGTACGTTTCTAGCAGCCCTGAAGGCCAGCCTCACTTTACAGATACGGCCCGGATGATCCGGGAGTATATCTTTTACCTTGATAACGGTGGCAGCTCCGGCACAGGCTAGTTAGGATTACTCCCGTTCGCCCTGCAACTCAGAGGTCCATTCAACATCTTCGTGCGGGTGAGACTCTCAGCAACGCTCACTCTCTGTGCCGCAAAGTCCGATGTTTACTAATCCTCTTCACAGTCTTGGTCTCTTCAATTTGTATACTTTTTTATACACCTGCGTCAGGTCTTTGTCAAGCAAACCCGGGAGTATATCCAGGTTATTAAATAAAATCAGGATATTCACAATAAATCCATCCTGTCTTAATTTAAGTATCAGCTACCGATGTACAAAAATCCCTTCCAGAAAATAATATCCCTCTGAAAAACAATTCAACAAGACCCCGCAGGTAATCATCACCGCCAGGGCCAGAAAAAATCCCGATCGAAAGAACTGCCCCAGGACGGATTCTTCCATCTGGGTGGTACGGGGAAGAATCCTGTTACAGCTGCGGGTGAAGATGACCGGCGTCCTGAAATTACCTGACCCATTTCCAAAGGTAATAAAGAATATAGTCCAGAGAGTACCCTCTCTCAGCGTTCTGTCCTGGAGCTGACACTCCAGACCAGTGCGGAAAAACATGATCCCGGCGATAAATAATACTCCCAGATCTAGATATTTATATATCTTTTTTTATTTTCATAATTTTAAGGTAAAAAAAGAACATTATATCAATATAGATAGTTACAATATAAGAGATCAATGAAATGGTAAGGAGAAAATATGGATACTGTCCGCTGGGGATTATTGTCCACCGCTAGAATCAACCGGAGGTTAATTCCTGCCATACGGGAGGCAAAAAGAGGTGAGTTGACCGCTGTTGCCAGTCGCAGCCTGGAAGGTGCTGAAAAATATGCCCGGGAATGGAACATCCCCCAGTATTTTGGCAGTTATGAGGAGATGCTTGATAGCGGCGAAGTGAATGCTGTCTATATCGGGCTGCCCAACCACTTGCATGCTGAGTGGACCATTAAGGCATTAAAAGCCGGAGTGCATGTACTTTGTGAAAAACCTTTTGCAACTACCCTGCAAGAAGTTGACGAGGTAATCGCCACCAGGGATAAAAGTGGAAAAGTAGTTGCCGAAGCCCTTATGTACCGCCACCATCCCCAGACCAGAAAGGTCGGAGAATGGGTGCGAGATGGAAAATTGGGGCAGATCACTTTCATGCGGGGAACATTTAATTACCTGATGGGCAAAAAAGGCCGCGATCCTAGAAGTCTCAACGTGCGTATGGTCCCGGATTTTGGGGGTGGATGCCTTTGGGATGTAGGGATCTATCCCCTCAGCTATACCCAATTCCTGATGGGTGGGCCGCCGGATTGGGTCTATGGAAGTCAGGTCCTTGGATCTACCGGGGTTGATGAGGTGTTTGCCGGGCAGATGGGATTCCAAACAAAAAAAAGTGAAGTCCTTGCCCAGATATCCTGCTCTTTTAACTCTCCCCTGGATACCTTTTTTGAAATCATGGGTACAGAAGGCGGGCTGGAGATCTTACAGCCTTTTAACAAAATGGACCGTAAACCCCAGATTAGATTCTTTGACTCCAAGGGTAAGTCCCGGGAAATCTCGGTGCCAAAAAAATCCCTCTATCTGGGTGAAGTGGAAGATCTACAAGCCGCCATCCTTGATGGCAAACCAACCCTGATCAGCCTGGAGGAAACCAGGAATCATATCCGGACCGCATTAGCGTTATACGAATCAGCAAGAACCGGCCATACCGTCCGGCTGTTTAAACTGGATTAAGGGTTGTAACAAAGAATCCCTTCCGCAGAAGCAAACCAGGCTGCTCCCCATGGGTCGACCTCAGCCAGGAAAAGATTACTGTCTGCAGAACCTGCACCAGGAGTGATTTTGTTCCATGTGCCATCCTGAAAAACAAATGTCCCGGGAGGACCTGCTACCCAGACCGTGCCGTCCGGACCGATGGATACACTTTCCATAGTTTGATTCCTTGGAGGTCGGGTGCTTCCACCTCAACCAGGAAGGCCTTATCCCAGTGTTCCCCATCAAAAGTGTACACCCCACCCCTGCCTGCAAACCAGATCTTTCCGGAATCATCTTCCTCAATATCGTACACATCCTGGATATGCAAAGTCCCGGCTCCATGCATCCCCCAGCTGCCATTGAGGTAGTAGTATAGGTCATATTTAGCGCCAACCCACAGCCCTCCTCTTTGATCCAGGTGCACAGTTTTGACAGATAGCTGGATGCTCTCCGCCACCGGTTTTGGGAACGGAGCCCACTGATCTCCCCGCAGTTGAAAGAGTCCATCCCAGGTGCCGGCCCAAACCTGTCCATCGTCTGCGACCTCGATATCATATATTGCTGTACCTCCGCCTTCCATCAGCTCGTACCAGGAACGCCATTTGCCATCCTGGTAGTAAGTCAACTGCCCACTCTGGGTACTGACCCACAGGATCCCATAGCCAAGCGCAACGATGTCATTAACCGTATAGGTAGGAGAGCCAAGTGATTCTGGCAAGGTCAACCACATCCCATTCCTGAACATGTTGATCGCTCCGGATGCATGGCCAAACCAAACCGTCCCTCCTGAATCTACTGTCAGCACATTAATCCGATCACTTGCCAAACCATTCTTCTCGGTATATAGGGTCCATCCACCTGGCGGGCAGCTGGATTCCGTCAGGGGAAACAAGGTCGGGAGAGGTGTCGTAGTGGGTTCCGGAATCTGGCTGGGCAATACAGTCGCCGTTGGGCTGGGAGGAAGCTCAGCAGGCGTTAGGGTTGGCTCAGATGGGGGGGATGTTCAGCAGGCACCGAGTATTAAAGTTAGGATCAATACTCTTGCAAAGATTTTGCACCCGGACAAAGAAGCCATGGGATCCTCCTATTTGTTCATCTTTTGTATTCATCAGATGACTACCAATAAAGATCTCTCTGCAAAAGTAGTGAAAAGTTTAATGTACTTTTCCAAGATTTCCAGCTGTTCCTGAACCTGGGCTTTACTGATACCTGGAGGCCCATAAGTTGTAAAAACAGCCTGGTCTGTTTCCGGGCGGATCTGAGTGCGCTGGTCCGGGCCGTAGATCACAGAAGAAAGAATGTCTTCCTGGTCCCGGATATACATATCGCCTTCTTTAAGCATCTGTTCAGAGCCATCCAACCGTTGGTAAGTTTCATTTCCCACAGCAAGATCCGCTACCAAGGGTAGAGTCAGGATTCTTAGATCATGAGCCGCTGTTAATAATCCGGTTTCCAGCTCAGCCATGAACATGCAGGCTACCAGGGAAGAAGGAGAAAAGATCGGTTTATCTTTAAATACCACTGATTCCAGCTGGAGCTGGACATGATAGGATTTCTTGAAGCGTCGATAAAAGGTATCGTAAGCTGCAAAAACGGGGAGATCACGGAGCGATTTACGATCCATACCGCTGTACCTGGACCTCAATTCGATCTCCAATTCCTCTCTGGCAGATCTCAAATCAGGATGGTCTTTCAGATTGGGCGCGTTCTTGACTGCCAGCAGGCCCACACATGCACCCCGGGCTGACTTAATCCAGGAATCTGATAAATGGATCATATATCCTCCGCCTGGCCCAGATCAGCAATTTCAGCTATAGAACCAGCAACCTCAAGGCCGGCACAGCATCCGCTCCCCTGGTATATGATCTCCCGCTGCTGATCATCACTATTCATTCCAATCAAGGTGACTTCAATGGTACCCGTTAAACTCTCCAGGATGCGGGGAGTCATTCCATCCAGTTCGGGTGAAGACAACAAACCTCCCTGCCCCCGCTCAGCTTTGATATCCAATTGATAAGCCGGAAATACTGCTGCCGGATCTGATCTGCGGCTTCCCACTAAGCGCCAGGTTACAAACCGATCGGTCACCGTCAGCAGGTCGATCCGGGATCCCAGGTAAGTGGTAAACCTATACAACGTTCCTCGCACTATCAACCCGACCAGGAAACCGCGGAACCAGCCTGTCAGCCAGGGAATAGTGGCCACTGATGCAGTCAGGGACACTCCTTCTTCCGGGTAATGATTACTTTGCATCCAGATATAACCTCTCGGGAATGTCTTCCCCCAATCTTTTTCCATATAGCCCCGGCCGCCGGAAAAGTCCACTTCGGAGTGGTTGATCCTGAGACTGCCATGGATATTATGGTCCAGACTGAGAATGCCGTGGTAGGTCTGCATAAAGGGAGCATATCGGTAAGGGCCCATCACACCCGGAGAGAAAAGGCTAATCGGCCAGGGATGAAGCTCCCCGAAATCCAGGGTGCCCTGGATTATTTGCTCCTTATCGGAAAGATCCAGCGAAAATCCCTGGCCGTGAAAGACACTCTGACCGATCTGGATATTAAAGGTTGAAGTGGATGCCCTGAATATCTCGAAGGGGAAACGGTGATATACAACCTTGTTGTTCAGCCCGTCCAGGATCTGGATAAAAGAGTGGCATTGCTTCGGGTCGGGATGATGAAAAATACCCGGGATAACTGCCCAGCGCTGTTTTCGATCAGCTGAGATTATTTTATAATACCAGCCTTCAAAAAAGACCCCTTTTTGTCCGCGGCCGTGATACAGGCTGGGACTAAAGATCTTTTTGATCATATCCATGCGGTTTCCTCGATTGTTCTATCCCCGCCTGTATCGCCAGTATTCAAGGTTCCGGCAGGTTCTACCATCAGTATCTGGCATTCCCCCATTGCAGCTGGTTTATGCTCCACTCCTTTAGGGATTACACACAATTCTCCCGGTATAAGATGTAACTGTCCATCTCGCAAATGGATAATTAGTTCGCCATTTACCACCAGAAACATTTCATCCGTTTCCGAGTGGCTGTGCCAGACAAACTCTCCCTCGATCTTGGCAATCTTCAGATGGTAGTCATTCAATTGGGCAATAATCTTGGGATCCCAAAATTCAGTGATCAAGGAAAATTTCTTTGTAAGATTTACTACGTCTATCATCGTCTATATATCCTCTTGGTATAAGCTTTATTTTCATTGTAACCTGACTAGTTCAGTCAAGAAATACAACTTCAAGGAAAAAGGCCTCAAATGAAAAAGTCCATAACACTGATCGGATTGATGCTGATCCTGACCGGTTGCAGTCTCCAGAGCGGTCAAAGGATTATTACATTACAGGACCTGGGACCAGCTCCGGAACTGGAAAACGAGGTCTGGATCAATACTGATAAGCCATTACATCTGGCCGAATTGGATGGGCAGGTGGTATTGGTGGATATGTGGACCTATGGTTGAATCAATTGTAAAAACGTTATCCCCTCGTTGAGAGGATGGTATCAGGAATATCATGATCAGGGATTGGTCATCATCGGTAACCATTACCCTGAATTTTCACACGAAGAAGATCTGGATAATCTCAAACAGGCTGTAAGTGAACTCAAAATTGAATACCCAGTAGCTCAGGATAACAATGGTAAAACCTGGCGGGCCTATAACACCCACTATTGGCCTACCCTGTACTTGATCGATAAAAAAGGAAATCTCCGCTATGTACATATCGGAGAAGGCGCTTATAGTGAAACTGAAGCTGCCATCCTGATATTACTAGCGGAGACTTATCCCTGAAACTGCCCAAATACCTTCTTAAGGTTTTATATCAAAGACTTTGGTGTAACAATCACCGCCCTGCCCGTTTTCAGTGCAGACTTTAATGTCAATTGTTAGGTTATGTCCTGAGGAATCTTTATTGAATATTACATTCAAATAGGATCCTTCACCAGGGGTCAGGTCATTCTGTGAAGTAAGTATGGTGCAGTGATTAAAATGATAGAATTTATCCTGCTTATTTACCGTGTTAACTAATGTACCGGAATTATCCGTACCTTTTGATCTCCAGGACTCAAACGTTTGTGAACCGATATTATCGAT
>CAZVIH010000003.1:0-6438 GCA_964627755.1 uncultured Anaerolineales bacterium
CAGCGGACCAGGGGCCATATGTGCTGCCATCAAAAGCTCTCACTCGCCAGAATAGGGTTGAACAGTCCGGGAAAGCCATCAGCAATTCCTGGGCATATGGTTCTGATGTTGTCGCAGTTAGATAAATATTGGTGAAAGCCGCATCCCAGGCAAACTGGACCTGGTAGGTAGTTGGCAAACATCCACCGGGATAAGTCCATTTGAAGACATGCTCCTTATTTAGCCAACCTGCTGGTTCCGGATCCATGAGATCTGGCGCAATCAGGGTCTCGGTCGAACACACCGGACCGGTGAAAAACTGGCCAATTTCGGTCTTCTGGCCAAAAACCGGCGGATCACCATTATTAGCTCCATTTACAGCGGTCAGATACCAGGTATAGGATTTCCCTGGTTCAAGAGGACTGCCAACGCCCCCAACGTAAGTGTACGGTAGATTTGAAGGTGAAATATTCGTATTTACCAATCCCTGGCTGGAAATTCCCCCTTCTTCGATCCGAAAGATATATTCATCCGGGTCGCAGGAATCACTGCCATGCCAGTTGAATAATGGTGTGAGCGAGGTCACTGCTCCATCGGCCGGGGTATCCCCAATGCCATAATAAGTTGGGATCAGGCTGTTGTCGCATCTGCAGCCGGCCAGCAATAAGGCAATAAATAGCGCCAGGATTAACCAGCGGGTTCTTTTGATTGACATTGATTCCTCCCTGGATTAGTAAAAATTCAACACAAGTTAACCATCTACTAAATAAACGACATCAGCAGGAAAATAGTTACAACCTGGGGTCCTGATCTATTTTCATGGACAAAATGGACATTATATTCAGAGGGCTGGCCAGGGCCAGCCCTCTGATTTCCATTATTCATACTTGAAACAAAGTTCGGTTATTTCGTGCAGTTAAGAAATACATTCTACTGACCCATGCAGGTACATGCCGCTGCACCACAAAACCAAACACAGCCAGTAGTGCTATCACATACCCCTGAATCTCTGATACCTGAGCAGTTCACTCCACTCGGTCCAGGCCTGGATTCTTGTGGAGGTGGAGCACAGGGATCTGGCGGCACAAAATATCTCAGATCAGCCGCCATCATACTTCCTCCCATTTCAGCCAGCCTCTCATCCAGATAGGCGTCAGGCAAAAGAACATAACAAGGTGTTCCGTTCAGTTCAGTCAGCTTGTAATCCGTGCCCTTATCCCTGGCAAAGATGGGGAGTACCTCCTCTTTCATGGCGAAATCATAAGTGGGACAGTTATCCTCAGGACCCAGTTTGCATTTATAGGTATAGTTCAGAGGCAGGGTCAGGAAAGGCCGATCGATCTCATCCCAAACAAATCGCATTATATTATCTGAATTTCCAGGTCCAAGTTCGATTGTTTGTTCAGCCACTATATTATGGACCCGCGGCCCGGTCCAGATCCCATCCATCAGGTTTTGCGTGCCGTAATAATCGACGGTTTGATTCCTGCTGATCGTTACACAGTAGGTTCCGGGAGTTATCACACCAAACGTAGCCTGAGAACCAGCCATCTTTTGATCCAGGCCGGTGGAGGGGCAGGGGCCGGCACCCAGATCGACCACAAAATCGTCCATGCTGCCGTTGTATAATGTGCCGTCCCCTACAATGATCATGCCGTCCGGTATACATCCAGGGTTCAACGGAGCGGCTGTCGAGGCAGTTAATTCGCCAGTCTGGTCGCAGCGGTCTTCATACAGCCGGACATTGATCCAGGCAAAATCATCCGAAAGGTAATGCCACTGGTAGCAGCCGCCACTCAGCACATAGTGAAAATCCCGTCCCTCTGACCAGGGGCCAGTTGTAATGCCGTCGTTGGCCCTCACCCGCCAGAATAAAGTTGAACAGTCCGGATGGACCAGCTCCAGATGCTGGGCATAAGGCTCATAGGTTGTGGCAGTCAGATAGATATCAGTAAAGGCTGCATCCCAGGCAAACTGGACATCATAGGAAGACGGTAAGCAGCCGCCGTTATAAGTCCAGGTGAATGTAATTTCATCCTCCACCCATCCCGCGGGACCAGGATCCTGCAGGTCAGGAGCAATTAAAGCCTCCCCAGAACAAACCGGTCCGGTATAAAAGAAGGTTGGTTCGGAATATGCACTATCCCCATAAGAATCCTTATGAGCTTTAACATTCCAGACATATTCCTTCCCTGGATAGAGAGGGTTCGTCATGGTGTAGGTTGGATTGCTATCCGGGGTATCCTTATACGCACTCCAACCCCATTCGGAATTGTCAGTCAGATGGATGGTGTAATTATCCGGCTGACAACTTTCACTATTCTGAAAGGTAAATGTCGGTAGCAGAGTACTGATCACCTCTCCTGCCAGAGGACTGTCATTGATCACATTCATGATATCGATCTGGTTATCGCTGCATTGACAACCGGATAAAAAGAGGGCGAAAAATAAACCCAGTACAAGCCAGCGTTTTGTTTTCTTGGACATTGTTCTCTCCTCTAATAATGTAAAGTTAATATCTTCTTCGAAATCATTTTGATGGATCCATTCCACTTTCACTTAAATAACGAAAAAAAGGTCAAGAATGTTACATTCAGGGTATTTGGCTTGATCTAATGAACTTATCCAACAATCCCTACCTGGAATTCTTATAAACAGCCAGGGGAGTTTATCTGGACTTTCAATGATTAAATCGGTTCTTCAAACCGGTAAGAGGAAATAAAACAGGAGAATGAAGTTTACCCCAAGTAATAACAGGGAGCAAGCCAACCCGAATGGGTTATCAATATATCATAGCATAATTTAACAGCTAGCTGGATAACTTTAAATTCAAAATCAACTGATGGACCATTGAATATTTCAACCAAAACCTATCCAGTTTATTCAGATTAACAAAAAAAGAGAACAATGCCCGGGAGCATTGTTCTCTAATTGGACAATCTGGTCGATCATCTGGTGATTAAGATTACAAATATTGAAGGTCGGTTCTTCACTCAAGGGAATGATAGTGAGCAAAACTGGCATCTTTGACAAATTCGCCCAGGGCATCATCCAGATCCGGGTAATCCGGTGCAGCGATAAAGTTCAGGTGATCTTGTACACTCCCCCACTCTACAGCCAGAATATACTGCCCGGGATGTTCGATCGCCCGCATTAACCTGTCACTCTGGTATCCCGGCTGGCGCTGAAGGATATGGACCACCTTTTGGTAGGTACTTTCAAACTTTTCAGATTCGGCGGGATCGATCTTTAAAATGGCAACTTCCGTGATCATCGTCTCTCCTTTCATCAAGATACCTCAAAAGCCCACTCCCCTGACCGCATTATGGGTTCCGTGGTTCCATCCGGGAGCACACCGTCCACATCCATCTCGCCAGAGCCGAACATAAAATCCTCGTGGGAGATGCTCTCGTTTCCTCCTGCAGCTTTAAATTCCTCTTCAGACATCCCCGTTCCATCTTTCAGATTAAAACGGTAGGCATTACCGAGGGCCAGGTGGTTGGAAGCATTTTCATCATAGAGGGTATTCAGAAAAGACAAACCCATTTGGGAAATAGGAGAACCATGTGGAACCAGGGCCACTTCACCAAGGTATCTTGCATTCGGGTCGCTCTCCAGGATATTCTCAAGGATATCCTGCCCTTTCTTTGCTTTGCAATCAACAACTCTTCCTTTGGAGAAAGTCAGGGAAAAATCCTCGATCAAAGAGCCTTGATAGGCAAGCGGCTTAGTCGCCGTTACGGTGCCTTCGGTAAGTTCTCTATGCGGCATGGTGAAGACCTCTTCACAAGGCAGGTTTGCGGCAAAGGTTACTCCTCCTGTAGTTTTATCCCAACCTCCAATCCAGAGATGCCCATCCGGTAATCCGACTTTCAGGTCAGTGCCGGGAGCTTTGAAGATTAGGGTTGTGTATTCCTTTGCTGTTAGATATTCTCCCCGGACCATGATCTGATCAAAATAACCCTTCCAGAATTTTACAGGGTCCGGTTGATCAAGTCGGCAGGTCTTGAACACTGCCTCCCATAACTTCTTTTCCGCATCATCCCGGGTAGATTCCGGGAAAACAGCCCCGGCCCAGTCGGGGGTTGGTGGGCAAACCACGCACCACTGGACTGAACTTCTGGCTACCATCTTCCTAATTGGCTTTAAATATTCGCCGTAAACCTGGGCAGCTTTGCCTACCAGCTCCGGGTCCTGACCTTTATACAGATCCGGATCGCGGCCGGCGATAAACAAGGTAGCATCTCCACGTTTCATGCAGTTGAACCGGGCATCTGTTTTCCAGGATGGGAATTCATCAAAAGAATCCTTCGGCGCGTTTTCCAATCGGATCAAACTCAGCTGGTCATCGTTCCATAAAACTGAGACCAATTTGCTCCCGTTCTGATAGGCAGCTTTTGTAACTTCATGAACCAGAGGAGCCACTTCAAGCTGCTGAGCCCAGATAAACAAGCGCTGCCCGGGTTGTAGATTCACTCCAATTTTGACGATCAGTTCAGCGTATTTTTCAAGTAAAAGATCAAACTCTTTTTTATCCATGTTTAAATCCCTCAAGTTTGTAAATATGCAATGTTATATTAACCCGCTGATTATATTTCTTCTGCTGATGATCTAAGTTGTCTTTTTATAAATTCGACCTGAGTGTTTTCCGGAGAAAAAATATACAGGCGGGCTTTGCCGTCCTGTTCCGCCATCCGGGTCTGATAGAAGATGAATGTATTAGTAACCACCCTGGTACCTGGTCGAAGTTCACGCATCAGCTTATCTTCCAGTTTCTTTTGGGCTTGAGGCAGAAGGTAACAAGTTATCACATCTGCACCATGCAAATCCTGGTTAAAGAAATTACCCAGGATCACTTTTACGCGCTTTCGCAAGCCAAGGATTGTAATAACAAGCTGGCACCAGAGCCAGAGCAAGGGGTTCAATTCAATACCCACTACCCTGGCCTGGTATCTTCGAGCCGCTATAACAGCTATCCGCCCATCTCCACATCCCAGGTCATATACCCATTCATCAGGCTGGATATCAGCCAGATCGAGCATTTTTTGAACCATCTTAAAAGAAGTTGGAATCCAGGGTGAGCCTTTATAGCTGGTCCAGGAAAGAGAGATAACCAGGATCAGGAGAACTGAAATGATGATGACACTGAATGCTATTTCCATTTGATAAATAACACCTCAGTTAAAATGCTGCGAGATAGCCTCTCTTTTACCAAGAATGGCGTGAACCTTTTCCAGTTCCACAGGGATATTGATCTCCTGAGGGCACTTTTCCAGACATATTCCGCACTCAGTGCACATCAGGGCATTGCCGTTGGGATTCTTTTTGTCCAATTTTTTCTCCGATCCAGCCAGCTTGTGATAACTGCGGCGAATTTGAAAACGCCGGATGCCGCTCTGCTCCAGCGACAAGTTGTTGAGGATGGCAAAATTTTGGGGGATATTCACCCCATGAGGACAGGGCATGCAGTACTCACAGGCAGTGCAGGGCACAAGGATCTTCCTGCGGTAGATCTCAGCCAGTTGATCGATAACCTCATTCTCTTCAGCGCTGAGGGAGTTAATCCCGGAGCGCTCAGCGCTGTCACAGTTTTCCACCACCTGCTGCATTTTGCTCATCCCACTTAATACAGTGGCCACCTCGGGCCTGTTCCAGAGGAACTGCAAAGCCCAATCGACCGGTGTGCGATGAACCGAGCAAGAGTCCATAACTTCGACAGCTTCCGCGGGGGGATTTGCCAGGGTGCCGCCCTTGACAGGTTCCATCACCACTACAGCGATGCCCTTGTTGTGGGCATACTCCAGTCCATCAGTGGTAGCCTGGATGCCGGTATCCATATAGTTATACTGGATCTGGGTCATATCCCAGTCGTAATAATCAATGATCTCTCTAAATACAGGCTGGGTGTCATGAAAGGAAAAACCAATATGGCCTATTCTTCCCTGTCTCTTGGCTTCTTCCATCTTTTCGATCAACCCCAGGCGCTTCATTTTTTCGAAAGCTCCAGCATTCATGGAGTGAAACAGGTAAATATCCAGAAAATTGGTTTGCAACCTCTCCATCTGCTGGTTCAGGAAGCGCTCAAAGTCCTCAGTCCGGCGCACAAGGAACATAGGAAGCTTGGTGACTAATTTGACCTTTTTCCGGTAGCCGTCCTTGAGGATCTCCCCCAGGAATTTTTCGCTCTCCCCCAGGTGATAAGGCCAGGCAGTGTCAATATAATTGATGCCGCGGTCGATGCCGTAGCGGATGATGCGTTGGGATTCTTCAAAATCCGCTCCCATCAAACTGAACCTGCGGGAAGGCAGCCGCATACAACCAAAACCCAGCGCGGATACTTCCCAATCCAATGATCCCATTTTTCTGTATTTCATACTAATAAATCTCCTTATTGGCAATTATATTTTTGTACTGCTGATAATGATGCAAAAACCTCATTTAAGATAGAACTGCTCTTTG
>CAZVIH010000004.1:0-117408 GCA_964627755.1 uncultured Anaerolineales bacterium
CAGAAATATTTCTTTAACAAAAAAACAGGTGTGAGACATATTCACGCTTGCCTTCTACAAGCATGTTTATCAACCAGCAAAGGAAGGAGTTTACCTTGACGAACGCTTTCTTAGATGTAACATGAACTCACCCCCCGAAACAATTCCAATTCAAAGGTATATTGGCATAGATATCCATAAATACTATCTGATGATCGGCGGGCAAAATATTCACCAGGAATGGACCCTGCGGCCCCGCCAGGTGCAGATGCCCCGCTTCCAGGACTGGGCGGAAAAGAATCTCAAGCCGGGAGATGCGGTAGTGATAGAGACCACAGGCAGCGTGTGGGATATCTACGACATCGTGGCTCCCCTGGTCAGTAAAACGGTAGTAGCTCATGCCAGGAAAGTACGCCAGATCGCTGAAGCCCGGGTGAAGACCGACAAGGAAGACATCAGGCGTTTGATCACCCTGCTGATCGCAGACATTGTCCCCGAGGTCTGGGTGCCACCGATGCACGTGCGGGAGCTGCGCTCACTGATCTCCTTTCGGTGGCGGCTGAACAAGCAGATGACGATGTCCAAGAACCGGCTGCAGAGCGTGGTGCAGAGATTTAATCTCAATCCTCCGGAAGGTGGCCTGCTGGCTGACAAGAACAAACCCTGGTGGGAAGAACAGGAATTCTCTGATTTGACCGGCTTTGAGGTAGAACAAGATCTGGAGATAGTGAAGACCCTGGAAAGGCAGAAAGAAGCCCTGGATCAGAAGTTGTCTGAGCTGAGCAACTCCGAACCCTGGGCCTCAGATATGGTCTATCTGATGCAGATCCCTGGTTTGGGACCGATCTTTTCCATGGTGATACTTTCAGCCATTGGCGATATCAAGCGCTTTTCACATCCCAAGAAGCTGGTGGGCTACGCCGGGCTGGGAGCAGGCGTGCATGCCAGCGGAGAGAAATACCAGGAAAAGTCGATCACCAAAGAAGGTAGGAAGGAACTGCGCTGGGCCCTGGTGGAAGCTGCCTGGAGAGCAGTGGGCAGCGATCCATACTGGAAGGCCCAACATAAACGGCTGGAGAAGAGGATGCACCGCAATAAAGCCACTGTGGCTATCGCAAGAAGGCTGCTTGTCTCTATCTGGCACATCCTCACCAAGCGGGAACCTTACCGGCATTTTGATGAGGAGACTATTGCCTACAAGATGTTGATCTGGTCCTGGGCTATGGATGAGAAATCCCGAGATGGCATGACTCCCCAGCAGTTTGCCAAGTACGGCCTGCTCCGGTTGGGGATTGGCCAGGATCTGGAGCGTATTGAACGCGGCGGAGCTTTTCGGCGGATTGCCCCAACCGAGGAGATTCTGGCGCTGAAACCCGAACTGGCCCCGCCGCGCTAGACTTCCCCTCTTTGAAATATTGAATGTGTGTGCTTGCTGGCCGAAAGTGCTGGCAGGCCTGGAGCTTTTTAACTACACCATAAAAAAGAGCTCAAACCAACCATGATCCTGTTGGAGAGAGCTCTTGTTTTTCTGTTTTCTGGTCTTATAAAATGAAAATTACTATTCACCCTTGACACTGTCATTCATCGGTAGACTGCCAGGTTGAGCTCTTTCCTAATGTTACTTTGAACGCTGCCCAATCCTTCCTATACAGTTTACTGAAGCAGATCCAGCACAATTTGGTAGGCAGTCCCAACTGCAGGGAAACAGACCTGCTGGGCCACGTCAGAAGACATGGATTCTTTCAGTCCCTCTTCATCGGTTAAGTCCAGGCCAGTTAACTCCCGGCAGTTGATGGTCCCCATCTTGGATTCGAAGCGGCGGCGAAATTCCTGGACAACCCCCGCTAAACGCATATATTCCTCCATGCCGCCCTGTTCCATCTTCAGGCTGAGGGCCATAACAGCGCCGACGACAGCGCCGCAAACAGCGCCAGTATTACCGATCCCGCCTCCGAATCCACTGGCTATTCTGGGAATGACGCCATTTCCTGTATCAATCTCTAGTTCCTGGCACACGGCCAATAAGACGGCCTGCGATCAAACATATCCTTTAGTCATGATTTGCATCGCTCTGTTATGTTCCATGGGCTCTCTCCCTCCCTTTTCAAATTATTATTTATGTCCTAACACGCCTAACATGCACCTGGCTTTGTGTGTGAGTTTTCATGGCCTGAATAAAATGCTTGGCAGTTTAACGGATGAGCTCACCTGCCTAAGATAATTTGATTATACTTGCGCCGTCACTTCACAATGGTCGGGTGGAACGGGGGTTAGGCACCGTTGATAATCTTAAACTTGATCTTCCTAATCTTCTTAACCTTGATAAACCTTATCGTTCATTGATGGTGAACGGATCATCAAAGTTTCTGATGGTGATTGAACTCTTAAAATGTTATGGTAAACACCGGAGGGAAAGAAACAATACTCTCCTGATTTGACTTCAAATTGCTCTCCTTCAACAGCTACTATTAATGTACCTTGCAGAACAATAAAACACTCATCACTTTCTAGGTGTTTATGCGGTAATTCTCCATCACCAACCCAGCTATCAGCTGTGTTGTTGTACCAGATTTGAAGTTTATTTGACTGAAAACCCCATTCATCCCGGGGTGAATGACCAGATAGTAAAGTTGAAAAATGAGGCAGTTTCTTATGCAAGTATTTGCTCATAGATAATATTCCATTGTTTTAGATGTGTTAATAACTAGGCATACCTGTGGCAATATTGTGCAGCGGAATAGCGGTCGGGTCAGCGGCTTGTGAGCACTCTATTCTTATGCTGTTGCTTCTATCAGAATCCTTGCTTTAAAGAATTTCCCAACAACTGGAAAATATGATATCGGGTGAACAAGTTTAAGTATATTGTAATGTGGTATTAACCAGATATGCTCCACGTTAAAACCCGCTTCTCTCAGAATGGAGGCATTTTTTTCTGGAGTTCGAACAGCAATATGTTCTGGAAACTGCTTGAAAATTATGTTCTTACTTTTCATCTTTTCTAAGAAGAACTCTGCGTTTGGGGTGTGCAAGTACAGTTTGCCGTTCTGCTTAAGACTTTTTTTGATGCTTATTAGGATTTGTGACCATTCTTTGTCGTAAACATGTTCCGAAAAATCTATCGCGAAACCCACATCAAAAATATTTTCGTGAATCTGGCAGAATTCTTTAATATCTGAGCAAACAAACTCTGCGTTTTTGATGGAAAGCTTTTCTTTCTTCTCATTTGCAGCTCTAATGAATGGTTCGGAGAAATCGATGCCTGTGTAGGATTTTACTTTCGGAGCAATAAACTCCATTAACATCCCATTACCACAAGCATAATCTGCGACACTATAAGTTCTATATACCTTTATGTAGTCAATTAATCTAAGTAGTCGTTTAGGTGATTGTTTATTGAAAGATTCGATATATGCTTTGCCATATAGTTGTTTCAATTGTTTTTCCGACTTCATCTTTGCTCCTTTTGGGATCGAACGATTAAGTTCACCGGCGGCAATGGAGTGCAGCGTAATTACTGTCCAAGGATAGTGCCCTGTTAGTACTTTTTATATATATAAAAATCAGCTAAAGAGCCATCTTGGTCTTTTCCTGTATAAGGATACAAATTGGGAATATGTTTTATCAGATTCCATTCTGGTTTATTTTTTTCTATCCATTTCGAAAATTGTCGATGCTTTACATGAGCCGCTTGAAATCTTGACTGTTTCTCGGTGTTGGATGAGTAAATAATCACGAATTTCGAAGACGAGTCGAAAAGCCTTTCCATGTAAGCAAAAAAGACATTATCCTCAACAAGGTGATAAATCACGTCCAAAGACAAGGTCAACTCGGCTGTTTCGTTTGCATATTCATCCATTAATTTAAAGATTTTGGTTTCATCAGTGGATAAAATATTCTTACATTGTGTTATGGCTTCTGGACTTACATCAAAACCAATATATGATGGATATTCTGATAATCTCAATTGATTCCCATCACCACACCCGTATTCAATAATGGTGCTGATATGTTTGTCTCTTATAAAACCATTCAGAACCTGAGCTTTAAATTCAGCTAATTTATGGTAAGAACCAGATCCTGAATTTCCTCCTGACTTGTATCTCTGTTTCCAGTAATTTTCGGATCCAGGAAATGATTTTAAAGGCGCAATAAAAGTGAAGTAGACTACTCTGGCTACAAAGCGAAAGATGGGGATCTTTTTTATCCAAAATTTCATATTATGTCTTCATTTCAAGGGAGCAAAAGTTAATCATCAATCAAGTGTGCGATAAGAACTTAGGCGTTATCGCGCGTGATGAAAATGATTAATTATCCCGGGGATCGGTGTTATGCTCCCTTATTCCGGTCCACAGTTTTCCGTTCTTCTTTATATCGTCTCAGACACTACTTGGAAATTTCGCATCAACCTGAATGATTTGACTGTTTCCTCGATGAATTATTGTTCTCTTTAATCTGTTCTCAGGTGAAGAGGGGTTTAACCCCAAATTCTTCCAGATCAGCCCGCATACACTCATCTGGCGGACGGCTTTTATAAGACTCAGCAGCCTGGAGGACTTTTTTAAGCAGATGGATGTCCCCCACTGTGTTGAGGAAAACGTCAGGATTACCCAACACCCAGTGGACGGCGTTGGTGATGGCCCGATCATCAACCAGCGGCTCATACCAGGTTGCATGGTTGTGATCCCCTTCTGTTTTAGGCCCACGGGAAATAGATTTGATGGTCTGGACAGCCACGTTCAGTTCCTTGCAGCGTTTGGTTAATACGTCAAATTCTGAGGCATAGATCGGATTCTGCATCTGAACGAAATTGTAGGGAAGCAGGATGGAATCAAATGAGTAATTATCCAAACAGTATTCAAGGTGGGAGGGGATAATCAACCCATGCCCAGTCACTCCCAGGCAGCGGACCAATCCCTTTTCTTTTGCCTCAATGAAAGCTTCCAGAGCCCCACCTGAGGCGAAGACAGTTTTCAAGTCATCCGGATCGACGAGGTAATGCATCTGCCACAGGTCAACCTGGTCCACCTGGAGGCGATCCAGAGATCTATTAAGTTCATCTTTGGCTTCCTGGTAGGTGCGCTTTTCTGTTTTGGTAGCCAGGAAGAAGTCTTTCCGATGCTCTCGCATCCAAGGACCTATTCGCAGCTCAGATTCGCCGTAGCTGGCGGCCGTGTCGATGTGATTGATCCCAAATTCCAGGAGCAAATCTAGGGTCCTGTCAGCTTCTTCCTGGGTCACGGTGCTGAGTGCCGCGGCCCCGAAGATGGTTCTTGTGCTTAGATGATTTGTTCGGCCGAAAGGTTTTTGAGGAATCATAGTCAAAATTCCTTGCTAAGCTGATCAGAACCAGTCCAATGTTTGGTGGCTTGTATTGAAAATAGTAATCTTATATCGGCTCGAACACCGCTGAGAAATGCCTCATCAGTTTGGGCTGTTTGATGATCCGATAGCCGGATAGTTTGTCCTTGTTCTGATAGATCCTGGCCATGACTTCAACGACGTAATCCAGATGGCTCTGGGTGTAGGTCCGGCGCGGCAGGGCCAAACGCACCAGGTCCAATTCCGGATAGATCATCTCCCCGCTATCCGGATCAGGGTAGGCAAAAGCCACTGACCCCAGCTCTACTGAGCGGATTGCCCCTTCGCGGTACATTTCTACTGAGAGAGCCTGCCCGGGAAATTCGGGCTGGGGGATATGGGGCAAAAGTTTCCCGGCATTGATATACACGGCATGTCCTCCAGCAGGTTCTATGACCGGGATGCCGATCTTCTTCAATTCGCTGACCAGGTAGGCCGTCTGGCCCAGACGGTACGCCAGGTAATCTTCCTGCAGACCTTCCCGCAGACCGATGGCAATCGCATCCAGATCCCGGCCTGCCAATCCGCCGTAGGTGATAAACCCTTCTCTCAAAATGCACTCGTTCTTAATCCTTTCGAAGAGTTCCGCGTCATTGGTGGCCAGGAAACCTCCGATATTAACGATGGCATCCTTTTTTGCACTCATGGTGGCGCCATCCGCCAGGCTGAAGATCTCCTGGGCAATTTCCAGAGGGGTTTTGTCTTGATAACCGGGTTCACGGAGCTTGATAAAGTAGGAGTTCTCCGCAAATCGGCAGGCATCGATAAAGAAAGGAATTTTATATTTCCGGTAGATCTTTGATACACCTCGCAGATTTTCCATGGAGACCGGCTGTCCGCCCCCGGCATTATTGGTGATGGTGATCATGCCCAGGGGGATGTTTTCAGCCCCCACATCATTAATGAATTTTTCAAGCTTATCCAGGTCCATATTGCCTTTAAAAGGAATCTCAGGGCTGACATCAAAAGCTTCCTGGCAAACTAAATTGGTGGGCCGGCCGCCCCGGGCCCGGATATTACCTTCCGTGGTATCAAAATGCATATTCGAGGGCACATATTGACCTTCCTTGAGGATCACAGCGCAGAGGATATTCTCTGCTGCTCGACCCTGGTGGGTAGGCACAAAATGTTTAAATCCAAAGATCTCATTCATGGCATCGGTAAGCCTGTGATAAGACCTGGCCCCAGCGTATGACTCATCTCCCAACATGATCCCGCTCCATTGGTCCTGGCTCATCGCTCCGGTGCCTGAATCGGTCAGCAGGTCAATGAAAACCTCGTCTGAATTTAAGCCAAAGATGTTGTACCCGGCTCTTTTGAGAGCTTTTTCCCGGGCAGGTTTTTCGATCAAATGAATTGGTTCAACCATCTTGATTCGGAAAGGTTCTGGGGGGTGGAATGACATAGGAGGTCTCCTGGTTTTATGACTCTTGGATAGAAGTAGTGTAACATGCCTTGCCCCTACTCCCAAGTGATTTTGAGTGTTCTCGACTATAATAAATCCGTACTATTCCTATCAGTTCGATGTGCGAGGCCATTATGCTGAAGATAGAAAAATGGGTTCTTGGACCAGTTGCAACCAACACCTACCTGGTTGGGGATCCGGACACTAACCGGGCGGTAGTGATAGACCCGGCCTGGGATGGGAAATTCCTGGCTGAGGAAATTAAAAAGGGAGGCTGGCAGATCCAGAGCATCTGGTTAACCCACGCTCATTTTGATCATTTTGGTGGTTTGGCAGACCTGCTTGAGGCTTTGGGACAGGAAAAACCGGAAGGTTTTTTTGTGGGTTTACACTCCAAAGGTAATTTGCTCTGGAAGGTAAAGGGAGGAGCGGTTATGTTTGGAATAAAAATCAAAACAGCTCCCAAACCTGATCATGCTTTTACGGAGGGTGAAATTCTTCCTCTGGGAAACCATCAATTTATTGTCCACCATGCGCCGGGCCATTCAGCAGGCCATGTGATATTCCACTGTCCGGGAGAAAAGATACTCTTCAGCGGGGATGTAATCTTCAGGCAGGGTATTGGACGGACGGATTTACTGGGCGGTAGTTATGAGACTTTGATGGACTCCATCAAAACCTGGGTGCTCCCACTTCCCGATGATACCCAGATCTACTCTGGACATGGACCAGAAACCACGGTAGGGGCTGAGAAAAACGGGAATCCTTTTATTAGTAAAGATATCTAATTAAATAAATAGGGACTGAGTCCTTCTAAAAGAACTCAGTCCCTAAAGTTTTTATAGAGTAACTCTATTTTGCGTAATCCACAGTTCTGGTTTCCCGGATCACAGTAACCTTGATCTTGCCGGGGTACTGCATGGTCTCCTCGATGGTCTTGGATATGTCCCGGGCCAGGCGGGAGGCTGCCAGGTCGTCGATCATGGTGGGGCGGACAAAGATGCGGACTTCGCGGCCGGCCTGGAGGGCATAACTGCTTTTGACACCCTCATAGGAGTTGGCCACATCTTCCAGGGCCCGGACGCGTTTCAGGTATTGCTCCAGGCTTTCACGGCGAGCGCCAGGTCGGGCACCGGAAATGGCGTCCGCCGCTTCCACGATGATGGCTTCTACAGATTCCTGCTCCACTTCATGATGGTGGGAGGCAATGGCGTTAACAACCTTGGCGCCAACACCATGGCGTTCGGCAAACTCGGCCCCGATCTGGGCGTGAGTGCCTTCCACGTTATGATCCATGGCTTTTCCGAGGTCGTGCAGCAGGGCGCCGGCTTTGGCGATTTCCACATTGGCGCCCATTTCAGATGCCAATACTGAGGCCAATTGAGCGGATTCTACAGCGTGGGCCAATTGGTTCTGGCCGTAGGATGTGCGGAATTTCAAGCGTCCCAGTGTTTTGAGAATATCGGTCTGCAAGCCTGGAACTCCGGCTTCATAGGCGGCTTGCTCACCTGCTTCCATGATCACTTTGTCAAGATTTTCCTGTTCTTTTTCAATGATCGTTTCAATGTGGGCGGGATGGATCCGGCCATCCAGGATTAGCTTATGCATGGCATTTTTAGCAACTTCCCGGCGGACAGAGTCAAAACAGGAAATTGTGATGGCTTCCGGGGTATCATCCACAATCACATCTACACCGGCTGCCTTTTCAAAAGCCCGGATGTTGCGTCCGTTGCGGCCGATGATCCGTCCTTTCATATCATCAGATGGCAGGGGGATTGTGGAGGATGTTACTTCTTCAACATGGTCTGATGCCACTCGCTGAATGGCATCAGCAATTAACTTGCGGGCTTTGCGTTCTCCTTGTTCCTGGGCTTCTGCTTCGATTTCACGCACGATACGAGACATATCGTTGCGGGCTTCTTGTTCTACCCGCTCCAGAAGCAGGTCTTTGGCTTCAGCCTGGGTCATCTGGCTGACTCTTTCCAGTTCCTGCGCCACTTCAGCTAAGGTTTCTTCAACTGTATTGGCTTTTTTATCCAATGCGCTCTGACGCTGGCTGATGGCATGTTCCCGGTCCTCGATTTTTTCAGCCCGTTTGTCCAGCTGGTCGGTTCGGCTCTGAAGCCGTTCTTCGCTGCGGGTGATCTCTGTTCGGCGACTGTGGGCTTCTTTTTCAGCGGCCTGGATGATTTCTATGGCCCGGTTCTGGGATTCCTTGACTATCTCTGTTGATTTTCTTTCAGCTTCGTTGAGGAGTTGATTGGCTTTGTTCTGTTTATCATCTGCCGCCCGGGCAGCCAGGTAGTTTTTGATAAAAAATCCAATTACAGCTCCCAAAACGAGCGCGGCAAAACCGATAATTATTTGATTTCCATTCATGTTCTTGCCCCTTTTCTCTGATCCAACCTGGGATCATGGGTATGTATTGATAAAAATTTATAATTCCTTTTCCATCTCTTTCCAGAGAGTACCTATAACATCTTTGCTGATGTGGTACGGAAAACCACGTCTGGTAAGCAAGGCTGAGAGTTTCTTGTAGAAGGCTTTTTCCTCCAAACCAATAAATCTCGAAATTTTGGAACGGGCACAGTCGAATGCCAGCTCTTCTTCATTGAGCTCTGCCAGAACGTCTTCGATGATCTCGTTGGTAATGCCTTTCTGAAATAATTCTGAGGAGAGAGCTCTTTTTCCCCGGGGTTTGAACCGGATTCGGTTTTCGACCCATTGAGAAGCGAAGTCCCGATCATTTACAAGAGAGGCACTCCGCAGTCTGTTTAAAACCCCCTCAATGATACTTTCAGGGACTTCGTGTTTGGTCAGATTCTGGCGGATTTCCTTTTCAGACCGGATTCTATAACTGAGAAAATTAATGGCACGTTGATACGCCCCCTCAAATTGGTCCTTTTCCTGCAGGTCGATAATTTTTTGTTGGCTGAGTTTATTTCCCTCTGCCAGCCAGGGTGCAGCAGCCCGGGATATCCCAAAGGCATACTCACCATCCAAATAGACGTTTAATCGCTGGGGATTTTTCTTCTGTGGTTCCAGCCTGGTTACAGTTAACATAAAACAGCCGTGTCGACGCCATCTTTGGCCACGGCTGCCTGATATAATGCTCTGATCTAAATCCTGTTGTGGTACGCTAGGATATCTTTGAAGGTGTATGTAGCCTTGAATACCTAGCGAGAGACTGCTTCACTTGGTAAATAATCGATATGCCAATGTGTCACTTACTTCAATACCACTTTATGATGGTAGATCGTTTTATCAGTACCGCGGCCGCTTGTCTATCTTCTGGCGACCCTTGTATATAGGGGGTGGGGAGGTCTGTTTCTGTTGATTTTTCGTTTTGGCAAAGCTTTTGATGGAAAAATCTATTCCCCAACCCACTTTTTCGTTTTGACCTTTTGATCAAAACATTCTCAGTTTTAATTTTTTAGCGTCCAGTGATTCCGCTTCCTGAACTCTTCCTTATTATACACGAAACTTCTGATCAGGCAAACCCATGAGCAGATCAGATTTTATTAAGGTTGATTGCCTTTATTTAAAGACTATATTTCAAGAGTGGTAGCATATAATGGCAGGAGGATCTGATATGAGAATAATCTTTATTTGCCAGGGAAATATTATTCGCAGTCCACTGGCTGAAAATTTATTCAGACACCTGGCTCAGGAGCAGGGTGTAGCAGATAAATATCAATTGGACTCTGCCGGAACATCCGCATACCATGTTGGCGAACCTCCAGATCACCGAATGCGCCAGGTAGCCCAGGAGAAAGGTTTCCAGTACACGGGAACAGCCAGGCAATTCAGACGGGATGAGTTTGATCAACATGACTTGATCTTGGTCATGGATAGATCCAACCTTCAAGTATTGAAGGGCTGGGCTTCTCCAGAAGAAAATAAGAAAATTCGGATGATGCGGGAATTCGATTCCCAAGGCAGTGCCGATCAGGACGTGCCGGATCCTTATTATGGGGGATTGGACGGGTTTGATAAGACTTTTGAGATTTTGAAACGATCCTGCCAGGGTTTATTGGAGGTGCTGGAAAGTGAACCAGGTACACCCTGATATTCAGGAATGGTTAGATAACAATCAGCTGGGGAATATTACTTCTGCTGATTCGGTAAGCGGGGGCTGCATTCATCAAGCTCTGAGAATCCAAACGGCATCCGGTGAGTGTTTCTTCCTGAAACAAGATCCTGTTAAGTATCCAGATGTTTTCCAGCGGGAAGCGGAAGGGTTGGAAGCTTTGAGGGTGATCGGAGGACCAGTGATCCCGGATGTGTATCTGATCGGGGAAGAATACCTGCTGCTGAGGGATTTACAACCTGCCCCGCGTTGTAAGGACTTCTGGCACATTTATGGACAACAGCTGGCTGTGATCCATTTGCGGCATAATCCCAGATTTGGTTTTAAACACGATAATTATATTGGCAGCAATCCCCAGGAAAATACCTGGCTGGAAAACGGTCATGATTTTTTCCGGGAGCGGCGGCTCAGGAACCAGATCAGATTGGCTAGTGATCGGTCCTTGCTGAATACCAATGATCTCCACAATTTAGAAGGCTTGATGTTGCGGCTGCCTGATTTGATCCCGGAGCAGCCAGCGTCCCTGATACACGGAGATTTGTGGAGCGGAAATTTGATCTCAGATAAAGATGGAAAACCCGCCCTGATCGATCCGGCTGTATATTTTGGCTGGGCGGAAGCGGATCTGGCGATGGCGGATTTATTTGGATACTATCCAGATGAATTTTATGGGGCGTACACTGAAGTACACCCCCTTGAGAATGGCTATCGGGCTCGCTTCCCAATCTACAATCTCTATCATTTGTTGAATCATCTCAATTTGTTTGGCGGGGGATATTTATCGCAGATTCGGACGATCCTGAATCGTTTTTAGACCTGCCACCCAGGCGGCATAGTTTGAGATTTTGTTAACTACATGGTTGCCGGGAATGATACAATTGCACCTGGACATACTACATTTAGAGGAATTAATTGACTTATGACGGTGCCTTATTGGGTTCAAGATTCAATTTTCTACCAGATCTTTCCTGATCGGTTCTATAACAGCGATCCTGGAAATGACCCTCCAAAAACCCAGGCCTGGGGAGAAAAACCGACCATCTGGGATTTCCAGGGCGGAGACCTTCGAGGTGTGATTCAGAAGCTGGATTATTTGCTGGATCTGGGGATCACGGCGATCTATTTTAATCCCATTTTCCAGGCTACATCCAACCATCGCTACAACATCAGCGATTATTTTAAGATCGATTTTAAGCTTGGAACTGAAAAGGATTTTCAAGCCCTGCTGGATGTTGCTCATCAAAATCATATCAGGGTCGTGATCGATGGTGTATTTAATCATTGTGGTAGAGGATTTTTCGCTTTCAATGATATCCTGGAAAATCAGAGCCATTCGTCATATGTAGACTGGTTTCACTTGAATAATGTGCCTCCGGATGCTTATTCACCTGGAGACGCAGATGATTATGAAGCCTGGTGGAAGTTCAAAAGTCTGCCCAAATTCAACACTGATAATCCCCGAGTCCGAAAATATATCTTTGATGTTGCCAGGTATTGGATTCGCCTTGGCGCAGATGGTTGGCGGCTGGACGTCCCGAATGAAATTGATGACGAGGGTTTCTGGGAAGAATTCAGAGGTGTTGTGAAATCTGAGAACCCCGATGCCTACCTGGTAGGGGAGATTTGGGATGGGGATCCAAAATGGGTTGGTCCAAAAAGTTTTGATGGCTTGATGAATTATCCTGTCAGGGACGGAGTGATTGGGTTCTTGACGAATAATATCACCGCTGGTGGATTCTCTGAAATGGTTAACAGGCAGCAGAATCAGTATGACCGGGAAATCGTTTTTGCGATGTACAATCCCCTGGGTTCACATGACACGGTCCGAATCAAAACTGAGCTGGGAGGGGATCAAAAGAAATTAAAAATGGCCTATACATTCTTGATGGCCTATCCAGGCGCCCCTGCGATCTATTACGGAGATGAGATCGGATTGGATGGGGGGAAAGACCCTGATTGCCGGAAGGCATTTCCCTGGGACGAAAAAGAATGGGACCAGGATCTGCGGATTTATCTTCAAAAGCTGATTAATTTCCGCAAGAAAAAGTCTGTACTGCGCAGGGGTTCCTTCCAGGAAGTGCTTGTGGACAGCAAAAGAAATATTTATGCTTTTGCCAGGAAACTTGGCTACGAGAGCCTGCTCACAATCCTGAATGCCAGCGGCACCCGACGGAATCTCAAAATCTCTGTTGCGGATTTGCTATGGGCGGATGGGAGGATCATTAGAGATCTACTTTCCGACCAGGAATTTATTGTCTCTGGTACTGATGTCAATATCAGTGTTGAACCATGGAGCGTATTGTGGATTAGCTGAGTAGAAAAGAATTTATCTTAAAAATAAGAAACGATTAGATGAATAAATGGTAAAATACAACGCTTGGAGGCACCCCCTCCAAGCGTTTTTATAATGTAATACTGTTATTTAGCAGGAGGTATATGATGGCAGACCAGAAATGGGTCTATACATTTCAGGATGTAGAAGCAGCAGAGAAACATGTCGGCGGTAAGTGGGAAAAAGTCCGCGGATTATTGGGTGGAAAAGGAGCCAACCTGGCAGATATGACCAGGATCGGAATTCCTGTCCCCCCCGGATTTACTGTAACAACCGAGGCCTGCAATGCCTATATTGACGGGGGAGAAAAATTCCCTCCAGGTATGTGGGACCAGGAAATGGCCGCAATGAAGGAAACTGAGGAGCTAGCCGGGAAGAAATTTGGCGACATTGAAAACCCGCTCCTGGTATCCTGCCGTTCGGGCGCAGTTAAGTCCATGCCTGGCATGATGGACACTGTTCTTAACATCGGTCTTAATGATGAGACCGCCAAAGGCATGGTTGCCCTGACCGGTGACGAAAGATTTGTATACGATGCTTACCGGCGTCTGGTGCAAATGTTTGGTTCTGTAGTACTGGGTATTGATGATGATGCTTTTGAAGATGTCTTGGAAGAGTATAAAAAGAATAAAGGTGTTGAAATGGACACCGAACTGGGCGCAGAGGATTGGAAAAAACTGACCGCTGACTTCCAGAAGATCGTTAAAAAAGAAAAGGGATTTGATTTCCCTCAGGATCCTGCCGAGCAGCTGCGCATGGCCACCGAGGCGGTTTTTGCCTCCTGGAATGGAAAACGTGCTGTGGATTACCGCAACGCGGCTGGCATTCCCCACGATCTGGGAACGGCGGTCAACGTCATGACCATGGTTTTTGGCAATATGGAAGAAGATTCAGGAACCGGCGTGGCTTTCACCCGCAACCCCTCCACCGGTGAGAATAAACTCTGGGGTGAATACTTGCTTAACGCCCAGGGTGAAGACGTGGTGGCTGGCATCCGCAATGCGGAAAAAATTGACGGCTTGAAAGATAATATGCCCGAAGTATATAAAGAATTCCAGGATATCACTATAAAATTGGAAAATCACTACCGGGAAATGCAGGATGTCGAGTTTACTATTGAACGCGGCAAACTGTGGATGCTCCAAACCCGTGATGGCAAACGAACAGCCAAAGCGGCTGTGAAAATTGCGGTCGATATGTTCGCAGAAGGCCTGATCAGTAAAGAGGAAGCTATTTTAAAGGTGGATACCGACCAGGTTGATACTTTGCTGCATCCTCAATTTGATCCTGCTGAAAAAGAAAAAGCTGACAAAGAAGGGAAAATGGTCGCTACTGGCGTGAATGCTTCCCCCGGTGCAGCTGTAGGACGAATTTATTTTGACGCAAATACCGCAGAACAGAAATCGAAGGAAGAAGGTCAGGACGTGATCATGGTTCGCCCCTTCACCAAACCGGATGACGTGCACGGCATGCTGGCCTCCAAAGGTATCCTTACCAGCGAGGGTGGAGCTACATCTCATGCGGCTGTAGTTGCCCGCCAATTTGGTATCCCCTGTGTGGTCGGCGCCTCCGATATTCAAATCAGCATGAAAGAAAGAACTCTAGTCGCTGCTGGGGTAACCATCAAGGAAGGAGATTTTCTTTCTGTTGATGGCACCACCGGTGAGGTTTTCCTGGGTGAGATCCCTTCAATTGCACCAAAACTGGAAGAGCAGACTGAATTGATGGAACTACTCACATGGGCGGACGAGATTTCCGCTACCAAGGATATTCGCACAGCGCCAAAAGGCTGGCCGACCCGTGGTTTGATGGTCTGGGCCAATGCCGATTATCCTGAAGATGCCCGCAGGGCCCGCTCCTATGGTGCCCAGGGCATTGGTTTGTGCCGGACTGAGCACATGTTTTTTGAGCCGGAACGACTGCCTATCGTTCAGAATATGATTTTGGCTGATAAAGTAGAAGATCGCGTGGCAGCTCTCGATAAACTGCTTCCTTACCAGCGCAGTGATTTTGATGGCTTGTTTGAAGCAATGACTGGTCTGCCAGTCATCATCCGCCTGATCGATCCCCCGCTTCATGAGTTCATGCCAGATGAGCACAAACTCCTGGAAGAAGTGATTGCCAATCGGATCCAGAACAAAGTGGACCAGAGCAAGGAAGATCTTTTGGTCAGCATTCAGAATCTACATGAAAGCAACCCCATGATGGGGCTGCGCGGTGTGCGTTTGAGTGTGGTTATGCCGGAAATCGTCAGCATGCAGGTCCGGGCAATTTTCGAAGCTGCCGCAGATGTAACGCTGCGCGGCTTTGAACCGCATCCTGAAGTGATGATCCCCTTAACCGGTCATATCAATGAGCTGCATTTCATCCAGCCCAAACTGGTGGAGATCGCCAAAGCGGTGATGGAAGAAAAAGGTGTTGAATTTGACTACAAGTTCGGCACCATGATCGAAATCCCCCGCGCTGGTCTAACTGCAGACGAGATTGCTGGAACAGCGGAATTCTTCTCTTTTGGGACCAACGATCTGACCCAATTCACCTTTGGCTACAGCCGGGATGATGCCGAGCGCAACTTCCTGGTGAAATATGTTGAAGATGGGATCCTGCCCAGGAATCCATTCCAGACCATTGATACCCTGGGTGTGGGTCAATTGATGGATCTGACTGTTAAGAAAGGACGCGGGACGAGGGTTGATCTTGAGGTCGGCATCTGCGGTGAACATGGTGGCGATCCGGAATCGATTGATTGGTGCTACAAGATCGGTTTGAACTACGTTAGCTGTTCTCCCTTCCGTGTACCTGTTGCTCGCCTGGCTGCTGCCCAGTCTGCGATTAAGCACCGGAAATAATTTTAATTGAACAAAGGGACTGAGCCCTTCTCAAAGGACTCGGTCCCTTTTTGATTTAAGGACATCGTCCTATCTTTTAATCCATGTTATGATTCAAGAAGTTGATTATTATTGTTCTTGGTTAAGAAGAAAGGAGAGATAAGATGGATTTCGGATTGGCATTTTCGTACGTATTTGAGGATGAAGACTGGCTCAAAAAAATGGCTTTAGCCAGTTTACTGTGCCTTACTGGGATCGGGATTATTCCCGTCCTCGGTTGGGGACTTGAAGTGATGAGAAGGGTAATTAAAGAAGACCCGGAACCACTGCCAGATTGGAGTGAATTTGGACAATATTTTGTGAAGGGGCTGCTGGTTGCACTGGTGGGATTTATCTATGCCCTGCCTATGATCATTGTTGGCAGCTGCAACGCAGGCGCAGGTACCTTACTTTCCAATACCGGGGAGGACTTTGCAGTAACAGCGATCTGGATCTTGACGACATGTATGAGCTGTCTCTATGTGATTTACGGGGTGGGTATTTCTCTGCTTATTCCAGCGGCGCTGGGCAATTTTGCCGCCAGCGGAGAATTTAAATCTGTTTTCAAACTTGGAGAGATCTTCAGAATAGTGCGTGCGAATTTTGGAAATTATGCTCTGGTATTTTTGGGCTTGATCTTGTCCAACATCGTCGTCCCTCTGGGTACTGTGGCCTGCGGAATTGGTATCTTCTTCACCACAGCATATGCGGTCTTGTTCAATTCGCATTTGATGGGGCAGGCATACAAGATTGCAGCCCCTGGGCTGATTGCTGCTGCTGGACCCATCCCGGAGGCGAGTTAACTTATCGCTCACGCTTTTTACCAACCACCGGGATAAAGGAGGCAGCCTGAGGTGATAAAACCAGGGAAAATTCAGACCTTGTCAATCTTGCTCATCATCAGCGGGATTCTGAATTTCTTTGGCGGTGGCATTCTAGCCCTGCTAATCATCATTGGCTCAATTGGGTTAGGTTTATTATGTGCCCCAATCTTGGTTCTGCCAATGATCCTGGGGGTTGCTGAGCTTACTCACGGCATTAATTTACTGGCGGATCCACCCAGGGTAAAAGGACCCTCCCAGGCAATTGCCATCATGGAGATCTGCAGTATCTTGTTCGGTAATATGTTTGCCGTTGTGGTTGGGGTGATTAACCTTGTTATCGGCAATGACCTGGAAGTTAAGGGTTATTTTGAGAGTTTTGCTTTAGAATAATTTGTTTGAAATGGAAAGGATATGGTTTCCTTCAAAGAAATCGTATCCTGGTTAAAAAAGCTCCCGGAGTTTTTATGGACTGAACCCCAAAAACAGGACACAAAAATAAGACACCTCTCGTACAATCAAGATACGGGAGGTGTTTTGCATGGCAAAGAAAAGAAAAGTATATCTACCGGAATTGAAACTTGAGGCAATCAGGCTCAAACTAGAAGAAGGGTTGCTCTATCGGGAAATCGCAGAGAGACTAGAGATCAGCAGTCCGGATATGGTGAAATTCTGGATGAGGACCTACCGCAAAGAAGGACCAGGAGGATTGCGGAAAACACGAGGTAGGCCCAAGGAGGACAAGGATAGCCTTGAAGTGAGGATCAAACAGCTGGAGATGGAGAACACGCTTTTAAAAGCATTGGCTATCGAGCTGGGAGAGGAATTGCCAGAGGGGCTCGATATAGAGCCATATCCAGATATCGAGGGCAATTCAAAGTAAAGTCAGCCTGTGATTTCTTTGGCGTTTCCTGCTCCGCCTACTACGCCTGGGTCAAGCGAATAGATCAGCCCGACCCAGACCAGGCAAGAATGGAATTAGTGCTGGAAGCGTATCAAAGTTCGAGGAAAACCTATGGCTACCGCCGGGTCCAGATCTGGATTGAGAGGGAATATGGGATAAAGATCAATCACAAGGCAGTACTGAGATTGATGAGAAAGCTTAATATTCGCTCGATAGCCAGGAAAAGAAAGCCTGATGTACACTGCCAGAAGCGTCTCAGATTCCTTCATACCTATCCTGACTTGATCAAACAGGATTTTGTAGCTATTGGGCCCGACGAGAAATGGGGCACAGATATTACCTATATCAACACAAAAAAGGGCTTTGTCTATCTGGCTGTCATCAAGGATTTCTTTGATGGATCGATCCTGGGGCATGCTATGTCCAGAAACCAATCCACTTCCCTGATCCTGCAAGCGATCAAGATGGCCAGATCAAGAATACCTTCTGATCAAAGGGTTATTCTTCAAAGTGATCGAGGACTTCAATTTCAATCTCTTGATTATCGTTCCCTGACAGCTCAATTAGGGATCAGGCCCTCAATGTCCAGGGGAGGGAACTGTCTTGACAATGCCCCTACAGAAAGCTTCTTTTCTCACTTGAAGGAGGAGTGGCTGCGTCATATCAAGATCTATGATTTCCAGGAGGCGAGACAAGTTGTTGAAGATTACATCCATTTCTACAATCATGACCGCATCCAGTTGAAAACAAAACTGACGCCTTTGGAATTCAGACGTCAGTTTGTATAATTACCCAACGAGGGGTGTTAATTATTTGTCCGGTTTACAGGGTGCACTCCATTATTCATCCGGGAGTTTATTTTTATTTACTTCTTCGCGAATTCGAATCCGCGGTCCATGGCCTCAAAGTTGATCGGCAGGGTCTTTTTATGCCTTTCGGGGATATGTTCCTCGAGGGCTTTTTTGACAGCGTCCAGGGGCAGGATGGGTTTCATGGCCAACATGGCTCCCATCATGATCATATTCGCCAGGCGGACCATACCAAGTTCCTCGGCAATTTCATTGGCGGGAATTAACAGAGACTGAATGCCTTTGCGCTTGATCTCCCGATTGAACAGGGATGAATTGGCTACCAGAACACCATTATCCGGCACAAGATTTTCATATTTGTCCACCGAAGGCAAGTTCAATGCCAGAACTACGTCCGGGTTTCTAACCAGGGGAGATCCGATGACTTCCTGGCTGACGATCACTGTGCAGTGGGCGGTGCCGCCCCGCATCTCAGGGCCATAAGAAGGGATCCAGGTCACATGCAATCCATTATCCATGGACGCATAAGCCAAAACCTGTCCGGCAAATAATGTGCCCTGGCCGCCAAAGCCAGAAACGATAATACTGGTTTCTTCCATACCTTATTTCTCCTTATACCTTCAGTGATTCCAGGGCAGGGGAGACTTTATAATCTCCCAGCGGGAATACGGGGACCATTTTTTCCGCTACAAATTCAAGCGCATCCTGGGGGCTGATCTTCCAGTTGGTAGGGCAGGATGAGAGCAGCTCGACCATGGAGAACCCCAAACCTCTTTCCTGGGCTTCGAATGCCAGGCGGATAGCCTTTTTTGCCTTCCTGATATTGGCTGCGTCGTGTAAACTGCGGCGCACCACGTAACCGGCTCCATCCAGGGTGGATAGAATTTCTGCCATGCGGATGGGGTAACCAGCTGTTTCGACATCCCTGCCCAGGGGAGAGGAAGTGGTTTTCATCCCCACCAGGGTGGTGGGGGCCATTTGCCCTCCAGTCATGCCGTAGATGGCATTGTTAATGAAGATCACGGTGATATTTTCACCCCTGGCAGCAGCGTGCATAATCTCCGCCATACCGATCGAGGCCAGATCTCCATCACCCTGGTAGGTGAAGACTGTATTATTGGGAAGGACTCGTTTTATTCCCGTGGCCATGGCCGGTGCCCGGCCGTGGGCGGCTTCCACAAAGTCCATATTGAAATACCGGTAAGCAAATACCGAACATCCCACGGGAGCTACACCAATGGTCCTTTCCCGCAGACCCATTTCATCAATAACCTCGGCGATCAAACGGTGGGCAACACCGTGAGTACAGCCCGGGCAGTAATGGGTGTGGGCATCAGTAAAGGATTCGGGACGCTGATAGATAACCTCTGTAGTTGCAACCATTATTTTTCTCCTGTGAGCATTTTATCCATGCGAATGATCCATTCATCGCGGGGATCTTTGGCGCCGGGGGCTGGATTGGCAGCCACCCGCCGGATCTCATCCAGGATTTCATCAGGCAGGGGAGTCATCCCGCCCATTCTGCCGTAAAACTCGATCGGCACTTTCCCCTGGACGATCTTCATGACATCGTCCAGCATCATCCCGGAATTCATTTCAACCACTAAAATTCGTTTCACCTGCTTGGCGAGTTCAATCAAACGGTCCTGGGGGAACGGGGCCAGGGTGATCGGTCTTAATAACCCTGCTTTAATGCCCTCTTCCCGAGCCTGGCGAACTGCGGAGGATGCCACCCGGCCGGCTGTGCCAAACCCGATCACCAGAAATTCCGCATCCTCTATCTCATATTCATCATAGATCACTTCGTTCTTCTCGATCTCTTTCCAACGTTTTAACAGGCGCAGGTTGGTGACCTCTTCTTCTTCCGGATCAATATAGATAGAAGTGAGAATATTCGGGTCCCGTCCTTTTGCGCCGCTGACTGCCCAATCTGGTACTTCCTTAGGAATTTCCTTCATAGGGGGAAGTTCTGCCGGTTCCATCATCTGGCCCATGTTTCCATCAACGATCACATGCACAAGGGCGCGGTACTTATCTGCCAGATCAAATGCCAGGCTGATATAATCCACCGCTTCCTGGACACTGGCTGGTGCGAGCACGATCGGGAAATAATCACCATGGCCGCCTCCCTTGACCATCTGGTAATAATCTCCCTGAGAGGGAGCAATATTACCCAATCCCGGTCCGCCGCGCATCACGTTTACAACTACAGCAGGAACTTCAGTTCCAGCGATATAGGAAATGCCTTCCATCATTAAACTGATACCCGGACTGGATGAGGCGGTCATCACACGTTTTCCAGTACAGGCTGCCCCATAAACCATATTGATCGCAGATACTTCACTTTCCGCTTGTACAAAAGCTCTACCGAGTTCCGGCAAACGCCTGGACATGTATTCCAGGAATTCAGTTGAGGGTGTGATCGGGTACCCGTAAAAGGCTTCCACACCTGCTCGAATAGCAGCTTCCGCAAAAGCATGATTCCCTTTTAATAATTCTTTTGCCACTGTGCTTACCTCCTGGGTTTCCTCTCGGGTTTTTCTCTATACACGGTAATAGCGGCATCAGGGCAAACTACTGCGCAGATCCCGCAACCAGTACAGATTTCTTCTATCATTTTGGCTGGATGATATCCTTTGGGTGTGAGCCGGCTCATGTCAATTTCCAGAACTTCCTGGGGGCAGGCTTCGATACACAGGCCACAGCCTTTGCAGTAATTATCATCCACTACTATCCATCCAGTAACGGCCATTCAATAGTCTCCTTTCTGGAGTATATCTTGTCACGAAAAAACTTGATTCCAGTACATGTTATAACACAATCCATCCCTGGCTGAAGCGATACAACAGTATTATAAGAAATCTCTAACTTTCAGCATAGTGACACATCTCAGTAGATAGCATAATGATTATCAGGTCGATTGTATTTATGTAAATCAATAATCCTCGAAATTTCTACCCTTATTGACACTTACTCATCGTCTGGTATAATGGCACGGCACTGAAGGAATAAGTCCTTCTGCAGAATATTGGCGTGGATTAAGACCCCCAACTTCCCCGCTCCCCTGTGGCTAATGCTTTGAACACAGAGAGAACGGTGAAGTGAAGATTGGAGGATAAGTTATGGAATATGCAATTGTCGTAAGTGGTGGGAAACAGTATAAAGCTGTACCCGGAGAGATTCTCCAGGTTGATAAACTTCCTACTGAAACCGGAAAAAAAGTTGTTCTGAATGAAGTATTATTCATCTCGGATGGAAAAAAGAAAGCTACCATTGGCACTCCGCAGATTAAGGGAGCCAAGGTAGAAACAACTGTCACCGGGCAAATTAAAGGACCTAAGATACTGGTCTTTAAATACAAACCCCGAGTGCACTACCGCAAGAGGCAGGGTCATCGTCAGTTATATACACTGCTTCAGGTTGATAAGATTGTGACGAAATCAGGAGAAAAAGATGGCGCATAAAACAGGTGGCGGTTCTACCCGCAACGGTCGAGACAGTAATTCCAAGAGATTGGGCGTTAAGAAATTTGGCGGCGAAATTGTACGTTCCGGAAATATTCTGGTACGTCAGCGCGGCACCAAGATCCATCCTGGAGAAAATGTAGGCCGCGGTGGCGATGACACCTTGTTCGCTACGGCAGATGGCGTTGTCACCTACCAAGACTTCAGAGGTGGTAAAAAACGCGTGCATGTATATCCCGCACAGTAAAAGGATTTATTAAATGAAAGCAGAAATTCACCCGACATATTACCCCGAAGCAACGGTTGTGTGCGCTTGCGGCAACACTTGGAAGACGGGATCAACTCAAGAATCAATCCGGACCGATGTTTGCTCTGCCTGCCATCCATTTTTTACCGGTGAACAGCGCATTGTTGACACTGAGGGCCAGGTTGACCGGTTCTACAAGAAATTAAAAAGCCATGAGGAACTCGAGAAAGCAAAATCAGAACGAGAGACCAAAAAAGCAGTCGCTGATGTATCAGTGGAAATGCTGGAACTGGGTTCTCGTGTCACGAACACCCTTGTGGAAGCCAAAATTGTGACAATCCAGGATCTGCTCACACTGCTGGAAGGCGGCGATCAAGCTCTGCTGGATATCAAAGGTTTTGGACGAAAATCCCTGATCGATCTTAAGAAAGCTTTACGAGCTCAAGGGTTTGAAATCCCTGAAGCAGCAGAGGATATCTCAATTTAAGGTTAGGATACAGTTCTTTTGATAAAATACAGGCAGAGAAACCCTCTGCCTGTTTTTTGTTAATCCAAGTTCAGATAAGTGAGGAAAAGAATGAAACATCATCAGGGAAGGTTGGAAGTTATTACCGGTCCAATGTTCTGTGGGAAAACAGATGAGATGCTGCGCAGGCTTCGCAGGGCTATTATCGCCAAACAAAAGATCCAGGTCTTTAAACCTGGTTTTGACATCCGCTACAGCAGCGAAAAAGTGACTTCCCATGCCGGGAATGAATATAATGCTTACCCGGTTGAGAATATTACGGAAGTTCCAACCTTGCTGCAAGATGATGTTACATTAGTCGCCATCGATGAAGCCCAGTTTTTTGATAAGGAAATCATTGACGTTATCCAGGCACTGGTTGACAAGGGGATCAGGGTCATCGTAGCCGGATTGGACATGAATTTCCGGGGAGAACCTTTTGGCCAGATGCCAGTATTGCTGGCCCAGGCGGAGATCGTAGACAAGTTACACGCCATTTGCATGGTGTGCGGAGAGGAAGCAACCCGAACTCAGCGGCTGGTGGATGGCAATCCGGCTTATTATGACGATCCGATCATCATTGTAGGTGCCTCGGAAATGTACGAAGCCCGTTGCAGGATCCATCATCAGGTACCACGAGGAAAAAAGGAATAACCATGCAATCTTATAAGGATTTTTTAAGTGAGATCCTGATCCCAGAACAGGAACTCCAGGATAAGGTCAAGGAACTGGGAGAACATATCAGCCGGGATCACGCCGGGCAGGATTTGCATTTGGTATGCATCCTGCGTGGTGGAGTGTTATTCCTGACGGATCTAATGCGGGCGATCACGGTTCCCCATTCAATTGACTTTATGGCCATTTCTTCCTACGGTGTTGGAGCCAGGGAAGCTTCTGGTCATGTGCGATTGACGATGGACCTCCGGGATGATATTCAGGGGAGAAATGTGTTGCTGATTGAGGATATAGTGGACAGCGGCCATACCCTGGCTTCCGTTCTGGGGCTGCTGGCTACCCGGAAACCAGCCTCATTAAAGGTTTGCACACTGCTGGACAAAGCTGAAAGACGGGAAACCAAAGTACCTCTCGATTATGTGGGATTTGTGATCCCCAATAAATATGTCTTTGGTTATGGATTGGACCTGGACGAATTTTATCGTGAACTGCCCTTTATCGGGGTAGTGAACGAAGAAAAATATACTCCCCCGGACCATTAGATTTCCTGAATGTTTCAGCCAGGGGGAGAGCTGCATAAGGCAGTAAAGCTGACCGGTAATGATTAATTTTTTTGTTTGAGGATATCCGGGAGATTTGGTTTTCTCTATTTAACCTCTCCCTGATAAAAAGATGATGAATAAAAAACCATTTCCAGCTCTGTATGATCAGATTATTAATCTTCTGGAACCCTATCAGGCTTACCTGGTAGGGGGTGCTGTGCGTGATATGCTGCTGGGAAAATCTATTCATGACCTGGATTTTACGCTGCCGGAAGATACTATCCCTGCTGCCAGAATGGTTGCTGACAAACTTGGAGGGGCGTTTTTTATTCTTGATCCGGAACGGGAAACAGCCCGGGTAATTTTAAAAGATGAACACAGTCAGCGTATGATGGTGGATTTTACTCGCTTCCAGGGTAAGGATATCAAAGATGATCTGGCCTCGCGAGACTTTACCATCACATCAATGGCATTAAGAACGGGTTCAAATCGGAAGGTCATAGATCCTTTTCATGGTGCGCAGGACTTAAAGGATGGCCTGCTGAGGACAACTACAGGACAGGCTCTGGCAGATGATCCGCTGCGCTGTCTGCGGGCCGTGCGGCTTGCCGTCCAATTTGGATTGAGAATCCTGCCTGAAACAAAGGACCAGATCCGCCAATACGCTAAAGGAATGGCTGGAATCTCTCCTGAAAGGATTCGGGATGAGCTCTTTAGGATCCTGGATGGGCCAAAACAGGCTGCCGCTATTCAATCGCTGGAAATCCTGGGTTTGTCTCCTTATCTGTTTTTGGGTGAGGTCACCGATCGTCAGATCCTTCAATTGAGGTTTCTAGAGGATTTGTGGGATTTATTCCTGAAAAAACACGATCAGGACAGCGCAGCCAATTGGTCTCTGGGATTACTCGTCCACCGCCTGGGACGCTACCGGACTGACCTTCAATCTTATCTTAAATTTGAACAGGTACTGGAACGAACCATCTACCAGCATTCTTTTCTTGCTCTTCTCCTGAAATATAGACTAGAAGAAAATAAAATCAATGATTTCCGATTGAACCTTCCGCTTAGCAACCAGGAATGGGATTTACTGTACCGAAGCACAGGTGCTGCTGAAATGATACTGCAATACTTCAAAGCGGTCGATTCCCCCCAGCCATTAGATATTTACCGTTATTATCGCCAGTACAAATCGGCTGGGATCCTGGGCGTTTTTCTGGCCCTGGCGGTTAAATCCTCTGAATGCCGTAATAGTTCTGATCAGGAGGGTTGGGGCCGAATCCTGGATATCTGCAGATCTTTCCTAGAAGGTTGGTGGGAGAAAAAGCATCAATGGGTTTATCCGCCAATCCTGTTTGATGGTAACGATATTCAAACTGAATTCAGTATCTCACCGGGGCCTCAGATAGGTACCCTGCTGGAATCCCTCCGTGAAGCCCAGGTTGAGCGGGGTATTTCTTCCCGGGAGCAAGCAAAACAGTTCCTGAGAGATCTGCTGGAAGATGCAAACGAGATAACTGAATGAGCTTTTCACCAGATAAAGTATTTTTTGATGATCTCTACCGGATATTTTCCCGACCACTTTCAGATGTTGATTGCGGAGAGAAGTGTGGTCCATTTAATGAGTATGGAGTTCCAGTATGCTGTGACATCAATTTGATCATTCCCTCAGCCTATAAGGCGGAATGGCAGTTCTTGAAGGAAAAAACAGATCTTTGGCAGCCCTGGAGCAGTTCCGGTCCTGTAGATGCAGATCTTGAAAATGAAGTACAGGATGGCCAGGTATTGCTAAAATGCCTGGGATACCAGCATTGCCAGCGTCGGTTCCGGACTCTGACCTGCAGAGCTTTCCCATTTTTCCCCTACCTGGACAGCCAGGGACACTTCGTCGGCCTGGTTTATTTTCAGGAATACCGGGATATGTGCTGGATAATCAGCAATCTCTCCCTGGTCACTCCTGCTTTTAAAGCTGATTTTAAGCAGGCATTTGAACTCCTTTTCAAGCAATACCCGGAATCCAAAGAGAGTTATTCCCAGTATTCGTCCTATCTCCGGGAAGAAAATGCTATTTCTGGTGATAAAATAATTCTTCTTGATTTTGAAGATAAAGTATTTCTCCTGGACCCGGGTTCTGAGATATCACATCAGGTGAGTTTCGAGGATCTGGAATCCTTTGGCCCATTCAGCATCACCAAAGATCTGATTTTCCCGGACGAGATTCCCGATTAAGTATGGATAACCCCAATCATTTGACCAGTGAATTTTCTCTCCCAGAGGAGTATCAAGTACCTGCCCGGATTGCAGCCCACAGGAACAGCCCAACCGGCTGGTTAACCGCCCATTTCTCCCAGTACTGGTACCTGGGGTTATCCACCCTGGCAGGTGCAATCGGCAACGCTTCATTAGCAGCTGTGGTCCCGGTCATGGTCGGCAGAGCATTAAACTCGCTGATGGAAAACCCACCCAGAACGGAAGTGCTGTTACGAATTGCTTTGATCATTGTTGTGACCCAGATTATCCGGGGAGTCCTTCAATTGGGAAGGAATTTCAGTTCGGAGCTGCTAGGACAGCTGATGGAAAGGGATATTCGGCATGAGCTTTATACGGCTTTATTGGGAAAAAGTATGACCTATCACAGTTTACTGCCAGTTGGCGATGTGATGGCCAGGGCTACCAATGATGTCCGCGAAATCAATTTCATGTTCAGCCCGGGATTTAACCTGGTTGTAGGATCCGCCAACTTCATCATTATGCCCATTATCTTTTCCGTCCAGTATCATCCCTCCCTGATAGCAGCCCCCCTGATTTTCCTGATCCTTTATATTCTGGCTCTGTGGCAGTATCTTTATGAACTACAGCCGATCACCGATGCAGTTAGAAGCGCTTTTGGTACTCTGAATTCCCGTCTGGCAGAAGCGGTTGACGGAATAGAAACTGTCAAGGGAATGGCGGAGGAATCCAGTGAAGTTAGTTTATTTGCCAGCAATGCCCGCAGTTTTATGAAGAAAGAGATCCACCAGGGCGACGTTGAAGCCCGTTTTTTACCCCTGCTTGTGATGGGTCTGGTTCAGGCCGGTGGTCTTTTTCATTCAATCTTGCTTTACCAGCAAGGATTGCTGGAAGTGGGAGATATCGCTGCTTATTACGGCCTGCTGGGATTGTTAGGCTTTCCGACCTTTGTCTCGCTATTTGCCTATTCCCAGGTGTCGCTGGGTATTGCCGGGGCACGACGTGTCCTAGAATTGATCAACCGGGAAACAGAATTGGACCAGAATCAGGGAGGTTTTGAAGGGCAGATCAAAGGAAAGATCCAATTTGATAATGTTTCCTATGCCTATCCGGATGTTGATCTGACACTCACCAGGATTGATTTCTCGGTCCAACCTGGCCAGACTATCGCCGTGGTCGGACAAACGGGATCGGGGAAAACCACCCTGGCAAAATTGATCAACCGAACCTTTGATGTTACTTCCGGAGCCATTCGAGTTGATGGTGTTGATGTCCGGGATTGGAATCTGGAAGCCTTGCGCAAACAAATATCTATCATTGAACAGGATATTTTCCTGTTTTCAAATACCATTGCGGAAAATATAGCCTTTGGAAAGCCAGAGGCGACCCGGGAAGAGATCGAAAAAGCAGCCAGGTCCGCTCAGGCCCATGAATTTATCATGACGTTCAAGGATGGTTATGAAACCATCCTGGGAGAGCGGGGAGTGACTCTTTCCGGAGGACAGCGCCAACGCCTGGCGCTGGCCAGAGCATTCCTAACCGATCCGCGGATCCTGATCCTGGATGATTCCACCAGTTCAATAGACAGCGCTACCGAGGATGAGATCCAGAAGGCCATATTTGAGGCAGCCAGGGGAAGAACGACCATTATCATCACTCACCGTTTATCACAAATTCGCTGGGCAGACACAATACTGGTCATTCGCAAGGGTGAAGTGACCGACCGGGGATCGCATGATGAGCTGATGGCCTGCTCCAGAGCATACCGGCAGATTTTTAAGGATTGATCATTTAACCACGAGGCAATGAGTATGGGTTTCTTTTCCAACCTTGACACTGAAGCATATGATCGAGAATACAGCGATAGGGACCTTCTGAAGCGTATTGGATCGTATTTAAAAGAATATACGGGAATGTTGGTCGGAATCTCGCTGCTCCTGATCTTGATTGGAGCGGCCAGCGCATCGCTACCGCTGGTGATTTCCAGCAGTATTGACCGGCTGAATGCTAATCAGGCAGACACCCAGGTCAAGCTTTTAATTGGACTGGTCATCCTGGCCGCCTTGATTAACTGGGGTGGGAACTGGATCCGGCGGCGGATGACCGTACGGGTGGTTTCTGGCATTGTAATGAAGTTACGGACGGATGCTTTTAGTTCAGCAGCTAACCATGACCTGTCATTCTATGATAAATACTCTTCAGGGCGTGTGGTCTCGAGGATTACATCGGATACTCGGGAGTTTGGCAACTTAATCATACTGATCACGGATCTTGGCGCTCAGATGATCCAAGCGCTGATTCTGGGAGTAGTTCTGATACGCCTGGAACTGCGCTTATTTTTATATATCCTCGGTTTTTTACCTGTTATCTTTTTGTTGGCAAGGGCATTCAGGGGTATTGCTCGAAAGGTGACCCGGGAAGGTATGCGGGCCATGGCCAAAGTTAACGCCACGATCAAAGAAACTGTCAGCGGGATCGCTGTGGCTAAAAATTTCCGCCAGGAACCGGAAATCTTTGCCAATTTTGATAAAGCGAATATTGAGTCATATCGGATCAATGTTCGGAGGGGATTTGTGTTATCGATCGTCTTTCCAGCGCTGAATGCTATGAGCGGTGTGGGTACAGCGTTGTTGGTCTATACTGGCGGTATGAGTGCAGCCCAGGGAATTGTGACCATCGGATCCTGGTACCTCTTTGTGGTAGGTCTGGAAAGGTTCTTCTTCCCGGTACTGAACATGGCTTCTTTTTCAGCCCAGGTCCAGGTCGGATTGGCTGCAGCTGAACGTGTCTACGCCCTGATCGATGCTGAACCAGCAGTCGTTCAGAATGATCACCAGGTTCCCGACCGGATCTCAGGCAGGATTAGGATTGAGAATCTTAATTTTAAATATGACGAGGATGAGTGGGTATTCAGGGACTTTAATCTCACCCTGAACCCGGGCGAAAGTGTGGCCCTGGTAGGGCATACCGGCTCTGGAAAATCTTCTATTGCCAAATTGATTGCCCGCTTTTATGAATTCCAATCCGGAACAATTAAGATTGATGATTATGACATACGAGATCTGGATCTTACCAGTTACCGCAAACAGCTGGGTATGATCTCCCAGGTACCCTTTTTATTCTCAGGTACGGTCGCGGAAAATATTCAGTATGCCTGTACAGATTCCAGTCTGGAAGACATGACCAAGCTGGCAAGTGAGATTGGTGAGGGTGAGTGGCTGGAGACACTTCCGGATAGTTTTGACACCGAGGTTGGAGAACGGGGCGGCCACCTTTCGATGGGGCAGCGCCAGCTGGTTTCGCTGCTGCGGGTGTTGATCCAGAACCCGGCCATCTTTATTCTGGACGAAGCCACTGCCAGCATTGATCCATTTACTGAAAGACAGATCCAGCAGGCTTTGGACTTGATCCTAAAAGACAGCACCAGTATTCTGATCGCGCACCGGCTTTCCACTGTAAAATCTGCAGACCGGATCATAGTGATCGATAAGGGGAAAATCATAGAAGAAGGCACGCATGACTCCCTGCTGAAGGATGGGGGTTATTATTCTGTACTTTACAATACCTATTTCAGACATCAAAGTCTGAGCTATGTGGAGGAGAGCGGAAAGCTGGCAGAGTAATTGTGATAAATAAAAAGGGACCCGGAGTTTCAAAAACTACGGGTCCCTTTTATAATGCAGAAGGACTGAGTCCCTCCGAGGGACTCAGTCCTTTTTGTTCCTAGATCATGAATTTGCCATCCTTATACAGCAGATCCCCATCCACTCGAATCTCGCTGTCCTCCCGGACATCGCAGATCATATCCCAGTGAATGGCGGAGACGTTTTTACTGCCTGTTTCAGGGTATCCTGCGCCGAGCGCCATATGGAACGAGCCGCCGATTTTCTCATCATAGAGAATGCTCTTGGTGAATTTCTGGATGCCGTAGTTGGTGCCAATGGCAAACTCACCCAGGTAACGGGAGCCTTCATCGCTGTCCAGCATGGCCAGCAGGAATTCCTCATTTTTAGTTGCTGAGGCGTTGACTACCTTGCCATCCTTGAACTCAAGATGGATACCTTCCACTTCCTTGCCCTTTTCGATGGCAGGATAGGTGTAATTCACCCAGCCGTTGGCAGAATCCTCCACCGGTCCGGTGAAGACCTCACCGCTGGGCATATTATGGGAGCCGTCGGAATTGATGAATGTGCGACCTTCAACGGAAAGTGTGAGATCGGCATTGGGGCTTTTGACGGTGACTATCTTTTTACCTTTCAACCAGTCTATAACTTTTTGCTGTTCGTCATGAATGCGCTGCCATTCAGCCACGGGATCATCTTTATCACAATAACAGGCGCCGTAGACAAAATCCTCATAATCAGTGAGGCTCATGTCTGCATCCTGGGCATAAGCCGGGCAGGGGTAATTGGTCAGGGTCCATCTCAGATCACCAGAAGCTGACCGTTCCATGTAGGTTTGCATCAATCCCTGCTTCGCCTTGCCAGAAAGCTGTTGTTTTATGGGATCCACGCCGGCCATGTGGCGGGTGTTTTCAAATGCCTGCAGGGCGATCAATACATCCGCTTCCTCGAAGAGCATCTTTGTAGCCGGTGAAATCCATTTGATCTGTTCATCGCTGGCATATTTCAGGCTGTACTCGGAGATGGTATCAGAGTACATGACCACCTGGGGATAACCACCGGCTTGTAGAACTGCCCTGAGCACTTCGCCAACTAATGGTTCAGTGACCATATGGCTGTTGATCAAAACCCATTCTTGTGGCTGGACTTTCACTGAGTAATTGACAAGTAAATCGGCAAGTTTTCGGAGTCGTGGATCGATCATATTTTATTCCTTATCTGTGGTGAGGTATTTGGTTTGGATTTATCTTATTATACCTGTGAGTAAGTTCTAGCCATTCATCCATTGAGAGGGTTTCCGCCCTGCGCTGAGGATCAATGCCGGCTTCTTTCAGTAGTTTTTCGGCCTCAATTGGCGCCCAGGCCAAGCCTTTTGAGAGGGAATTCCGCAGAGTTTTGCGTTTATGCAAAAAACCCGCTTTGATGATTTCAAAGAATTTTCCTCTCAGCTCCGCTTTCAAAAGAGGCTCAACGTGGAGGTTTACCAGGACCACCGCTGAATCCACTTTGGGTGGCGGGAAAAAAGCGCCTGCCGGAATGCGCATCTCCAGGCTGGGCTCTCCGTACATCAGAACGCTTAGAGATAACAGGCTCATTTTGCCGGTTCTGGCGCATAATCGCTGGGCAACTTCATACTGGATAGTAAGGATGATCCTATTAGGTTTATGCTCTGATTCAAGCAAATTGCGGATGATGCGGGATGTGATATAGTAGGGGATATTGGCAACCACCAAATAGTCATTTTCCTGAACCAGATCCTGCGGGTTGAGGCTTAATATATCCCCCTGAACAATCCTGATATTTTGATATTCAGTCAGGTTTTTCTCCAGGATGGGAATAAAACGCTCATCAAGCTCTACTGCCACAACCTGGGCCGCGGTTTTTGCCAGCTGGGCTGTTAGATGACCCAGCCCAGCGCCAATCTCCAGGACGGCATCCGCTCCTGTCACCCCGGCGATGCTGGTGATCATATCAAGAATGTTGGGGTCGGTCAGAAAATTCTGTCCCAGGCTTTTATCAGGAAGCAGGCCGTATTTAGTAAGTATCTCGGAGATAGGTTGGAGCAGTGGTTGGCTCATGTGCTGGGATTATAACGCAATTCAAGGATACGGTTTCTCTACAGAATACCTTATCCTCAAAAAAATAGGATTAGGTATCATTAATCATTATGACAAAAATCTACCCACCATCCATTAATGGCACGAAACCAGGCTCCTGGGCTCATTTCTCCATCAAAGACCGTCTGCCGGTAATCGCCCAACGGGTTATCGAAGAAAACCAATATCCACCTCAAATCAACGCAAATCTGAAACAGCTCAAAGAAGACATCCCTAATAAACCCATCCGCCAGCTTATCGATCAGGGTGCTCCCGATCAAACATTATGGCAAAAGTATATCCAACCTTATCTGGGCAAGGATTGGCTGGTGGTTCCCTGGTTTTTTGTTGAGACGTATTTTTACAGAAGGATTATGGAAGCAGTGGATTATTTTAACCTAGGGCAGGATCCGTTTGAGTACCAGAAACAGCAGGGCTTGGAAAAGACTGGGGGGGATATCACATTCCTGGCAGGATTTCTGGCTGATCGTTTGGAAAACCCTGGAAAGGTGGAAAAAGTCCTGCAGGAAGGATTGTATTTTTCTCTCTGGGGAAACCAGGCGGATTTATCCCTCTGGCCGGCCGGAAGCGCCACTGACCCCAGGAACGATTCAAGGAAATCTCTTCAGGAACACCTGCTTGCCAATGATATCAAACAGGTCTTAAGAATATTCAGCAAAGCCGATCAGCCCATCAGCCAGGTAGATATGATGCTGGATAATGCTGGATTTGAACTGGTCTCTGATCTGGCGCTGGCGGATATCCTGATCAGTCAGCTATCGGTTGAGCGAGTAATTCTCCATGTTAAGATCCACCCTACTTTCGTTTCTGATGTGATCGAAGCTGACCTCGGTAAAACAATCCAGTCCTTGACCGGATCCCAGGACGATCTCACAGTTCAATTTGGGAAACGGTTGGAAACTGCCTTCAAACAGAACCGGATCCAGACGAAAGCCCATTATTTTTGGAATTCACCGCTGCCGATGTGGGATGTACCAGTTGATATTCGAGAAGACCTGAAAGAATCCTGTTTATTAATCAGTAAAGGGGACGCCAATTACCGGCGCATCCTGGGGGATAGGGAATGGGATTTTACTGAGGCTTTCCATCGAGCAGTCGATTACCTGCCCGTCCCGCTGGTTGCGCTGCGCACCTTAAAGGCAGAATTGGCCGTAGGATTGGATCTGGATCAGATCCAGTTAATATTCAATCAAGACCCGAAGTGGATGACTGACGGGAAATGGGGGGTGATACATTTTTCGCCAGGGCGAAAAATGAGAGAGTAGGAAGCCCTATAGTGGGAATCGATTTGGGCTGCAGTACAACTGATCACCGCAGGGGTGGATGGAGGATGCCGATGAAGGTTTTCTCGATCGTGTTCAGACCTGGTTATGTCATGACTAAAAAAGTCTAATGCAAGGGAATTAATAAAGGACGTACATGATGTTATCTGGTGGGGGCGCCGGAGCCAGGAAATAAACGGTGACGTTTCTACTCCAGGGCACATATTCAGAATGCCGATATCCAAGATCAACCCAGTTAGCACTCCAAGGCACTCCGGAGCCAACATCTTCAATGGTTCCAAATCCATATCCAGGGATGTAGACCCGCATGCCTTTCATATAGCGGTACCAATCCAGTTTGACAGCAATGCTGCCTTTTTTAAGCGGGGCACCACTGGAAGTGGTCGAATTGCAGCCCGGGCAGGTTTCGTCATATGATGTGGCATAAGCGGTAATTTTCCGCCAATAGGTGATCTGTCCGTCAGCTGTGCCGGTTGTTTCAATATTGATCTGCGTTCCGTATCCAATAATGCGGGGGCTGGGCTCCCTGATGACCCATTCCTTCTCTAACTCACGGCTGACTTCTCTGTCATTTTCATACACAATCCGCAGGCGCTGGGCTTGAAGTCCATATTCTCCTCCAGTCTGGATTTGCAGCTGGTCCAGAGCTAAATCATCTGCCGGTTGATATTCACTCGAAAACTGAATTTGTTCCTGTTTGAGGAGGATTTCTTCCCGAACCCGGATGATCTGAACCTGGTCATTCTCCGGAATTGGTTCAAGTTCAGAAGGAATGCTGTAATCCAGTCCCTGGAGGGCAATACCTCCCTGGGCCAGGGCAGCACCAACGGTTTCTGCCGTGGTCCTGATTGTGACTGATTCATCTGCCAGATAAACCAGCAAAGGTTTGGCCCGGATCAATGAGACCGTTATTTTGGACCCATCCAAGACCGTGCTGAGTGGTTTTGAAAGCTGATCTGCTTCAAAAATCTCAATGCCCTCTTTTTCAAAGGCCTCAGAGAGAGTGTCTGCATCACTGATGAATTGTTGGTTTCCGGATTCAAATTCAATGGTAACTGGGGTTCCCCGAATCAATTGGATTTTATGGGATTCTCCCAGAGGCAGAAGGTAATCTTCCCCGGTGACTTGACCATCCACCAGGATCCGGTCTTTCGGAAATAGCGTTAAATCCAGATCCAGAAGGATATTCGCGGGTCTGCGTTCTGCTGTTTGAAGGATGTTTACATCACCATTGGCTGTGATCTCAATCGAGCTGGAAGTATTGAGGATGATTACTTCACCACCCCAGAGCATTGTTCCCGGTTCCGGGGTGATGCGTTCACTTTCAGTCAGGTGAAGACCCTGGTTTTTTAGAAGACTGTTTACAGTCAGGGCAAAGGTACTGACTTGTTCTGTATGTCCATTCACAACTAGAAAAACTGTCTTATGCAGGCTGAGGACGATCAATGCAATCCCTAAAACAGAAGCCAAACCGGCTGCAATCAATTGGAAAAGGGGCTTTTTGATCAAATCAGAGATATTCATGGTTTTATTGAAAAGAAAAAGCCTCGGGCAGGGAAACCGGCGGCACCCAGAGGATCCTCCTTAGTGCTGCTTCCTTTCGGATCTGACACGGTTCAAAGGGCTCTGCCGCGCCGGACCCACCCGAAGCTCGTGGGCATGATACCAAAGCCCGGGTTGGGTGTCAATCAATTGAACAGATAGCCTCTGGGGAGGAAAGGAGTACATTAAATGTCCAATATTTTAGCGAATGTGAGTGATTATTTAGGAACTTTCAGGTTGTTCTTTTGAATCACCCATTGGATCAAAACACCAATGATGATAATTATTAGAATGATCGCTGCTCCCAGCATCAGACCCCCGGTTTCACCTGATTTAAGCGGTTCCTCACCAAGTATAAATGTTGGGGTGATTGTGGGTGTGGGGTTCGGAGTTGATTGTAATGCACCGACCTGCCTGGGAAGGAATAATCCTACCAGGGCGATAAATGTTAAGAACATTCCGATATATAATAGCTGACGGGTCTTTTTTGATAATGATCTCATTCAGGGTTTCTCGTTGATATCAGGGGTATTATACCAAAATCTGCAGTTTATCTGTGACCCCTGATCCTAAGGCTGCAAGTCAAGAAAAACGCCCAGTTTTATCTGGGCGATTTTAAGGCGGAGGGGGTGGGATTCGAACCCACGATTCCGTGAGGAATACGCGCTCTCCAAGCGCGCGCACTAGGCCGGACTATGCGACCCCTCCAGGTTTTATTTTGCTGTGCGATTATACCAAACCGCGGGTTAACTGGCAACCAGGGAGGATGCTATTTAAACGAAAATGTATGTTAAACCACTGAATGAATCAGGTGTGTTATCCTTAAGCAGAGGTCGGTTGTAGAAAATTTATGATATGAATGATCATCAATCAGAACGGATCTACCTGTCACTCGGTACAAATCTGGGAAACCGGGAGGCGAACCTGGAAGCGGTTAAAGCTGAACTTCCCCCAGAAGTGATAATCCTGGATGCTTCTCCCATTTATGAGACTGAACCCTGGGGATTTCTTGATCAGCCAGATTTTCTAAACCAGGTTCTAGCTGTTGAAACATCCCTGAAACCATCTGAGCTGCTGGAGCACATTAAGGGTATAGAACAGAAAATTGGCAGAAAACCAAGTATTCGCTTTGGACCTCGCATAGTGGATATTGATATTTTGTTTTTTGGTGATCAGATCATCCAGGAGGAGGATTTGGAAATCCCTCATCCCCGTTTAAGGGACCGGGCATTTGTGCTGATCCCGCTGGCAGATATCGATCCAGATCTGGTCTATCCTGGAACAGATTTATCCATCTCTGATTTGCTGCTGGACGTTGATCTTACAGGCGTAGATTTATACCAGGAATAATCTCTTGAGCCTTTTCCCTTTTTTCAGCTCTTTGTTTTTGATCATAAATCCAGTCCTGTTATGGTTATTCAGGAGATTTAATCAAAACCTGCAAAAACTCCAGTTCTGGATGATGCTCACTGCTGGTATGGCCTGGTTATTATCCCTGATCTTTTTCTTCATAACTCCTGATCAACATCTGAACCCTATCTGGGACGCAGGTGAGAAACTGCTGCCCAGCCTGGCATTCTCCCTGGATTGGGTGTCCAGCTCCTATTTTCTGGCTGTAACAACGCTGATCTTCTTTGGAATCCTGGTCGAAGGACATTCACCTCAAACCAGCGCCTGGATCACGATCCTGGGCGGGACTTGTGTGTTAGGTACAATGGTGGATTCAGCATACACGCTGGCATTGATCTGGACAGTAATCGAGATTTTATCTCTCTATAATTTTATTAAGAATCAAGGGGATATAGCAGCCAGCCATCAATATATCCTGGGAATCTTGATGCGTCTGACCGGACCTTTACTGATCATTTATATTTCCCTGGTCAATTCATCAACCGGGGTTGCTCCATTTCTGACGGAACTGCCTTCTTCCGCAGCACCTTTTCTGTTGGCTGCAGGAATAATTGGCTTTGGCGGATGGTTCCTTACTTTTATTGGATCTCAAGACAAACAGTCAGGCATTCATTCTGGTAAATATGCTTCCCTTATCCCTTCAGTCCTGGGTTTGGTTCTGATCACACGGGCTGCTCAGATATTTACCATTGATGCGGTTCCATCTTTTCTTTTTCTAGCAGGGTCCATTTTAATTTTCCTTGTACTTCTAGCAAGTGTTTTTATAAACCCACCAGCAAAGAACTGGAGGAATGTAAGTCTGGCGCTGCTGATCGGATGTTTCAGCTTCGCTGCTCCAGAAGCTGTCTTGGTCTGGGGCGTGATCTTTCTGCTTACTGGGCTTATATTGTTCAGGAAATTTGGATCAAAAAGAGCTGTGAGCCTGGCCTTGATCGTGGGGGGAATAGGAATTTTACCACTGCCTTTTTTCCCTTCCTGGTTAGGGCTGGTCTATTTCCAGGGAGTACCGGGCATGTTTTTTTCCGCGATGGCCGGATTATTACTGGGAGGAATATTCAATAGTGTTATCCAGAAATGGCGCAGAATTGAAATACCTTCCGAACAGATCTCTCCTCTCACGATCACTGGATATGCAGTGGTTTTGTTTTCCCAGCTTTCCATATCTATCCAGGCGGATTTGATAAATACAAGCCTGGCTATTTCTTCTGTCCCTGTCTCTGCCTGGATCGCTGCTTTATTATTTGGCGTTGCAGTCTTGTTCTGGGACAGGATCCCTGAATTTAATATCTCCCGCTGGGACAGGCTTAAAGCCCAGATCAAAAAAACAATGGATACAGCCCTAAACTCAATTTCTCGTCTGGTTGATGGGGCTGTAAATCTTTTCTCTCGTTTATTTGAAGGTGATGGAGGATTGATCTGGACCCTGTTATTGGGTTTCCTGATCATAACTTTGATCAGTTTGAGAGGTGGATAACAACAATGTCTGATCTTTTACAATCTCTTCTGGTTGTACTCCTTTTCATTTGCGGAGCAGGGATCCTGATCATGCCCAGCAGACGTATAATGACGGGATTGCTGGCTGTACAGTACATCGGTGTATTCCTGTTGGTCAGTGTTAGCTGGCCGTTGGAAATTGCTGTTGTAAAACTAGTTGCTGGCTGGATGGCTTCGGCTGTATTGTTCCTTACTTACCAGAATTTGCTTGGACCCATTAATGCTGATCGGTTGGATGCTAATCTCTCGGGCTTATTTTTTAAAGGATTTGCTGCCTTATTGATTGGCATTTCCGTATATTCCCTGGTGCCGACTGCACTGCGCTGGTTCCTGGGCGCAACCTCCCAGCAGGCATTGGGAGGATTATGGCTGCTCGGATTAGGGCTGCTGCAGCTGTTATTATCCCGGGACAGCCTCCGGATCATCATTGGTTTATTAACCGTCATTTCCGGATTTGAGATCCTGTATGCTACCCTGGAAGCATCTGTATTGATGACAGGGCTGCTGGCTATTCTGAATATCGGTTTTGCATTTTTAGGATCCTATTTATTAATGGCTTCTAATCTGGAGGAAAGCCCGTGAGTACGCCGATTTTATGGATCCTTTTACCATTATTGGTAGCCGGAATGTCTCTTTTCCTGATGAGGAATCGCTATTTCCTAAGATGGATCGGGTTGGCGTACAGCGTCGTATTGGTATTCTCGGCGCTGCTCCTCCCAATTAATGAAGTCTTTAAATTCCTGTTCTGGGAAGTAAAATTATCAGACCAGTTGTTAATATTCGGCAGACGTTTTATCCTCTCTGGGGCAGATCGTCCGATAGTCATCCTGTTATTTTCCCTGTGGTTTTTCTGGCTGTTGATCATGGATCCCAAACTGGTCCCAACCCAGTTCATTCCCCTCAGCCTGGCCGGGATGTGTTTAATTCTCACTGCTTACTCGGTTGAGCCAATTTTCTACGGAGCTCTGTTTTTTGCATTCCTGGCTTTAATTTACGTGGTTTTGCTCTCTCCACCAGGGTTGGAACCCACTCCTGGAGTTCTGCGATTTTTAATATTCCAGATCCTGGGTATGTTATTTATCCTCTTTGCAGCCTGGCTGGCCAGCTGGATAAATCTAAACAGGGGAAATCAAGTGATGTTGACACGTTCTCTGTTAATCCTGGCTCTGGGATTTTCCTTTTTGTTATCGATTTTCCCATTTATCAGCTGGATTCCCATGGTAGGTGAGAGGAATCATCCTTTCCTGTCAGGCTTTATCTTTAACACATACTTTCTGGGGGTATTCCTGTTTGGCACAAGATTTATCCTGGAAGGTGGTTGGATCGGTCAAGGTGTAAATATTCAAGGGCCGCTCCAGCTTGCCGGTGTTATTATGCTGGGTTTTGGTGGTTTGATTGCTATCTTCTCCAAACATATGGGCAGATTGATAGGAGCGGTGATCATTGCGGAAATAGGCCGGTCCTTGCTGGCTATCAGCCTGTTCCAGGCGGGTTTTCCGATCTATTTTGGGATGGTGATCCTCCAGAGTATTTCCCTGGGAGTCTGGTCAATCTCCTTGACCCAATTGCAGCAAGGCATTCAAGACCTTGATTTTCAATCTGCTGCGGGGGCTGCCAGATTATGGCCAGTGACAAGTTCGGGCCTGCTGTTGGGGTATTTTGCGCTGGCTGGAGTACCACTGCTGGGCGGATTCCCTATTTATTGGGCTTTGGGATCAGGTCTCAGCTTCTATCCTTTCTGGATCAATAGTGTATTTGTGCTCAGCACACTGGGATTGATTTTCGGTGGGCTGCGTTTGCTGGGTGTATTAACCAAAAATACCGGGGAAGAAACCGTCCTGATCCTGGGAGACCCTTTTTACCGGTACTTGATCCTGGGTTTGAATATTTTGCTGATATTGATCGGTTTCCTTCCCCAATGGATATTCAGCTTGACCCGAACCATCTCTGATCTACTGCTGGGATCCTGAAGAAAAACAACCTCTGTCCCTCGGATCTCCGCTTTTATTACAAAGGTCTACCATGCTATAATCTCAATGCCTTAAATATTCCTTTCTGAGGAGAATCATACATGGAAAATGAACAGTTGGAAAAGCGCGTCAAATGGCTGGATGATGAAAGAAGAAAAGATAAAACCATCATCTCGGAATTGGAAAACCGGCTGCTGAATCTTGAAGAGAAACTAGATGCTATTGATAAACAAACCAGGGATTATGACAGTGATATAACCCGATTGAGGACCTCTGTTACTCGGGTGGATGACTTTGAGGCTGATCTGGGTGCTTTGAGGGTGGACAGGAAAAAAGAATTAAAGGAACTGGAAAAATTAGCAAAATCATGGATCGCTGACGCCAAAAAAGACCTCCGAGCTCAACTTCAGGGGATTGAAGCTCAGCAAAAGAAGCAGCTGGAGGAGATTAAAAAGATCAAAGATTTGGAAAAAGATATGATTACCCGGGTAGAAGAAGAGAACCGGTTTAATGCCTCCTTGCGCGAAATGGAAAATTCATATGATGATATCAAAAAGGGCTACGAGGAATATCAGCGCGTTTCCAAAGCTGCCAAGCAGGATCGTCAAAAGGAAATAAAACGGGTTGCAGATATCCAGGCAGAACAGTCAGCTCTGCGTAAACGAGTTGATGAAGTTCGGGGGTTGCTGGATCTTGTAAACAGTGATTATCAGAAGGTCAAGGGCCGGATCCAGGAAATGGAATCAACCCGGCGGGAACTTAAAAAAGAGCAGGAAAATTTCCTCGAACAAACAAACCTGAAATCAACTGAACGAGAGACGACCTGGAAAAACTGGATGACCCGATTTGAAATCATTGAAAAACAAGCCCAGGATCTGGATGATCAGATGGCAAAGTTGGACACCACTCACAGGGGAATCAAGCGCATGCAGGATGAGTTGAAAGATCTATCCTCCCTGCTGGATCGAAGGGTGAATGAGATCACTGAAATGCAGCGTCTTGCGGATGAAAAATTCAGGGCTGAATGGGGCACTTTCACGGCCGATAATCAGAAACGCTGGACGAATTACACACTCTCCCAGAATGAAAAATCCAAACTGATTGAACGGCAGTATAAAGAAGGGGAAGACCGCATTACAGTCCTGGAAGATAGTTTGCAAGATATAGAAGATCAGATGGCTCAGATCAGTAAATATACCGAGAACCAGCTCCAGGGGTTATTGAGCCTGATGCGGGATTGGGCAGGTGATTTTGAGCAGATTATGGATGGTTTTCGTTAGGGTTGATATTGGGACGAAGTCCTTTCAAAGGACTTCGTCCCTTAGATTATTATGTACATTATTGGCACAGCAGGTCATGTTGACCACGGAAAATCCACCCTGATAGAAGCTATTACCGGGACCCACCCTGACCGTTTGAAGGAAGAGCGTGAGCGGGAGATGAGCATCGTTCTGGGATTTGACAGCTTCCAGCTGCCGGATGGCAAGGGCATCAGCATTGTGGATGTGCCCGGTCATCGGGATTTCATTGAAAACATGTTATCCGGGATCGGAAGCATTGATGCCTGCCTGCTGGTGATTGCGGCGGATGAAGGCGTTATGCCTCAGACCAGGGAACATCTAAATATTCTGGATCTCCTGGAAGTGGATAAGGGATTGGTAGCCCTCACAAAAATCGATTTGGTTGATGATCCCGATTGGCTTGACCTGGTTGAAGTGGAGATCAGAGATTTGATCTCTACCACAGCCCTGAAAGATGCTCCCATCGTCCGGGTTTCAGCCAAGACCAAATCTGGTATTGATGATCTGTTAAATACCCTCAGTTCTGTATTGGAAGATCAGCCTGAACGCCCTGATCTGGGCCGACCCCGTTTATCTGTGGACCGGGTCTTTTTAATGTCGGGATTTGGATCGGTTGTAACCGGAACCCTGCTGGACGGATCACTGCAGGTTGGTGAAGAAGTGGAATTACTACCCGAGGATAAAACAGGCCGCATCAGGGGACTGCAGAACCATAGTCATGAGGTGAAGCAGATCGGCCCTGGAAACCGGGTTGCGGTGAATATCTCAGGCATTGAAAATAAGGAGATTAAAAGGGGGGATACTCTCATTCATCCGGGGGATTATCAACCAACCCGCCGTTTGGATGTCAGTTTTAAATTCCTACCGGGCATCGATAAACCTCTCACTCACGATCTGGAGACAAAATTATTTCTGGGGGCTGATGAAACCCGGGCCAGAGTCAGGTTGTTAGGCGTCGAGCAGCTAAAACCTGGTGATAAGGCACTGCTGCAGCTTGAGGTAGACGATCCGGTAGTTGCGGTTAGGGGTGACAGGTTTATCCTGAGAAGACCTTCACCATCTGAAACTCTGGGTGGGGGAGTTGTGATCGATCCCCATCCTCCTTACCGCCATAAACGCTTTGATAAAGATACCATCAACCGCTTGGAATCCATCGCTGAAGGTGATCCGGTCGATGTGCTGGTTGAGGCTCTTGCGGGAGCCAGATTCTCGACCTGGAAGGAAATCCTGGAAGTATCAGGTTTAGATGGAGAATCAACCAGGCAAATCCTGGATCAACTGATCGAAGATGGCATCGCCCTGGAGATCGGAAAGAAAAGTAAAAAATTTATCACCCTTAAGAGCATCTGGGACAGCATCCTCTCCGGGTTGGGTTCCCGGATCGAAGATTATCATCAGAAATATCCCATGAAGGTTGGAATGGCGCTGGAAGAACTCAAAAGCCAATCCAAACTTGCTGATAATATCTTCAAAGAAGCTGTTGAGGGGCTGATAGCTGCCGGGAATGTGCTGCAAACCGGTCCTTATATTAAAAAGCCGGATTTCGAAATTCGTTTTTCCAGCGAGCAGATAAAACTGACCAAGAGCCTTTTAGATCAATTTTTAACAAATCCAACTCAGCCGCCTTCTGTAGCAGAATGCAAAGAATCCATTGGTGAGGATTTATATAACGCTCTGATTGCCCTAAATGAACTAAAGCAGCTTTCTGCTGAAGTGGTATTTACACCGGATGCCTATCAAACGATGGTAGAGAAGCTGAAGAAGAAGATCGAAAAAGAAGGTCCGATCACAGTAGCCCAGGCCAGGGATATGTTCGGCAGCAGCCGGAAATATATGCTGGCATTTCTGGAGACCCTTGATAAAGAGGGGGTAACGGTGAGAGAGGGGGATGTACGGAGGCTGAAGTGATCAGTATTCAGTAATTCGTAAGTAGTAAGTCGTAAATAGATTTAGCTTCAGTGATTGATGTGCTATTGAAGAAACCTATTTTGTCATCCTGACTCTGAACGAAGAGAAGAGGAAGGATCCATATTCAAATCCAATACATAGATCTTAACTATTTCCAACACATCTATCCTCAAAGCCATTCCTATCTGGATTCTTTCATTTCGCTGCGCTCAATGTCAGAATGACAAATATGGTCATTTGATGTAACCTATTCCTCTTCCTTTACCAAAATAAAGGAAAATCCATCGTGGCCTTTTTCACCCACGGTTTGCAGAACAGCGGCCTGCAGACGGGGATGGGCGGCTACCTTTTCGTGGAAGGTGGTGATCCCGATCCTGCTGGGTGTGTTTATCTCCTGGTTGAAGATCCTGCCGTGTTTAATAACGTTATCGGCGATGATCAGCGTCCCGGGGTGGGAGAGCTGGATGGAGAGGTCCAGATAATCGGTGTACTGGGATTTTTCGCCATCGATGAAGATCAGATCGAAAGGAGGCTGGTCAATTTTAGTCATTTCAGCCATATTATGTAAAGCGTCACCAACCCAGACCTCCACCTTGGCTTTGAATTCAAAGAGGTTCAAGTTTTCGCGGGCCAGTTTTGCCCGCTCGGGATCGATCTCCAGACTGATCAGCCTGGCTCCGTAGGGAAGCCCCCTGGCAAGCCAGGCGGTGCTGTATCCTCCCAGGGTGCCGATCTCCAGGACGTGTTTGGCTCCCAGGCTGCGGACCATGATCTCCAGGAAACGGCCCTGGGTGCTGGAAAGGCTTATATCCGGTAGATCAGGAGTCATTTTTGCTTTTTCCAAGGCTGGATCCGGCCTTGTGAGCAGATCCTGATAATATTGGTCAATTTCAGTCCAGAGTGTTATTCCCATTGATTTTTTCCGTATGGATGATTGGTTTTCATTTTTCCTTCTTAAACTACTATGATGATTCACCCTTTTGCTGTAAGGCAGACATAGCTGCGGTGTCTGTCCTGAAAATCTTGAACATCTGGATCAATAAAACCGGCTTCCAGCAGCAGTTCCAGGACCCAGCCCGCCTGGACCGGGTGGATTTCAGAGGCGAAGCCTTTGTCCTCGATCGATTCAGGGCAGGTAAAACACAAACAGAGCCAGCCGCCAGCTTCCAGGACCCGCCGCAGCTCTGATACTGCCGCGGGAATATCATCCCAGTAGAAGATGGAATTCACACTGCAGATGCCCTGAAAGGAAATATCTGGAAAGGGCAGATCCTCCGCCGGGGCGCACTTGAGAACCAATCGGCCGGATTTAAGGTGTTTTTTTAAGTGTTTTTCAAGCCGCCTCACTAGATAACGGGAATGGTCTACTCCTGCGATCTGAGCCTCCGGATATTTTCCAATCATCCGGCTGATCAAATACCCTCCCCCAAATCCAACCTCCAGGATCTTGCCCGGAGGAGGATCGGGCAGCAGCTGGAGCACGGTCTCATTCAGGTCTGCGTTTCTGTGATTCCAGAGCGATGCCAGGGTGCTGCTGAGCAGAAGGCCGGGACGGCCGAGCTGCTGCCCCGCAATTTTTGACAGTACCATATTTTTTAACTCTCCTGGAAGTCCTCCATCCGGAAATGGCGGTCTTTGTATTTATACTCCCTGATATCCAGCAGCTTCAAGACCCTGAGGGGTTCTTTTTTGACCAGGTTGCGGCAGGCCCGGTAGGCGATCCAGTAGGAATTTTTATCGCCGTTATGGGCCAGTTCAGTGAGGATAGGCCAGGCTAGCTCTTCGCTGACGCGCATCCAATCGCTGAGGTTGTTGCCTATCGAGGTTCGGGGGTAGGGGGCTGATTCTTTAAAGAGGTGCTTGATCACCTCCAAGGCATAGTTGGGATCTTTGTGAAACCAGCGGTTTTCTACCACCGGGCGGAGGGACTCACTCACAAATCGGCGCTGATTTGGGTTGGGGGAGTGGACCATTTTTAGGTACCAGCCCTGAATCTGATCGGGATATCTTTTTACTAATTTGCGGACAAGCCCCGAGGCGCATTCCCGGAGGATCCAGTCCTCATTTCCAGCCGCAGCTTCGAAACATCCCTTCACAGGGTCCACTCCGCCATTGTTAACTGCCCAGAGGGAAAGCAGCTGCAGTGCCAGGCTGCGCACGAAGGGGTCACCGGGTGTTTCGAAGAGCGCCACACCGAAACCAAAGGGATCTGCCAGCAGGGGGTAGAGCGCTTCTCCGAGGGCTTTGACAATGCTATAACGCCCGGTGGAGATGCGTTTTTTCTCCGGGATGTCATTGCGAATACGCTCGATGAGCACAGCAAGGTCCGACGAGACCTCAGAGATCTCCCGGGTGGGAATATTCTCAACCAGGGTGCTGATCGCTTGGTGGTGGGCGGGGGTGATGAGCTGGAAAGGCATGGAGATATTATAAAGCAGACCGAAGACCTAGGACGGAAGACGGGGGAGGGCTCACTTGGCTAGCGACCGAAGACCGAGGATGGAAGACGGGGCAGGGCTAGCTTTGCTAGCGACCGATGACCGACGACCGAGGACCGAAGACGGATGATAGCAAAGTGCTGGCGAATTCAACCCCAAACGCAGACCTGGGACCCAAATGGCCACGACTGCTGCATGAAAGGGATCAGATGCTGGCCAAGATGACCAGTCTGCTGATCATCTTGGCAGCATATTCTGAACGAGTTGTTCTCAGGAAGATAGTTCTCCTGGTCTGGAAATCATTTCTTGTCCCAATGGGAAGAGGGAGGTTTATAGAGAGGAATTTCCTCACCACCCAAAGCGATATACTTCCCATTATCTTCTGTATATTGCATAGGATTTTCGATTATTTCCCCATTTTCATTGACAATCTCTACAGATCCATCTTGCCCAACATAGACGTACATGTCTATTGGACGCTGCCACCACTTTTGTGGCTTAATTCTACTTCCATCTTTGCCTTCCAGGTAATATTCACCGTCAATATGGTCATAGGTCAACTTTGGTGGGGATTTGATCGTTTCCCCTTTATCGTTGACCAGGGTGATAGAATCGTCCGGGTGATAACAGATAAATACACCTTCAGTTGGCGGTACATACTCTTGAATGGTTAAATATTCTCCGTCTTCACCTTTTATGTACATATTTGTATCGGAACCCCCGGTCTTTGCATACTGTGAGGACCAGATTGGGGGACATTTGATTGGAGTTCCATCTTCGTCGACAATCGTGGTGGATCCATCCGCTCCTTGATAATAATATATATCTTGTGTAGGGGGTTTATATTCTGGAATCTTCAGAAATTGATCTTCAGATGTTTTGATTAGCCACTCTTTTGTCACACTATCCCTGACAAGAGTAGGCGGACAATTGATAAGATCACCTTCTTGATCAACAATTTGATATGAACCGTCTTGATTGTAATAAATATATACGCCTTTTGTAGGAGGTTCATATGTTTTAAATGTATACTGTTTTCCATCCGCATCCATTGTGAATATCGAGCCATCCTTATTTCGTAAAAAGTCTGGAGGGCTATCAATGAGATTTCCACCTGAATCCACAAATGAGACAGTTCCATCTGGAGCGGTGTACGCTAGAATACCGGTGAGGTCATGACCAGGAAAGGGAGGTACATCAAAAACCTCCCCGGTTTTTGCACCATAGTACCAGGCTTGGACCTCTCCGGTTACAGCGTCCCTAGAGTAATGCGGGGGACATTTAATCGGTTTTCCAGCTGCGTCCACAAAGTCTAGTGAACCGTCCTTATTTTGATGGACATACATCTCCGGCGGCTCCCAGTATTCTTCCACCTCTTTGGCCGCTTCCGCCGACAAGTCGATCTGCTCCAGTTCTTCTTCATCCTCACCAATCAGGATCGATCCGCCTTCGTCTTCCTGGATCTCCTCGGCTTCTTCAGCAATCACTTCAGGTAGTTCTTCCTCCAGTCCTTCAACAACTTCGCTGCCAGGTTCACTCCAATGATCCTGATGTTCGATATCCTCAGCGGGGACAGGTTTGCCTTCCTGGGGTTCTAATTCCTCCATGTGGTCATCAGTTTTGATGATTTGTTCCTCCCTGGATTGGCCTGGTAGAGGAATGGGGGTGGCAGAGATCTCTTCCCCGGGTCTGTCCGGTTGCCCGGGCAGGGGGATGGGCGTGGCCGAGATCTCTTCCCCAGGTCTGTCCGGTTGCCCGGGCAGGGGGATGGGCGTGGCCGAGATCTCTTCCCCAGGTCTGTCCGGTTGGCCAGGTAAAGGAATCGGTGTGGCAGAGATTTCTTCCCCAGATTTGTCTGGTTGGCCAGGTAGCGGAATAGGTGTGGCAGAGATTTCTTCCCCAGATTTGTCTGGTTGGCCAGGTAGCGGAATAGGTGTGGCAGAGACCTCTTCCCCAGATTTGTCTGGTTGGCCAGGTAGCGGAATGGGTGTGGCAGAGATCTCATCACCGGGTTTGTCCGGTTGCCCGGGCAGGGGGATGGGCGTGGCCGAGATCTCTTCCCGGTCTTCCGTCTTCGGTCCTCCGTCGGCCGCTGTATCTGCGGCCTCTTTCCGATCCTCCGTCCCCGCTCCTCGTTCCCCTACAGCCTCAACAGCTTTGACCACTTCTTGTTCAATTTCTTCGGATTCCTTAACATCCCTTTCGCGTTCGATCACGGCTGCGGGTTCTTCAACCACTTCCTGGTTGCGCTGGGTTTCCTGCTCCTTAACTTCATCCTGGGCTTTGACCTCTCGTGAGGCATTTTCTCCTTCCTGGGATTCCTGCTTGGGTTCTTGGGTTTCTTCTCCGCCTGCCATGGTTTCCTCCTTCTGTTCAAATAAATCATTTTTTTCCAGATCTAATTAACTTAAGTTTAGTCAGATTGTGCGCTCGTAGCGCCAGACCCACTACTCTGAGTGCTAAAGCCAGAAGTTCCGTCTGCATCATCAATAGGATCACTATCTAAATTAATAGATCCCCCGTCATTCTCATCTCCGCCAGGGGTAGAGGGGGTTGAGGGAGGTATTGGTGAAGAGGAGTACTCAAGGTCTTCTAATTCCATGTTAATTAGATAAATCTTTTCAAGCATCATGTTAATAAGTGAAGGTATTGAAGAATAGGACACCTGTGTAGTCTGGTGGACCATAGTATATGTCCCGTCCGATTGTTTTTCTGCAAAGAATAAATTAACAACCAATGTGATTGGTTCCCCGTTCAAACTTTGGTATATTTGCTGTAAACTTGTGATCTGTTGATTGATGCTGTTGATGGTTTGTTGATAGTTTTCACGCAGTTCATCGGATTCATCCACATCATCTTGATCATCAGATGTTTCAACCACCTCTTCCTGGGTCTCGCCTATTTCCTCACCATCCAAAACCAGGTCCTCCATGAGGTCACTCAGATCCAAAGGTAATTCAGCAACTGGAGCTTCTCCCACCACCAAGATTCCTTCATTTAATTGGTAAATAGAATCCGATGACTCAGTACCTCCCCGGGACTCGTCTTTACTTAGCCGATCTTCCATGGTATCTAATAGATCCTCAGCTTCTTCTTTGGTAAGAGTGACGGTTTTTTCCACTTTTACCATCGTGCCATCCTCACCTTTTTCCCAGGTATTGAAGGTTATTTCCCGGGTTTCACCCTCCTGCCAATCATCGAGCTCATCCTGCAGGTTGGAGATCTCCTGGCGGATGGATGACTCCTGGTCGCTGCTTTCTGGCTGACTTTCTCCTGCTTTCTCAGGTTTGAGATCGGTATCATAGGCTGGTGGGTCTTGCTTCTCGGTCAGGTTAAGATCAGCGACATCAGCGGGAGTTTCCAGATAATCCCCGCTGGCTGTGCGCTCAGGCAGGGGATCGATCTGGGTGGGATGCAGGGTCGGCACCCGGAAATCCCCAACTTCGTCCTTGGCAACATCCAAGGATGCGATGAAGTGATCAATTTTACTGACTTCCCCGACAATTTCGCTGAAATCGATCTGGCCTGTACCCGCCGCGATGACGATCTTATTTTCCCCACCTTCTCCGGTTTCCCCGGTATCTGTTGTATCTCCAGCACTTGTCTGCCCGAGGGCTATTTTGCGGACCACAGTTTCAGCGGTATCTCGCTGCACCTCGCCCATTGTGGTAAGCATATCAATCGTTTCCTGCTGTTTATCGAGGGCACTCTGCAGATCAATGTCCGCCAGTTCGGCATCGTCCCCGATCGTATTGAGCTGATTTTCCATTTCATTGACTACATCATCTGTTGATCTTAGATCCACGCCAGACGAAACTACGGACTGTGAAGTTTGAATAGTATTTCTAAAATCGATCGATTGGTCCGTCCCTGTTTTTTCAGGGATGAGATCGGGATCATAGGCTGGTGGGTCTTCCATCTCGGTTGGGTTTAAATCAGCGGCTTCGCCCGGAGGGGGGTTATTGAGATCATTATCTTCCTGGACCTCACCCTGGGCCATTTCCACCCCGCTGTAGGTGTGGGAGGGATCTGGAGCAGGCTGCCCGAGAGCTTCCTTGCCGGTTGGAACTCCGGAATCGCTAGCTGAGGGTTCCTGAGCACTTTCGGTTTTGGTGTCCTCTACAGCCTGGAAATCATCGATAACACCATTCCTGGTTTCTACTATCTCCGGTTGAGTGGCTTCCTGGTTCAGTTCCGTGCTCCCAGTTATGTCGATCGCGGTACCATCGCGTGTGGCCCCTTCAGGCTCTTTAGCAAAGTCCGCCCGGGCTGCCCGGTCCTCCGTCTGCGGTCCTCCGTTGGCCACTGCTTCTGCGGCCTTAACTTCCCGTTCTTCCATCTCCGGTCTCCCGTCTGCGCCAGCGGCGCCACCAGCCGCCTCAACGACGGCCACAAAAGCTTGCTGAACGTTTTCGGCAACCTGGATATTCCCTTCTTCGATTTTGGAAGGTGCCTCAAATGTGGCCTTGTTTAGCTCCGCTCTAGATTCGCTAACTTCAAGCTTCTCCTGGGGTGCTTCAACTGCTTCCTGGAATTCAGTTCCGCCGGTCATGGAATGCTCCTCTTTTGTTTTTCCTGACTTGATCCTGAAGAATTAATCAAAGAAAGTTCCAGTTTCAATAAAAGTAAATTTATCGTCATTTAATATTTTGGATAAGTGAGTCCTGAGTTTCATTCGTTTTTTTCTGAAGATTGCTGATAATACCTAGGAGTTTATTGATTTTTTTCTGAGTCATGTCGATCTCAGCCCGTTTGTCAGTGATCTGTCCTTCCAAATTTGTGATTATGTCCTGTTTGATGGCGATTTGTTGAAGTAAAATTCCGATCTCATTTTCAAAAGCATGTTTGTCTTCGGAATATTGTTTTAATGCCCAACTGTAATTTTCCTCATCCAATGACCCATCTTCGCTAAGATAATCTTCCTGGGAGGGAGGTTCCGGCATATTTGCGCGTTTGTCAGCCAACTCTTCTCCCAGTTCATTAATCTCCTCCAGCTCTGCTCTCAGGCTATTGATTAAATCCACCAGATCTTCCTGCTGTAATTCCAGTTCTTTCTCGTATTGGGCCAATTGTTCTGAATATTCCTCTGCGGTCTCGCTGGGATCAGAAGTTTGCTCACTAGAATCCGGGATATTATGAGGCTCTACTTCAACACTTGCTTCTGAAATTGTTACTCCATTTATTGTGTTGACAGAGGAACTGGATTGATTGCCTGTCTCGTCCTCAAGGGGTGGACTGGCAGAGACTGTATCCTGGGTAACTTCCCGGGCCATTTCCCCTCCAGTGAACCGATTAGTAAATTCAGTTGATGAGCTAATACCGTCACCCTTAAATGTGTAGTCTGGTTTTCCATCAGATTCCGCGAACCCCCGCGATTCACCGGGTTGTACACCTTCCATATCAGCGCTGAAGTCAGATGAAGGGCTTACACCAGCCACACCACTTACTCCCCCGATCGTGCTGTCTGAGGGTCTTACAACTTGATTGCTTCCAGCGGGAGGAATAACTTCCTCACCGGCTGTATTCGGAACCTCCGGGGTGGGCCAGGTGCCAATGGCTTCTCTGCCGTCGATCTCGGTCGTAGCGATTGGCGTCTCTGGCAGGGGCACGGTATCGATCATCACCGTCTCGTCTGCTGCGGCCTCGACCCGGTCTTCCGTCTCCGGTCCTCTGTCAGCCGCTGTATTTGCGGCCCCTTCCGTCCTCCGTCCCTCGTCGGCCGCTATATCTGCGGTCCCCACTTCCCGGTCTCCCGTCTTCGGTCCTCCGTCGGCCGCTGCATCCGCGGCGCTCTCGATGGTCACCTTGCCTGCCACGCCAGCGCCTTCCAGGGTGATGGTTGGAACGGCTGCTTCCAGGACTTCGCTGGTCGCTGGAGCGGACTCACTTCCTGTGATAGGATCTGGTGTGGCCAAGTCCTCTCCGGGACGCACAGCAACTTCTGTCACCGTAGTCACTGCTTCCGTAATTGCTGTTTGCAGGTTTTCGGATACCGTATAGTCCCCTTGCTCAACTACAGTTTCCGGGGCGAGGGTGGCGTCATCCACTTTTTGAAGTTCTTCGGCCGACTCTCTGACCTCGGTTACTTTTTCAGGACTTTCCAGTACTTCCGGCTCTTTTTGGGGCTGTACTTCAGCTGCTGTTAACTCTGTTCCGCCTGGCATGTTACCTCCTGGTTTGATTCAGGAATGGGTTTATACAAAAATTTATTATGATTGCTATTTACCCACTGCCCTCCGGAGAAGGCAGTGGGATATTGAGGTCTTGCTCTAATCTTACCTTTCTGGGGGGGGGCCTTCATCACCACCAGCGTCGGGTTCCCCAGTAGGTTTATTGGGGTCAACGGCTCCGAAATTGGGATCGAGCACACCATCGTCACCGCCAGCCATGCCCGGAGTAAACTTGCTTACTTCAGGTGTCATCGCTCCCCTGGGCATATCGACATGCTCGTCGGTGTCCTGGCTGTAAGGATTGGTCTGGGTCGCGCGATCAAATTCGATCCCGGGTTCGGTGGGGCTGGCGCTGTCCTCATCCACAGGCTGGCTCATAGATTCAGTCAGGTCCAGGGATTCATCCAAAGGGTCATAAGACTTTTGAGGAATGGCATGCCCTGAGGGAGTCGTTCCAGCATCACCTTCAGGATCGTATTCTTCTTCGGAAGTATCAGGGGGTTCATCTTCACCTTCTCCTTCACCTTCTCCTTCACCCTCACCCTCACCTTCACCCTCGCCTTCACCCTCGCCTTCACCTTCACCATCACCTCCACCCTCATTACCTTGTACGTCCGTTACGGTGGTTGTATTGCCATCCTTGTCGGTAGTTGTCACTGTTTGAGTGGTAACGCCGTCTTCGTGGACCGTTGTAATATCTTGCGTAGTGCCATTATCATCTACGTAATGCTCTTTATAAGTGATGTTCTGATTCCCCTTGCTGTCCATCTTGTCTGTCATCTCCGACTCTCCAGTCCAGCCAACCCTTGCGTCACCTCCGCCAAAAGCGGCCGCTCCGGCCAATTCCCCCAGCTCACCTTCCTGGTCTATGCCTGGTATATCAAGACCCAACTCACCCACATCTCCCCCGCCGCCCATTCCGGGCATGGCATCCATTGGATTGAAGTCCATTCCAGGGATTTCCGGGATACCTTCCCCAGGATGGGCCGGATCCCCCACATAGCCGACACTTCCTTTTGCCGGATCTCCTTCGCTGCCGTACTGGCCTGTAACCTGGTTGGGTTCGTGTACATCCCCGGCCTGTTCATACCCGTCATCTGGATTGAATTTTCCGCCATCTCCATCCGGATCGTGGAAGACCAGGTCGGGTTTGTCACCCTCCCGTTCTACCGTCCTGTCATCCGGCAGTTTCTGGCTTTCTGCCCTCCGGGCAGTGCTGTCCTCGGGAACCTGTTCAGCCTGGGTTTTTTCCAGGCTGGGTTCACCAGCTGGTCCGCCTCCAGGACCATCTCCGGGGTCTTCACTTCCAGTGGAATCATTTTCGACATCCGGTCTGGGTCCTTCGCCGGCTTTTTCAACAGCAGCCGGGACCTCAGCAACCGCTGTCCCGATCGTGATCGAGCCTGCCTCTCTCGATCCTGCCAGGGAAACTTCTGGCACCGCAGAGACCTTCTCACCTTCCTGTACAGCTCCAGCTTCCGGGGCTTCCCGGGATGCTCTTGCCCCGGATTCTGCTGGTTCAGCACTGCTAATTTCACCTTCACCAGCACCCATTTCTGGTCCACCCGGGTCATCGTAAGGCTCAGGTTTTGGATCTCCTTCTGAAGGTTTAGCCCCTTCGTCGGCAGATTCAGCTGCTTTCTCAGGAACCGCTGCCACAAAGGCCTGTTCCAGATTCTCGGCTGCTTTAAAATCCCCTTTATCGACTACTGCTTCAGGGGTTTCAACAGCAGCCTGGGTTTTTTCAGCTTGTTCGGATGCCTCTTTTACCACGGCTACCTGTTCGGGAGTTTCCTTGATTTCCTCTTTCTTCGGGGGTTGTACCTCGGCTTCATTAAGTTCCATTCCGTCTGTCATTTTTCCTCCTCAAGGATGATTGGTGGGACAAATGAATTATTTGATTGCAGATCCAGATCGATCTTTTTCACCTGGTGGATCTCAAACCAACTCCTGTCACGCGGGCTTTCCCCTGAACCGGTGTAGTCGTAGCTGATGGTCAGCTGCTCCCCGGGCTCGATCTGCCGCCGGGCGCTGAAAGAGATGCTCTGGTTTTTAGTATTTCTCTTGAAGGTCAGGTTGGGCTGATCGTGATGGTTGTAGAGGCTGCCGTAGCCCAGGGCCAGGGCAACCTGGGTTTTGGACCAGTTGTAGACCAGGCGCCGGATCTGGCGCGGGAAGGGCTGGGTGTTAAGGTCCAGCAATATCACCGGGCAGGATTCCACGATCTCGCCGGGGGAAAAAGCCCGCCCAGCGTATACACCCCGCCCCAGGACTGTGCCGGTTTCGGCAATAGATTGTTTTGGTTGAGGTATAGCTGCCAACCATACAAATCACCTCCAACGGGTTTTGCCCGTATAAAACGACAAAGACCAAGCTGCTCAGGAAACGCAAATACTCGGCCTTGAGGAGGTTTGGATTTGCTGTGGGGGAAGCCTCAAGGAAGGCTAGATATAAGTACTATACAAGATTTTTGTGTTAATGTCAAAATTTCTCCGAAATTTTTAAGGTTGGCTGTAAGACGCGACGGGTTGCTCGCTGAGCTCGCGACGGAAGACGGAGGACCGGGGACGGGGATTTCGCAGCGCTCGCGACGGAAGACGGAGGGCTCGCGCAGCGAGCGACGGGAGACCGACGACCGACGACCGGATTGTAAATAGTTGGCAATTAGTTGGATTACTGGGGGGATAGATTCTTTCGAAAGGCAATCAACTTCATAAATAGCTGGTGGCCTAAACTGCGGAGCTGCTGCAGTTGTTGATTATCAAGATATGATCTCCGTTCAATAAGATCCAAACAAGCAATCGTTTCGAGATACGATCTCAATGCTAATCCCAAAAATCTATTCTGCTCCGCATCGGATTGGCTTGTGGATCCTTCTGCGATGTTGAGATCGATGGATGTTGCTGCGCGTATTATTTGCGAAGACAGATTGAATCTTTCCGTATCTGGTAAATCAGGGATTGCAGCATACACCTGATCAATATTATCCATCGCCAATTGATAGACTGTAAGATCGTGAAATTTATATTTTTCGATCACATTATTACCCCCTGAATCTAGCTTAACTTAATCTACTTTTCAAAGTCAATACGTATGTCGGATTCCGTCCTCGGTCGCAAACGAAGTGAGTCCCTCGTCCCCCGTCCCCGGTCCTCGGTCGCGAACGAAGTGAGCATCCGGTCTTCGGTCCAATCCGCAGGATTATTCTCCCACAACATCAATCTGGGCCGGTCGCCAGCTGCGGATCGTATTTTGATTCATTTCCTGGAAGCGGGTCAGCTGGGCTTCAGGCATGGCGAAGCGCGATTTGGCGGTGCCCAGCATCAATAAACAATAAGACAGGTTGCCTAAATGGTCAGCGCTGATAAAACCTTCCTGGGCTTCGAGGGTCTTCCAGAGATGGGTGGTGGTATAGGTCCACAAAACGTTGACCGGGTTTCTTTCGGCGGCGATCTTTTGATTTTCTGCCCCAAGCATGGAAAGCAGGGTCTTAAAATCTGGCTCGGAAATGAGGGTAAAGAATCCGTATTGGCAGGGGGCCTGGCACAGGCTGCAGCCTTTCTGGCGGTGCAGGCGGTTGCTCATCTTGGCTCGCCCGGGATGGATGGCGACCGCTTTCATTAAAGCCTGGTACTCGGCGGTCTTTTCCGGTTTGCTGTCGGCCTCGATGATGGCTGTTATCAGGTTATCCACCGTTTCCTGGTCCGGCTGGCGAGTGGCCTGCTGGAAGGCTGCCATGCGCTGCCCTACTTCTGGTGCCACCGCTTTTACAAAATCAGCCATTTTCAAACCGGATTGCTTGGCCAGGGCTGTGCGCATTTTCTGGCTGGCTTTTTTCAAAGCGCTGATATGGGCCGGGGGGCAGAAAGCCACCAGGTAGTAGTAGCTGATCATTTTCTTAATGGCGATGGGGTGGATTTCCTGGGTCATGGGTAACTCCCGCTTCTGGAATGATGAATATCTTATTTCTCAGCTTTAAACTCGGGGATCGGGGTATAAAAGATCTTCACCCAGGAAGCCATATCATCCTGGATGCCGCTGATAATGGTCTGCCCGACCTTGAGGCGGGCGATGATCTGGGGCTGGTCTTCTTCCAGGGCCAGGGCACTGGCCATGGCGTCCCGGTCATCGGCGCTGACCAGGCGGTGCACGATCTTCAGGTTAGTGTTTTTCAGGGCGTCCGGCACTAACTTGGAGGGCACCTGGTCGATAATGCCCAGTCCCTGGCCGTAAGCCCGGATCTCTGCCAGGATGTCGGAGAACATTTCGCCCATCTTGGCCGCGGGATTGGCATCCCCGCTGGAGCCGTGGGGGGCGGCCCGCAGGACGCGGTGGGCTTCTTCAAAAATAGCCAGGTGCTGCAGGCCGGCAGATTCAGGCGATCCGGCCACTTCATGCTGGGCCTGGCGGTATTCGTACAGGAAATTCAGTATCAGGGCCATGGTAAAACACTTGTCTGCATCGTCACCCATCTGGCTCAGGTTGATCACAACTGGCCGATCGAAGAGCTCTTTCCAGGGAGTGGAGAAGGAATGATCGAATAATTTGCCCTTCCAGCCCCTTAACAGGCTGCCGATCCTGGTTTTGAGGGCAGCGGTGATATTATCTGTGATACGCTGCTCGTAGCCCTTGGCGCTTACCAGGTCGCCGATGCGAGCCTGGAGCTGGCTCAGGGTAGGGGCGCCGGCCCCATCGGGGGGCAGTTCGTCATCTTCCAGCCAACCCTGGCTGTCGTACAGGTCCACCAGGCCTTCTTCCAGGATCACAGGCAGGATCTCGTACATCGGGAAGCTGGCATTAAAAATGGATTTCAGGCGGTCGAGGTGGGGCATGACATTGGTATGGGCGCCTTTGAGGCGGATGATATCAAAGGGATTGATCTTAAGCTGGTCCAGCTTCACCCCGCCCCAATCCTCCCGTCCGGGCATATAAACCGCGATTTTTTTCTTAAATTTGCCTGAAGCGTTATAGGCCAGAGCCAGCTGGACATATTCATCCTTGGCGGGTTCAATGACCATCCAGTTGGTCTTCTGGGTCATCATTTCCTCGATGAAACGTCGGCAGGTATTGGATTTGCCGCTGCCTGTGATGCCAGTGATGAAGACATGGCGGGTAAGGGAATCCAGGTCGATGTTATAGGCCAGCCCTTTGATCTCTTCTCCACCTTCCAGGACGGTCCCCAGGCTCATGATCCGTTTTTTCCCTTCCAGTTCAGGCGGGTTGAGGCTGAATGTTGCTGTGGACTGGACCGACAAGCCCGGCATTTCCCGCCGGGGCAGGTTGATTAATAAAGAAAGCTCTTCTGTATTCAATGGTGTGGTGAGGCCCTGATAAAGGTTTCCCAGGGGATGCTGGATAGGTTCACCATCATCCGGGGCGGTTAACATCAACCGAGGCTGGGTGAAGGCATCCAGAGCCACCTGGACCTGACCGTCCCAGACCGGGTCCAACTTGTGGATCCGGATGGGTTCAAAGGCGCTTTTATGGCCGCTGACCAGGGCTTTGAGCTGAGCCTGGGCCTGCGAAGCCGATTCTGCCTGATCACTTAAAATATATACTCCCACATTCCAGCAGCCCTGGGATCGGGCTACTTCAAAGCGGTTGACAGTTTCTCCAAGCAGTCTTGTGCATTCCTCGGCGTGTTTGTTGAGCACTTCCTGGCCGAAAGTCATCGATTCGCCGGTGGTTGTGCCGGCGCTGGTGGAGGTGCTGATCGAGCGGCTCAGGCTTTCGCTTTCTGAAAGGGATTCACTTTTGGAGGAAGAGCCGCTGGTGGAGGGCAGCAGCTGGCCAAACATGCCCATCATGCCCGAAAGCAGGAACGGGCCGCCGGCCACGGTCAGCAGGGCAGCTACGCCGCCCATGCCGGCCATCTTTAACCCTTTGGCCGCACCGCTGCCGCCTTCCATGGCAGTGCCCAAAACACCCTTGCTTTTGCTTTCGGAATCGCTGCTGGATTCACTCTTGGAAGTTGATGTGGATTCAGATTCTGATTCGGAGCTGGAAGTGGTATCTGATGTTCCCTGGCTTTTTCCCATCTGAAGGGTGGTTTTCATAAAACCGTGGATCTGCCCGGAGAGCGAATTGCAGGCATCCACCGTATCCACCACTGCGGATTCCGGCAGGGGTTCAGCCAGCACCAGGTAGAGGTAGGGTTTTCCGCGCATACCCCGCATTAATTTATCGAGGGTTTGGGGATCGGTCCCTCCCTGTTTTTGTTCTGTTTTTGGAGATGGGATCCCGGTAAAGGCCCGGGCGTGGGAGAAAGTGCTGAGGGGGACATGGACTTTGTCGGCAATCTCCTTATAATCATCCACCATCCTCACCCGGGTTCCCGGCCAGTTGGAACACAGGAACTGCCCCAGCTGATTGGCAAAGAGGGCAGGCTGGGTTCCGGGCGCCCTGCCCGTGACCCCGAAATAGATCCGGTTGCGCATGCCGTCGCTGCTGATGGCAAAGATCAAGGCATAGCGGGGATCATGACAGGCAGCCAGGGCAGTTTGAATGGCGCCAAAATAATCCACATCATTTTCATTGATGGGTTTCCCTACCTGCTCCACTTCGAAAAAAGCCACATCCGGGGAGGAGGAAATTTTCCCTTCCAAAACCCGCATGACTTCATTTTCCAGGATGGGTCCGTCCAGGTAGTTGCGGCGTAAAGCAAAAAGAGTGGAGCGGGAAAGCATTTCCCCGGCTGCGGCCAGCAGTTCCGGAGTGAGATCCTGGGGAGAAGAAAGATTAACCAGTTGATTGTCAGATTGCTGGGCCATGGGATCCTCCCCAAATATCAGTTATTTGATCTTTTCAGTCGAAAACTGTGGTCTCCAAAACGAACTTCATCATCCTCGTTCAGTGAGATCGGCTGGTTTTTTTCCAGGCGGGTATCATTCACAAAGGAACCGTTGGTGCTGCCCAGATCGATCAGCTCGATCGTATCTCCGGCGATCAAAAATCGGGCATGATGGCGGGAGATCTTCTCAGCCGGGATATGGATCTCATTGGTTGCTGAGCGTCCCACCCGGTTTTCTCCATCCACCAGGTGGAAGATATCACCCAAGGGGGATTCGAGGATATAGCTCTTCTCTTCCGGAGTTTCTTCCCCTCCTGGGCTGGTTTCTTCCGGTTTTACAGCGGCGAGGGCTTCGATATCCCCCATGAATAACAGGCTGGGCCGGGCCCGTTCGCTGGCAGCGCCGTATTCCAGGCTGGTGCCTACAACGACACTTTCATCGGGGTTGTCAGCCAGGATCAGGTCCTTGCCGGGAAAGCGCTCTTCCAGATGTTTGTAGATCGAATACAGCTGGGAGCCGCCGCCCACCAGAACGATCTGCCCGATCTGGTCCTCATCCAGGCCAATTGCTTTCAGGCCATTCTCAACCAGGTTGGAAAAGTTCCTGGCCAGGCCGCTGGTGATATCCTGGAATTTGCCTTTATCAAGTTTGACCATACCCCGGAAGATCTCACCGTCGCGCATCACCAGGGTAACAGTCCTTTGCGGGACGCGTGAAGTATCCTCATCAAAGAGCAGCTGGCGGCTGAGGGATTCCTTGAGACGTTTGGCTACATTGCGTAATGAAAGCAGTGCCCCGGGGTCTTCGGCGATAGCGGAGGCCGGGATGCGCAGTTCATCGGCAATGCTGTTGGCCAGCTGGGTATCGTAGTGGCCGCCGCCAAAAGCCTCACCGTAGCGGCCGATGAAGATCAATTCCCCACTGCGGGGATCAACTTCTCCAGCTACCAGGTCTGTGGTGCTGCCGCCCACATCCACGATCAGAGTTGATTTGCCTGCAGATAGATGCTGGAGGTGACCCTGCCTTTTCAGGCTCAGGATGGCTCCTTCTGGTTCAGAGACAAAGCGGATGTTTTCGTGCACCTCTTCCGGCAGGCAGTTCTTGACGACTTTGGAAAAATCATCAAAGATCACACCCGCATGAGCGGTTTGCCAGTGGACGGGATAAGCAAAAGCAAATACAGCTCTCGCATCAAAACTGCCCGTGCGCCACTTTTCCCGCAAGAGCTGGGCCAGCACCGCGTCCAGCATCAGGCGCGTGAAGGTCAGCGCCTGCTGGTGGGTGTAGCGCAGCTGGTGAGGTTCGGGATTGGGATCGAGGTGGGCGCCGATGCAGGGTTTAAAGTAGTCCCGGATCCGAAGCCGGTTGGATTCGTCATCCACCTGGCTCTGGGCCATATCTCCGTAGCAGTCCAGCTCAGTGCCATCCGGGGTCAGCAGCAGTATGGCCGGCAGGCGCCGGTCGACAAAGCTGGTCAGGGGAGAGGGACTGGGCTCACCGATCAGGTGGACGCGGTTGCCCACCAGGTCATACTGGGAGCGGTACAGGCGCCAGTTGGTGGCGCCGCAGTCAAAGGCGAAGAGGGTTTTCTGCTCTGTGTTTGCCATTTAGTCTTCTCCCTGTTATTTGCTGTCCAGCCACTCTTGAACTTCCTGGCGTTCAATAATCTCAGGATTTCCCTCAGTCATTGCAAGGAAATTCTCAAAATCTTCCCGGGCTGGTTCGATCTCATCCAAAGCGCGATAACAAATACCTCGCCGGTAATGGATAAAGGAATCATCACTCCCCAGTGCAAGTGCTTCATTTGCATTATCAATGCACTCCTGCCACTCGCCGACAGCGGAGTGAATATAAGCCCGCATATGATAGAAGAAACTGTTCCCCGGATCCAGTTCAATGGCCCGGCTGAGGTCCATGATCGCCTCCTCCGGGTTGTCGAACATCTCGAAGCGGATCATACCCATCAGCCAGTGGGCGCTGGCATTTTCCGGGTCAAGGGACAGGGCATGGTCCATAGCCCAGTGGGCTTCATCTTTGTTTTGGTCTTCCCCGGTATTGAAGTTGGCTTCCGCCAGACTGTACCAGGCGCCAAAATTATTCGGATCCAGTTCTGTGGCTGTCCTCAATTGTTCGATCGCGCCATAGAAATCTCCAAATTCCCGTTTAGCCTGGCCGAGTTGAACGTAGACCTCAGCCTCCCGGAAGCCAGTATTGAGGGCATTTTCGAAAGCCTCAATGGCCCCCCCCACATCCCCGGCGGCATAGAGATTTGTCCCCTCAAGGAAAAGTTCTTCGCCATTTCCCCAGGGAGCGTCCGGGTCCACTCCCGGCGGGTAGTAGGACACAGTAACTTTACGGAGGGTGACATTACCGTCCCCAGGATTGAAGCGGAAGTCATGCCCGCTGATAAGATTGGCAAATCTGGCATCGTTCAGGTCAAAAACCACGTTCTTGAATTCACCCGTATCTTTAAGTTCAACTATTTCAGTATCTTTTAATCTGCCATCACCAGACCCTCCTCCGGAGTGAGCATCATATTGCAAGACAAACCAATGATTGGTCAGATCCAGCTCACTGGCTTGATCGAGGTACTCAACTTCAACGCGGACATGTCCCTCTTCAGGCAGTTCAAATAGTAGATTATCATCAATATCAAATGTCAGGTACCAATCCTCAATATCATTATCACCATCTGAAGGTAATACTATTCCATTGCCGCTTTGGAAAACATGAGTTCCATCATCCATCTCAATGATTTCGAAATCTTGGTCTCCCCCCAGAACAATTTTCAGCTCTTCGTCTTGGTGTTCAAAATCAAAGAATATTTCTACGGGAGTGCTGGGGTGACCTGGATCAGATTCTAATTCTTCATCGGAGGATGAGCTGGGTATTGAAGTTGACTCATTGGCTGCAGTAGCTCTTACTTGAACAGCGTTGGTTGAAGTCGGGGTGGTGGGCGTGGTTCCTCCAAAATCGATCACCTGGGTCAGGATCACTCCCACAACAGCCAAAATACCCACTGCGCCAGCAATATAAACCCAGAGAGGGATCTTTTTCTTTTCCCCCTTGGGTTTTGGAGCTGATTTTTCTTTGGCCTTCCTCTCAGCTGGGGTTTCTTCGGCTGGTTCTTCTTTTTTGGCTTCTGCCTCCATCACAATCGTGGCCTGCTCCATATCCTCGGCTTTCATGGTCACCGTGGGCGCTTCCAGGCCATCATCAACTATGGTTGGGGGCTCCTCAGCCGGGACTGCGATCGGCTCTGTGGATTCCAGGGCCTGAAGAGCAATCCGCAGGGCACCAACCAGTTCTACAGCGGAGGAGAATCTGCCTTCGGGCGATTTGGCCAGGGCGCGGTCGATCACTTCCTGGGCCGTGCTGGGCACGCCATCTACCAGCTCACTGATGGTAGGGACGGGATCGTTGATCTGTTTATGGACGATGCCGATCGGTGTTTTGGCATCGTAGGGAACCTGACCGGTGAGCATTTCAAAAGCCACCACACCCAGGGAGTAAATGTCGCTTTCTTCGGTGAGGTCATCTCCCCGGCCCTGCTCGGGAGACATATAGGCTGGCGTGCCAACCAGAGTTCCGGTAGCGGTAAATTTCTGGTCGCTGAGCAATTTGGCGATACCAAAATCTGTTAGGTAGGCTTTATTTTCGCTGTCGATCATGATATTGGAGGGTTTGATATCCCTGTGCAGCATGCCCTTGGAGTGGGCGTAATCCAGGGCGCTGGCGATATCATTGATGATCGATCCGATCAGCTTGATGGGCATGCGCTCCCCTTTGTTGCCCATCTCGACCAGCTTGGTATGGAGGTTGACCCCGTCAATATACTCCATCACCATAAAGATCAAACCTTCCTGGATATCAAAATCATACACCTGGACAATATTCGGGTGGCGCAGGTTAGCCACAGCTTTGGCTTCGCGTTTAAAGCGAGCCACAAAATCGCCCCCTTCCAGCAGGTAACTGTGCAGTACCTTAACAGCAACCTTGCGGTCCAGGTGGGTATGAACTCCCGCGTATACTTCCGCCATCCCTCCCTGGCCCAGGCGTTCAGTGATGCGATATTTTCCGATTTCTGTTCCAATTAAGCTAGCCACGGTTCCTCTCCTCTTTGATCAACTTCGCCCACCAATGCTGGAAAATCATCTATTCAATTATCATAGTTGAGAAATGGTAAAGATAAACATGAACGAGTTGCCGTGAGTGTTAAACTCCGCAATATGTCAAGCTGAAATTTATAGTAGCATGGTTACCTTTCAATTTCAAGGAGAAAGGTCGCTGCGCGACCGATAGGAGATGGGTGGGGCTCACTACGTTCACGACGGATGACGAAGGCCCGGAGACGGGGAAGGGCGCTGCACGACAGACGGAAGACGGAGGACGGAGGACGGGATCTTCTCTGGGCTCAGGATAGGGAAATGTAAAAGCAGAGGCTGGCGTTCCTGCTTGAGCCAAATATCGCTCTGACGCTCGTCCTCGATCGTTGCATATAGCCTCACCGGGGACGGTTCGGCGAGCAGGGGTAATGCGGATGAGGAACAGAGATGCGCGAATCTTATGCTGAGCCAAAAATCGCTCCGACGCTCGTCCTCGGGCGTCGCATATAGCCTCACCGGGGACAGTTCGGGGAGCAGGGGTAATGCGGATGAGGAACAGAGATGCGCGAATCTTATGCTTGAGCCAAATATTGCTCCGACGCCCGTCCTCGGGCGTCGCATTTAGCCTCACCGGGGACAGTTCGGGGAGCAGGGGTGAGTGAGGCTGCGCTTCGTGACGGGGGACGGACCCTTCGACTGTGCGAAGAATAAATCTTGCTCCGCTCAGGGCAGCAGTGGGAGACGGGCGGGCTCACTAGGATTAAAAACTTACTGGACCTTAATCACCTTACTCCTTACGATTTACATTTTACTCGCCGAAGGTGCCTTCCATTTTTGTTATGCGGGATTATTCCAGGTAGGGATGGGATATAATATTTATCCAGTCATTAAGGGAAAAAATTATGAATAAAAAGCTGATCATACTTGTTATTTTGTTATTCTGTTTGCCGCTGTTTGCCTGTTCTGGTGATGAATCACCCGAACCGGTTGCACCCGCGGAATCACCTGAAATAAACCTGCCGGATATCTCAGCAGAACCGACCGCCGCTCCGGATGACCCACAATCCGAGGCAAATTTTGTCACTACTATCGATCAAATTACCGGGACCTGGATCGCAACCGCAGATCAGGGTTATTTTGTGGCAGTGATCTCTCCGGATGGTATGTTCCGGGTTGCTTCTTCCTCGGAGGAAATGGAGAAAGGATCCACTGACAGTTGGAAGTTTACCTTTGAGGAAGACCAGATCAAAGCCACTGGTTATGCGCTTTGCCTGGGTGATACGGGAATTTACCTGGCAGAGATCAATCCAGACGGCACCCTGAAATTCATTACAATTTCTGATCCCTGTACCGGGCGGATAAGGAAAATGGATCGCAGTCTGCCCGGGCGCTTGACGCCTTATGATTTGATCTTCCATCTGGTAGAGTAGATCAGATCTCCAGAAAATATAAAAACCTCTTTCTAAATCCGGAAAGAGGTTTTTTGGTTAACAAGCTGGGTATTTAATCGAGTGATTGGCAAATAAGAATGGGTTCCTAAATCCCTTTGGAATTACTATTACCGAAAATCATCATTAAACCGGCTATTATCAATATTAACCTTCTTTTCTTGAACCAGTGGTTTTCTCCTAGATTTAGCCCTTGATATGCAGCGCATTGTAAAACATGAATAACGCTGCCAGCCAATTTGTATATGCAAACAGCCTTTTTAGGTTCTTTGGTTTTGTATTAAGGGACAATTTGCTGCCGATGATCCCGCCGATGATTGTGACAACTGCCAGAGGTATTGCCCAGGATGGATTGAAGTCACCTCGCAGGGCATGGCCAGTGAATCCCATCAGGGCTGTGGCGGAGATCAGGGTCGATGCTGTTCCAACCGCGGTGTGCATGGGGACACCACAAGCCAGGACCATCAAGGGAACAAGGAAAGACCCGCCTGAAACGCCCACCATGCCGGAGGCAAATCCTGTGACTAGCACGGCCGGCACTGCGAATAAAAGATTAACCTGATAATCCTTCGTACCATCTTTGATGGTGACCAAACTAAACTGGCTCTGATTATTTTCTGGTTTCTTCTCAATAATGGGAATTAACATCACTCCGCCGGCAATCAGCAGCATTCCTGAAAAGACCAATTTTAGAGTATATCCGCTGAACCAATGAGATAAGTATCCACCGCCCAAAGCAGAAAGGGATGTGATCCCGCCAATAAGGATGGCCAGGGGCCAGGATACGGTTTTGTTTTTTTGAAAGATGAAGATCGCCGCAATAGAAGCAGCAAAAAGAATGAATTGCCCGGTGGTGGCTGCCTCGTGCATTGGGATCTGGGTCAGGGCCAGGATCACGACATAAAAGTTACCGCCGCCTTTGCCAACCATAGTCATGGCGATGGCAACTATGAAGATCAAGACAAATATAGTTAGTGATTTGATCATATGTTTTTGAATCTCAATTTTTAGTGATCAGGATAATCATTAATGATAATCCTTGTCTGCGATCTTAAACGATCAACTTTAAAAATAACTGGCTGCCAGGGCTATCAGGAACTGGCCGCTGAAATAGAAAATCAGGTTAACTCGATTGTATTTCCATGGGCGCCAGAAACGGTTGGCAGCCAGGATCAGATCTGATATGTAGAATAATAAAGCACCAAAAACGATCATCAGGGCTTGCTGCTGGTTGAACTCTGGGCTTAGCAGGGTCGAGAGGGCCCGGCTGACCATCAGTGAAATGACCGCGATATAACCAATCACCGGAATTTTCATAGAGCCCAGGTTGGCCTGGATCAATTTATAGACCCAGAGGGAAAATGCTAACAACAGTATCACGAAAAGGAAATCCCAGGTTGAAAAGCGACCCAGCTTGAAAAAGACCGCAGTATAAATTATATGGCCCACCAGGAAAAGGGCCAATCCAATCATAAAGGATTTTTTATGTTCCTGGAACATAAGGGCAATATCGCCGCCCAATGAAAAGATTAATCCGGACAGGATGCCGATTGAGTAAATCAGATTCCGGGTTGGTTCCAGGAATGAAACCGCCGCCGCGCTGATGATCAAAAAGGTGGACAGAGGCTTGAGAAAGTAGATCTGCGGTTTTTTATCCAGGATTTCTGCACGGATTAAAAGCAGTACGGTAACGGCGAGTGCTGGGGTGATATAAAGGGCATATTTTATCAAGTTTCCTCCAATCAGGTATTCAGAAATCAGTATTTAGTCCCCCGTTGTAGGCCCTAATCGTTCCTTTCTTTGGCTCCGGATTTGGTGACTCCGTGAGACCCCAGAAAGGTATTAAATGCTTCCTCAAAACTGCTGCCCTCATAAATAAAACTTCTGGCATCTTTTCCAGCCCACTTTTTCACACGCCAGTGTTTGAGCACCGGAGAATAAAACAGGGAGCGGTTTTCCATGGTCAGCTGCATGGCTTCGCCCCACTGCATAAGTTCCTTTTTGATAATTTCCATAGGAATCCTCTCAACCTGCCATATGTAAGAGAAAAGTTTGATGAAATTTCCTGTCATTGATTATAAAACAAATCCAATAGAGGCAGATTTTTGGGACAGAACAGGGCCGAGTAAACACCTAACTATATGAAACGGATAACCTTTGCACCATGCTGCTTACTCTGTACTCCTTACAGCTACTTCCATTCCCGCATCTTCTACACCTGAATTCAGTTATAATCCATGAATTACTGCATTGATCAATAGGGACCTTTCCCTACTATCTTGAGGGAGCGATCATGAATGTCCAGATTAAAGAAGTTACCACCCGCAAAGATCTGAAAAAATTCATCCGTTTCCCGCATTCCATTCCGCGGGAAAACAACGCCTGGGTACCGGCCCTGGATTTTGATGAGATGAACAACCTGCATTGGAGTAAAAACTCGGCTTTTGACCACTGCCAGGCTCACTACTACCTGGCTTTTGACCGGGGCAGGATCGTCGGTCGAGTAGCGGCGATCTATAATAAATTGCATACAGAAACCTGGGGTGAGAATTTCATGCGTTTTGGCTGGATTGATTTCATGGATGATCCGGCTGTGGTCGATGCCCTGATGGAGAAAGTAGAGTCATGGGCAGCAGAACTGGGATGCACAGCCGTCCACGGTCCCCTGGGATTCACTGATCTTGACCGGGAGGGTATGCTAGTTGAGGGATTTGACGAACTGGCTACACTGGCAACCCGGCACGATCCGCCCTATTACCACGAACACCTGGAACGGTTAGGTTATGGAAAAGCCGTCGACTGGTATGAACACCTGGTTACCCTGCCTGATGAGCTGGATGAAAAGATCATCCGCATAGCTGGACTGGTCAAGAAGCGTTATAAACTGCAGGTTTTTGTAGCAAAAAACAAGAATGAATTATTGAAATATGCCCCGGAGCTCTTTGAAGTGATCAATGAAACCTACAGCCATCTGTATGGGGTGGTTCACCTGACTGAAAAACAGCGGGAAGCTTATGTTAAGCAGTATTTTGGATTTGTGGTCCCGGACCTGATACCTATAGTACTGGACGAAAATGGAAAGATGGTTGCCTTTACAATTGCCATGCCTTCTCTTTCCAGGGCGATCCAGAAGGCTCGCGGGCAGCTCTTCCCCTTTGGTTTTGTGCATTTACTGCGAGCGTTGAATAAATTTGACAGGATTGATACTTACCTGGGAGCAGTCATACCTGGACTGCAGGGCAGGGGTGTGAATGCTTTGATGATGGTTAGTTTATTTGAAGCTTGTAAAAAACATGGCGTGAAAACCGTTCATGCCAATCCCCAGCTGGAGAGCAATCAGAAGGTGTGGTCGCAGTGGAGATATTTCGATACCAGGCAGCATAAACGCCGCAGGGTGTATATTAAACACCTCTAGAAGATTTTCGTTCTTCACCGAATTGCATTATAGTTCCGGATGAACCTGCAAGTTAGTCCGGAACTATTATTCTTTATAACCAACCTAAGATTAAACCAAATACCACCAGTATAACCAGGTCCACTCCGTAGATCACACCAACGGTGGTGATCTTTTGTTTGAGGATTTCCATATCATGGACCCAGAATGAGACCAGGAAGAATGGCAGATAACCGATCAAGAAAATCAGCCAGGGTGCTTTGGCGCTCCACCAGCTGTAATCCCAGGTCAGGGCTCCGATCATATTTAATAAGACTTCGATAAAAACACAGAATATGGCTCCGCCAACAGCAATTACCAGGCGGTTGGGTAAACCGAGGATCTTGAGTTTTTTATCGGGCGGCAGCATTTTGCCAAAGGCGATTCCGGCAATGGCAAACATAAAACAGATTTCTATGTTTAGTCCGATCAGGATCAGATAGGCTGTTTTTCCCGGTACTCCCCAGACCGGAGCATAATTTGTCAGGTAAAAAACCAGGCTGTTCCAGAGTTCGTTGAACCAATCCATGCCCCAGAACGCCAGACCAGCAAATACCAGGCTCCAGTTCCTGCGTTCTATTTCTACTGCGTATACATAAACCACCAGGGCAAAGAGGGTGATGACATACCATTGGTACTGACTGCCGTCGCGCAAGATCGATAAAGCCTGTTGGGCTGATTCTGTGATCATAGTTCCTTCCCTCCTGTGATTAGAGTGGTGTAATCTGATTAACTCCTCATCTTCATGCTGGGTCGCAAAAACCTGATCAACAGGTTATTTGTATTCTAATTAACAGCTGTCGTTTTCTTAATCCAAATCGCCAGAACCCTGCCGTTATCTCTGGGACTGAGCTCCAGAATCTTGAATTTTCGGAATTCCTGACATAGTTCATCTTCTGCAAAGATATGATGGGGTAAGCCCTTTTCCGGACCATTTAAGGGAAGATAAGTGCCGGGTTCTATCTGCTGATACGCCAGATCATGATGTCTTTTCCCGGCCACTGTGATGATTGCCAGGCCTTCATCATCCAGCACCCGCCAGATCTCGGAGATGGTAAGCCGGATTTCTGAGATCAAGGCATGGTGAATGACTTGAGTGGATATCAGGCCCTGGAAAGCGGCTGTTTGAAATGGCAGATTATATCGACCGTCGCCTTCAACCAGGTTCGCAGTCAGTCCTTCTTCAGCAAGCCAATCGCGGGTAAGTTTTAGTCCGGTAGGTGATCGATCAAAACCAGTCACGTTAAATCCATTCTTGCGGAAGCTAAGTACATGGCGGCCATTACCACAGCCAAGATCGAGGATATTATGGATTTGATTATCAGAAAATCTCTTAACAGTCTCATGGAAAACTGGCAGCAGTTCTGTGAAAACCCGGCCATCTGTAGCGAATATGTCATCCCAGGGGTGTTTATTTGAGGTCAAGTTTGGCACTTATTCCTCAGGAACTGTTTTTTCTCAGGAAATAATAAATTAGAGGGATAACCCCGATCCCAACTGCCAGACAGATGATGATCACTAGAATGATGCCAAGGGGAAAAAGAATAGGTGAGAAGGGCGGGGTTTTTCCAGAGGCTTCAGCGTTCTTCACCGAGGGAGGGACAGGGGTTCCCTGTTCAGTCAGGATATTAGTTGTTGGAGAAGGGAGAAAGGTTGGTAAGGCCCAGGCAGTCGGGATCAGATAATTCTCAGCTCCAACAGATCCCGCCCAATCGATTTCAAATTGGTCCGCACTAACTCCGAGCGCTGTCTGGAAGGCTTCGTCAGTTGGTTCTCCCTTTTTATAGGCTGCCAGCAAGGCGCTCAGGCCCTCGTTCCCGTAGGTTTCAACCAGGTAAGCCGCCGCGCTGTACGCTTCTGCATAGGATAGATAGACCCGATCCACGTTATAGGATCCAAAACCATCTTCCAGAGCTGTGAGGGGGACCAAACTGCCACCCTTCGCTGCAGTTTCAACCAGGCCCATTTCCCTTTCATGAGTGATAAATTCATTATATTGAGCCAAACCTTCATTGAGCCAGACCGGGACATTTACAGTACGGTTGTATACTACCTGGTTAAAGAAGATGTGTGAGATCTCGTGGGGTATAACACCATTCAACCAGGTATCTAGGTAATACTCTCCTTCTACGATCTGGTTTGTGATGCCAAAATTACTAAAGGTTTGCCCACCGATCCAATCGTGTTCGACGTTACGCCAGGAATTGAACTCTTCTTGGGTATTGGAAATCACAATCCTTGTTTGGAAATCCAGATCTGCCTGGAATAATTCTTGCTGAAAAGAGACCGCTTCAGAGGCAATATCAAAGATTGTCTGCCCGAAGGTTTCCGGCCGGTCATGCCACCACACGCTAATATCTTTGTTTTCGAGTATCTGCCAGTCATAGCGGTTATCATCATAGCGGATGGAAACTTCTTCACTCTGAACCTTATTTCCGTCGGCATCTTCCACTTCCCAGTGATACAGGTAGGACATCATGGGCGGCGTGGTGATGTCCCGCGTATCCATTGTATATGTTAGCTGAACCGTTGGGCCGGGACTGAACTCGATCGGATCCTTGGTATAGCTCCTTGAGCCGTAAAGGTTATCATTCGTGAATGCAAATTTTGCGCTTAGAATATCTGCCCCTGTGCTGGTTACCGTGACCCGGAAGACCATCTCATCCGGAAAATGATTTTCCACCTCTGTGATAGAAAAGCTAATTGAATTCTGGGCCAAAGCAGGAGTGATCTGAGCGGTACTTTGCAATACCAGGGCAGTAAAGAGAAGAATGATGAGGTTGATCCTGAATTCTCTGGGCACCAGATTTTTCCTTGTTAGATACTTAATATCTAATTACTTTTTCAAAAATTGCGATAGACCCAATGTCCTGCAACCATCGTGCCCATGGGTAGAATTCCGGCCAATTTTTCAGGGGGACAGTTATAAGGATCCGTATCCAGTACGATCAGGTCTGCCCAATAACCAGGCATCAGTTTTCCCTGTAATTTCTCTCTCCCTGCCGAGCGGGCCGGGTTTATAGTGAAAGCTTCCAGGGCTTGATGAAGTGAGACCCGCCCCTCCGGGTGCCAGCCCTCCGGTCCGGGTGCGCCATCAAGCCTCCGCCTCGTCACTGCCGCGTGTATTCCCAGCCAGGGGTTGGGGCTTTCGACCGGGGCATCACTCCCGAATATAACCAATGCCCCTTGTTCGATCTGAAGTTGAGGGGCATAGGAGTAAGTGGTACGCTCTCCCCAGAAAGCGGCGGCCATTTCCATATCCGAGGTAGCATGGATGGGCTGCATGGAAGCCGTAATATTCAGTTCAGCCAATCGGGGCAGGTCCGCTGGATCAATCAATTGGACATGCTCGATCCGGTGGGGAAGAGGCTCAAGCCCGGATTCCTTTTCGTAAGAGCGCAGATCTTCCAGGGCATTTAACAGGGTCCGATTTGCAAGATCTCCAATTGCGTGAATGGAAAGAGACAAACCATGCGCAGCAGCTTTCCGTCCAAGCTGAATGATCTCGTTCTCTGTTTTTAGTAACAGGCCCTTATTACCAGAACCTTGATAAGGTGACAGCATTGCTGCGGTCTGTGGTCCCAGCGCACCGTCCATGAAATCTTTGACACCACCGAACCACAACCAGTCAGTCCCCTCACCGGTCCTGTAACCAAGCTGGATAGCCTGGTCCAGGAATTCACTTGGGATACTTTTCTGGACCCGGAGGTGAAGCTGGTCTTCTTGAGTTAAAAGCTGCAGGGCCTGGATGCAAAGCACACGATCGAAATCATGCACTCCTGTGAGACCCATTTTCCAGAGCGATTCCTGGGCTTTTATAATAGAAGAAGCAACCTGATCTACAGTGGGTTCAGGAATAATCGTTTCAATGAGTTTTACGGCTTCTTCAAAGAGGATGCCGGTAGGATATCCATCAGTGTCCCGCTGCAGGACACCGCCTGGAGGATCTGGCGTTTTCTGATCGATCCCGGCCAGGGCCAGAGCTCGGGAGTTGGCCCAGGAAAGATGGAGTGATTTACCTGTAAGATAAACCGGATGATCAGGCGTGACTTGATCCAGCTCGGCAGCAGACCCGTAGCCTTCCGTCCAGCTATTATGATTCCAGCCGTGCCCCAGGACCCATTCCCCGGGTGCTGTAATTAAAGCTTTCTCACGGACTCTTTTTAAACAATCGGATTTAGTCTGTGTTTCGCAGTTGACCTTACCAAGGGTTTCAGCGTATTGTCGTAGGTGCAGGTGGCTGTCAATCAACCCGGGCAGGACAATCTTGCCGCCCAGATCCAGGTAGCTGCCCCGGGCGGGGGGTTCCTTACCATCTGCTCCAGTGAGGATATGACTGACCCTGCCGTCCTGGATAATCAGTCCGGATACCTCAGCAGAGCTTTCATTCATAGTGAATATACGGGCATTGATCAGGGTAAAAGTTTCCATACTGATCTCCGGTAGATGAATTCTTGGAATATTTAGTTTTTTAGGAATTGGTCCAGCAGGGTGTTCAGTTCTTCATCCGTATAATAGTGGACCGTTATCGTCCCGGCTCCTTTTTTTGAGCGGGTTATGCGTACCTTGGTCCCCAGAGCAGATTGCAGATCTTCTTCCAGGGCTTTTAATTCGGGGGATCTGGGATCTTTTCGGGGCGGTTGGGGTTTTTTCGTGCCCTTAAGCTGGGTCACCAGCGATTCTGTTTGGCGGACATTCAGATCTTTAGTCAGAATAGTCTGGAGGGCAGCGCTCTGGGCTTTTATTGTGGGCAAAGCCAGCAGTGCCCTGGCATGCCCCATGCTGATCTGATTTTTACGTACTGCCTGCTGGACTACATCGGGCAAATCCAGGAGACGAAGGATATTGGTGACTGCAGTGCGGCTTTTCCCGACCCGTTTGCCGATCTCTTCATGGGAGAGCGAAAATTCTATAGCCAGGCTTTGATACGCGCTTGCGGTTTCAAGCGGATTGAGGTCTGCTCGCTGTACATTTTCAATTAATGCTAGCAGCAGGTGGTCCTGGCCATCCGCTTCTCTCAAGACAGCTGGAACAGTTTTCAAGCCTGCCAGGTGGGCTGCCCTCAAGCGCCGTTCACCGGCGATCAAGGCATATTTTTGTTCTTGATCTGCATCCTGGGCGGAAAGCACCAGGGGCTGAATAATGCCGTGTTCTTTGATCGAGTCAGCCAGTTCTTTGAGTTTTTCTTCATCAAAAGATCTTCTGGGTTGGTGGGGATTGGCGGCTATTAAAGCCAGCGGTACTTCCAGTACACCGCCGAATTCTTCCAGGATTTCACCTTCTGGATGGGAGGGGATGAGCGCTTCAAGGCCTTTTCCGAGGCCGGGTCGTTTGGCTGCCATAGGTTTTATTTACTCACTAATATCAAATTTTAGTGGATTAATTTGCTAGTCTTAATTATACCGCAGGTAGTTGACGACCATCTCCCAGCAGCAGTTCTCTGGCCAGTTCCCGGTAAGCTTTTGCTCCAATCGATCCGGGTGAATAGATAGAGATGGGCACTCCATATGATGGAGCTTCTGCCAGGCGGATGCTGCGCGGTACAATGGAATTAAAGACTTTCTCTCCGAAATGTTTTTTCACTTCCACGACAACATCATTGGCCAGGTTGGTGCGGGTATCGAACATGGTCAGGATCACCCCGCGGACAGACAAATCAGGAGAGATCACCCGGCGTACTCTATCTATGGTTGTGATCAGGTCTCCTAATCCTTCCATAGCTAGATACTCACACTGGACTGGAATCAGGATGCCGTCGACCGCTGCCACCAGCCCATTCAGGGTCAATAACCCCAGGGAAGGTGGGCAGTCGATCAGAATGTAGTCATAATCATCTGCTAGAGGGAGCAGCTTACTTTTTAATAGGGTCTCCCGTCCGACTTCATTCACCAGTTCCACTTCAGCGCCAGCCAGATCAGGCGAGGCTGGGAGGATGGATAACTTGAGCTTAGGATTGCGCAGGATGTAATCGCGGATATTTCCTTCTTCCAACAAAGCCTGGTAAGTGCCGCCCTTCACCGTCTGTTTATCAATACCTACTGAGGAAGTGGCGTTTGACTGGGGATCGATATCCACCAGCAGAACGTTCATTCCATAATCGGCCAGGAAAGCACCCAGGTTAATGGTTGAGGTAGTTTTCCCTACGCCGCCTTTTTGGTTGGCAATGGTATAAATCAATCCCATAATTTTAATAAACCTTTTGTACTTCAGTAATCTCTTCTACAGTTGGTATGCCATCAATGCCAGGCCGTGTGATTGAAATGCCTGCCAGGACATTTGCGAATTGGGCAGCCTCCAGGAGGGATTTACCCAGGATCACCTTTGCTATTATAAACGCTGCTGTAAATATATCACCAGCACCGGTTGGGTCCACCTCTCTGGCAGGTTTCGTGGGGACCAGCCGCAGAACATTTTCTGTGTACAGTTCAGCTCCCTGTTCTCCTGTTGTGAGGACGAGATCTGGAAATATACTCAGTATTGGATCCAGTCTTGACCTGTCAAAACCCAGGTCCTCGATACTCAAGAATGCGGTTCCTTCCAATTGTCCAGCGCGGTCAATTTCTGGGAGAGGAGCTGGATGTACCAACCCTTTATTATCCCAATCCCGCAGCCATCCTTGCAGAGAATAAGCCAAGGAAGAATTTGGGAACTCTCTCCCGGCCTCAAGTTTTATTTCCCTGGCAACTGGCGCCAGGTGAACGATACTCGCCATCCGGTAATTATCCGGGATCTGGGAGATATTCAACCCCTCGGCTCTATCCAATAAGTATTGAGTCCTGCCCGTTGAGCTGTATATATTATTAAAGGTCGTAGTACCTTGCCCTTTCTGATTATTGATCTGGATCCCTTTCAGGACTTCCAGATCAAGATCGGCATCAAAAGATGTGACCAGGGCAACCTGCAGTCCTAATCGCTGGGCGAGAATTGAACTGAAAATCGCTGTTCCGCCTAACCGTGTACCATTCTCCACCAGATCCTGGGTGATGTGACCAATAATCAGGTAATCAGGAGTGGGGCGATTCATGGCTGAATTATACCTGATAGGGTGCACTCCAGAAGGGGCGTTGTTCATGGCCCCGGTATTAATACCTGTCTTCATGTGAAAATTATTTTGGTTATTATCCCTTAAGCGCACCATTCAGGAGAAATATTTAATGTAAATCCCTGTAAAATTCAGATGGTGAATGCCCCGGTTGAAAGGGTCAAACTTTGGGCTTTAGGTTAGTGAAAAAAAAAGCCCCTGGAAGGGGCGTTGTTCTTAGACCCGGTATTAATACCGGGGCGATGAAATCAAATGGTAAATTACTCACTCGGATGGATCACAACCTTCCGATAAGGTTCCTGGCCTGTACTCTCTGTGTACACCAAGGGTTCATCCTGCAGCTCCAGATGGGCAAAACGCCTTTCGTTGGGCGGCATTGGTTCCAGGGCTTGTTCCTGTTTGGTATCGGCTACTTGATCAGCAACCCGGCGAGCTAATTGGCGCACCTGCAATTCTCTTCGTTCGCGGTAACCTTCGACGTCGATGCTGAGGGGGACGCCGTGTTCGAGTTCTTTACCGAGGATCAAGCGCGTGATGTACTGCAGCGCGTTGAGTGTTTTAGCGCGCCGGCCGATCAATACACTCAAATCATTACCAGTGATATCTACCAGGATAGGAGCATGAGGAAGATTGTCGCTCTTCTCACCGTATCTGGCACTTACAGAGGCTTCCAGGTTCATTTTTTCCAGCAGTTCGGATACGATTTCCTCGACCAAGTTTAAAGTTTGATCTTGATTTGGATCCCTTACTGGCGCTGGTGTCTCTTCCAGTTCCTGGTCTTCTGTTTCACCCAGGATGGAAATACGCACCCGGGCCTGGCGGGAGCCAAAGCCGAGAATACCGGCTCCACCTTCGTCCAGGACTGTGATATCTACTGCGTCACGTGGTAAACCCAGATCGGATAAACCCTTTTCGATGGCTTCTTCGACGCTCTGAGCGATAACTTCCAGGGTTGCGCGATTGTTATTCATAAGCCTTCTCCGATAATCTCCCTATCCAATAACCTATTATTTTCCGAGCTGGCTAAAATTTGGTAGTTTTGGGAGTATATTTTTGAAATTTGCCTGTCCTGTTATTACATATTGAGCAATGGTTGCCACGTTGGTGGCGATGAAATACAGCGCCAGACCAGAGGCAAAAGTCATCGCCAAATATCCCATAAAAAAGGGCATGTAGAGGGTCATTGCCTGGGTCATTTGAGCGCCCTGGGCGTTATCAGCTGCACCGCCGCTGGGGGTGGGGGTGACCATCTTGGTCTGGATATAGGAGGTGATCAGAACCAGGATTGCCAGGACAGGGACCGCGACACCCAGGATGGGCAGTCTTTCCGGTTCACTGAGTTCCATCCACCAGAATTTGCTGTTGATGGGAATCAAGTTGGCACCGTCGTTAATATGTTTCGACAGGTTCACCAGCTGGATAGGAGTCACCGCCAGGGTTCGGATGATCGCCTGATAAAGGCCAATGATGACCGGGAACTGGACCAATAACGGCAAGCAGGATCCAAAGGGACTGATACCCTTCTCCTTATAGATCTCCATCTGCTTTTGAGCCAGGGCTTCCTTATCATTTTTATACTTTTTCTGCATGTCGTTCCATTCTTTGGAACTTTGCAGATCTTGCATGGCTTTTGTGCTTTTCATTTGTTTGGCGGTCAGCGGATAGGTCACCAATCTCACCAACACGGTGAAGATAATGATGGCCCAGCCGAAATTCTGCCCGATCAGGTTGTAAATGAAGAGCAGTACTGTAATCATTAAGGTAATAAAGGCATCCCACATAGTTTTTTCCTATTTTTGATTCTTAAGTAGAACCTTCCGACTTAGGCTGATTATTTGGGTGGGGGATAACCCCAGATCTGAACGCCGCTTTCGTTGAGTGCTACCAGGAAATACTCCGCTTCTGAAGGTGCCAGAAGAATTTTATCTCCCGCGCCTACTGGGCTGGCGTACAATTTTCCATCTACGGGTTGGTTGCGCTGGACAACACCTTCCTGGCTGATCACTACCAGACTGCTGGTATCGGTTGCGAAGTAGATCATCCCATCTTGCACCAAGGGAGAGGAGTAGATCCCTCCACCTGGTTGGATCTGCCACAATAATTCACCGCTGTGAAGATCCAGCGCGTAAAAAGTGCCAGAAATGTCGCTGGCATAGACCTGGTCACCATCAATCACTGGTGTAGCCCAGGCCCAGTCTGAGGTCTGAAAACGCCATTCAACTTGATGGCTTTTTTCATCCAGGGCGATAACTTCATTATTAAAAGTGGCGAGAATGATCAAGCCGTCATCGGAAAGGGAAGGATTGCTGACAATCGGACCGCCCAGGTCCTCAGACTTCCAAACCAGTTTTCCGTTTTGCGGATTGATGGCATATAAGTAGTGATCCATGGACACCTGGTATATACAATCGCAATTTTCTGAGATGATCGGAGAGGCCCAAAGCGGATTTTCGGTTTCAAACTGCCACTGCAGTAAGCCGTCAAAGTCCACTGCATAGAGGCTGTTATCTGAGTTTGGAGCGAAAATTCCCTCTTCTGTAGTCAGCGGAGGAGCGATATAACGATTTTCGGCTGCGATAAAAGACCAATTTTCTGATCCATTGACCGGGTTCACACTGTATAAAACGCCGTTATAACCAGCAACCAGCAGCTGGTTGTTTTCGTCTGCCAGCACTGGTGCGGCGTAAAAATCAACCCCGTTGATCGCTTCCGCCGGGAACTGCCACTTCTGAGCGCCATTTTTAAGATCAAGTGCGTAGGCATGAGGTCCGTAGGAGAAATATACTGTCTCCTCATTGACATTGATGCCAGACCAGCCAGATGCTACGATACGCCGTCCAGAACAGGCACCCAGGGTCAGGGCAATAACTGCCAGGATAATGATGAAGAGGACTTTTTTGTTTTTTATCATAGTTTTCTTTTGATGAAAGATCTAGTTTACAGGGTCGAATCCACCCTTTGAAAAGGGATTGCAGCGCAAAATGCGCCATGTTCCCATTAATCCTCCTCTCACAACGCCATACTTATAAATTGCCTGATAAGTATAGTGAGAACAGCTGGGGTAAAATCGGCAGGTGTTCCCCGGTAGGGCTTTGGAGAGGGTTTTCTGATATAGCTGGATAATTGCCAGAATAGGAAAGCGGAAAATCGTCCAAATCGACACTTCAAGATCCTTTAAAAGCGGATCCTGGGTGTGATGAATGTGTTCAGGGTGTTCAAAACTGATCTGGTTATCCATTTTAGTTACTGGTAACGATTCCGGCTTGGTTCAGCAGAGATTTCAGGGCCGCACTTGTTTGGCTGCAGTTGGCGTTCACCAGTGGTTTTCGGGCAATCAGAATCCCCTTGTATCCAGGCGGGAAATCATTTATCACTTCCCTTAATGCTGCCCGGAGCAAACGTTTGGCCCGGTTCCTTTGAACTGCATTACCGATCGATGTTCCTGCTGTAACTGCAAATCGGGAATTTGGATCGTTCCCAGTTTGTAATATCAAAACGAGAAGCGGATGGGCGTAGGAATGTCCTGATCGCCGCACCCGCTGAATCTCAATTGAACTAGTTAGGCGAAATCTCCGTTCCACGGGAACTTGGTCATGCCAGGGTTAACTATTCCAGTTAACGTTCTTGACGTGATTATTTTTTGTATGAGCAAGCTGATAACGGCCTTTTAGACGGCGTCTCTTTAATACGTCTTGTCCGCCTTTGCTCTTCATACGTGCTCGGAACCCGTGAACACGGGCCCGGCGCCTGATTTTTGGTTGATAAGTCCGTTTTGGCATCTTCTAGTGACTCCTTCAAGGTTCATACTCAACTACCGACGAAACATTATACCGTGAGGGGTTATTTTGGTCAAACTCCTTTGGGCAATTTGATGTCCTGAATTTAACCTCTTCCCGAGCAAGGTTTATTAGATATATTTCCGAAACCTCACGGATTGGTTTCGGTAGGATTATAATTGATTTAGTCCAATTAAAATTTATATTGAAGGTGGATATGTATTCCAGTATCATTGAAAAATTGCCCGATAATCCGGTTCGTGAAGTAAGGATCGGTTTACATTGGACAGCAGTCGTAGTGGAAAAAGACTTTGGTCCCCAGTGCGGCCTGGCGTCCACATTGGAAGTGGATCATAAACATACCGGGGTTCCCACCATTCCGGATCCTGGTCACCTGGCATCTCTTCCTGCTCTGGAATTGGCGGGATGGATCCATTCGGATATTCCTCTCAGGCGCAGTGTAGGCTGTGCTGCCATTAATGCATTAATTCCCCAGGAGCCATCCCGTTGGGTGGATCAAAATGCGGACGAAGCTATCCTGGAACACGGTCGGGGTAAGAAAGCGGTCCTGATTGGTCATTTCCCATTTGCGGACCATCTCAGGGCTGAATTAGAGGATTTTACTGTATTGGATCTCAATCCATCGGGGAAGGATCTGCCTGCCAGCGCGGCACCAGATGTGCTCCCGGATGCGGATCTGGTTGCCATAACCGGGATGACCTTTATCAACCATACCCTGCCGGACCTATTAAGTCTTTGCAAACCGGGTGCCTATATCCTGGTTTTGGGACCTTCAACACCATTAAGTCCGGTTATGGCGGAATATGGTGTTAATTTACTGGCGGGATCGATCGTTGAGGATATCCCAGCTGTTCTGGCTGCCCTGGGGCAGGGCGCCAACTTCCGCCAGGTTCATCAGGCGGGAGTCAGATTGATCACACAGCTAGCGGCATGAGGAGTTGATCTATTGATGGCAAAGGATGAGATTGTTTTTCACCCGATCGGTACGGTTCACAGCCCTCATCAGGAGCTGGCTGGAATGCCCATTCAGCCTGCGGCTGCAAAAGGGATTAAGGGCAGGGTTGTTTTGGATCCGGATTTTCAGAATGGGTTAAAGGATCTGGAGGCGTTTTCTCATGTGATGCTGGTGTATTATTTCCACCAGGCCAAATCCCCGGAGTTGCTGGTTAAACCATTTTTGGATGATACCAAGCGAGGAGTATTTGCTACCCGGGCACCCCGCCGTCCCAATGGGATCGGGATCTCAGTTGTGAAGCTATTGGCTGTCGAAGGAAATATACTTGAAGTTGAGAATTTGGATATTCTGGATGGCACCCCTCTGCTGGACATCAAGCCCTACGTGCCTGAATTTGACGGACAGGAAGAGGTCCGGATCGGCTGGTTGGAAAAAAGAAGGGGAAAGATAAATAAGAAAATGTCAGATGACAGGTTTTTGAGGGATTGAATCCTTTTTTAAGGACTCAGTCCCTTATTTTTCTCATAAGGACTCAATCCCTTTTCTTTTAACGCCTTCTTCTTCCCCCTGAGACGAGTGATATCCAATAGAGAAGCTGCATCACTGCAGTGAAAAGAGATGCTACATAAGTGAGCGCAGCTGCGTTGAGAACCTGGTTCACTCCCTGTTCTTCTTCTGGGGAGGTGATGATGCCGCTATTTCTCAAAAGGGCCTTGGCCCGCGAGGAAGCGTTCAGCTCGACGGGCAGGGTGGCCAGGGCAAAGATCGCACCGCCTGAAAAGGCAAAAACTCCCAGCCAGGCTATGCCGATCATATTCAATACCAAGCCGACCATGATCAAGATCCATCCCAGGGTTGATCCGATATTGACTGCAGGAACGAGCATAGATCTGAATCGCAGGGGGAAATATCCTTCCTGATCCTGTTGGGCATGGCCAAGTTCATGGGCAGCGATGGCCATAGATGCCACTGAACTGCCCTGGTAAACAGTGGTAGAAAGACTTAGTTCTGCCTTGCGGGGATCATAATGATCCGTTAGCTGTCCCGGAATCTGGTGGATGGCCATCTCCTTCAATCCTCCTGCCCGAATTATTCTCCGGGCAGCTTCCAAGCCGCTGATACCACTCTGGGTCCGGATCTGGCCCCATTTTTTATAGGTTGAGTTTACGTACCACTGGGCGGCCAACATCAGCAATAATGCTGGGGCCATATACATCAGGTACTGGGGATTTAAATAAAACATTTCTCTTTATCCTTCTGATCAATCCTGGATCAGATCCAATAATACTTCCACGGCTTTGTCCAGCTGGGGATCCAGATCGGCCAGGAAATCCTCTTCGGTAAATTCCACTTCATAGTCCGGCACAAGACCGGTTTCGTTGATCTGGCGTTTGTCAGGAGTCAGCCAGCGGGCAATAGTTACCCGCAGGGCACCTTGATTATTATCCAGGGCAATCCAGTTCTGAACCGATCCTTTTCCGAAAGTTGTCGCTCCTACCAGCGGTCCCCGATCATGATCCTGGATAGCGCCGGCAACGATCTCGGATGCACTTGCCGATCCTTCATTCACAAGCAAGACCAGAGGGATATCTGTAGCAAGGCCGTTCTTCTTGGCTTTAAATTCAATTAGATCCTCATCGCTTCCGTAATCTTCATAAAGGATGATTCCCTCGTCGATAAATTCAGATCCCACTTCAACAGCGGTCTGTAAATAGCCGCCGCCATTATTTCGCAGATCGATTATCAAACCAACCGGATCTTCAGCCAGAATTTCTTCCAGGTTATTCTGCAGCTCAGATTTGGTTTCCGCGGCAAAGGTCATGATCGCTATATATCCAATGTCGTCATCCATCATTCTGGATTCCACACTGGGGATCATGATCTTGGCTCGGACTATTGTCACCTCAAAAGGCGCTGGTTCGCTTTCCCGGCGGATAGTTAAGACCACTGTTGAGCCAGCAGGACCAAGTACCTTGCGGATGACCAATGAACCATCCAGCCCAGTCATATCCTCTCCATCGATTTTGATCACCTCGTCACCAGGCATTAATCCAGCTTCTTCTGCAGGAGATCCGGGCATAGGGCTGATAATGGTCAGGAAATCTGTTGCGGTGTCTACCCAGGCACCTATGCCTTCATATTCACCATCCATGGGAATATTGGCCTGCATATATTGGTTTGGATCCATGTATCCGGTGTGCTCATCCCCCAGGGACTCCAGCATTCCTTTGATCGCCCCCCGCATCAGCTCCAAGTCATTCACCGGTTGATCAATATATTGATCATGCACAATATCCCAGCTTTCCCAGAAAGGAGAGAATAATTCATCGGTCGTGAGTTGGGTTGTTGGATCTCGATCCGGGGAGGAGGGTTGAGCGTCTGTGGTTTTTTCAAGCCAGTTCAGATCGGGTTGGGGAATAATTAAATTGCCAACAATCGCCCCTGCCGAAAATGCGCCCACTACCAGGAACAGGCCGCCAAGTATACCAATCAGAACCCAGGTTTTTTTATTCATACAATCTCCAATAAATAACTATATCTCCCCGCTATACTTCGAAAGGGGAATTCCTTCAAGGGTATCACAAATCATTGAGAACAATCTTAGAAGAATATCAAAAATATCTGGAGGGAATCTGTGCCAGGTCTGTCATCCAATTCAGCCCTGAGTTTTAACTCAATCAGACCGGATGCTGGGCAGAGTGATCACGTCAAGGATAATGGACCGACCCAGTGCGCTTTCCAGAGCCAGGTCAAGCCTATTTACATCATCTTGAGATAATGGATTTTTGGATTGAACTGTTGCGCTGATATAGAGCTGGTCTACAGAACGGGATCGGTCAATTTCCAGATCGTAAAAACTACCTAGGAGTTCAGACTCCTTCAATACCTGCTGAATAGTTTGATTCTCTCGACCCTTCTGGATAATGCCGTTCATAATGATGCCCAGAGGGACGGTGATGACAACGACGAGGAAGATCATGCCCGTAATTCCCCGCCGGATCCTTTTCTGGATCTCTGGCTGCAAGTTCAAGGGATGAATGCCCAGCAGGGAAAAGATGATTACACCCGCCAGACTAATAGTGATCAGGTTGGTGACAAAAAGGAGTAAAGCGCCGCTGGCTGCCTGCATATTGCCATCGGCCAGGCCTAAACCAATCACACTGAGTGGAGGGGCAAGGGCAGCGGCAATAGCCACACCGGGTAAAGCCGCGCTTACTTCTTTTCGACTCAGCGCATATGCACCGGCCATTCCGGATGCAAGAGCGATGAATAGATCTATTAATGTGGGCTGGGTCCTGGCCATGATCTCTGGGGTCATTTCCTTAAGCGGGGAAATTAATCCCACCAGGATAGAAACAATAACTGTTGCCATTACCCCTTTGAATACGGATTCCAGGGCTGTGCGGACCAACCTCACCTCCCCCAATACGATACCAAGGGAGAACCCCAGGATGGGGGACATCAAGGGGGCTACAAGCATGGCGCCAATCACAACAGCAGGACTGTTTAACAATAAACCCAAAGTGGCGATGATGGAGGATAACACAATCAGGATAAAATAATCCTGTCCCGGCTGGGCGTCTTTGGTTAGGTCCTCCCGGACCTCCAGTTGTTCTTCAGTGGTCAGGGTTGGGAAAAGGTTAAAAATTGCTCCTAGAGTTTTCCTGAACCAGAATTCAGGAGCACCGCCGTATCCTTTCACCATCACAGATGAATGGGGAGACTGGGAAGCAATTCGCTGAGGTATGCTGCCAAAGGCAAACTGGTCGAAAAATCCCTGTTCTGAAGCGCCAATGATAACCAGGTCATGGTTTTCTGCTTCCTGGAGGATGCCAACCAGAGGAGAATTGGCAGTAATGATCTTCTTCTCAGGTTCCTTCTGGAAAGGCAGGTTCTGAAAGGTCTTATCAAGGATACGCTGGTTTTCTGCCATGCGGCTGCTGGAAGCTCGTCCCACCTGGACATACAACCCGGTCACATTCGCCCCGGTGCTCCGTGACAAAGTGGAAGCAAGCAGTGCGCCAATGGGAGCGTTTGGTCCACCGGCGGTCGGTACCAGAATGGATTTTATTTCCGTCCAATTAAAACCTTTCACAATCAACACATCACAGGGCGCATCGGTGATGATGGGATCAAGCACTGGACCCATTGATCTAGAAATAGTCCGGCTTTCACCTCCTCCCCATCCAACCAGGATCTGATCAACATCTTCTTCTCTGGCAGTATCAAGAATCCCTTCGGCGATGCTGCGAGAGACCCGGGTCATAGTCTGGACCCTGAATTCTTCCTTGGTTGCCTGATCGATGGCCCGGTCAAGCAGCATGCGGTTGGCTTCGGCCTCGATCCGCCCTTCTGAGAGGGGGAGCTGATTAGGTACGGTAATCACTTGCAGGGCGATCACTTTTCCATTTTCGGGTTTAGCCAGGGCGCCTGCCAGATGAAGCAGGGATTCCGCAGTATCCGGATTGGAGATAGGGACCAGGATCCTTATATTCTGTTTGGCGATTTCCTCTTTCAGAGGAGTTTTAAATACAGTGATACCTTCCTTGGCTTTAATACTGTGATAGCGGCCGTAAACCAGGAATAAGATCAATCCGATAGATAGCAGCAGTCCGGCAGCTGGTAAATACTCAGCCCAGACCAGGCCTAAGAGTAGATCAAATACCAGCACCAGTGCGGGTATCCAGGGATGGATTGGCAGCTGGAATGTAGAACTGATCTGTTCCTGGCGGGCAAGCGTAAAATTGACTGCCATCAGAATTATCAAGTAAAAAAGACTTCCCAAACCAGCCAGATATTTAAAGCTGATCAATTCAGTAACAAGAATCAATCCAGTGACGACGATCAATATGAAATTAGGTTTTTTAGAATGTTTATGGATCTTTAAAAAGATATCAGGCCAGAAACCATCCCGGGCCATGGCATAACATTGCCGGATTACAAATGAGAGAATCCGATCCAATGCGAGGGGCATGGCCGCCAGGCTTAGAACAGCCATACTGCCCTGGATCCAGTTACCACTCCATGATCCAGTCAGATCGATCAGGGGATTTAATAGAGAAGATGAAAAACCCGGGGATTGGACTCCCAGAATGACCATAAATACCAGGGCTGGAATAATCCCCGCCAGCACACCGGCAACCACGAAGATTTTTGGGGCGTTTACGGATCTATTGTTAAGATCTCCCTTTAAACCGGCAGCGATTTCCAGCCCGAGATAAGGAATAAGCAGGAGCTCGAATGCGGACCGCCAATCGCCCTGGATCGGCAGTAAGTTTGCAGTTTTTATTCGAGGCAGCGCGATAAGAATGCCTATCAGGATAATTAGTAGTAGCAGGCTCAATAAATAATATTGAGGTTTTTTACGTTGAGGGAGAAGTTTATATCCGACTACCAACAACAGCAAACCGGCACCGACAGGAAAAGCGGGAACAGACCAGCCAAATAGTTCTTCCAAAAAAACCGCTGACTGGTGTCCAAAAGACTGGATGATTAATCCGGCGGCGCTTAACCCAGCCAGAATCGTCACCCACCCAGTGAAAAAGGCCAGCCAGTTTCCTTCTTCGCAGCTTTGAACTATTTGATAAGCCCCCCCGCTGCGTGGAAGACTTTGTGAAATCTCCAGATATCCGAGGAAATTAATGCCGACAAAAATGATCACCATAATTGGAATTAAGGGTAGGACTGAGCCTGCCAGTTGAACCAGGTCACCCATCAGGACAAGGATGGACAGGACCAGCATTACTCCCAGACTCGTAAAAACAGCACCTGAAAAACTAATCCCGTAACTGAATCGGATTTGTTGAGATTGGGTTTTTTCACTCATTATTCATCCTTTGTTACACCCTGATTATCAGTGAAATATCCTTCAAGATTGCCGGTTTTGCCCTTCTTCTCTCCCATTCCATAACTGGGGCATTTTATCCTTGATCGCATGAATGGTTGGCAGGTGATAATCAACCTGATCTGGAATTCCGTTATCACCAACCAGGGCTGTGGTAAAACCAATTCTTTTTGCTTCATCAAGATTTGGCATCAAGTCATCAAAAAGAACACACTTCTCAGGATAAACCCCTCCCGCCATTTCCAGCGCAATTTGATAGGCTTTCGGGTTGGGTTTAACGACTAAGTCCATAGCTAATAAGTCTACAATCCCGGTGAACAGATCTATGATACCTAACTCCTTAAGTACCCCATCAGCATGGCGGCGATCCGCATTGGTGAAAATCCACAGATCCTGAGGAAGTGAGCTCAACAGCTCTCGCAGTTCCTGGTCTGGCTGAATGTATTGATTTAAAGGCAGGTCATGCACGTAAGCGAGGTAATCATCAGGATCAACCTGGTGATGGATCCTCAAACCCTCCAGAGTTGTGCCGTAGGTAGTCCAGTATCGTTCCCGGGTTGCAGGGATTATTCCTTCCGCCAGGCCCAGCTCTTCCTTCATAAATTGATAAATCCTGAGGCGGATCTGGTCCCAGAGCCCATTTGAGGGAGGATATAATGTGGCGTCAAGGTCAAAAAACAAGGTTGAAAAAGCCATACCCGGATTATACCTGATACTCCCAGGCTGAACCCGGTCTGGAGCTTGATTTGAGGTTTCCGCGCTGGTCTGCTCTCCGTTATAATAGGTATATGTCCATTCAAATATTGTCAGAAGAAGTTGCCTCACAGATCGCTGCCGGAGAGGTTGTAGAACGCCCGTCTTCTGTTGTTAAAGAGCTGATCGAAAATGCCCTCGATGCAGGGGCGGATCAGATCACTGTTCTGGTCAGGGAAGCCGGCAAGCGTTTGGTAGAGGTGATCGATAATGGAAAAGGCATCCCGGCTGAGGAGTTGAATTTGGCCGTGCACCGCCATGCCACCAGTAAATTAAAAAACGCTGCCGACCTATTCCGGGTTTCCACTCTGGGATTCAGGGGCGAGGCCCTGGCTTCAATTGGATCTGTATCATATCTGACCCTGTTATCCCGGATTCAGAAAGAGGATCTGGGTGGTTCAATCCGTGTAGAAGGGGGAGAGATCCATCCTGTTGAAAATCTGGGTATGCCGCCGGGAACTACCGTGCGGGTGGAGCATCTCTTTTATAATGTGCCCGCCCGCTTTAAATTTCTTAAGACCGACCGGACAGAAAAGAGACATATTAATGATATTGTCAGCCGCTACAGCATGGCTAATCCCAGAGTTCGCTTTAAACTGCACCATGATGATGACCTGGTCTTTCAAACTACCGGCAGCGGAGATCTGCGAGAGGTGATCACCTCAATTTACGGTGTTGGCACTGCAAAACAAATGATCGAAGTGATCTATCAGGATGAAAATCTAACGGTGAATGGCTTTATCAGCCCACCAGGCCTGACTCGTTCAAATCGCAGGGAAATGTTGTTTTATGTCAATCAGCGTCCGGTAAGTGATCCAGCGCTGAGCTCAGCGGTCACTCAGGCATACCATACCCTGGTAATGAAGGGTCGTTACCCGATCGTAGTTATATTTCTCGAACTTGCTCCGGATAAAGTGGATGTAAATGTGCATCCGACCAAGGCAGAAGTTCGTTTTGAAGACAAAGGTGAGATCTTCAAGGCGGTCAGCAGAGGAGTGCGAAGAGCGCTGCTGGCTCATACACCCGTTCAAGAGGTCAACAACCTGCGGGGAGTGAATTTATGGGGGGGCCCAGCGCCTGATCACAGCCATATTCAGCGTGGGGTTGATCCGACCTGGACGATGCTGCAGAGGAACCGGGATGAAGGTATTTTCGGGCAGGAGGTTGACTCAGTCCAGATATCTGCACCGATCGGAACGCCGATCCTGCGTTTAATCGGTCAGGTGGCTGCCACCTATCTGATTGCGGAAGGACCTGATGGTCTGTATTTGATTGACCAACACGCCGCCCACGAGCGAGTGTTATTTGAGAAGTTCACAGCTGAGAGAAACGATGACCATCTTTCTCAGGTTTTATTGGATTCTGTGGTGGTGGAATTCTCGCCTGCCAGTGCTGATTTAGTGAAGGAGCATATCCCCACGTTGCGAAAATTGGGTTTTCATGTGGAGGACTTTGGACCAGGTTCATTTGTGATCCGTGCTGTACCAGCCATGCTTCAGGGTTCTTCCCCGGAAGGTATGCTGCGGGCAGCAGTTGAAGATCTGGAAGTTGATGAAACCCCTCTTGAGAGCAATATCGAGGAAAAGATCATTGCCAGGGTTTGTAAACGGGCTGCGGTCAAGGCCGGCCAGGTGTTAAACCCGGAGGAACAGAAACAGCTTCTACTGGATTTGGAAGCCTGCCAATCTCCCCGAACCTGTCCTCACGGCAGACCAACCATGATCCATCTGTCGGTGGATCTGCTGGAAAGAAAATTTGGCCGGACCGGGCCGATGTGAGAAATGTAAAGGATTAATCTAGAGGGATTGAGTCCTTTCAAAGGACTTAATCCCTTTCTAATCTACCAAAAACACTTCTGGCAGCTTGTGGCATTCCCCGCAACCAATCTGCGGTTCAGGGACGTTTTGATGGGTTTTTCTGCAATAAGCTTCTACTTGCACGCGCTGCGGCATCAGAGGAAGAGGTCGTTTCAGGGAGGGTTTCAGCAGCATATGTTCACAGGAGTTCGCTCTTGTGATCGCCGGAACCGGGCACTTCTCACACAGTTTGGGCTGCCAGTTCAGAGCTGGGTTAGCGGATTTCAGCAACCGACATTCTTCCCGGTTTCTTCCCCGGAAATAATCGCCAAAGAAATATTGGCATTCTATTCCTAAAGGATTTTTCATACCCGGGTAATATATTCCCCTGTTCGGGTATCGATCCGGATCGTATCGCCTGCTTCTACGAAGTTAGGTACAAATACCTCCAGACCGGTAGAGGTGGTCACTGCCTTGGTCACACTGGTGGCTGTGTCCCCGCGGACTGACGGATCAGCCCGCACTACTTTCTGATCAACAGCAGTGGGCAGATCGATATCCAGGGGTTCATCATTAAAAAATGTCAGTTTTACTTCCATTTCATCAGTAAGGAATTGAGTGGTTTCACCCAGAACCTCACCTTTTAAGGCGGGCTGTTCGTAGGTTTCAACATCCATAAAGTAGTACATCTCGCCGTCGTTATACATATATTTAACGTTGCGGAACGTCAAGCGGATATCCTGAACTGTGTCTCCGGAATTAAATTTCTTCTTCAACCGGGTTCCTGTGCGAAGGTCTCGAACATCAACTCGGATAGTGGCTTTGCCTCTTCCGGGTTTGTGGTGGTCGTATTCTAAAACCTTATAGATGCTCCCGTCCAGTTCAAAGGTGACACCTTTTCTCAACTCATTAACATCAATCATCTTTATGGCCTTTGTTTTAATTATTTTAGGTAAGTAGCGTGAAGATTATATTCTACAGTGATAGGAGTGACAAGGGAGAGGGAAGATTAGTATTTTGAAATCAGGGTTGAACAAAAATGCTGTTTTCCAGAAAGATGGTCATTTATTCCGGAAATTTGTTCTGAAATTTTCCATTTCACCTTTTTTCAAGTCACTTAAAGCCCTTCAAATTATGGTAAACTTACAGGAGATTAGTAAGGGAATTAAAAATGGCGACCGATAAAAAAAGGATCATTTGCATTGAAGATGAACCTGAAACCACTAATTTGATGAAGTTGATCCTGGCCAGAGAAGGATACGAAGTGCTAGGAGCGAATGGTGGCGAAGAAGGTTTGGCTCTCGTAAACGAACAGATCCCTGACCTGATCCTGCTGGATTTAATGATGCCGGAAATGGACGGCACCCAGGTGTTCCAACGCCTGAAAGAAAATGAAAAGACCAGGGATATCCCGGTCATTGTTGTTACGGCTAAAGTTCAAAGCATCGATATTGTGCTCTGGCGCCAGGTCGCCAAGGTCGATGACTATATCACGAAACCCTTCCGGCCAGAAGAGCTGGCTGAACGGGTTAAATATGTCCTGGCCCAGACTGGAGAATAATTCCAGGTCTGTCTTTTTATCCAACACGCCTTTCCGCCATGGAAGTTAATGTAACTAATCGAACACGAAGTTTGGAAAATCCACTTCGGGTAAATAACTGTGAGAGTTTTTTTTGCCGCCTTAAGGGATTGATGTTCCAGAATTCCATAAAAAAAGAAGCTGGTTTATTGATGATTCACGGCTCAGAGAGCCGGGCTAATGCGGCAATCCATATGTTCTTTGTAGGTATGGATCTGGGAGTACTCTGGCTGGATGCTTCCCGGAAGATTGTGGATATCCAGCTAGCAAAAAGCTGGCAGCCATTTTACACCCCTTCATCCCCGGCAAAATATATCCTGGAAATTCACCCGGAACGCTTACCGGAATTTGAATTGGGAGATATCCTGAATTTTGAATAAAATCATCCGTTTTTCCTTGTTATTTATCCTGCTGCTGAGTTTAACAACCCCGGCCTTTGCCCAGGGCGACTCAACTGATAACCTTGTGTATATCGTGCAGGCAGGTGATACTTTGTGGACCATCGCTCGAAATCTGCATGTTTATTATGATGAAATGCTGGCAGTCAACGGGTTAACAGAAAACAGCTCGATCATTCCTGGTACTGAGTTGATCATCACAGGTTTAGGGGATCTTAGAGGTGTGGTCAGCACGATCAAGGTTCCTTTTGGTGAAACATTACAAAGCATCAGCCGCCGCTACCAGGTTCCAGAGGATTCCCTGATCCAGATTAATCGCCTTACCAGTCCATTTGAATTATACGTAGGCGTTTCCGCGGTTTTGGTGGGTGAAAATGAGATCGAGGTCCAGGAAGGCAAACGTGTATCTTTGGCGCCAGGAGAGTCTTTCCTGGAAATGGCGATCAAGGAAAATTTGAATCCCTGGACGATGGTAACAGCCAATCATCAAGGGGGCAGCTGGGACATGATCCCTGGAGAGGTGCTATTTGTTCCCGGCACTGAAAGCACTGGCCCCGGTGGATTTCCAGATGAGATCCAAAATGTGGATTTTTACCCAGAACGTCTTGTCCAGGGCCATACCTACGTGATCGAAGCAAATATACCCGACGGGGCCCAAATTTCAGGATCCCTGGGTGAGTATCCCCTCTCATTCTTTACACAAGATGGAAAAACCTATCTAGCACTGCAGGGCCTTCATGCAAAAGAAAGTACGGGATTGAAACCGATCAGTTTAGCCGGGACGCTGACAGATGGAACCCCATTTGCTCTAACTCAGATGGTGGAAGTCTTCAGCGGTAATTACCATTATGAAGAGATCATCGGTGTCCCCCAGGAAACAGTAGGTATTGAGATCACTGAGGAAGAGACAACTCAACTCCAAGAATTTACCCTCCAGGCCACCGAGAATAAGTTCTGGGATGAGGAATTTTTGCCCCCGGTGCCAGCTGCCCTCAGCGCTGCTTACGCGTCTTATTACGGGGGCCGCAGGTCGTATAACGGCAGCGGCTATTACTATTTCCATTCCGGACTGGACTATTTCAGTTCCATGGGTGGAGATATCTATGCCGCGGCGCCAGGCAAAGTGGTCTTCACCGGTCCACTGCTGCTGCACGGCAACACAACCTTGATCGATCATGGTTGGGGTGTGTACTCCCTGTACGCCCATCAATCCGAATTTTTGGTCCGGGAAGGTCAGCAGGTCAGTGCCGGCGCGCTGATCGGACGGGTGGGTTCAACAGGGCGGTCCAGCGGACCTCACCTGCACTGGGAGGTCTGGGTTGGGGGAATTCAGGTCAATCCACTGGATTGGGTGGAGAATTCTTACCCCTAGAACTCTTTTTCTATATAATTTCACAACAAACCCGTCCAAGGTTGTTGAGAGAGTAGAGTAGAGTATAATATACGGGCTTGATTTCATATTATTCAAGGCATTATATATTCACGTTTTTGAGGCTTTTCTATGGCAACTGCTTTATTATCCCTCCGCGAGGATTACTGGGAGGAATATCAACTGGAAGGTGATGATATCTCCTTCCTGTATGATTATCTATTAGAAAGTGAAACTCCGTTGACCTCGGAAGAGCTGATGCCCATCCTGGTCGGGGAGCGGATCGAGCGCGAAAAAGTGCGTTTGGAAAAAAAGCGCTTGGATGGCAAGGATATTTATTTCCCAAAAGAGCAGTACGAAGTTGGGGATAAACTGGTTTTCCCGGCTTTGGAATGGCAAAAAGGCGAGGTTGTTGGACTCCGCGATGGTGAAAATCCTGCGATTGGCCAGTTTAAAGTCATTCAAGTTGAATTAGAGAGTGGTAAAAAGCATGAATTTGCGGTCGGTATTGAGGATCATATCCTCAACATTCCTCCAGAATCAGCCCAGGCAGATTCCCTGAACCCGGAAGCAGTAATAAATAATTACTCTGAGATATTGATCGAGCAGATCGAATTGGGATTGGTCGATCATGAAGAATTTGTTCAGGTCGCTGGACGCTGGTTCTTGCAGGCGCTGCTGGTGGACATTAATGATGGTCATTTAAACCTGGCTGAGGCAGTCCTGGATATGAATGGAGGCGGCCCCCTGGCAACAGCGGAGCTTGTGAAGGATATAGACCTGCCGGGGAATGTAAATCGCACTTTACTTGAATTTTCTTTGGATTATGCCTTGCAGGAAGACCATCGTTTTGATGAAGTTGGACCGGCTGGCATTGTCGCCTGGTATCTCAAAGGGCTGGAACCTGAGAGCGTTCGAGAGACTCCCATTTATCTAAGGTACACTCCGCTGGAATATGATCATGATTCATTGACTGGTGATATGCTGAACCTGGAAGAGTCGTTGGATGATGAACTGACGCCCTTAAAGGAAAAGAAACAGTTCCCGGTCAAGGGTGTGGAAGTGCGTTTGATCTTCCCTCATTGGCGGGCAGGGACTTTGCCCCTTTCAGAACGGGTTATGCCATTATTCCCGACTGCTTATGAGTCGCCCCGGATTCGATTTACATTGGTTGACGGCAAAACTGGAGAGCGATTCCCTGGCTGGGTTGTCCGGGAGCAGCGTTATGTATCAGGATTAAAAGAATGGTACGAGAAAAAAGGACTCATCCCGGGTGGGATTGTTTATATCAAACCCGGTAAAGTACCTGGAGAAGTGATCGTTGAAACCAAGAGCTCCCGCTCCACCAAGGATTGGATGCGCACTATCCTGGTTGGGTCTGATGGAGAGCTGGTCTTTGCAACGTTGAAGCAGATCATCTCCTCAGACTATAATCCAAGAATGGCGATTATGATCTCAGATATTGGTCCTGTTGATCAGGTTTGGTTGAAGAATCAGGAAGAACCACCGCCTTTTGAACGGGTTGTTGTGGATACAGTGCGGGAATTAACCAAACTTAACCCCCAGGGGCATGTGCATGTAACAGAGTTGTATGCTGCAGTGAACACAGTCAGACGATGTCCTCCGGGACCGCTGCTCTCACTGCTGGAAACCCGACCCTGGTTTGTCCATGTGGGCGATTTACATTATCGTTTTGATGATTCAGAAAAAAAATAGATCAATCTGATTTGGAGGAAGGAGAATTTCGGTGTCTAAACCAAAACTTTCGAGTTTGCTTAAACCTACGGTTTCCACACCGTTTCAAATTGATTTTGCCTGGTGGAAAGGGCAGGATCGCTCCTGGCGGGTTCACCTGCGGAGCTGCCTGTGCCAAGAACATCAGGAAATGTATGCTGATCTGTCGGGGGATGAAAAGGTAGACTGGATCGATCCGGACACAGCAGAGGTTCAGGTCGTAGATGGGCTGCAGCACACTTTGATATCCCACTGCGCCAAACAGGAGCAGTTCATTACTGAACATACCACTTTGACAGAATCCCTGTTCAGGACCTTTCTTTCCAACGGCAACCAGCCCCTGTCACCGGATGATCTGGCAGAATTGTTGGGCCAGTCTGCCCAAAAGATCCTCCAGACCATTTCCGGGCCTCGGGTTTATAAGGGGATCCGCCCGGCACCCAAGGAATAATTGCCGGTAAATAAATATTTGCCCTCGTAGCTCAATGGACAGAGCACCGGACTTCTAATCCGACGGTTGCAGGTTCGATTCCTGCCGAGGGCGCCTCTTCACCCCAGGGATGGGGTGTTTTTATTTAAGGGGAACAACCTGGCAGGTTGGGTCTTTTTAGTGATATTCTATTAGGAAGAATGGACTCGGAAGTTTTGGGAAATTTTTATGATGCATTGTTTTTTTGTTTCCGATTTACACGGTCAGACCAGCCGTTATCAATCCTTATTCACCCGGATCAGGGAAGAAAAGCCTGCCGCTGTATTTCTGGGCGGCGACCTCTTCCCTCATTTTGGCGCCCAGAGCCAGGGTGACTTTTTGGATGATTTCCTCGCGAAGGAATTTACCCAGCTTAAAGAGGACCTGGGACAGGATTATCCCAGGGTGTTCTTGATTCTGGGTAATGATGACAGCAAAACTCGCGTGGAAGGGCTGATCAACTGGATGGAGAGGGAAAAGATCTGGGAATATGTTCACGGCAGGGCGGTTGAGTTTGGGGCTTTTACAGTCTATGGGTATGCCTATGTGCCTCCCACTCCGTTTTTAAATAAGGATTGGGAACGTTATGATATCTCGCGTTTTGTTGATCCTGGCTGCATCCCCCCGGAGGAAGGTTGGCATTCGATTAATAAACCGAAAAACCTTATCGAACATGCCACGATCCAAAAAGACCTGGAGAGTTTGACTGCAGGGAAAGATCTGTCAAAAGCCATCATTTTGTTCCATTCCCCTCCCTACCAGACATCCCTTGATAGGGCAGCCCTGGACGGGAAGCTGGTCGATTATGTAGCGCTTGATGTCCACGTCGGCAGCATCGCGGTGAAAAACTTTATCCTGGAACGCCAACCCTTGATCACGCTGCACGGCCATGTGCATGAATCGGCCAGGATAACAGGGTCCTGGACAGAACAACTCGGAAAGACAATTGCGTTTTCTGCTGCGCACGACGGGCAGGAGCTGGCTCTGGTCAGGTTCGACCCTGATGACCCCCAAAAAGCTGCTCGTGATCTTATTTAATAGGGACTGAGTCCTTTCAAAAGGGCTCAGTCCCTATTCTTTTTCCGTATTATCTCCGACTATTGCAGATTGGATCCCATGGTGAGGGGGAAGGCGCCATCCGTTACTGCGCCGATTTTAACAGCATAACTGGTCCGTTTTTCTATATCTTCATCTGTGATCAGGTGGATATCCAATAGACCGGTGGTTTTATACCCTGTCCTGCGCAGGTTGATCTCACTCAGACTTAAGCTCCAACCTTCCAGCCAGGCCAGCAGATCTGCTTGCTGTTTTTTATCTCCAACAAAATGGATCAGCAAGTCGATATCGCTCTGGGGGCCGGCAGTGGCATTTTTTGTGCTGCCAAAGAGATAGACCCCTTTAACACCAAATCTCTCTGGATCGATTTGTAAAGCGATGGCTTCTGCGGTTTGATAACGCCAGCGCCAGTGATCTTCTGTGGCCCGGGCCTGGGGGCGGGTTTGGTAGACGGTTTGCCCGTCAAGCAGATTTTCTTCTTCCGCCAGAAAACCAATAGCCAGGTTAGTATCCGCATTCATCAGGACCTGAAGTACAGATCCATTAGATGTGTTTTTCACATCGATCACGTGGATTACCTTTTCCAGGAGTGGAAAATCGGGCACTAATTCTTTGTAGATGTTTTTGGATTCCCGCAGATATTGATGATTGAACAGAATATCTTGATCATCAGGATAGAGAGGCAGGTAGCGGATCGCTGATTCGACCAGGTCCTGGAAGAAATGGGTTCCAAAGGATAGATCGGGAATATAGTCACCTTGTTTTTGGGCAACCTCGATCAGGGCTGCTGTCCGATTGATATCGGAGTAAGTTACATTTACTCCCAATTTTATATCTCCCCGGCTGCCCCAGCGTCCGGGACCCATCAGGATAAATTTCCTCTTGGTGAGGACGCTGTTGATCCTGCCGATAGCCCGGCCCACATTCAGCAGTTCTTCCCGGCTGGAGATCTGGCTGTATGCTTCTGGATCAACATACACGATGTGGTTGATATTGGATATCGTTCCATTGGTTACATAACGGTTGGCAGTGAAAATGATCTTTTCAGCCGGGATATCAGCCGGTATATCAGCCGGGATGATATCCCGACCGGAACTTTGGGAACGGCACTGCAGAAGGTAAAAATCTTCCCCGTCACAAGCGAACTCGATATCGATCGGTTGGTCCAGCTGTTCCTGGAGTTCTCCCAGGACAGTCCTTAACAAGGATAGAAACGGGCTCTGGGAGAATAAACCGTCAAAGGTAAATACCAGCTTGTCATCTTCAAAATCTGGTCCAAGCCCGGTTGGGATAACTGCTTGATCTTCAGTGATAATTGAAATAAGTTGTCTGATATTGGGATATTCCGGGCCGTATTCTTTTAATAGTTGATCTATTTCAATAGTTTCAAATCCGCACTTCTCCAGGTTGATGACATCGATCATGCGTGGGGAATAACGAATGATCTCATCCAGCGATGTGTTGACCCGTAGATTCGGCTGGCCGGGAGCAGCCAGGATTGGATAATCATCACTCAAACGGTCTACCGCTCGTGTACCAAGCCCGGGAACGATCCGGATCAATCCATCTTCTTTGTGGATCCTGCTGGACCAGCGGAACTCGTTTTGACTGAAGGCAACCCCGGCATAGGCCGGGAAATAATAAGGACCGACTCGCCGCCCAACGACTTCCTGGATCAAAATACCCATTTCTTCATGATTGTCGATCAATCCGTGTTCATGACGATATTCTATCGGGTCAGGACCATACAAGGAAGCATAGACTTCAGTAATGGCATCCACCAGGCTGATCAGCCGTTCTTCTTTGGTGCCCTGATTGGCCACAAAAAGGCTTTTATACTTGCCAGCGAAAGACATGCCAACCTGATCCTCCAGTAAACTCGAGCTGCGAACGATCAGGGGTACATCTCCAAAATCATCCAGCGCTACTGATAATCCCTTAACAATATCTGGCGGCAGGGGAGTGTTCTTAAATACATGAATGATATAGGGATACTCCTGGCGGATCTCCCCGATATTCAGGTATTTGTGTTCTATGATCTCTTCCAGGTTATTCTGTTCAATAAAGGAAAAGACAGTATCAGAAACGATATACCAAGTCTTTGGCGTTTTGACTTTCTTAAAGGTATCCTGATTGCGAAGCGCTTTCTTCATCACCTGCATTGCCAGGAAAATTCCGGCGCCTTTTCCTCCCAGTTTTCCATAGCTGTCTGATAGATAGATCATTCGACTCGAGAGATCATAAAAATCCTCGATCTCGATATGCTTTTTGGCTGAGATGATGTATCGTTCGCGTTCGCTTAATATTCGCCGGATCAGGGACATCTGGACGCTTTGTTTTCTTGCAGCGGATAATACCAGACCCTGGTTAGATAAATGTTTATACTTATCCAGAGCGGCAAACATCTCAGTTATGGATCGATTGGGTTGAACAAGGGTGTTTACCAGGAAGCCGGATTGATCCTCTCTTATCCAGCGCTGGATGCTGTTTAATATATCCTCTTCGTCGAGGTATATTCCGGCCAGGTCAAAAACTTTGTCCAGGGAGCCGATGGCATCTTTGTTGGTTTTAAATTGGTATGGGAAGTTGGTTTCGAGGATTTCCCGATCTTCATAGTAGGCAGAACTGAATAATCCCCATAGGCTCTCGGCTTCCTTAATACCATGTTCGCAGAGATGGTGGATCATTTTCCGGGCAATTGTAATCAGCAAGTTAGGATCGGTCTTTTTTAGCAAATTTAGAACCGCCCGCCACCCTGCTTCTGAATCTGAACCTGTTTTGGATTGTTTTTCAAATACATCTTGCAGCCGTTGGTGGAGAAGGAAATTTCCCAGCTGGTCCGAGATTGTGTTGATCAACCTCCGCTCTTCCAGAAGGAAGGGACCTTCATCCTGGACAGGTTTTTCTTCTGAATAATAAACGCTGATCCTGCCTTCAACCTGGTCCTGAACGATGACGTCGGAATGCATAACCCAGGTTGATTCCTGGAAGTTTTCGGACTGGTAGATCTTATCGCCGATCTGGATACGAGATAAGCAAATTTCCGGATACTGCCAGCCTGGCGGTATCACTTTTATGATCCTGGTTATGGCGTCTTTGGTTTTTAGGCCTGGTTTGACAAGAGTTTCCTGGACAGCATAGAGGCAGTTAAGCTCTTTGGCTCTTTCCTTAAGTTCTTCAACCAGCCTGTTGATAGGTTTTTCTTTATAATCAGTCATTATCTCCCTGAGATTTCAATACAATTGCTCTTCCAGATTTACCATCAATTTTAATACCTAATGGGGATTCTAACTCTATATGCCTAAGATAGGTTGTTTTTTGGATTTCTTTTTGTTCACTCAACCAGGACCAATCGAGTTGATACTTCCCTGTTTTTGGCAGGGAGATGTAGCTCACACCAAGACTGGTAAGATTATGGAAAAAATGGGAACCCTGGCTCATATCCGCACTGAGTCCTTCCTGGTAAGTTTCTATGATCACTCGGGAACCAGAGATCTGCCCCCAATTGACCGGGATACCTAACCAGGGATCGGAACTTCCCAACCGGCCAAATACGATTAACAAGAAAGGTGATCCTTTCCCAACTAGTACCTTGTTGATCTGTTCCAGTTCCTCAGCTATCTCGCGGGTTTTTTCTAACGCAAACTGATCGGGGAGCACATAAACGATGTCCTTGATATTCTCTATTAGGCCGTTGCCCAGAGCATTCTCTGAAGCGGCCAGGGCGTTTTGATCTTCAAGATCTTCCTGATTTACTCGCACGTTATCTGATGATACAACCATGGATCGGACTTGCAGCAACCCCAGTGAGGGGGGAGAGAAGGTCATTGCAAACTCGATTTCCACCGGATTCTGGAGCTGGTCCTCACAGATCCTGACCAATTCCTGGATCAATTTATTCAGAGAGAATTTATTAAGCTGAAGCAGGGGAGCAAAATTAAGCACGCGAGGGCCCGGATTGGCCATGCCAATCTGCAGCCGGTCTGCCTGGGGATCGTATGTGGAACATAATTCTTTCAGGGTTCCATCCCTTTCGGCAGTGGACAGATCTCCCCTGACAAGATATTCGGTTTCCTGAATTGGGTCGTAGATCAATGGCGAGCCCATATTAACTGCCCAAAATTCTCTCTGGCTGTTTTTCAGGAGTTCGTTTGTTGATCCATAGGGTGGAGCGATCTTAGGATAGGCAGGCGAGTAGGTCCAGGAGAGACCGCCATCCACAATGGTTTTGCCCAATCCCAGGGCCAAGCTAACCACACCATCCTCTGGTTTAGCTCTGCCAACGGGATAAAAATTATAGGATCGGGCAACTCCGGACAAATCCGGATAGAACCGTACATGGTGGCGGGAACCGTGAACATTTTGAATGATCAGAGCCATTTTCTCTTCACTGTGATCGTGGCCTGTTGCATTCCGATAACTTTTGGCAGCTTTGAAGAAAGTTGAGGCATAAACGAATTTCATTGCCTCGGATAATTTCCGGAACCGGAAATCAGGGTCGAATTGCTGATTGGGGATCATCTTGGTGGTATAGATTCCCGCAAAAGGTTCATAGGTGGCATCTTCCAGTAAACTGGATGAGCGGACAGCAATTGGATTGCGGATTTCTTCGACCAATGAACGAAGATCGCCAAGAATATGGAATGGGAGCTCGGCATGCTGGAAAGCATGGGCAATCTGGTCATCTGTATGGTCCGAATCTATGTATTGATACAGATCATTTTTCTCCAGAAAGGCATCAAATACATCAGTGCCGATCACCACTAGATTTGGAACAATGACCTGGATCTCTGGATACGCTTGGAATAAATCACTTGAAGATAACAGGTGCTGCAGAAAAACCAGCCCCTGGGCTTTTCCCCCTATTGATCCCGATCCAATAATCCGGATATCATTATCCGGATTATTGGTATTTCTTAAGTATGGGATTGGGTTTGGAGATGTCACACTCCCGGATCGGGTTTTCATCTATCTGTATTATACCCACCCCCGGGCCTTACAGGCCTTTGCCACACGGTCAACAGAGATCATATAGGCTGCATCGCGCATATAGAGTTTATTTTTAGTTGCAAACTTGCTAACATCAAGGTAGGCGTTGGTCATTTTCTGATCCAGTTTTCCAAGGGTTTCTTCCTTGGCCCAGTAATAATTCTGGTTGCTCTGGACCTGCTCAAAGTAACTGCAGGTGACTCCGCCGGCATTGGCCAGGAAATCAGGGATTACATGAATGCCGCGGTCTTTGATAACCAGGTCGGCTTCAGGTGTGGTGGGCCCATTAGCCCCCTCGGCGATTATTCTAACACGCTTCGAAATTTTATTGACAGTCTCACCGGTGATTTGATTTTCCAGTGCAGCCGGGACCAGCAGCTCAACATCTTGTTCCAGCCAGGCCTCACCGGGGAGTAGTTCAAAACCCAGATCCTGGGCTTTGCTTTTGTCGATCTCTCCGAAATGGTCTGTTATAGCCAATAGCTGTTTCAGGTCAAAACCATCTTTTTTATAGAAGGAATAGGCTTTTTGTTCTTTCTGGATCCAGCAGGAAACACAGATCGGGGTGCCGCCCATCTGCTGGTATAAGTCGATTGCATACTGGGAAACATTACCAAAACCCTGGAAGCTGGCAGTTGTTTTGTGGAGATCGATGCCCAGTTCTTTCATTGCTTCGCGAACGGTGATCATCACGCCATATCCGGTTGCTTCAGTTCTGCCCAGTGAGCCTCCCATACCGACAGGTTTACCGGTAATAAAACCGGGGTATTTTGCACCGCGGATCGCTTCAAATTCATCAAGCATCCATAACATATGCTGGGAATTTGTCATTACATCCGGGGCAGGCACGTCAGATAGAGGGCCTACGTTCTTTGCGAGCTGTCTAATCCATCCCCGGCATAATCTTTCCTGTTCCAGGAGGCTGAGGTCATGGGGATCACAAATGATTCCGCCTTTTGCTCCACCAAGCGGGATATCCACCACTGCGCATTTCCAGGTCATCCACATCGAAAGGGCTCTGACGGTATTGATTGTTTCCTGGGGGTGAAAACGGATCCCACCTTTTCCTGGTCCCCTGGCATCATTATGCTGCACCCTGAAACCCCGAAATACTTTTACCTGTCCATCATCCATCCGAACAGGAATGCTGAACTGGTATTCCCGCAATGGAACTCTTAATAAGTCCCTTGTTGCCTGATCCAGTTCAAGTAATTCGGCAGCATTATCGAATTGCTTTTGGGCCATCACGAAAGGATTGTAAGATATGTCTTCCATATTTGTGCCTTACCTTAAATAGTTTAATAATTCCGAGTTCAAAAATAACCTCATCTAGGGGAAATAATATGCCAAATTCTCAGGATTAGAAGGTTACTTTCATCTTAAAAAAAAGACCGCAATCAATATGATTGCGGCCCTTTAACTTGAGTCTTTAATGATTTGATTACTCTTCTTCCACGACGGGCGCCTGGCGTTGACCTAACTCTCGGTCGAGCATCAACAAGCCTTGTTCAGAACCGCTGACGCGTTTGATATCCTCAACAACGCCTCCAACATGTTCTTCTTCTTCCACCTGCTCATCGATAAACCACTGGAGGAATGAAAGGCTGGGATAATCTTTCTCTTCCACAGCCAGGGCATAGAGCCTGTGAATATCTGCGGTGATCTTCTGTTCATGGCCTAAGGAAGTTTCAAATGCAACCAGAGGTGAAGCAAACTCAACCGGGGGTTGCTCAATGGCCTGCAAGCTAACCTTGCCTCCCCGACTGTGGATATAGTCATAAAACTTGAAGGTGTGGATCATTTCCTCATCAAACTGCATTTTCATCCAATGCGAAAATCCTGGATAATTCTCACTGGCGAAATAGGCTGCCATAGATAGATAAATATAGGCAGATTCCATCTCATGATGGATTTGATCGTTAAGGGCTTTGTGCATTATTTTTGTTAACATAACTACCTCCGAAATTGTTTTGTAAAATATATACCTTTACTCTATATCAAATTATAGGACAGGAGAGTCCTATTGCAAGCTGATTTATCACAGAGATTTATAAGAAATGCTGGAAAATTTCCGCTAAAAATACTCAAGATAATCATTAACTTTATTCAGTGGAATGAAGTGTTAATCTCCTATATAATCGCCTGCTGGGGCTGAAATCAGCCCTCGCTGTGTTAAAATTAAAATCAAAATAATGCTCCGGGGAAAGAATTTCCTGTTTGGAGGAAGACAAATATTAATTACACTCTCATATTGAGTGGATTTAAGGATAGGTAGACAAGTAATGCCGGTAACACGCTGGAGTGCAGAGTTAATAGAATTGCTGGAATGGGCCAGCCGCGAGGATCTCTCCCTGGACGATATCTTCCTGGGATCGGTGATACCCAATTTTGATGAAATTGATGAAAATGAGGAAGTCAACCAGGCGGAACTGATTGGCCGCATCCCCTCTGAACTGCCAATTCTTCCTTTAAGAGGACTGGTTGTATATCCTGAAACAGCAGTGCCTTTATCTATTGGTCAGCCCAGATCGATCCGCTTGGTGGATGATGTGCTCTCAGCTGATGACCGGCTGATTGGGCTGGTGACTTCAAAAGATCCTCAAAACGAACTGCCCGGTCCGGATGATCTATACCGGGTCGGGACGGTGGCGTCTATCCACCGCCTGTTTCGGGCTCCAGATGGAACAATCCGACTTTTGGTACAGGGGATTACCCGTTTTACTATTCAGGATTTTGTTCAGGTAGAACCTTATCTTAAAGCCAAAATCAAACTTTCTCCTGTTAAGGTTGAGCGTGATCTGGAAATTGATGCCTTAACCAGGCAGGCCAGGGATCAGTTTTCGGAGATCACAAACCTGGTTCCCCTGGTGCCTTCGGAACTTGTGGACGCTGTAATGACTCTGGATGACCCCCTCCAGGTGGCATATACTATTGCAAATTTCCAACGTCTGGAATTGACCGACGCTCAGGAACTTCTCGAGCTAGATTCGGTTTCAGAAAAACTACGTAAATTGGTCAACTTCCTAACCAGAGAACTGGAAATGCTCGAAATTGGCCAGCGGATCCAAAATCAGGCCCGCTCGGAGATCGAAAATGTTCAGAGGGAATATTTCCTAAGAGAACAAATGAAAGCCATCCGCACTGAATTAGGTGAGGATGAGGATCAGTCTGTAGAAATCGACGAATTCCGGCGTCAGATAGATGAAGCTGGAATGCCGGAAGAAGCAGATAAACAAGCCAAACGAGAACTGGACCGCATGACTCGCCTTCCATCCGCAGCGGCAGAGTATGGTGTTATCCGAACTTACCTGGACTGGATGGTCTCACTACCCTGGGCAGACATGACAGAGGATAATCTGGATATCTCCCGGGCCCGGCAGGTACTGGATGAAGACCATTATGGATTGGCAGATGTCAAAGAAAGGATCCTTGAATTCCTGGCAGTCCGTAAACTTCGCAAAGAAAGGGAAGCGGAGTTTAAAGAAGATAATTATATAGATAATATCCGGCAGATCCGGGAAGGCGTGATCCTCTGTTTTGTAGGTCCCCCGGGAGTTGGAAAAACATCTCTGGGTAGATCTATCGCCCGCTCTTTGGACCGGGAATTCATTCGCATTTCCCTGGGAGGAGTGCGAGACGAAGCCGAAATACGAGGCCACAGACGGACCTATATCGGAGCTATGCCAGGTAGGATCCTTCAGGCCCTACGCCGGGTTGGCAAGAATAACCCAGTGTTCATGCTTGATGAGATAGATAAACTGGGCCAGGATTACCGGGGAGATCCAACTTCAGCTCTGTTGGAAGTCCTTGATCCGGAACAGAACAATGAGTTCAGGGATCATTATCTGGAGGTGGCTTATGATCTTTCGAAGGTGATGTTTATCACCACAGCGAATTTGCTGGAGCCTATTCCATCACCCCTGCGGGACAGGATGGAAATCATCAAATTGTCCGGATATACCGATAAGGAAAAGAAAGCCATAGCCAAAGGTTATTTGATCCCGAGACAAATCAGGGAAAACGGGTTGCGGCAAGAAGAGATATCCTTTACTGATCCGGCTCTGCAATTGATCATCCGCTCCTATACAAGGGAATCCGGAGTTCGCAACCTGGAACGCGAGATCGGGACGCTCTGCAGAAAAGTAGTAACAAGTATCGCAGAGGGAAAAGTCACAGCTTTAAAGGTTGGAGTTAAAGAAATCGGTGAATTTCTTGGACGTCCCCGCTATTATGGGGATGAGGAATTGTCCAACCGCACATCGGTCCCCGGTGTGGCGACAGGATTGGCCTGGACATCTACCGGTGGAGAGATCTTATTCGTAGAAGCAACCTCCATGCGAGGGAAGAATAATTTCCAGCTAACCGGATCGCTCGGAGAAGTGATGAAAGAATCTGCCCAGGCCGCATTATCTTACGTACGCTCCAAGGCCGATAAACTGGGATTGGACCTGGATTTTTATCAGGATCATGATATTCACCTCCATGTCCCCGCCGGGGCTCAACCGAAGGATGGGCCTTCCGCTGGTGTGACTATGGCAACAGCCCTGGTTTCGTTGATCTCAGGCAGACCGGTAAAAGGGAATGTCAGTATGACAGGCGAGATCACCTTACGGGGACAGGTCCTCCCTGTAGGTGGTATAAAAGAAAAAGTCCTGGCAGCATACCGGGCCGGTTCGACAACGGTCATCCTGCCCAAGAAGAACCAGGCAGACCTGGAAGAGGATATCCCCCAGGAAGTCAGGGATAAGATCAATTTTATCTTTGTTGAGAATATTGAAGAAGTACTGGAGGCTGCCCTGACCAATAAGAGCACCCCCAGGAAGAAAAAGGCTTCCTGAACGGGGTTATAATTAAAAGGTATATTGTATTAAGTTGCGTTGAGGAACAACATATAGAAGACAGAATATTATTACAACGGGAAATGGATTCCTTATTTGAGATTGATATGATTCCCATTCAATTTTCCCGTTCATTTGAAATGTCTTTTGTTCCCCCCGTGATGATATAAATAATTTGAAAGCAGAGACATTAATTATTATGTCTTATTAGGTTGGGTATTCACTATACCCAGACCCTGCACTGCTTCAATAGAGAGGTAATAGTGAAAAATCAAAATAAAAATACCGGGTTAACCTGGTACACAATGGATTTACATTTACATACACCGGCCTCAGATGATTATCTACAGCCGGAAATTGGCTACCTGGATATCCTCCAGCAAGCCGCCAAAAAGGGTCTGGATATCATTGCATTTACGGACCATAATACAGTTGCAGGTTACCGCAGAATGCAGGAAGAGATCGATCAGCTAAAATTGCTCCAACAGCTGAATCGACTTCTGCCTGAAGAGGAAACCCGCCTGTCTGAATACCAGAAATTGCTGAAACGGATGTTGGTACTGCCCGGTTTTGAGTTTACAGCCACTTTTGGTTTTCATATTCTGGCTATCTTTCCGGAAGACAAACCGCTCCGGGATATCGAACATCTGCTGCTGGCATTGAACATCCCCTCTGATCAACTGGACGAGGGAAGTGTAACGGTAGGCGCGAGTGTGGATGTGTTAACTGCCTATAAATCCATCCATGAAGCGGGAGGTATGGCCATCGCTGCCCATGCAAATTCCAATAACGGTGTTGCCATGCGCCGGTTCCCTTTTGGAGGGCAAACGAAGATTGCCTATACCCAGGATCCGAACCTGATTGCCATGGAAGTAACAGACTTGGAGAAAAAAGGACGCCATACTACTGCGTTTTTCTTCAGCGGCAATAAACCGGAATATCCCCGACGTATGCACTGCATCCAGGGTTCTGATGCCCATCTGTTGAAAAAGATCTCAACCTTTCAGAACAAATTAGGTGTAGGAGAGCGAACTACAGATGTTCGGCTTCCAGAGAGAAGCTTCTCAGCGCTGAAAGAGCTCTTCGAAAGCGACAACTTCTCGCGGACCAGGCCCCATCAGCTCAGTTCTCAGCCTGCCTACGACTTCATTCGTGATGCTCGGGAGGAAGGGGCTAACTTTATGCAGGATTTCCACGAGAATATTACCGTCCGGGGCGGACACTTGTATAACATCATCGCTGATGTTTGTGCCTTTGCCAACTCAAATGGCGGGACGTTGTACTTGGGATTATCTGCTGAGCCGGGGAAAGCTTTTGAGGGCATTCCCCGTCCCAATCAGGGCATTGAAAAACTTCAATCCGAAATTAGTAAACGCATCAGCCCAGAATTAGCCTGTAAATTCGAGGTCCAGGAAACTGAAGGCAAGAAGGTTATTCAGGTCATGATTCCCAAGGGTGATGATCCGCCTTATGCTGTAGATGATAATAAGATCTACCTGCGCACAGAAACTGAAACGGGCATGGCCGTCCGGGATGAGATTGTGGATATGGTGCTCCAGGGAAAGAAAAAACAACTGGGTGGAACCGTTGTGACACATGCTGAACCCAAACCGATCTTTAGTTCGAAAGACGTAACGGATACACTAACCGACGATGAGGTTGAAGCGGACGGACAGGCTCCTCCCCGGACAGGGGTGGAAATTGTCTCAGTGGACAATCGCGGCGGTGAGAATTATTACACGGTCCGGGATCTCCGAAATGGCAGTATGGTGAAAAACGTTACCCTTAAATCCTCCCGCAAGTTATGGCATTATGCCATTTCTCAGTACTCAAAATTACCTGCCAATGTTGATAAAATGAATATTACCTGGCAGGGTGATCTGGGGCTGGTAACCCAGAAGAAAAGGGGTAACTATAACAGTTATGACCTGATCCAGCGCACCAGTGATGGATACCGCCACTATTATGGCGTTACCGATGATGGGATTCATGACTCCTGGGAAGGTTTGATCTAGGGATTGATCTATGAGTATAACTTTTGCTATCCTGACAGTATCTGATCGCTCCGCTGCCGGAATCCGGGAAGATCTCTCGGGTCCCGCGCTTGGTGAAGCTGTAAAGAGAGCAGGTTGGGTTGTTAATGCGACAGCAATCATTCCTGATGAAATCCAGCTGATTGTGGATCAATTGAAAACATGGGCTGATTCAGATGAAATTCAGATCATACTCACAACAGGTGGAACTGGATTTTCCCCCCGGGATATTACACCAGAAGCCACAGAAACGGTGATCGATCGTCAAACCCCGGGTTTGGCAGAAGCGATGCGGGCTGGTAGTTTGAAGATCACCCCCCATGCAATGTTGTCAAGGGCTGCGGCAGGGATCAGGGGGAATACCTTGATCATTAACCTTCCCGGAAGCCCCAAGGGCGCCCTTGAAAATTTCCGGATCATCGCTCCCGTTTTACCCCATGCAGTACAACTACTGGAAAATGACAACCGGGCTGAGGCGAATCATCAACCCGGTCGGGCAGTTTAGCGTTTTTTATGTTATGAAATCCAGATGAGGAGAAAGAAGATGAAGAGAGCTTTAGGGGCCGTTTTGATTTTAATCATCATTGGAGTACTCTTTTCCGCCTGTGGCAGCAACCCTGAACCCATTCCTTCTGAGACTCAGGAAAAGCCCAATACAATGGCAACGATCAATGCATTGAGCGCCCAGACTACTATTGTTTACCACACGCCTGTAGGTGGGGTAGTGGTAGAAGGGCCTGATGATTATGTCGGGATCATTAAACAAGCCTGGAATATTGTCAATACAGAGTATGTTCGGGATAATTTCAACGGGGCGGATTGGCCGGCAATTTACGATGAGTATGTCGCGCTGGCTGAAGATGTGACCTCCTCTGAGGAGTTGTGGGATTTGCTGGGAGAAATGATTGGAGAGCTGAATGATTCTCACAGCCGATTTGTACCTCCAGACCGGATGACTGCAGAATTCGGGGTTGAGACCTCTGCTGCTGCTGAAGGCCGAGCAGCCTCTGGAATTGTGATCTGGCCTGGTCCTTCCCGGGAAGATGAATACCTCACTGTCTGGGAAGTCTGCGCCCAAAGCGCTGCCGCACAAGCGGGTATCACCCGGGGAGATATCATCACCGCTATAGATGGCATTCCGGTAGTTAAAGATGGCGATGATTTTAAACAAGAAGATCTATTTGCTGCCATCTTTGGGAACGGGGGGGCTCAGGTCACACTTACGATCTGGCAGGGACCGAATCAGGAACCTGTGGATATCACCCTGATCCTGGATGGGGTGGGGGGGTGTCCCTATCGTTATCACGAAGTGGTTTTGGAAGATCCCCGCATTGGGTATATTCGGGTTCCTGATTTTGATGGTGATTCGGACTTTGCTATTCTTGAAAGCATTAAAGCTATGGAAGAGGAACAACCCCTGGATGGTTTGATAGTGGATGTACGCCATAACCCGGGAGGTAACTCTGATGATTCTGTGGCAATCTTTACTGAAGGCATCGTTGGTACTGACGGTAAACTTCGCGAGGGAGAACAGCGAACGATCTTCCGCATCCGCGGCCCCGTGCTCTGGAATAAAACCACACCAGTAGTTGTATTAACCGATGGATCCAGCCACAGCGCGGCGGATTTTTTCCCAGCAGCGATGAAGGAACTGGGCCGGGCAACCATTGTGGGCATGAATTCAGCCGGCAATACAGAAGGAATTACCAGCTGGCTGTTAGCAGACGGCACACTGATCCGCCTGGCCGTAGTGACTATGGCCCTGAACGACGGTACGGTGCTTGAAGGGATCGGTGTTACCCCGGATGTGATCGCTCCCCTGGGAACCTGGGGTTTGAAAGCAGAACCTTATGACCTGCAGATCCAGGCCGGGATCGATACCCTGCTGGAAATAATCCAGTAATCCGGATATTTTCCTTTAATTTCTTCGGAAGTCTTTAGGTGGTCCATTTGCGAAGACGATCACCTGGAAGACTTCCGAAGTTTTGTTTCGATTCTGTCCGTTTAAAAGAAATCGGAAGTCACCTGAGGGGCAGCAGATTGCTGACTATTTCCTGGAAGACTTCCGATTTTTGCTTGAGTATTTTAAATCCTGACCGGTCCATCCTCAAATACTTTACGGGCGATCACCAGGCGCTGGATTTCGCTTGTTCCCTCACCAATGGTCATCAGCCGGGCGGCTTTATACATAGCCTCCACAGGATATTCACGACTGTATCCGTACGATCCATGGATCTGGATTGCGCTGTAAGAAACTCTTTCAGCCATTTCAGTGGCAAATAATTTAGCTACTGCGCCGGCCTGTGTAAAGGGTTTGCCCTGATCTTTTAACCAGGCGGCATAATAAACCATCAACCGGGCGGCGTGAATTTCTGCTGCTGCGTCAGCAACCAACCATTGAATGGCCTGGTGTTCCTTCAACTTTTTCCCGAAAGATTGCCGTTCCTTGGCATAGCGCACACCTTCCTCAAGGGCGGCCTGGGCGATACCTACGGACAGGGCTCCAACGCTGATCCGGCCTCCATCGAGGATCTCTAATGTCTGCTGTAAACCCTCACCTTCAAAACCGAGGGTGTTTTTCAAAGGAACACGAACATTTTCATACCGGACTTCATGGCTGTGGGTTCCGCCGGCCCCCATTTTCTTCTCTGGCGGAGCAACGGTCAAACCTGCTGTTTGAGTGGGAACCAGGATCAAGTTCATCCCCCGGGATCCTTTTTCCGGATCTGTAACTGTCAGGGTGACAATAAAATCTGCATCTCCAGCGTTGGTGATCCAGGCCTTGGAGCCCTGGATGATCCACTCACTACCATCTTTAATTGCCTTGGTTTTGACATTTCTCAAATCTGAACCTGCCTGGGGTTCAGTTAAAGCAAGGGAGGTCAAATTTCCTTTTCCGGTTGCCACATCAGGGAGGAATTCCTTTTTTTGATCTTCTGAGCCAAAAAGAACCACAGCTGCGCAGCCCAATTCGTTATGGGCTTCGATGGTCAAAGCAGTACCCCCATCTCCCCAGGCGATTTCTTCAATCGCGATGGCGGCGCTGATAGCGTCTAATTCGGAACCGCCGTACTTCTCAGGAACACTCATGCCCAATAATCCCAGAGGCCCCATTTTTTTTATCACTGACGGGGGAATTTCTTCTTTTTCGTTAATTTCCTGGGCAAGCGGTTTTATCTCTTTGGCAACAAAATCATGAACTGCTTTCCGCCATAATCTTTGTTCCTCTGATAATTGAAAATCCATTTTCCACTCCTTTGCAGGTGAGATTGAAGAATGGTGAGTGTCCTCCGATTTCCCCTGGAGGTGACATTGGTCGTATCTACATTCTATACGGAAGTCCATCTAGAATCAAATTAATCCCGACTCAGACCAAGAACGGTCTCTGGTAGAATCAATCAATAAAAAGGCGATTAATCATGGTAAATACATCTGGCGAAGAAAATCCTGTTGTAATCATCACTGGCGCGTCTTCAGGTATTGGGGAAAAAACAGCATTATCTCTTGCTGAAAAAGGGTATCGGGTGGTGATAACAGCCAGACGGCTGGACCGCCTGGAAGAAGTTGCGAAGCAGATCCGGATAAAGGGGGGGGTAGTCCTCCCTGTCCAATTGGATCTAGCTCGTCTCGACCAGATCCGGGCTCTTGTGGAAAGGACCAAACAGATATTCGGGCAGATTGATGTCCTGGTGAATAATGCGGGCTCAGCTCGCCATTTATGGCTGGATGAACAATCCCTGGAGGAAGATATCCAGAATCAACTGCAAATAAATTTGATCGGCATGATCCAACTGACCCGACTTGTCATTCCAGAGATGGTTGCTGCCGGTTCTGGTCAAATTATCCATATTTCTTCGGTTGCGTCCTGGGTGGGTGTTCCAACATATTCTATATATAATGCAAGCAAATTCGGCTCCCGGGGTTTTATGACCAGCTTAAGGCGAGAACTCAGAGGGACTGGTGTAATAATTTCGGAAATTTTCCCGGGAGCTGTAGATACAAAATTTGGGCAGGACCCAGATGTAAGCTGGAAAACTACAACAGTCACACCAAAGTTTGCTCTATTATCTGCCCAGTCCGTTGCGGATCAGATCCTGGAGATGATAAAGAGGAAAAAAACCAGATCCGTAATCCCCGGTTTTATGTGGCTTGCGATTTGGACAGATGCCCATTTCCCCTGGCTTATCAGCTGGTTATTGTCGAAATATTTTTATATCTTGAATGGGGAGAGATATACCTGGCGTCAGAGAAAGGAATAAAAAAACAGCCTGTAAAGGCTGTTTTTTTTGGTCCTGAAAAACCTTATTTTTTTGGCATTTCTTTTGATTCTTCTTCTGTCAGATCAAACTTGTTTTTTCCATCTTCTTCCAGAATGTAGATCCCATTCCGGACTTGGTTCAGAACTCGCTCGAGTGCGATTTCCAGGTTTGTTAAAGTCTCTGCCACATATTCGTCTGCTTCCGTCTGGGCTTTTTTTGCCTTTATTTCAGCATCAGATTCGATCTGTTGGGCTTTTTTCCGAGATTCCTGCACGATGCTATCACGATCGGCCAGCTTGTCACTTTTTTCTTTAGCAATTTTTAATGTCCGATCCGCCTCTTCTTTGGCTTGGGCGATCATCCTGTCCTTGGTGGCTATTACCTGTTGGGACTTCTTTACCTCTTCTGGAATGGCAACACGCATCTGGTCGATTATGTCCAGCATGCGGTCTTCATCAACAATTACATTATGTGTAAAAGGAATGGAACGGCTGTGGTTTATCAATTCTTCCAATCGATCCACAAGGTGTAAAATGTCCATTTTTACTCCTCCAAAAGAGTATCCTTTTAGTATAACATGAAAAGGATTTCGTTAATCTCTCAGCGAAGAGTGGGGCACGATATTCTGATCATTACCAAGCTCTAAAAACCGGTCCTTTAAAGCCTTTTCTACGTAATCTGGGACCATGGAACTGACATCTCCATCCAGGGCAGCAATCTCCCGAACCGTGGATCCGCTCAGAAAGCTGTGGTCCTTATTTGTGATCAGTGCTACTACTTCAATATCGGGAGAGAGGCTGTGATTGGCCAGGGCCATTCGGAACTCATATTCAAAATCTGAAAAGACCCGCAGCCCGCGCACGATCACCTGGGCATCGATCTTATGGCAGAAATCAACTGTTAGTCCGCTGTATCCCATGGTTTTAACGTTGGAGATTGATTTGAGGGCAAGTTTTGCTAATTCTATTCTCTTTTCTGGAGGGAAGAGCAGTTTTTTTAACGGTTGATCATATACTGCCACGATAACTTCATCAAATAAGCGAGAAGCGCGTAGGGCAATATCAATATGTCCATTATGTATGGGATCAAAAGTGCCGGGGAAAACTGCTCTTATCATCAGTGGCTCCTGAACATATTTGCTTGTTGGTTAACTGATATCTCCAGTATTCTTTTGGGTCCAAAATTCTTTGACCGCTTTTGCCAGTTGGTGATGATTTTCCTGGCTTAAATCCGGATCCTGATTGAATAATGCTACGACCTCATTTCGGGCTTTTTCTACCAGACCGAGGTCAGTAATGCTGGCCAGTTTTAACTCAGTATATCCGGATTGACGGGTTCCCAAAAACTGTCCGGGCCCGCGAATTTCCAGGTCTTTCTCCGCCAGGACAAAACCATCATTGGTTTCGATCATGGCTTGCAGCCGCTGGTTTTCTATTTCTTCCATTGTGCCGGGGACTAGGATGCAGTAGGATTTCTGGTCGCTGCGTCCCACTCGTCCCCGGAATTGATGTAACTGTGCCAGGCCGAAACGATGAGCGCCCTCCACCAGCATTACGGTGGCATCCGGAATATCCAGGCCTACTTCCACAACTGAAGTGGATACCAGGATCTGGATATCTTTATCCCTGAAACGGATCATTACTTCTTCTTTTTCAGCTGGGTTTAATTGACCGTGCAGCAGTCCCAGTCTGTAGGAAGGAAAAACTTCTTCTTGCAGGCGGTTGAATTCATCCACCGCAGATTTTTCATCGATTTTTTCGCTTTCTTCCACCAGAGGGTATACAATAAATGCCTGGTTTCCTTTATCAACCTGTCCGCGTACAAGGCCAAAGGCTCGCTCGATCTCGCTGGGATTCAGCAAATGGGTCTCTACTGGAATGCGCCCAGGGGGCATTTCATCGATCACCGATAATTCCAGGTCGCCATATATTGTCAGAGCCAGGGAGCGGGGAATCGGAGTCGCTGTCATTACCAACAAGTGGGGATTATTCCCTTTCTGCCGCAATGTGCCCCTCTGTTCTACGCCAAAGCGGTGCTGTTCATCAACAATAGCCAGCTGCAAGTTCTGAAACTTGACTGGATCCTGCAGCAGGGCATGGGTGCCTATGATCAGTTTGATCTCTCCTTCAGCAAGTTGTTTGCGAAGGACCGCTTTTTCATTTTCCGGGGTAGAGCCGATCAGTAAAGCAATCTGGTTTTCAGTTAAATCTTTTGATTCTCCTGCCAGCAGCTTCTTTAGACTTTGAAAATGTTGTTCTGCCAAAATGCTGGTGGGCGCCAGGAATGCAACCTGCGCTCCACCGCGGATGACAATCAAAGCTGCCAGTGCGGCGATCACTGTTTTTCCAGAGCCAACATCACCCTGAAGCAATCGGTTCATTGGTGTTCCGGAACTCAAATCGGCTCGGACCTGGTCGAGTGCTTTTTTCTGAGCAGCTGTCAGCTGGAAGGGCAGACCTTCAAGCCGGGGCAGCAGCCAATCCTCAGGGCTTTCAAATGCTGTTCCAGATCGGCTTTCCCACTGTTTCTTTTGATTCAATACGCCCATCTGCATCAGGAATAGTTCTTCAAAAGCTAAACGCTGCTTGGCTTTCTGAAGTGATTGATCGGTATCTGGGAAATGGATCTCCCGGATAGCATCCGATAAATCACTGAGAGAGTGATTAGTGCGGATATCCTCTGGAAGGGGATCTGGCATGTGAGGGGAGTATTCTTCAACGATATTGTGAATCACACCCCGGAGCCATTTCTGAGTGATGTCCTTGGTGAGAGGATAAACGGGTACGATCCGGTTGGTGTGGAGCTGTTTTTCGCTTAATGGCTCCCACTCCGGACTATTCATGACCAGGCGACCGAGGTATTGTTCAACAAGACCGCTTAATACGACTTGTTTGGCTTTACTGAGCTGGGTTTCGATCCAGGGTTGATTAAACCAGGTGGCGCGGATTGCACCGCTTTTATCGGATATAAGCGCTTCAACGATCTTCATTTTGCCACTGCGTACCGCCCTGGAAGAAACCTTCTCCACCGAGCCGATAATTGTGACAAACTCACCATACCAAAGACTGCCAATAGATTTTAATTTCGAGTAGTCGTCATGCCGCCGTGGAAAGGTGTAGAGCAGGTCATTGATGGAATGGACACCCATTCTTTCAAGAGCTTGCTGTTTCTTTTCACCTATGCCCTTGATAGTTGTGATAGGAGCCTGGAAATCCAGGTCAAGGATCGGTTTTGGAGATTCTTTTTTAGGTGCAGGAATCTGGGGAGCCGTTTCAGGTTCTACCGCTTCAGGAACTGCAGCTGGCTCAGCTGTTTGGGGTTGGGCAGGTTCTGTTTCGGGCAGAGCCGGAGGCTGTTCGGTTTCTGGTAGTTGTTCCTGTGTTTCACCTTCCACCCCTGTTTCTTTAGTAACGCGCTGCCATACGCCCTTTAATACCACTTCGCGGGAATCCTCACTTAGATGGTGATAATCCCGCAAGCGGCTGATCACTGCCTGGATGATCTGTTCTGGTAATTGATCTTCTCTGGCTTCCAATTCCCAGGTGGACAGAATGTTTGAAAGTCCACCCATAACCGCCTTGTTATCATACCCCCGTTCAGCTTCTAAACGGAAGAATTTTCGTAGTTTTTGTATTGATGGTTTCATTAGGATTATTTTACCACTGCTGCAAAACCTATCCCATTGGGACCGACATGTGTGCCAATGATTGTGGTGACATTTACTAGTAAGGGTTCAGGAATTTCCGGAGGGGAGAACTCTTTAATGAACCTCTTACCGGTTTCTAAAGCATTGGTATGTAGCACAGCTAGGTATTCCAGTGTGCCCAATTCCCGGATGGAATCCCCCAGGAACTGGATCCCTTTGGATCTGGCCCGGGCCAAGCCCCGGTTAAGGACCAGGCCGGTTTTCAGCTCAACGATTGGTTTGACGTTTAATATTGATCCCAGGCGAGCTTTGGCCCAGGAGACTCTCCCGCTGCGGTGGATGTACTCGAAAGTATCCAGCAAAGCAAAAACGTAAACCCGATCCTTAATGGATTGAATTGCATCCAGGATCTCGTTTGGAGGTTTTTTTTGCTGAACCATTTTAGCAGCGTGGATCGCTTGAAAACCCAGACCAAGACTGAGCTGCTCGCTATCAACAACTTTTATGACCTGTTTGAATTCCTGAGACGCCAGCCTGGCAGCATTATATATTCCACTGAGTGTACTTGCTGCATGGATAGAGATGATATTGGTGTATCCACTATCGAAAATCTCCCCATAGAGACGCTGGAATCTGCCTGAAGACGGAGCAGCTGTGGTTGGTAATTTTTTAAGGGTTGGCAGTCGGGTATAAAAATCATTCCTGGAGAGATCAAATCCATCAAGATAGGTTTTATCTTCCAGGGTCAGATCAACCGGGATTTGAAAGATACCTAATTCTTCCCGTAAACTAGCAGGGATATCGGAAGTGCTGTCAGTAACTATGGCCGTGGACAAAGGTCTTTCTCCTGGTTATGAAAACGGCGGAGCTTACGAATAAGTCCGCCGGTGAGCGATAAAAAAAAGATCTGTTTATCTTTCTATTCGATCGAGAATATGAACTGGTAATGGGGCTGCCCACCAAACTGCAGTTCAACTTCCTGATCAGGATATTTCTCCTGGATGAATTCTGCCATTTTTTCGGCATCTTCCTGGGAGATATTTTCACCGTAGAACATGGTGATCAATTCCAGATCTTCAGCCTTGGCGGTTTTCAGGAAGGTCAGGCAACCTTTTTTCAGATTTTTGTTGGAGCCAACCAGTTTGCCATTATGAAGTGAAATGATCTCCCCTTCCTTAACGGATATACCGTCGATTTCCACATCCCTGACGGCCGTGGTGATCTCTCCACTTTCTACCTCTTTGAGGGCTGAATTCATATCTTTGGCCACATCAGCCAATTCCTGCCCGGGGATCAAACGCAGCATGGCAGCCAAACCCTGGGGGACCGTTAGCGAGGGGATCACTTCAACATGTTTTACGGAGACTTCAGCAGCGGTTTTTGCAGCCAGTAAGATATTTTTATTATTGGGGAGGATGATGATCTTATCGGTAGGGAGGTCTTCAAACGCCGCCAATATTTCCTGGGTGCTGGGATTCATGGTCTGTCCACCCTCAACGATTGCTGCCGCACCGAGGCTGGCAAATATCCGTGAAAATCCCGGTCCGGGAGAGATAGTGACCAGTGCAACATCATCGGGTCCTACCTTGGCCAGCTTGAGAGGTTCTTCTCGCCGACCCCCAGCCGGGGAATCTACCTGGATCATCAGGTTCTCTATATGAACTTTTGAGATCGTGCCAAGGGTCATGGTGTAATCAATGGGTTCGTAGCGTTTATCCGTTGGCACATGGATATGCATTCGGTAGATACCGTCCCCTTCGCCTACCTGGATGGAGGTACCGATCTTTTCCAGATCTTCGTAATAACTTTCCAGCACTAAAGGTTGGTCAGGTTGAAAATCAACAATAACCTCATAATCTTGTCCGGGTTCTGCGTTGTTGAGTGCTTCCTGCTGGCCAATCACTGATAAGGGTTGGACGTAGACAGGTTCGATGTCAAGAGGTTCACCCTCAATGAATCGCACCATACCTTCGAAGATGTGCATCAACCCTTTACCACCGGCATCAACCACCCCAGCCTCTTTGAGTACATCCAGGAGTTCAGGGGTATGATCCACTGAAACCTGGGCCGCATCAGTTACGATCCTGATGATCTCGTAAGGGTCTTCTGTATCTTTTAGGCATTTTTCTGCTGCGATTGCCATATCTTTGCAAACTGTCAGGATTGTTCCTTCCACGGGCCGAACCACGCCTTTATAGGCGGTATCCCGGGCCTGTTTTAAACCTTCAACAAGGCATTTGCCATTCAGGATTTCACATTTGTCAATACCTTTTGAAAAACCCCGCCAAATCTGTGACAGGATCACTCCCGAGTTACCCCGGGCCCCCATCAATGCACCATGAGCAAGTTTTTCCGCCAATAACCCCACTCCTTTTCCGGATGAATTGGAAATCTCATCATAGGCTGCCTGAAGCGTCAGCACCATATTTGTACCGGTATCACCGTCCGGGACAGGAAAGACGTTTAATGCGTTAATGGATTCCTGGTTGGTTCGCAGCCACGTTAAACCAGCATTCATTAATGCTTTATATTGAACGCCATCAATTGGCGGGTTGTTTTTATTGGTTTGTTCTTCGCTCATGCCACTGCACTCCTAAAGGGATCGTTCCTGCATTCCGCGTCTTATTCGCCGTTGCTGATGCGCAGGCCTTGAACATGGATATTAATTTCATTCACAGGAATTCCCAAGGACCTTTCAACCTGGTAGCGCACAGTATTTGCTACACTGGCAGCAACAGATTTTATCCGGGTTCCATATTCGATGATGATGAAAATATCAATATTGATCTCTTGGTTTTTATATTCAACATCGATGCCGTGGGTGGGATCCTTGACCAGGGCGTGGGCTAGTTCATCAGCGATGTTCTTTGATGCCAGACCAACAACGCCGTAAGATCGTTGAACTGCCTGAAAGGCAATGGTTGCGATGGCTTGTTTAGATATTTGGATGTCGCCCTTAGGTGTATTCTCTTTTTTCATTGAAATCACCATTCTCTTGATTGATATTTACAGGATAACTCACAGATGCCAAATTTTAACATATATTGAGGGGAAAGGTAGGTATCCTCTTGTGGAATGGTCTGTAGTATGGTAAGATTGGCGGGCTTGACAATTTGAAAGATCATCGATTTTGAAGGTTTTTTTTCTAATTTGTTGAGTGATCAGTTCAATAATAATCAATGAATGAGGGTACAAGCAATGGCGAAATGTGAAAATTGTGGAAAAACAACAGCGTTTGGGCAAAGCCGCCCCTGGTCGAAAAAGACCACAAAACGAAAATTTAAACCAAATCTGCAGCAAGTCACTGTGTTCGAGGATGGGAAAAAAGTCCGTAAAACTCTTTGCACACGCTGCATTCGCACATTAACGAAAGTATAAACCAATATATGTAACACTAAAGTTCATATTTCGTTGTGAAGGAACTTGAGTAATAAAAAGAACCCGGAGCCAGATTGAAGTGCACCCAATAGACAAGACACAAAAAGAAAGCCCCTGAAGAGATCACATAGACAGGCACCTGATTTGATAGGGTGTCTGTCTTGTTTTCAATTGTATCCTCTCGTAATTGTAAAAGTGGATATATTGATCAACA
>CAZVIH010000005.1:0-22897 GCA_964627755.1 uncultured Anaerolineales bacterium
TGATGCCAACCAGCTCTACCAGGATGGCGTTTTTGTGCTTGATGTCCGCACCCCTGAGGAATACCTAGACAGCCACATTCCGGGAGCTACCTTGATCCCCCTCGAACAGCTGGGTTCTCGTTACGGGGAATTACCCCAGGACGAAACCATCCTGGTCTACTGTCGAACTGGAAATCGCAGCCTTCAGGCGGTCTATTTACTGGAAAGTGCCGGATTTATCGAGGTCCACAGCCTAGACCGGGGCATAAAAAACTGGATCCAGAATGGATATGAGGTGGAGGTAGGTAGGTAGGTTTTAAAAAGACCAGGGTGAATGGACAGGGGTAAGGAGAACGGTCAATTGTTGTGATCAGGATGGAGGATTGGAGACCGAAGACGGGACATCCACCGTTGAGAGATATGAATAAGATCCTGAGGTGTTAAATAATCCTGACGGCTGGATACATTAATACTCCCTTGAATATTTTCAGGGGAGTATTTCCTTTTAACCCTACTGGAGGATATCTTTTAATAATCCTCCTGTGCCATGGGGACGAGTACAGGAATTGCTATAATCAAATTGCAAGTTACCCCCATTGTTCATCGCGAGGTCTCATGAAAAGAATATTTCTGCTCGGAATTGTGTTTGCTGCATTCCTTGTAACAGGATGCCAGCAGAAAGATAGTCGAGAATCCCCAGTTGTAGATGCTGATCCTGTATTTGATGGGTCTGGCGCGAGGACTTTATTAACAGCTGAAGATTTACTAGAGGGTTTTACCAATTCCGGCCCTATTGATGAAGCTGCCCTCACGATACCAAAAACTGGTGCCCCACCTGAATTTATTTTCGAAGGGAGATTGGAATTAATTGGAGAGGCTGATAGTGGAGAGAGGCAGATCCTTTTTGGGGGTCCTTTAAGTGATGCAGCCATCCATCTTCCAGAATTTGAATTCAGTTTTGTACAGCAGGATGGTTATCTGGTACCGGTCCAACGCGGACTAATCCTTACCGATCATCCTTCCTGGAATTACCATCTGGAACCCGGCAGGGTTTGGAATGAACCAGGGGATGAAGGTTATTCACGGGCTTCCTTCCCGTTCGCCTTGTCCTGGAAAGGGTCCAATGCAATCCTGAACGGTACTATGATATTCCTATTTAATGAAGATCAGATTTCCAAAGTCTGGTACCAGGTGACCCAGGAAACCACCATCAGTACCAGCCTGGATTTATGGGGATTGCTGGAAGCTGTTTATTATCCCGAAAAAGTACTCGGTTCAGACCAGATTAAAAGAAATTTTTCCGAAGAGTTATCAAACCGATTTCCAACAAAACCGATCGAAGCTCTCCAAGAGGACTATCCGGATATTGATATATCAGCATTTGGCGATGGAGTCAGCAAGGAGCGTATGACCTGGTATGGTTTTGTCATTAATAGGGTCCAATATCTGGGTGGCTGCCAAACCCGATACGGGCAGTATCCATATTGTGAATACCTCCGAGCGCCATCCTATTCTACTGCTAAATCAGCTTTTGCCAGTCTGGTTTTAATGCGCCTGGCAGAAAAGTACCATCAGCCTGTACCGGATTTATTGATCAAGGATTACGTTCCAGAAGCTGCCCAGAGCCCAGGTGATTGGGAGGAAGTCACATTCAACCACACATTGGATATGGCTACCGGTAATTTTGAGACCAGCGAACGCATGGTCGATGAAGAACATTGGGACACGGATCCATTTTGGAACACGGACTATTATCAAGAGAGGATTCAAGCGGCGTTCAACTGGCCAAATAGTTCTCCACCAGGCGAAGTCTGGGTCTACCGGACCTTTGACACATTTATCCTTTCTGCGGCAATGCAAAATTACTTAAAGGGTATTGAAGGCGATCAAGCGGATATATTTCAGTTTGTGGTTGATGAGATCTACAAACCCCTGAACATGGGACCGGGAGTGTTTTCATCTGTGAGGACAAAAGACCATAGCTGGCAGGGACTGCCGGTCGGAGGTTATGGGATTTGGTGGGTGCCTGATGATCTGGCGAAATTGACTACATTCTTGAATAATGATCAAGGACAGATCAACGGCGAACAAATCCTGGATCCTGCTCAGCTTAGGGCAGCACTTCAACAAGATCCCCAGGACCGGGGAGTTATCAGGGATGGAAATGGCAGATATAATAATGGCTTTTGGGCAGATCAATATACATCTGCCAGGGATTCATCCTGCAGTTTTTGGGTACCTCATATGTATGGTTACAGTGGGATTGTAGTTGCGCTGATCCCGAATGGGACAGCGTATTATTATGCCAGTGACAATCAGCAATTCATAACTTCTAAAGCCATCCAGGAATCCGATTCGATCATCCCGGTGTGTAATGATTAACCTGGTTTTAAAGAAGGGTGTATTTTAGGAAAATGTTACTGGAGCTACAGCCGGGCGGCCAAAAACGGCACCAGCATTTCCTCTGCAGACAGGCCGCCATGGCGGCCGATCAAGGGATTGGGTTTGGTTGCCCACCACCAGTAAGCCTTTCCCCCCGCAGCGACAATCAGGTCACCCAGTCGGTTGTAAATCTCCGGATGGGGGGTTCCAGAACCAAATAATCCTCCGGTGACTGCTTCTTCCGGATCGATCAGACAGAATTGATTCGGCCAGGCATCCTGGATATAGTCTTTGACTGCCTCCACTTTCCCTGGTTTGATATGCAAATAAGCCAGGCGGTTTTCGCCTGTTGGCATTATGTGAAGCAGCTTTGTAAATTCCGGATGGTTCTTAAGATCATAGTTGTCATTGGTGTTATCGGTGGTGATCTGGCCGTGATCTGCTGCCAGCATCACAATCGTTTCTTTTTTAAGTTCTGGATTCAGCCTGTTCAGTAAATAGGTCTCAAAATTGCGGCTGAAGTCCATGAATTCTGCCTTGGCCCTTTCGCTGTCCGGACCGAATAAATGAGATATTCCGTCCAGTCGGTCCCAGTAGGCCCAGATATATTTTGAGGTATGCTTTTCTGATTCCAGCAGCTCCCGGATGCTGATCCACATATCCGGGGCGGTCCGGATGGCATGGCGGTTGGCATCCTTCATGAACATACGCGATAGGCCAGAATTGATAATGGCAAAATGCTGAAAAGAGTGAACTTCTACGGCTCGTTCCTGGAAGAGTTTTGATGTGGATTTAACGGGCAGAAAATTCTCAGGATCAAAACCGGCCAGGGAAAGGTCACCGCCTGGTTTGCGGTAGGTGATGGGTTTATGTTCGATCATGTTAGCGGTGATGCCGAACTCTTTCAGCCACATTTCGTAGCCCATAATTCCGTGTTCTGCGGCTGAGCTGTCTGTCCAGTAGGAGGTGATGGCAGCGCAGGTTGTGCTGGGGCAGATCGAGGTCACAGGAGCCAAAAAACCAGATTGTAGCAATTTATGCCAAACTGAATTCTGATCTTCGGTCAACCACTTTTCAAAGTGGTGAAAGCTCAGAGCGTCCATTAAGACCAGGATGATATTTTTAACACCATCCCGAAGAGGATTTAAGAGGGTCTGATCCACAGGGTTATGTTTAAAACCTGGTACATCCAACAGATAGGCTGCGCTGGCAGGAATGTTCAGTATGGAACTGTTTCCGTATTCGGGAGAGATAAAATTCCCGTTTTTCAGTATTTGTTGGAGAGCTTGTGAGATGATTGCAGATTCGATTTTCAACGATTTTGTCCTGTTTTAAACTGAAGTGTGTGATAAAAGGAATTATAACCCTCCTTTTTGGGGTAATAGGATCGGTTTGAATTAGAAAATAGTGCCAAAGATACTATTAAAGGACATATTTTTTAAGTTAGAATATGATTTCTGCCATTATAATAAGTCTAGGATAATCCGGATAATAAACACTTAATTCCCTCCCAGGAGAACGTGTTGATGAGTTGGCCGGCAAAAGTTAAGCAAAGGATCCTGCAATTATTTACACCTCGTAAAATGCGTATCTTTAAGGAATCGCTTACGGGGTATTTATTTGTCACTCCTGCGTTAATTCTGATCTTTATCTTTGGAATCTTTCCAGTAGCCTTTGCTCTCTTTGTCAGCCTGCATAAATGGCGAATTGTCCGGACGGATTTTATCGGTTTGGATAACTATGTCCGCGCCATCGGAAACCTGGCTTATGTGGCTGGTTTTTTCCTGGGCGTAGGGGCTTTGATTGGAGTATATCTCCTGCTCAAAAAAATCATCCAGACTGCACGTGAAGTAAACCAAAAGCCCTGGTTGTTGGCCATCCCCGGGTTTATGTATGCCTGGTCAGTTTTTTATTTCTTGAGGTATTTCTGGTTCCAGCTGCCCGAATTTTTGGATATTGCCCAAAAAATAATGGGAGTGGCAAAGACCCGCGAGTTATTTACTCAATTGATTCGTGATGCTTTTTATGCCCCTGCAGTATACTACGCCTGGTATTATTTTACGGTCGTTTTGATCGCGGCGATTGTGATAGGAATTCTGGCATTGATTCTCTATAAAAAACCACAGGGTTCAAAATTCCAGTCTCAATTTACACTGGCCTGGCTGGCGCTGGGTGCGGGGCTGGGATTGCTGTATTTCACTTACCAGGAGGTGATTAGGACTTATCAGATTGCCCTGGAATCCAATTCGGATCCAGGCATCTGGCCCCAGGTCATCATGGTATCAGCAGGTATCATATTGTTGATCCTGGGTTGGTTCAGCTGGAGCTCGGCGCCAAAGGCCAAGGAGTCATGGAAATTTTGGCTGCGGATTCTGGGTGCATTTATCCTGCTGGCCGGTGGCTGGCTGTTGGTGGGAGAAATACCGGTTTTATTAGCAGGCGGGGATAAAGATATCTGGAATGGCTTAAAAGTGACTATCTTCTTCTCAGCGGGTACTGTGCCTCTCCAGCTTACATTATCAATGTTCCTGGCTATCCTACTGTTCCAGAAACTGAAAGGATCAGAATTTTTCCGGATGGTTTTTTTCCTGCCCTATGTGACACCGTTTATTGCCAGCGCGGCCATTTTCCGGCAAATATTCGCCAATCGGGATACATCACCAATTAACCTTGTAATCCGGGCTTTAGGAGGGCAAGGCCTGGGCTGGCTGCAGGAATCCAAAGGGGTAAATTTGATCATTGGTGAATCCTTGGGACTTAATCTTCCCGCCTGGGCAGCTGGTCCCAGCCTGGCATTGGTAGTAGTGATGATCCATTCCATCTGGACCTATGTGGGATATGACATTGTTATCTATCTGGCTGGCTTGGGTAATATCCCCACCGAGCTGAATGACGCGGCAGAAATTGACGGCGCCAGCAAGTGGGATGTCTTTCGTTATGTGACATTCCCGCTGTTATCACCCACAACCTATTTCCTTTCGTTAATTGCCATTATTGGGACATTTAAAGCATTTGCTACTCTGTGGGTCTTCCGGGAAGGATTAGCTTTGGGCACAACGGATACCTTTAGCGTGGCCATCTTCCTGGAATTTTTTGAAAAATTACGCTATGGCTATGCGTCTGCGATGGCCTTCGTCTTGTTCGCGATCATTCTGGGATTGACTTTCATCAATAACCGGTTCCAAGGATCGCGAGTGTTTTATCTGTAGGCGAGGACATTATTTATGATACTTAACCGTTCGCGCACCCTGACTACTGTGACCTACGCCCTGTTGATACTGGGTGCACTTCTTTCCTTGATTCCTTTTGTGTGGATGATATCCACCTCATTAAAAAGCATCGGCGAGGCACTGGGGAGTTCCTTTTTCCCCAGTGAACTGCATTTTGAAAACTATATTGAGGCCTGGGAGAGGGCTGCTTTCTCCTTATATTTCTTCAACAGCCTCAAGGTCACAGCCATTACCCTGATTGGAAGCCTTACAGTCAGCATTCTGGCAGCTTACGGTTTTGCGAGGATTGAATTTCCAGGTCGGGATTTGATCTTCGGGATCCTGCTAAGCACGATGATGATCCCTGCCATGGTCAACATCATCCCCAACTTCCTGACCGTCACCTGGCTGGGCAGGATCGGTCCCATTAAGTGGATCAACAATTGGCCGGCGTTAACTGTGCCCTTTATGGGAAGTGTTTTTAATATTTTTATGCTGCGCCAGTTTTTTGCCCAGATCCCGGATGAGCTCTTTGATGCAGCCCGCATTGACGGTTCCGGGCATTTGCGCTTTTTATTCCAGGTGGTGCTGCCGCTCTCGAAAGCGCCCCTGATGGTGATCCTGGTCCTGACCTTCATCGGTTCCTGGAATTCCCTGGCCTGGCCGTTATTAGTCACTAACACTCCGGACTGGCGCCCAATCTCGGTCGGTATGATGAATTTTGTCAGTGAAGCTGGAACAGAGATTCACTATATTATGGCAGGTGCTTTTATAACCATCATCCCGATCCTGATCCTGTATTTTTTCACCCAGAAACAGTTCACGGAGAGTATTGCCCGCTCCGGACTCAAAGGATAAAGTTATAATAGTTATCTAGTGTTGCTTAAAGGAGGTGATGGCCCACAACAAATCTTTTTTGGCCGTTTTACCAGATAATATTTTTGAGGAGAAAAAATGCCTAAGAAACTGATCACAATTTTATTTGCTTCCCTATTGGTGCTCTCGCTTGTGCTGAGCGCCTGCGCGCCACCCCCTGCACCTACAGAAGAACCGGTAGTTGAAGAAGTCGAAGAACCAGTCGTTGAAGAAGAAGCGGTAGTTGAAGAGGAACCGATGCTGGACCTCAGCGGCGCCACGGTGGATTTCTGGCACGTTTATGGTGAAGGTGATGACCTGGCTCTTTTAATTGAGCCTCTGGTGGAAGAATTTAATGCCAGCAATGAATACGGCATCACTGTCACTTCTGTTGACCAGGGCGATTATAGCCCCTTGGAAGACGCGATGAACGCGGGAATCCAGTCAGGTGACCTGCCCCAGCTTGTCCAGGCCTATACCAGCGCTCTCTATAACTGGGATACTGTAGATCTGGTTGTTGATCTTAATCCTTTTATAGCCGATGAGACTTTTGGTTTGACTGAAGAAGAAATTGCCGACATTTATCCCGGAATCTATTCTTTTGGTATTACCGGTGATGGCCGGCGATTGTCCTGGCCAATTACTCAATCAACCAATGTGCTGGTCTACAACTTCACCTGGGCCAAGGAACTCGGTTTTGATGCAGCCCCCACTACACCGGAAGAGCTGAAAACCCAGCTCTGTGCTGCCGCGGAAGCTAATGCCACGGATAATGATCCGGATAATGACGGAACTGGTGGTATGGTCTGGTTCCCCAGCGCCTCCAACTTCCTGACATTCCTGCATGCTTTTGGTGGCGCCGAACTGAATGCTGATGGCACTGCTTATGATTTCAATACCCCGGCTGCCAAAGCCGCAGCCATGTACATCAATGATCTGCGCGATGCAGGCTGCACCTATGAGGCTGAAGGTTATCCCAATCCCCAACAGGCCGAGCGTTTGGCTCTGGTGACCTTGAGTTCTACCGCAGGCCTGAAATATTACGGGTATGCCTTTGCAGATGCTGAAAATGATGACGAATGGGGCTTTATAGCTGCTCCGGGACCAGATGGCGGCCAAGGAACTGATTCCTTTGTCCAGACCTTCGGTATTCTGAAATCCACTCCAGAACAGGAACTGGCCTCCTGGATATTCCTGAAATATCTCACCACCGCCGAGGTTCAGGCTGAATGGATCAAGATGAGTGGCTACTTACCCACAAAATTCTCCACCGAGGGAATGCTGGATGATTATGTGGCAAGCGTTCCTCAATACCAGTCCAGTTTGGTACTGGCTGCTATTGGACAGGGAGAACCAGAAACATTCCCGGCCTGGAATTCCGTCCGCCGGGCAGTTGAGGATGCTGCAGCACAGCTTTATGCAGCGGAAGACGAAGCTGCGGTCGAAGCTGTCCTAGCCGAGTTGAATATCACAGCCGCCGAGCTAGTGGCTGAACTTGACTAAGATCAACTTTTGATTAACAAAAACGCCTGCTGGGTACCCAGCAGGCGTTTTTTTGTGAATAACTGGTTGAGCAAATTATTTCCTATCAAGGAATCAGTTTGCTCACTTAAATTCAGGGCACCAGAAACGTTCCAATCACCGGATCGTGGTCAGATTTGTGGATAAAACTCTCTCCATTTGAGAGGGGCAGGGGGAAATCAGCGTTGCAGTGCAGTACATTCACTTCCACAAGATAGGCTTCCAGATTCTCATTCACCAGGATATGGTCCAGCACCTGAGAGGATCCCTGATAAACATAGTTGTAGCGCTCCTCCGGCGCCAACCAGTCAAAGAGATCGATCAATCCGGCGCTTTCCAGTGTATGCAGGGGCAGCGACCCGTAGTAGGAATTCAGGTCGCCCATCACCACGACCAGGGCTTCTGGGTCATCTTGCAAAAGCTCCTCTGCAATCTCGACATTCCAGGCGGCCTGGGCATTGCGGCGGGGTTCTGTGGCACTTTTTCCGCCGCTCATGCTGGTGAAGTGATTATTAAGGAAGTACAGACTTTCCGCTGAACCAGCTAGCCTGACTTCGATCAATAACGGCGGCCTGCTGGTGATATTGCCAGGAGCAGGATACTGGACTGTAGTGATGATCTCAGCTTGATCACCCCTCACCAGGTATCCCACATCTATCCCGCGGCTGTCAGTCCCTTCAATAAGAGCTGCTTGATAATCATATTGAGCCAGCAGCGGATCGGCGGCGATATCCTCCAGGATCTCAAGGTTCTCAACTTCCTGGATACCAATCACTGTGGGGAAACCAGCGGCCTGGATGGTCTGGGCCACTCGCGAGATGCTCAGTTTATATTCTCTTACTTTTGGAAGGGGAGGACTGCTGGGATGGGGAACTACAAAGTCAAACAGGTTTTCCGCATTCCAGGTCATGACACTGAACCTGCCTGGTTCCACCGATTCCAGGGGGATGATTTTTGGGAGCTGGTTCTGAACAGCATAGTTTGCAGTGGGTTCGATCTTGTAATTCCCAAAAGAATAAGATAAAACTCCCACCAGCCCTGAGATAGTATCTCCCACAGCTGTGACTACTTCCTGGTTATCTCGGGTTTCATAGGTTTCGCTGCTGCCGTCATCCACGTGGATCAACATACCTTGGTCCTGACCCTGCCAGACCCGGGTCAGATTGTGTTTGGGAAGGACCAGCGCATATTCTCCGTAACGCGTGGTTGGACCCACCACCAGAGCAGAACCCGATACGGATACCAGGCTGCCTTCCAGAGCTTCATAATAAACCTGGCTTTCAGCATTGTCCGCTGGTGGATCCAGAATTGTCGGGGCAGGAATGAAGCTGCTCCCGAGCACCGTTACACTGGCGGGTGAGGTGATCTCCAGTTGGGTTTCCTGGAAGGCCTCCCGCACTAGGCCGGTAACCGAGACCAGATCTCCGGGAACGATCTCCGGCAGGTTTGCACCCGTGCTGATAAACAAACCCGGAGAAGTATCGGGATCATTATCAGTTTTCAATTCCTGGATCCAGAACCCCTCCAATTCGGGAAATATCCCGGTGACCACACCTTCCGTTGTGACTTTGGAAAGGATATAGGGAGAGCGGTCTTGCTTGCCCTGGATTGCCCAGATAGGAACAGAATCGCCGGAGAAGGTATAGGTTTCGATTCCTCCCCTGGATTCCGTGTAGTTGTCAGAAATAACCTGGTAATTCCCAAATCTCACAAACTCGGTGCTGCTCAGGAATTTTGCCTGTAATTCCAGGTTGATTTTTTCTCCATCACCACCTAATTCCAGGATCTCCCAGACCACGGTATCTCCTTCCAGGCGGCCGTTATCCTGGATATCGATCACTTCCAACCGGGGATCAAGGGGTGCCTTAACGAGCAAGTTTGAATCAGCTTCTTCTCCACGATTGGTCACTGTGTAGCTTACGATGAATGGATCTCCAGGTTTGGTTGTAGTGGGCGCCTGGGCCTGGATGTACAGGCCCGGTGGATAAACCCTGACCAGGTCGCTCTGCAGCCGGGGATACAGGCGCAGGCTGCCGTCTAAGAATTCCATGATACCTGTGATCCGGTAGTACTGCTCAGATTCGATTTCCTCAATAGTGATGCCGGTTTCTTTATCAATATATAGCGTTACCAGGTTGCCGGTCTCATCAAAGAGATCGATATCATAGCTGTAGGTTAATTCTTCAACCCGGGCTACCTGGCCCTCAATCTCGACCAACCGCCCCGGGAAATAATCGGGTTCGGCATTAATAGTTATCAGGGCGGTTCGTTCGGGTTGTGGAATGGTATCCTGGTTTCCAGGCTGGATGATTTCAACCAGCTCTTGTGAGGAAGGTATGAGCTCGATCGAATCCCGGTATAGTTCAATTTTTCCCCGCACCCGGACCCTGGAACCCAGCGGTACCACCAGCGAGCTGCCTGCATTTGCAACATAAACCTGGACTCCGCCACTTTCATCTTCGAGGTAAAATTTGGCCCCGCTGCCTGCGTAAAATCCACCCACATACATGGTGCTGAACCCTTCAACTATCACTTCTTTGTCAATTAACTCCCTGGCTGTGCTGATGGGGATGGCTCCGCCGCCGATCTCGCCATAAAATGGGGCTGCAAAAGCAGGCAGCGCCCAGTTTCCTGCCTCAAGGTAGACATTGCGGAAGGCATATCCGATAAAAGTAAACTCGGCCTGGAGAGGAATGGAGCCAACAAAAGTTTCGCCATCTTCCATGGATGTTATTCTGGTTGTGATCAGGTTGCCATCCTGCTGGAATGGGACCCCGTTTTCCTGCAATTGGATATGATCCGGGAGGGGGATGGACAGCAGCAGGTTTTTCAGATCCTTCCCTGTTTGGTTGTGGATCTGGAAATTAACTGTAAACTCTTCTCCGGGATTGACCTGATAGGGATAATCTACTTCAAGCCCCAACAGATCTGCTAATTCGTGGTTATTGGGGCTGCCCGTGTTCATCAGGGAAGGAGTGCTGTTGAGCGAAAAATCGGCCCTGTTGTCATTGGTGTCGCCGCCTCCGCTGGAGAGAGCTTCGGGGGAGCGCTGCAGGGAATACCCCGGCTGCATCTCCTGTGCAGGATGGCCTTCGGCCATAGCCGTAGGACCGCTTCCCCAGCTCAGCTGATCCATAACCTGGCTGTCCTTTCGGAGCGACAGTCCACCTCGACCAGGGACAAGCGGGTGGTCGATATTCCCATCGGGCTGGAGGGGGAAGAGCTGTCCGGCCTGGATCAAAGCGTAATATCCCAGGGGAGGGATCAGCGATTCCTCTGTCCATTGGTAAAGGTTGATTTCCTCGCTGGAATCGTTCAGCTGGAACCAGAGTGTATAGCCGTTCAGGTCGGCAATTTGAGTTCCGGCATTATAAAGCTCGATGAAATCGGCCTGGTTGTTGCCTTCCACACCAGCGAAGACTTCGCTGATCAGGATTTTGACCGGGGTATCTTCCAACTGTGGAGTCTGAATGTCCCCAGAGCCTTTACAACTGCTGATCATCAGTAGGATCATTATCCAAAGCAGGTGTTTAACATTTTTCATGATTTCCTCACCGCTGGTCAATTTTTAGTATCTTCCATAGCATTGTACTTCTCTCCCAGTTTATTCGCCATTTATAAACATAAGTTTTCCTCTTATAATCCAGGGATTGAATTTTCCTCATTCTAAATGCCAGGGTGAGCATGTCATGCTAAAATAATGGAGAAGGATGTATTATTGAAGGAGGATATTCGTGTTGGTTTTGATCCGCGGTGGTGGTGATCTGGCCAGTGGTGTCGCAGTTCGTTTGCACCATTCTGGTTTTGAAGTTCTGATCACCGAACTGCCTAAACCCCTGGTTGTTCGCAGAACAGTCTCCTTTGCAGATGCAGTTACCGATGGGAGCAAGGAAGTTGAAGGAATTACTGCAGTTTTAATTCGGAACCCCGCCGACGTTAAAGACACTGTCCGTATTGGTAATATCCCTGTTTTAGTGGACCCGGATCTTGCTTGCCTGCCAGAGGTTCGACCGGACGTTGTGGTGGATGCCCGGATGCGGAAGAAATCGCCTTCAGAAGGCAAAGAAATGGCCACTTTGGTGATAGGATTGGGCCCTGGTTTTATTGCTGGAGAGAACTGCCATGCAGTGATTGAAACAAATCGGGGCCACAACTTGGGCCGGGTCATCTGGGCGGGGCCGCCCCAGGAAGATACTGGAATCCCGGGGGTTGTTCAAGGTTTTGCTTCAGAACGTGTCCTGCGGGCTCCCGAGGACGGAAAACTGGTCACAGGGGCAAAAATCGGAGACCAGGTTAGTAGCAGCACCGTGATCGCTTTGGTTGGCAGCCAGGCTGTGCTGGCTCCTTTCGACGGCGTTATACGGGGATTGATCAGGCCAGGATCCTACGTTGAAAAGGGAACCAAGATCGGTGATATCGATCCTCGTGATGACCCCTCAATCTGTTCTCGCGTTTCGGATAAATCCCGGGCTATCGGGGGAGGAGTGCTGGAAGCAATTCTAGCCTGCCCGGATCTAAGGTCTGGATTATGGATCTAAATAATAGACTCCGATTAGATCAAAACTCAAAAATTGCCCTGGTAGGCTCGGGTGGAAAAACCACCTTGATGTTCCAGCTGGCGCAGGATTTTGGAACTCGGGTGATCTGCACTACTACCACTCACCTGGCTCTGGATCAACTGGATGCAGCAGATCAGCATTGGATCTTGAACAAGCTTGGTGATCTGCCAAACCCAGGAGAGGATCTGCCCGGAAAAGTACTGCTTTTTACCGGGCCTGAGGTAGAACCAAACCGGGTTGGCAGCCCGGCTCCAGAAATCATGGAAGCCTTAAAAGATCTGGCAGAAATTTGGAACTGCCCCATGATCATCGAAGCTGATGGCGCCAGGAAACTGCCTATTAAAGCCCCTGCTGAACATGAGCCGCCAATACCGGATTTTGTTAATACTGTGATTACAGTGATCGGCCTTTCCGGCCTGGGAAAACCCCTTACGGAAGAATGGGTCCACCGGCCCCAGATCTATTCAACTCTTGTTGATCTTCCCATGGGTGCCAGGTTGGAAAGTGAACACCTGGTTAAAGCGCTGGTTTCTCCCCAGGGAGGTTTGAAGAATATTCCATCAGGTGCTAGAAAGATCCTGCTCATCAACCAGATTGACAGCTTTCCGAATTGGAAAACATTTTATTCCCATTTAGATACCTTGCTTGCCAATTACTCATCTGTTGGCTTTTCTGTCCTGGAAGACCAGTTGCTGCTGGAGGTTCATGAACGGATTGCCGGGATTGTACTGGCTGCAGGAGAATCCTCCCGATTCGGAGAACCAAAACAGCTCCTGGATTGGTTTGGGGAGCCCTTGGTAAAATTTGTTTCTGAAAAAGTTCAGGCAGGGGGTTGTTCACCGGTAGTGGTAGTCACCGGAGCGGATCATGATAGCGTTTCTCGGGCGCTGGGTGAAGTCCAGGTTGAAGTTGTCTGCAACCCCCTTTGGCAGGCCGGACAGAGTACCTCGGTTCGGGCAGCCATACAGGCCCTCCCGGGAGATATTGGTGCGGCTATCTTTACTCTTGTAGACCAACCCCGCATCCCTGTGGAGCTGATCTCAGCTCTCCGAATGAAACATGCCAGGAATCCAGCCTCGATCATCCTGCCAAGTATGGATGGTAAACCAGCAAATCCGGTACTCTTTGATCAGAGTGTGTTTCAAGATCTGGAAAACCTGGAGGGAGATATTGGAGGAAGGGCATTATTTGACAAATACAAACCCACTTCTATCCCCTGGGATGATCCTGCCAGTCAGATGGACATAGATACTCCGGAGGATTACCAGAAAATCCGTTTTGCGGCCGAGGCTGGGGATTAATTCGTGGGACCTTTAAAAGAAGATCCGCATATTACTTTATAGTACAATTTCATCAGGGTCATTATCTACCCGGATTGACCGTTCATTCTTTGGTGAGAAACACGAATACAGGTAATTATTCTCTTTAGAATAAAAAAGTGAGAAAAAATGTCTGATGATGTCATCAGAACTTTTATCGCAGTAGATTTACCGCCAACTGTGCTGGATGCTCTGGGCCAGATCTCGTCCCAGCTGCAGGAAAAAATGCCCGGGACACCTGTACGATGGGTTGATTTTTCTAAAATGCATCTGACGCTGAAGTTCCTGGGTGATATTTCCGCAGAAAACATTGTCATGGTGGAGAAGATCCTCCAATTAGAGGCTTCAAAAAAGCAGGTGATGGAGATTGGGATTGGCGGTATTGGAGCTTTTCCAAAAGAACGCCATCCCCGGGTGATCTGGATTGGAGTGGAAGCACCAACCGATTTATTTGATCTCCGGCGAGGGATTGAAGATGGTGTGGCCCGGCTGGGTTATAACTATGATAAATATGAATTCACACCCCATCTCACCCTGGGAAGGATTTCCCGGAAAGCTTCGGCCCGGGATGTCAGAACTGTAGGCAACGTTCTGCACGATTTCCAGGTGGGATTCATTGGGGTGGCCCGGATCGAAGCTGTGCACTTGTACCGAAGTGATCTAAAACCGGAAGGGGCAGAATATACCCGGCTCTTCTCTGCTAAATTAACTGAACCGGATGGGCAGGTTCTGAGTTAGGAATAAATACGAGGTGTAATCTGGAATCCAGAATTGTAGCGGACTTTATTGTAAAGGTATTAGATGACAAGAAGGGAGAAGACATCCATCTGTTGGATATTCACGAAAACTCGGTCCTGGCTGATTATTTTGTGATTTGCTCAGGTACCAGCTCCCGTATGGTTAAGGGATTGATGTCTGAAGTTGAGGATGAGGTCAAGAAGAAGTTTGGAATAAATGCCCGCCTGGAAGGTGAACCCAATTCCGGGTGGATGCTGGCAGATTATGGATCTGTGATCGTACATATTTTCTCTCCCCAAAATCGGGAGCATTACAGCCTGGAAGAGCTGTGGTCTGAAGCGAAGACGATCCTGCGCCTGGTGTAAAATGGCCAATTTGCCCATCATCCCTTCTTTGGGATAATGGTTAGCTACAAACGCCCAAGGACGGACGTTTGAGTAATAGGGCATTCCCCGTCCCTGATCTTCTGTTCTACATCGTTCCTTTCACCATCCCACCATCCACAGTCAACATCACACCAGTGATATATCCAGCGGCCGGAGATAACAGGAACGCTGCTGCCCGGCCGATCTCGTCTGGGGAAGCCATCCTTCCCAGGGGACATTCCTCTACGATCTTGTTCATTTCTTTTTCCACGGTTGAGCCGCTTTGCTCTGACCTGAACTCTAATATCTCCTGGACTCGTTCGGTTTTTGTCCAGCCAGGCAGGATCGAGTTGAACCGGATTCCATCAGGACCAAATTCCAGCGCCAGAGATTTGGTTAAGCCCACCGTGGCTGCCCGGATGCTGTTCGAAAGGATCAGATTGGGTATGGGCTGCTTGACGGAGTAAGACGTAATGGTTAACACGCTGGCCGAGCCGGATTTTTTCAGATAGGGCAGGGCAGCCCGGATCAAACGAACATGACTCAAAAATACCAGGTTCGTCGCGTTCTGCCATGCCTCTTCAGTATGAGCTTCAAACTTCCCGGAAGGAGGACCGCCGGTGTTGGTAACCAGCAGATCTATTCCGTTCATATTCTCTGCTGCTTTGTTGATCAAATCAAGGGCATCACCAGGGCTGGCTGCATCTCCGGCCAAATAACCGACCTCAGCCCCGGTTTCACTTTTCAAAAGATTGGCAGAATCCTCGAGACGCTGTTCATCCCGGCCATTGATCACAACCCGGCAGCCTTCTTCTGCCAGGATCCTGGCCGTAGCAAACCCCAATCCCCGGCTGGAACCTGCCAGGAAGGCTTTTTTCCCTTTTAATAATAGATCCATAATTCCTCCTTAGATCAATTCGATCCGCTCCTGGATGATTGGCAGGTGCGGGTAATGATTTTCTATCCAGGTCACCACTTTTTGCAAACTTCGCTGTGTGTGAGCTCCGCTATTGCTGAGGTAAGTACATCCTATCAAGGCTTCCTGCCAGCGGTCCTGGTAGTCAAGCTCCGCAACTGAAACGTTAAATTCCCTCTGCAGTCGGGTGATGAGTGGTTTCAGTTGGCTTCTCTTCTCCTTCAAGGAAGCACAAACGGGGATGCTGAGATGCAGTGTTAGTAATCCAATAGCCATTTAACCACTAGCCTTTAAGGGACGAGTACCTTGAGTCCAATCCGGGTGTCCGAATTGAGAAGATTCCAGCTGGCAGGCATGATCTTTTTCATTTGGAGATAAATCTCCTTCAACCAGTTTCAGATTCAGGACTCGAGAAAAACTGTCAACAAAAGTTTTAGCAGCTTGATCCCAGCTGATCTCAACTTTCAGCACATCATATACAGTGCTTGCCTTTTGCAGCAGCGCCTCGCCGGCCTGGCAGCGCTCAGTATCTGATGAATAACGCAAGGCTTTTGTTATGCGTGCCAGATCACCAACAAGAGGCAGACTGCCGTGTTGCAGTAGGCTTATTTTTTTTCGGGCCTGGGCGCTGCCGATGATCTTCTTCCCGGCGGCGGTGATCTCAAAATCAGAAGGGTTCTCAAAACAGACCGGCTGGTGATGGGCCTCTGGATTTTTCCCTGCATGCACTTCTACGGGCAAACCCATCCTTGATAGGGCATCGAACAAAGCCCGGGATATTTGCTGGTAGCTGTTCATCAAGTTGCCTGCCAGTCGGGGATCGTTCTTGGGGCCGATCACGGCATAGGTCAGTTCGTCGATATGAAGTATGGCCCGACCTCCGGTTGGACGTCGGACAACATCCCAGTTGTTGGCAGTGAGCAGACCTAGGTCAATATCAGAATAAGCCTGGCTGTAACCCAGTGATAAACAAGGTGGATCCCAGCGGTATAAACGGAGGGTGGGGGGAGCTTCTCCCCGTTCCACCGCTGCCAGGATGGCTGAATCAACGGCCATATTCAGTGCGCCCGGTTTAGGATCAGAGAGGATCAGGCGCCAGGTGGTCAGCGGAAAGTTCTCGGTCATAGGGAGAATTATAGCGTATCTACCCAGAAAGGCTCTTTTTCTAAGATCTGGGGATCGGATTATTTTTACCGCTGCTGATTAAAAAACAGGCCAGGTGGGGGATTAAGGTCAAAAAAAACTTACTTTTTTGTAAATATTCCCCTTTAAAGTGGTTTTTTCCTTGCAAAAAACAGTAATCTCATATATACTGTGGGTAAATAGTGGGTGAAAGTGGTAAATAGTGGTTCGCCGGGAAACCGGCGAACTGTGTTTAAGAAGGGAACCGAACATATGTTCTTAGGACAATATCGGCACTCTTTAGATGACAAAGGCAGGATGATTGTACCAGCCCGTTTTCGGGATTTGCTGGAAGGTACGATCTATTTAACCCAGGGTTTTGATCAAAATCTGCGGGTGCTGCCGGAAGCCGCTTTTGTATCCATTTACGAACGGGTCACTGAGATGAGTTCCACTAATCCTACGGCCCGTCAGCTCCGGCGCCTGATCTTCTCCACTGCTCAACAGGTGGACATAGACAGCAATGGGCGGATCCTGATTCCCAAATATCTTCGGGATGTCGCCAATTTATCCGCCGAGGCAATCGTTGTGGGAGTAGGAGAAGCTTTGGAAATCTGGTCCCCGGAAGCTTGGGATGCCCAGAATCAACTTCTCCAGGATGCCGATTCCAACGCAGAAAGATTCGCTGCTTTGGATATTTAGGATATCCAATGCAGCATATACCCGTCCTTTTCCAGGAAGTATTAGATGTCTTAAGTCCGGTCTCTGGCGGTTTGTATGTAGATGGCACTATAGGGGCAGGAGGGCACAGTCGGGGAATTTTGGAAAGAAGTTCTCCGGACGGGAAATTGATAGGCTTCGACCGGGATCCGGCAGCGCTGGCCCTGGCAAAAAGTAATCTAGCCGAGTTTTCCGACCGAGTTACATTAATACATGGTTCTTATCATGAGTTGGTTTCGCACCTTAACAACAGAAATTGGCATACCGTCGATGGCATATTGATAGATCTGGGTCTGTCGTCCATGCAGATGGATTCGCCGGAAAGGGGATTTTCTTTCCGATATGACGCTCCTCTGGACATGCGATTTGATCCTGATCAATCATTTTCAGCATCTGATCTGGTTAATGAATTCTCCAGGGAAGAATTAGCCGAAATCATCTTCACTTATGGGGAAGAAAAATTTTCCAGGAGAATTGCCGATGCAATCATTGCGAACCGCCCTCTTAGGACGACAAAGGAATTAGCAGAATTAATTAAAAGCGTTGTTCCTCACACTAAATCAAAGATACATCCTGCGACACGTACTTTCCAGGCGCTGAGAATCGTCGTAAATAATGAACTGAATGCTCTTGAGGCATTTTTACCCGCGGCGCTGGAAGTATTAAAACCAGGAGGGCGGTTGGCAGTCATTGCGTTCCATTCATTGGAAGATCGGATCGTAAAAGTTTATTTTCGTCAGGAAAGCAGAGGTTGTATTTGCCCACCAGAGATCCCGATTTGTGTGTGTGAGCATAAGGCTAGGATCAAAGAGATTTCTCGGCGTCCAATCCGCCCCGGGGATCACGAAATTGATCAAAATCCTCGGGCTAGAAGCGCCAAACTGCGAGCAGCAGAAAAAATTTTTTAGATTGAGTGGCACAGGGCTTGCAATTAAATAAGGAAACTAAGTAATCGCAGAGAGGAAATCAACCCAGAAAATATTATGAAAGAATCCTTGAGCCAGGCCTACTCGAATTCACCACGGCGTCAAAAACTCCAGATCATCGGCAGCGTTTTCATGGCGATTGTGATCGCTGCGGTTATGTTGATCCTTTACCTGGTTGTTTCAGCCAGGGCGGTTTCCATGGGAAGGCAGCTGCAGCAGGCCAAAGATCAAATTGATCTGCTGGTTTATCAAGGTGTGAATTACCGTAACCAGATAGCTCAACAGTCACGTTTTGATGTGATGGAAGAAAAAGCCAAAGAACTGGGCTTTCGAGCTCCTTATCCCGGGGAGGTTTTTTACGTACCGGTTCCGGGATACAAACAGGGACCAGAGACCCATGTTGAGATCCAGCAGGATACTCAGACAGCGGTTATCAATGTAAATTTGTTGGAATATCATCAAAGTTTGATTGATTGGGTAGGGGAACAGATGAATAATATTCTGCGCCCCTTCGAGGGTTTATGAATGAGAAGAACACTTACAACTGGCGTTTTATAACCATGGCGGTGTTATTTAGCCTTTTTGGGTTAGCTATCATCGCTCAGATGGTACGCATTCAGTTGACGGTCAACGGCGGTGATCTGCCAAGTTCCAGTTTATTGGGACAATGGGAGACAGCAGCTTCTCGGCGGGGTTTGATCCTGGATCGCAATGGCCATTTATTGGCTGGGAATCAGACAGTTTATGCGGTGGATGTCAATTTCAGTGATTTTTCTCAGCCAGGTGAGATTGAAGAAGTAAAAATGTTGGCCGACCTGGCAATTGAAGTATTTGGGATAAATAATCAGTATTTGCTGGATTTCCTGCAACGGGAACCCCGGCCTCTGACTAAAAATATCACTGTTGAGCGTTTCGCCTCCCAAGAGGATCTGCTCAAATACCTGGCTCTTGTAGAGGATTATTACGCAGGGATTCCGCGAGAGCTGGTTGATGGTGAGTCTACTGAGGAATTTGTCATCTCACTTGAGGAAAAAGTTGAGGTGATAGATTGTTCCCATTTAATCCGGGTGAGCTGTACTCCTCACTTGATTCGATCCTACCCGGAAAAGAAGTTAGCGTCAAATATCATTGGATTTGTGATGAGAGATACCAAACAGGGTCAGTTGGGCATAGAAGAAAAATACGATTCTACACTGTTCGGCAATGACCGAACCCTGTGGGCGTTGTGGGATCCCCATAAAGCTGATCAGGCTCCGGATCCGGACAATGGTGCCAATATCGTCCTGACGATTGACAGTGTCTTCCAGGCTGATGTTGAAAACATCCTTGATAAAACCATTAAGAAAACCGGCGCAGTGGCGGGTACCGTGATTGTGATGAACCCTCAAAATGGGGAAATTCTGGCCATGGCATCATCCCCGCGGGCAGATATTAATCAGTATTGGTCTGAGGAGTACCTTGATATTATCAACAACCATGAGAATGTATTTAACTATGCCATCAGATCTTATGAACCGGGTTCGGTTGTGAAAGTGTTGACCATGGCAGCCGCCCTGGATGCGGGGGTGGTAGAACCTAACACCGAATTCATTGATGAAGGTCAGATCGAAATTGGTGGTGTGACTATCAAGAACTGGAATGAAAAAGCTTGGGGCCCCCAGAATATGACCTCCTGCCTGCAGAATTCTCTGAATGTTTGCCTGGCCTGGGTAGCAACCGAGCTGGAGTCTGAGCGTTTTTATAACTACTTCCAGGATTTTGGTTTTGGTCAGATGACCGGAATTGAACTTTCAGGAGAATCCCCCGGTCTGGTTAAAAGTTATTGGAGTCCGGATTATACTCGTTCCGAATTGGGAACCAACGCTTTTGGACAGGGCATTGAGATCACACCTATTCAGATGGTGAAGGCGATTTCCGCCATTGCCAATAATGGCGAAATGGTAGCTCCGCGTATCATTCACTCCATTGTAGATGATGGATACAGATATACACCTCCAAAAACCGTGGTAGGCCACCCAATCACTGCTGAAACTGCCCGGACATTAACCGATATGCTTCAGGAATCCCTCCAGAATGAATCCTCCCTGGCACTGGTCCCGGGGTACAGTCTGGCAGGAAAAACAGGTACGGCTGAAATATATGTACCCGGACAGGGATATAAAAGCACAGCCACGAACACTTCATTTGTTGGTTGGGGACCTGTTGATGATCCCCAATTTCTGGTTTATGTTTGGATTTCCAAACCATCCGCATCTATTTGGGGTTCGGAGATCGCAGCGCCGGTATTCAAAAAAGTTGTAGAGAAACTGGTCATTCACCTGGGCATTCCACCGGATGCAGTCAGGGTGGCCTTAGAGGAATAAATTGATGATTACTTTGGGTGTTGTACTTGAAGTATTGACAGGAAAAATGCCCCACTGGGCGGAAGATCTGATCATTGCCGATGTGGGGATTGATTCCCGCACCCTGATTCCAGGGTCGATGTTCGTCGCTTTGAAAGGTGAATCTGCTGATGGTCATGATTTTGTCAGACATGCTTTCGAAAACGGCGCTTCATTTGCCTTGATCAACAAAACGGTTGATCCAGAGATCCGGGTCATTGATTGCCGGATGGGGTCGGACCTTGATCTGGATCAGCAAGTTGAAATGCCGTTTTGCCTCATGGTCGATGATGCACTGGAAACACTTCAGCGAGTGGCTGGAGAATGGCGAAAACGACTGGACCTGCGGGTTATCGGTATCACAGGAAGTGTTGGTAAATCCACCACGAAGGAACTTACCACAACGGTATTAAAACAGCGCTATCGCACCTTAAAAAATCCGGGCAATTTGAATAATGAGATTGGTTTGCCGATGACCCTCTGGCGCTTAAGTGAAGGATATCAACGAGCAGTACTCGAAATGGGTTTTTATGTGCCGGGAGAGATTAAATTCCTGTGCGAATTGGCCCAACCCTCGGTAGGTGTATTGACTACGATTGGAACTGTGCATGCCGAGCGGGCGGGTTCCCAGGATGAAATTGCCCGTGGAAAATCGGAATTGGTCCAGGCATTGCCGCCGGGGCCTGAAGGCGTCGCGATCCTTAATTATGACGATGAACGAGTCCGTTTAATGGCGAACCAGACTCAGGCAAGGGTTTTTTATTATGGATTAAGTCCAGAAGCTGATCTTTGGGCTGATGAGGTAGAAGGTTTGGGTTTAGATGGCATTAAATTCAGGCTTCATTACCAGGGAGACAACATCTATCTGAAAGTTCCCCTGATTGGCAGGCATTCTGTACATACGGTACTGAGAGCTGCGGCCGTAGGGTTGGTGGAAGGATTGTCCTGGGATGAGATAGGACGTGGATTACGTTCAGAACATACTCATCTGCGGTTGGTAGCAGTCCGGTCCTCTTGTGGAGCCTTGATCCTGGATGACACCTACAATGCATCTCCAAAATCGATGCTCGCAGACCTCAATTTGCTGGAAGAGATGGATGGCCGCAAGATTGCCGTTCTGGGAGATATGCTGGAATTGGGCCGTTATGAACACCAGGGTCATCGAAAAGTTGGGATTCGGGCGGCAGAAGTGGCAGATGTTCTGGTAACAGTAGGCAAGAAGGCAGAGATCATTGCCAGAGCAGCGGCAGAAAACAAACTGGAACAAAATAGAATTCATTCATTTGCTGAGAGTACCGATGCGGTTGTCTTTTTAAATGAGTTTTTACAGCAAAACGATGTCGTCTTAGTAAAAGGATCGCGAGGTATGCGGATGGATAAAATAGTAGCCGCTCTGGAGGTAGGATCATGAGTAATACCTCGATGGCTCTGGCACTTTCAGCTTTCTCTTTCTTATTAACTTTGATTTGGGGCCAACCTCTGCTCAGAGTTTTAAGGATGCTGAAAATTGGTGAGCATATCCGGTTTGACGGACCTAAAAGTCATCTATCGAAATTGGGCACTCCCACCATGGGAGGTGTTTTGATCCTGTTCCCGGTGGCCTTATTGACCGTCCTGTTCAACGCGGTGAAAGTATTGGGTGTATCGATCTTCGGTAACTCAACTCTGGTTCCATTGGTCGTATTTGCAGCTTTTGCCCTGATTGGCTCCATTGACGATTGGATCAGTTTGAGGGAAATTCGGGATGGAGATGGACTCTCTGCCCTGACCAAACTGATTCTGCAGTTAGTGGTATCAATTGCCACAGTTTTAGTACTGCGGTTGTTGCTGGATGTTCCTGAGCTATATATCCCGGGTTTGGACTTTGAGATCCGGTTGGGATTCTGGTATTACCCAATTGCTGTG
>CAZVIH010000006.1:0-9407 GCA_964627755.1 uncultured Anaerolineales bacterium
CCCACAAGGATATACCCAATTCCTCAGCGCTTTGTTATTTGCTTATGGTCCATCCTATGAAGTAGTCATTAGTGGAGATCGTCAAGCCAAAGACACCCAGGATATGTTGGATCGCCTCCGGCAGCATTATTCTCCGAATAAGGTCCTGTTGTTTCGGCCGGAAGAGGATGATTGGTTATTCGACCTGATACCTGCCTTGAAACATCAGGAAACCCTCGAAGGAAGAGCCGCCGCTTATGTCTGCCAGGATTTCCAGTGCAGTGCGCCTACAACCGATCCAGATGAAATGATAGGATTGCTGGATATAAGGTAGTTTTTCTAAGAGCAGGTTTATCACAGGAAATCTCGTCCAGAATTGATCCTGGGACGGGATTTTTTACATATCATCAGTGCTTTTACTTCAGATTTTTCATGGTTTATTTATTGGTATACTCAATCCTGAATCCGTTGTTTACCTGTTAAAAAGGACGCCTTATGTATATTTGTATCGATTTTGATGGCACGATTGTTGACCACCGCTTCCCCGATCTTGGACCGCCAGTTCCCGGCGCTCTGGAGTGGATGGCAAAATTCCAGGAACAAGGTGCAAAGTTGATCCTTTTTACCATGCGCTCAGATGACGGCAAGTATAAAGATGTACTATCCAGGGCAGTGGATTACATGAAAGAGAATGGAATTAACCTGTATGGTGTGAATAAAAACCCTACCCAGGTGCATTGGACCAGCAGTCCCAAAGCATACGGTCAGCTGTATATCGATGATGCCGCGTTTGGATGCCCATTGATCCAACCTGATGGGTTTCAACGTCCTTGTGTAGATTGGTCAGTGGTTGGCCCTGGAGTGATGGATAAAATCGCCGCCTAATATCTTGTCAGTTCAGGAGAAATATTTATCTCCACAGTAACTGTTCATTAGGTTTTCCAGTTATCATAAAAAAAGATTATTTTGGAGGCATTATATGACAACCCAATCGGAATTGATTATCCGGCAGATATTGGAAAAAGCAGATATTGAAGTTAACGGGCCGGATCCCTGGGATATCCAGGTTCATGATAGCCGTTTTTATTCCCGTGTTCTGCGGGAGGTTGAATTGGGTTTGGGGGAATCTTATATGGATGGGTGGTGGGACTGCCCGGCCATAGATCAGTTTATTGATAAAGCCCTGCGGGCTGCCATCGATCAATCAATCAAAGGTAATTGGAAAATCCTTCTCCATGTATTAAGATCCAGATACCTGAATCTACAGACCTCATCCCGGGCATTTGAGGTTGGTGAAAAACACTATGATCTGGGCAATGATTTATACAGGGCAATGCTGGATAAACGGCTGAACTATACCTGTGCATATTGGCGGGATGCCAGTGATTTGGATCAAGCCCAGGAAGCAAAGCTTGAACTGGTTTGTCAGAAAATCGGATTAAAACCGGGGATGACGGTTCTTGAACTTGGATGTGGATGGGGAAGTTTTGCCAAATATGCAGCCGAGAAATACGATGCCCAGGTTTTAGGGGTAACGGTATCTAAAGAGCAGGTTGAATTGGGCAGGGAATTATGCCAGGGCTTGCCGGTTGAGATTCGTTTGCAGGATTATCGTGAAGTTGAAGGATTATACGACCGGGTAATTTCTATTGGTGTAATGGAACATGTTGGTTATAAAAATTACCGAACTTATATGGAGGTTGTGGATCGAACCCTTAAACCGGACGGTATTGGGTTTTTCCATACCATTGGATCCAATACCAGTAAAAGAACTGTAAATGCCTGGACAGCAAAATATATCTTTCCAAATGGTATGCTTCCGTCTATTGCCCAGCTGGCAACTGCCATGGAAGGTTTATTTGTCATGGAAAATTGGCATAATTTCGGACCGGATTATGATTTGACATTATTAGCATGGCACGCTAATTTTGAAAATGCCTGGCCAATCCTGAAAGCTCAATATGATGAGCGATTTTATCGAATGTGGCGATATTATTTGCTCAGCTCCGCCGCCGGGTTCCGTTCCAGGCAGACTCAACTCTGGCAAGTTGTATTTTCACGGATTGGTAATCTCCAACCTGATTGCCGTAAAATATGAAACACCATCAGGTCATTATTGTGGGAGGCGGGCCAGCTGGATCCGCCTGTGCCCAAAAACTTGTCAGGGCAGGGATCGATTGTCTTGTTCTGGATAAAGAGAAATATCCCCGTCAGAAAATCTGCGCTGGCTGGATCACTCCACGGGTCTTTGCTGATATCGGGATAAAACCTGGAGATTATCCCCACGATTTGACTGAATTTCCGCGTTTGAAGATCTACTTAAACGGGTTTCCGATCGTCCGCCCTGGTAAGCAATATGCTATCCGGAGGATTGAGTTTGACCATTGGCTCTTGAAGCGCAGTCAGGTTGAAATCATCACCCACGATGTTAAGCGGATCTGGCCCACGGATCAAGGCTACTGCATCGATGGGCTCTTTACAGCTGAATTTGTTGTTGGAGCGGGTGGAACCCACTGCCCGGTGTATCACACCTTTTTCAATGCCGGGAATGCAAGGAACGGCGCCAGGATCGTTGCTCTGGAAGAGGAATATCTGGCAAACTGGAGTGATCCATCCTGCCGGCTATGGTTTTTTGAGAATAAGCTGCCAGGATATACCTGGTATGTACCCAAAAAAAATGGCTATCTTAACATTGGAGTAGGCGGGAATGCGGCGGCGTTACAGCTCAGAGGGGATTCAATCCAGGATCAATGGGATTATTTGATCCAAAAACTCCAGGGATCAGGGTTGATTCAGGGTCGATCATTTAATCCGCGGGGTTATATTTATCACCTTCGGGGCACAGATCAAACGATTTATAGGGATAACTTATATCTGGTCGGAGATTCAGCAGGGCTGGCTACCCTCGATATGGGAGAAGGGATTGGCCCGGCCATCCGGAGTGGGATCCTGGCTGCGGAGGCAATTCTTCATAATAAACCCTATTCCCCATCCAATATCCCCAGATATTCACTTTTACCTCCCGCTTTAAGGTGGCTTGTCTCCTGATTTTTCATTAAAGGAGAGCAACATATAATGGATGACTTTGAAAAGAAGAGTTATTTCTTCCCGCAGGTAGATTGGGAGCTGCAGGATAATGAACATCAGGGCTGGGTCCTGGACATCGGTGGCGGCGGCGAGGGAGTGATCGGACAGCTGCTGGGCGATAAAGTAGTCGCGATAGATTTGCTGAAAGAAGAGCTTCTTGAAGCTGCCGATGGCCCGCTTAAAGTCATTATGGATGCAAGGGATCTAAAATTTCTGGATGAAAACTTCCATACCGTCACAGCATTCCTATCTTTGATGTACTTCAAGGAAAAGGATGATCAGCAGAAGGTGTTTCAGGAAGTCGCCAGGTTGTTGAAACCTGGGGGAAAATTCCATGTCTGGGATGTCAATCTGGCGGAAATACCGGAAACTGAAAAGGAATTCTATATTGTTCAACTGCAGTATAAAATTGGTACGGATTACAAAGAAACAGGGTACGGGATGCGCTGGCCAATGGAACCTCGCGGGATCGATTATTACATGGAAATGGCTGAATCAGTTGGTTTGAGAGAAGATGGATCTCGGCGAGTAGGAAATACCTTTTATCTTATTTTAAGGAAAGACTGATCTGGTTTGCTCTGATATTAGAGGCAGGAAAAGGAGTACTGATGAAATTTAATTATGGAATATTCCCGATTCTCTCAGTCCTTTTTTTACTGGTCTCCTGCAGCAGCCCTGAAGAAGTTGAGAGTTCCGATCTTGAACCGGCAGATCAAGACCAGGTAGTCATGCCCCCTTTGATCGATCCGGATTATGAAGCGGGAGATGTGCCGGAGACTCAGCTGATCCAGGCTCAAGACCTGGTATACCGGGGTTATTTCAGGCTTCCGGGATCGTCGGGCGGCTCTGATTGGGATTACAGCGGCCATGGATTGACCTTTTACCCGGATGGTGATCCAGGTGGAGATATTGACGGTTATCCTGGTTCCTTGTTTGGATTTGGCCATGATCATCAGCTGTTTGTCTCTGAGATCAGCATTCCTGCGCCAGTGATTACAGATGACCTGCAGGCGGCTAATGTCGCGGACACCCTTCAGCCTTTTGCGGATCTTACTGATGGGATCTTCCGGGCGGAGGAGATGGTAATACCCCGGGCTGGGATCGCTTACCTGGCCCAGCCTCAACCTCGGCTGCATTTTGCTTTTGGTCAGCATATTCAAGATTTTGAAGTATCTCATGGCTGGGCAGGACTGAACCTGGATCAGCCAGATGCCGAGGGTCCCTGGGTATTTGACGGATATTCAAATTACGTTACTAATGATTATCTGTTTGAGATCCCTCCTGATTGGGCCCAGGCGATTGCCCCTGGTCCCTTGCTGGCCAGCGGAAGGGCCAGGGAAGGGTTGTGGAGCGGCAGGGGGCCGGGTCTATTTGCTTATCAACCGGGAGATCTTGAATCACCTCCTCCTGCTGGGGCTGTTTTATCCAATGTGGTCCCTCTTCTGTTGTATGGTGAACAAATTGTTGGACAGCCAGATATTATTAGCTCTCCTTCCCAGGCAGTGACCGATTATCGGGAAGCAGACCACTGGTGGGGAGGAGCGTGGTTAACAGCAGGTGATAAAGCAGCGGTTGTCTTTGCCGGCACCAAGGCTCTGGGAGATGAGTGGTATGGATTTGCTAACGGTGTGATCTGGGAGCATGATTGCGCGGAACAGAATCCGCCTACTTGTCCGGAAGTCCCGGATTGGCCTTATGATAACCGGGGTTTTTGGGCAGATGCCTACCAGGCCCAACTGATATTTTATGATCCAGCTGAATTGGTTTCGGTCGCCCGGGGAGAATTGGATAGCTGGGAACCCCAACCTTATGAGATCCTCGTGCTGGATGAGTATTTATTGGATCCTGCCTTGAATCATGGGGATTACAAAAGGGATCTGGTTGGAGCTGCAGCATTTGACAGGGAAAATGGTTTTTTCTACCTGGTAGAGCGAATGGCGGATGAATACCGCTCGGTGATCCATGTCTGGGAGATAAATCCTTGATATGTTTCCCTTGTGGTATGCTAAGGAAATTGGCCCGGTAAATAGATTAGTTTTGATCAAGATAGTAAAAGAAGGTGTCTGAGGAGGAAGGCTTGAAGATCATCCATCTTTCGGATCTGCATATAGGAAAATCCAATAATTTCGAAAAAAGCAATAGGGTAGCAGACTGGATCCTTGAAAATCAGGACACTCATCAATCCAGAGTTGTCATTATCAGTGGAGATCTGGTCGATGATGGAAAAACCTGGCAGTTTGAACAAGCCCGGGAGATTGTCGAGCGTTTACGAGCAAGCCGATACACTGTTTTGGCTGCTCCGGGGAATCATGATTATGGACCGGAAGGGATCCTCGAGAGTTCTAAGAGTCAGCGTGAATTTTGTGAGTTGATATCTGGAGTAGAAGAATATCCTGCTGTGTTTTATTTGGAGGGGCAGGCGATAATCCTGCTCGATTCGATGGCTGAGGAAATGCGGACCATGGAGATCTGGGATGCCCAGGGTTATCTCGGTGAAGATCAGCTAAAAAAATTGGACCGTTTACTGGATGAACTGGCTGAAAATCCGGCAATTGAGAATATTGTGCTTACGCTGCACCATCATCCTTTTGATTATCTCTTCTACCACGGGCTGCGGGATCATGCTGATCTTAAAGGGGTTATTTCCAGAAGATGGGACGGACCTCCCCGAGTCAATGTGCTGTTATTTGGCCATAAACATTTCGAGAAGAGATTTAATGATCCTGAGGATAATAAAGAAGAATTATTCGGGATTGATATGATTTATGCTTCTGGTCAAACAGTGGAACGGAATAGTGATGGAAAAATGGTTCTTCCTGTCATTGACCTGAACGATAAAACCATCAATCGCTATTTTATCGATTAGAAGTCTATGGAAATAAAGACACCGAGTCCAGCGATTAAATCGAGCTCGCAGCTTGGGCATGGAATCCAGGCTGGCTTGCCGATATTCCTGGGATATTTTCCGATAGCGATCGCATTTGGTGCCCTGGCTGTGCAGGCGCAATTCAACTGGATGGAAGCGGTTCTGATGTCTTTGATCGTATTTGCCGGAGCCAGCCAATTTGTGGGTGTGAGCATGTTCCTGGCAGGAGCCGGATCGGCTCAGATCATTGCCGCAACTTTCTTTTTAAATATGCGCCACTTGATCATGAGCCTGGCTGTGAACGACCAAATGCGGCATTTCAGTGGAGGCTGGAAAGGATTTTTGTCTTTTTTCATTACCGATGAAACCTTTGCCCTGCTCACATTGGGAGGGGGAGAAGCTCGATCGGATAATAGAACCCCGGCTTATATGGCTGGATTGATGATTACCGCATATCTGGGTTGGGTATCCGGTACAGCTGTGGGAGGGTTGGGAGCAGGTTTTATTCCCCCGGAGATCACCACCGCGATGACAGTGGGGTTGTATGGATTATTTATCGGGTTATTGGTTCCTCCAGCCAGAAAATCGATTAGTTATGCCGTTATCGCTCTAAGCAGCATGATCCTAAATTGGGTACTGGGTATGGTTGTGGAGACCGGGTGGGCAATTGTCCTGGCGACCATCTTTGCCGCCGGATTGGGCATCATCTTGATCAGGGAGGATGGATGAAAATCCTGCTTGTGATTGGGGGTATGGCTCTGGCCACTTATATCCCGCGTTTGCTGCCAGCCTTATTTCTGGACCGTTTCCGGTTTCCGGGTTGGTTCCGGAAATGGCTTCAGAGCATTCCTTACGCTGCCCTGGGAGCATTGATCTTCCCGGGTGTGCTGCTGGTGGAGAAGGACCAGCCTTTGCTGGGATTGGCAGGAGGTTTGATGGCTTTTATCCTGTCCCTTCTAAAGCTGCATATCACACTGGTGATGGCAGGTTCGATCTTGATAGTGATCCTGCTGCAGTATTTATTTTTCTGATCCTATTCCGGTAGATCATCCAGTATTTGCTTTAATGTGTTTTTATAGTTCCGAAAAGCATCCCGACCACTGGATGTTAATTCGATTTGACTCTGTGGTTTTTTTCCCTGGTAACCCTTGATTACTGTGACATATCCAGCTTCTTCCAGTTTTCCAAGGTGGGTGGCCAGATTTCCCCAGGAAAGACCAGTTTGATTCTTCAAAAAGACATAATCCAGGCTTTCAACAACATAGAGCATCATCAGGATTCGCAGTCTGGCCGGGGCATGGATGATCTGGTTTATATCAGCAAGGGGGTTTTCTGAGAGTTTCTTCTCGCTCATACCAGATGCTCTTGATTCTGGGCAGGATATTTCTTCAGAAGGCGGACCAGGATGACTAGGCCGGTAAGGACCAGGACTGCGGATAAAAATCCGAAGGTGATCGGGAAACCATGATGGGAAAAACCGAGATTCTGATAAAGGTATTCACCAACCATGGGTGCTGCCGATATCAGGATGCCATACAGGTAAATTCGTGGAATTTCCAACATATATCCAGCAAGGCTGAAACCAATCAACAGGATGATTGAGAATCTGGCAGAAATAATCCAACCCGAGAGTTCTGTGAACTGTATAAACGATAACAAACCCAATATAAGGGCGATCAAATTAAAAACCAGGATAATTCTATTCAACCGCCGCAGCCGTTTCTTCCTGAAAGTCCCATATTGGATTCTTCCAACCCTGGGCTGGACGACTTTTTTGCGATAAGCCCGGAGGCCGAATATTACTAGGAACCAGAGGGGTAGAAATACCACTGAAGACCAGAAATCTCCCAGTTTGGGGCTTAGATAGATAGGCAAGACGAACATCAATAACATACATCCGATCTGAATATCAAGAATTCCGTCCTGGATTGAATCACGGTACATATTCCGCTCCAGATCCCTTAAGCTTGTATTGGTATTCATGAGTTTCTCCCGGGTGTTGCGTTCGATATAAAAGAACTTTGAATTACAAAGTTAATATAGCAAATTTATACTATTTTGTCAAGTTGAGCTGCCTGATGTGTCATTTGAAATTGAAAAGTGGACTCTTTGCAATTGAAAGCTGGACTCGTTTTCAGTTGAAAACTGGACTCCTATAATAGGTTCCCTCACACACCAAGGAGGGAGCTATGGCACAGCTGCACAATCGGTTTTCCGATGAACAGATTATCTTTCTACTTCAGGCTTACGAACATAGCCTCATGACACGAGAAGAAATTCAGGATACGCTTGAAATCAGTAGATCTCGTTTCTTTGTCCTCTGGAAAGAGTACCGGGAAGATCCCAGATCTTTCTCAATCTCGTATCAGCGAACTACCCCCAAGAGAATTTCTCCAGGATCAGAAGAAGCTATTGAGTATGAGTTGATGCGTGAGAAAGACCTCATCAATGATCCTGAGATACCGATTTCTGGATACAACTATTCGGCCATTCGCGACCGACTGAGAAAACAAGGAATCAAAGTTTCAGTAAACACGATCATTGATCGTGCCAAGAAACTGGGCTGTCACAAACCTCGAAAGAAAAAGAAAGCACACGATCGGAAGGTCATTACCGAGTCCGTTGGCGCCCTGGTTCAACATGATGGCTCTACCCACCGCTGGTCTCCCTTTGCTAAAAAGAAATGGACTCTGATCACCTCTATTGACGATTACAGCCGTTTGATCCTGTTTGCTGATTTCTTCTCCGGAGAGACTACCTGGGCCCATATCCAAGCAGCAAAGGCTGTCTTTGAGACCTATGGCTTACCTTTGCGCTACTACGTCGACTCTTTGCGTGTATTCCGGTTTGTGCAGGGTCGAGACAGTTTTTGGCGCAAACATGTACTGGAGACAGATGACGTCGATACTCAATGGGGAAAGATGATGCGCCAGTTGGGTGTGAATGTTATCTTTGCCCTTTCGCCACAGGCCAAAGGAAAGATCGAGCGGCCTTACCGCTGGATGCAGGATCGCATCATTCGAACCTGTGCGCTGGAAAATCTGGGAGAGTTCTCTGAGGCAAGAGAAGTCTTGAAAGAAGAGCTTGATCGCTACAACAATCACCAGGTCCATTCCACTACCGGAGAAATCCCCCGCGTTCGATTCGAGAGAGCACTGACTGAAGGCAACAGCCTTCTCAGACCTTTATCTCTTCCTGAGCCGTATACTTCCCTTGATGATGTCTTCTGTTTGCGAGAACAGAGGAGAGTCAATTCTTACAGTCGCGTTTCTCTGTTCAGTCATGAGATACAGGTCCCAAATACGCCTCTCCACAAAGTTGTCGATATCCATATGGTCCCTGATCAGGAAAAGAGCACGATGGATATTCGAATTTGGTGGAAGGATGCTTTGGTTCATTCACTATCACTGCCACTTGATGGTTTCAGAGTCCACTTTTGAAGCGAAAATAGTCCAGTTTTCAGCTGCTCCTAACA
>CAZVIH010000007.1:0-54874 GCA_964627755.1 uncultured Anaerolineales bacterium
GCCTTTGCGGGAGTGGAGGTTGTTCTGGGTGTTGGAACATGCGGAACGGCCACTCCCTCCCAGACCGCCATTGCCGCCTCTGACGGCAGCTACCAGTTTACTATCCCTGCACCCAATGCGGGAACCTACTGCCTCAGCATCGATCCCCTCGTGGAACCCAATACTTCCATCCTGATCCCGGGAGGTTTTACAGAGCCTGTGGGCGATGTTTATGAGATCACCCTTACCGAAGGACAGGATATGGCCAATCTTTTCTTCGGTTGGATGTTCCAGTTAGGGCCCAATATCGGCCCCGCCAATCTGGAGATCACCAACGTTGTTCTAAGCGCCACCACTATCCCGATCAACGACCGTGTAGATGTTGAAGTTACCGTCACCAATATGGGATCAGCACCGGCGTCTGGATACGACCTGGTCATTATTCCCCATTATGGCTGGGGTCCTCCCAACCCAGGCGGATATGTGGCCATTCCGGAGGTAGCACCTGGCGCTAATCAGACGGTGTTTATATCACCCGGTGTATTATACGGAAATCTGGGGTCCTTCACAATGAGAATCCTGGTGACCGATGACTGGTATGCCCTGGGCGACCCCGATTCTACCGGTACAGCAGGTGATTATGAGGATTATCCGATCACCGTCACCACCAACTTCTGCAATCCGTTTGAGGATCTGGAAGTGTCTCTGATGATGCTGAATCTTCCAGCAGATACCAGGAAACTGCCGGTTTACGTCAAGGTTAAAGGCGGGGACGGCTTTTTCCCAGGAACAAACCCGGAAGTAATGGACGGACAGCCGCTTTTTGAATATGAAGCCTACCTGGGAAAGATCAAGGGTGAACAATGCGGGCAACAGGGTTTCCCTGATAGATGGTACTGCACATTCCAAATCCCTGAAGGGATGGAGGGGACCGCGACCTATTATGAACTCAAGGTAAAAGGGTGTGAAGAGTCAGCCTTTATGCAAACCAATCTGCTCATCCCGGTGCCCAAACAGATCGATCCCGATCCAGTCTGCACAGCGAACCTTGGTCGTAGTGCTTGCGAAGCAGCCGGCGGCCAAATGAGCACTACGGTGACGACAGCTCCTTATTGTATTTGTCCCTGAACCAAGTTAATCCACAGAACCACTCTGGTCTTTTAATACCAGGGTGGTTCCAACCTGTACAAGACACCTTGCCTGACAGGAGGTATGTATGCAATCCAAGAAATTATTTATGCTTCTACTGACCGCCCTTGCTGTTGGAATTGCTGCGGCCGGATGTACACCGGGAGGTCCCTGTGAAATCACCGGGAATGAGTCCTTAACCATCTACCGCCTGCCCGATCCTGCTTCAGATGTATTTGGCATTCTCCCCGCAGGTGAGAGCCATGAGGTGCTGGCCTACACTGCAAGCGGTTTTGTTGGCTTTGATCCCGGCATCGCCCAGGCCGGCAATATCGGCTTAGCCCATCACCGCTGGGTCTTATTAAACGCTACCCTTTCCCCATTTTGTCTGGCCGAGGTAAATCAGGTGACCCTGGCAGAGGTCCTGGCTGATATGCCGCCAACCCCGGTACCTCCAACGCCAAATCCCCCGCCGCCGCCTGATCCCGGAGCAGCAAATTTGGTCATCACCCAGGTAAAACTACCTGAAGCGCTTTTAGCGGTGGACACGTTCGGTGATGTGGAAGTCACCGTCGAAAATCAGGGGGACGCCCCCGCAGCAGGATACGAAGTTTGGTTATTCCCCCAATTTGGATACGGACCACAAAATCCGGCTGGGCATAACGCCATTCCAGAATTAGCACCTGGCGCCAGCCAGACTATATTCTTACCAGATGGGATCATCTACAGTTCACCTGGAATCTTCACCATGCGTGCTCTAGTGACGGATGATTGGCTCTTAGAGGGCGACCCAACCTCCACCGGCACCGCCGGGGATCTCAAGGATACTGAAATCCGGATCGTCCCGGGTCTCTGCAACCCGTTTGCAGATGCAGTGATTTCTGTTGTCACGCTCCATTTACCAGCGGATACGCGCGTCCTGCCATTTTACCTCAAGGTGGAAGGTGGGATAGAAATAGATCCAACCACTCTCGAGGCCAGCCTGGGAGAACTTAAAGCCTACCAGTGCGGCCTGCAGGGTGGTTTTGAGGACCGGATTTACTGCCTTGTCTACGTACCCGAAGGCCAGGAAGGCCTGGCAAAACAGTTAATGGTCAGGGTGAAGGACTGCCCTGAACCGGCCTTTGTACAGAATAATATCCTGATACCGGAACTGCTGGCCGGTGATGATCCAGGTCCATCAGTTCCAACCTGCAAGGCCGATCTCATAGATCCAGACTGCACGGCAGCCGGCGGTCAGATGAGCGACTCATTGAATACAGCTCGTCGTTGTGTTTGTCCCTGAGTTATGAATAAGAACGACACTGGTAAATAAATTCCGGAAAGTTCACTGCTCAGCTGGACCGTTCACATAGTAGGAGGAAAATATGAATTTCAAAAAATTCTTGATCCTGGTTCTGGTAACCCTGACTGTGGGGTTTGCTGCGGCTGGATGTGTGCCGAGTGGTCCCTGTGAGTTCACTGAACATATGGCCATGCAAGTCTACCGGCTGCCTGATGCGAGCTCAGAATTTCAGGGCACAATGGTCGGGGAGACCCATACGATTTTGGCCTACACTGCCAATGGCTGGATCGGATTTGATCCCGGCTTCGCCCAGGCCGGAAATATCGGCTTAGCCCATCACCGCTGGGTGTATTTGAACGGGATCGTTACCCCCTCCTGCCTGGCCGGTGTTGACCAGGTGACCCTGGCGGATGTTCAGGCGGACGTGGCAGCTTCCAGTGGCCCCTAGGTCTCGTTCCTGGTGAATCCCTTGACAAGGTTAAAAATCAGAACCACCCTGGTCTTTTAATACCAGGGTGGTTCCACTGTTGTACTAATCATCGACCAAATTAAGCATCAATTCTTGGATCAAAGACGCTTGCGATTACCTCAAGCGTCTTTTAAGAGCAACTGAACATTAGTTAATGAAGACCTGGGTCGACGGCAAACAGGTCATAATGCTGAAAAGTATTTGCAAATAACGGAGATATCTCTTAATTATCGTTAAATAGTGCCGCTTCAATTTCTAATAAATCTTTGGTGATCAGTTCCAGATCTATGTTGACGGTTTCGGTGTCCCGCTCCAGGCCTGAAATGATCAAGTTAAATCGCTGGGGAATATCAGCTGCCAGATTGCTGTCAACTTCAGCAATGAGAGAACTAAGATCATCCAATCGCTGCTGAGTATTTATTAGAACATCTTTTGCTCCCTCGACATCCCCCAGGAAGAGCGCCACGCGCGCATTGCTCACATCCACCAGTATTTTCATTAATGCCAAATGTGCATTTGTCGCCTCGATCTCAGCTAATAAATCTTTCTTATCACCCTCAAGGGAAGTAATTCTATCCTTGGATATCTTGTCCGCGGCAGTTAACTGATCATTTTTCGATTGCAAACTATCAGCCTCTTGAGTGGCCTGATCAAGTGATGCTTGAAGACCAGCTATCGTCTCTTGTAAAGGATTTAAGCGCAAAAAATGGTCAGTGGTGATACCGGCAAGGAAAATAATAGCCAGGAGTCCTGCCCAGAAAAGCACTTTGCGGAAAATTCGCCTCGGTCCACTCAGCTGTGGTTTTTCAACCTTTGGAGAATCTTTGACAGATTCCGGCTGCAGGGGGGTTTTTAATGGTTCTTGAATTTCAGGAGTTGAATTCTCCGGTTGGTTATCTGATTTTTCACTTTCCATGGCTTCCATTTTCTATCTCCTTTCTCCATTCAGGCTTTCAAAATAAATCCCCCGGGGTACCCTTCCAGAAATCTCACTTGTGCGGTTAACCAATTTACGTTAAATCATTAGCTTGCAAGCCAAAACAGTCAGGTCAAACTACCCTTCGAGGGGGTTACCAAAAATCTGTCTTTAGCTGCCTGCCAAAATCAATGCCAACCCCCTCGATCGAATACTACAGACCTTTCAGAAGATTTCCGAGGGCTAATAGGACAAAACCAACCACTACCAGCCAGAAGGCGTAACTGGAGAGACCGGCTAAAATCCCCAGTGATGCCAGGATCCCAAGTACCACCAACGCGCAAGCAATCAAAAAGGTAATTACTTTGGCTTCATAAATTTTCATGGTTTTCATCTCCTTTTCACAATCATTAATTGACCTGTACTGTGATCCGCTTCATGCATTTCGAATTGCTTTTTTTCCGGCTTTTGTGGCTTTGGATAAATGATCCAATTGCTCTATAGCCAGCTTTTTACCGGACTGTTTTAAATCCTTGATCTTATCGCGTCCATCACTTGAGAGATCGTTCAGGTTTGAACGGACCTGCGCCATGCTATCTATGACAATATCAGCAGTCTGGTCATACAGTTGGATACTTTTTTCCCTGATCTGCATTCTGGTGTCTTTTCCGGATTTCGGTGCGAGCAACAGCATCGTTACAGCGCCAACCAGGCCGCCGATCAGCAGGCCAGCCAAAAACCTGAATAGGTTATGACTGGGGTAGTTATATTCTTGGTTTTCTGTAATCATTAATTTTCTCCTTTATGTCCAAGCCTGGTCGCTTATTTTCGGCTCATTTGCTGACTGACCAGGGCTGGAACCATTTTTCGGATAATTATTCACCGCCAGGACTACCAAGGAAAACTCCTGCATCCCACAGATCTTATCCTTCAACTTAGAGAGCTCTTTAAGCCTGCAATCAGAGCAGGCAAGAAATCCGAAGAATTATGTTTACATTATTCTTCGATAACAAATGAGATCTTCATCTGGACGCGGTATTCCGAAATCTGTCCGTCATCATTAAGGATGACTTGCTGATCCTGGATCCATGCAGACTTGAGATTCGTGAGGGTTTTATGTGCTCGGGCGACGCCGATCTTAATCGCATCATCAAAACTCTTAGGGGAAGACGCAATGATTTCGGTTACTTTTACTACAGACATGGCAAGCCTCCTGATAATGATTTCCAACAGGATTGAGATTTTGTTATTTCCTTACTAAATTTTTTATAAAAGCACCTCGATCACACCCGACATCCGGGGAGTTCATCTCTGGTCCACCTGGGGGAAATCAAGATACATTCAGGAATCAGGTTCCTATCTGAAGGCGGGGGTCCCAACCCCACAGGGCTTGTATCCCGTGGAAGTCAGGAACCTCCGCATCAAAAGAGGTGTATTTTGTTGAGCTTCCTGACGGGGCGGGTGTGCTGATTTCCTTCCGGGATTACCCGATCCCAAGTAATTTTAAAACGACCAGGATGATCACGACTATGATCAGAATATGGATCCAGCTGCCTGATTTCGGGAGCTTTGGGCTGATCTTCCCCCCAAAAGCACCAAGAAGCCAAAGCACTAACAGAATAATGATAATCGTCCACAACATAATGTTTCTCCTTATGATAGGTCTATGAGATGGACCTCAAAATCCCCCTCTGATTTCTCGCTTGGCTGGTTCACCCATTTAAGTAAAATAATCGGCGTACCAGCAAAATATATCAGGTTGAAATCCCTTCGAGGGGGCTAACAATGATCTATAATCCATCTGCCGGCCCAGATCAAAGCCAACCCCCTCGATCAAATAAATTACACACCTTTCATAAGATTTCCGAGGGCTAAAACGATAAAACCAATCACAACCAGCCAAAAAGAATAACCAGCAAGTCCGCCGATGATGCCTTGATTTGCCAGAACACCCAGGACTGCGAGAATAACTGCGATCCAAAAGGTTACTTCTTTGGGAGCACTAAGTTTGAGATTCATAACTTCATTTCCTTTTTTTTATTTGCTTGACAATATCCGATTTCAGGATCGGGAATAAAATCGGTTTTCTGATTTGTACAGAAAGCATAGGATACGCTCACGTTCTTGGTGATAAATACCCTTTGAACAGGGATGCTGGCCACCCCTGTTCATCGATTTCCCGTGGTGCGTATATCTAAACTTTTCCTTCCGATTTATTTCCGGATCAATTTAACGATCCAAAGCAAGATGACAGAGCCCAGCAGCGTAACCAGCATGGTTGGAAAGCTGATGGAATCATTGATGGTTCCAACACCCAGTAGGGGGCTGATGAAATAACCAGCCAGGAACGCGCCCACAACACCTACCACGATATCAAGTATTAAACCCTGTTGTCCGCTAGTTTTCATGATCCGGCTGGCAATATAACCGACAATCGCACCGGCAATCAGGTAAATAAGAATGTTCATTTTTTTCTCCTTTGGATGGTTTAAGTTTCGTTTTTTCTAATCCTGTCATCCTCATCAGCCAGGGGGTGTCACCCCAGAATGAAAATGCTCTGCTGCATCACGCAAACGTTCAGCTATGCGTTCAGGCAGTTCTCCTTTGCTGATAAACGCATCAGCGCCAGCAGAGAGAGCAGCTTGCTGGCGGGCATCCAGCTGACTGATGAGGACTATGACCATCGCGGCCGGGCAGACCTTTCTGAGCTGTTCTAGAGCCGCAGTCGGCGAATGGGGCAGTAAAGCCCAATCAATCAGAAATAGATCCGGACTGCGTTCAGGTGCCTGAGCCAATGCGGAAACCCAATCTGTAGCCTCGGCAACAACTTCCATTTTTAAATCCAGAAGCAGCAAGCGAAGCGCAGCAAGTTCATCAGGTCTGGCAACTGCTAAATAGACGCGGGTCATATACTAATGATACAAAAAAGAATCCCCGCTTGCATCCAGCAATCGGGGAATCTTTGTCTCCGCCATCTGGGGGAATTATAAAATCAATTTAATTTACGAGTTTATGCCGGAAAGCATAACTCACTGCTTCCGTTCGTGAGACAACCCCCAATTTCGAAAGGATGCTGCTGACATGTGATTTGATCGTGGATGGGCTTACAGACAACCTTCCGGCAATATCGGTATTGTTCAATCCTTCAACCATCAGGATCAGAACCTCCCGCTCCCGCTCAGTCAGATCCTGACCGGCTTTATGCGGCTGATTGGTACTCTGAACAAGGGCTTGGGAAGCATCTGGCGATAGAGTAGCACGCCCAGCATGAGCGGCACGGATGGCTTTAGCCAGATCGTCAGCGGAGATATCTTTAAGCAGATAACCAATTGCGCCAGCTTCCAGAGCGTTCTTAACCAGATCCTCCTCTATGAAGCTTGTCAAAGCCAGGATTTGAATTGTTGGAAACTGTTGTTTGATTGTTTTTATCGTGGTTTCGCCGTCCATACCCGGCATCATCATATCCATCAGTACCACATCCGGCAGAATATCATCACAGAGCAGGATTGCATCAGGTCCATTTTCGGCCTCCCCCACCAACACCAGGTCATCGAAGGCTGCTAAAAAAAGAGATAATCCCTTACGCACCATGGGGTGGTCATCTACCAGCAAAACGCGAATGGGTTGTTGTAAGACGTCTGTCATATCCCCTCCTTGTTGGATGGGTTATTCCAGTGGAGAATCAGCTCAGTTCCATGACCAGGTTGACTTGTAATAGTTAATTGCGCTCCAATAGCTGACGACCGCTCTTCCATCATATTTAGACCATAATGACCTGAGGCCAATTCCGTTTGGTCAAAACCCTGACCGTCATCACGGATTCGCAGTTCTATTAGATCTGCCTTTTGTTCCAGATGGATTTCAACTTGCTTGGCATTTGCATGTTTGGCGATATTGTTAAGTGCCTCCTGGCATATGCGATAGAAGGCAATCTGTACCTTGGCAGGCAGAATCACATTTTCAGGTACATTAATCATAACCGGAGCTTCGATCCGGCCCGAAAGTACATTCCCCAACAGTCGCAGCAGGTCATCCAAATTAGAATCAGTGAGTGTCTTGGGACGCAGCTCAGCCAAAAGGGTGCGCATCTCGTCTTGGGCACTTCGCGTCAATTTCCGCAAGTCCTTGAGCGATTGAAGGACCAAATCCTGATCCTGGTACCATATCCGTGGCAAAACCTCGGCGATTAATCCGGCAGAAAAGAGGGATTGGTTAATGGCATCATGCAGGTTGCGGGCCAGACGTTGCCGTTCTTCCATCGTGGCAAGCTCCTGAGCTTGTTCATACAATTCGGCATTTACCATAGTTATCGCAGCTTGATTGGCTACGCTAAGCGCCAGATCAGCGTGATGGGGTGTGAAATAATCGGCTTCTTCATGCGCCACCCCAATACAGCCAATAATGCGGCTTTTTACTGCCAGGGGAACCCACATCCAGGAAAACATTCCATCAAGCAGTTGTTTAGCCCCATCGTCCAGAAGTGACCGCAAAAATACCGTCTGGGGATTCTCGTTCCGTAGATTGGCTACCCGGATGGGTCGGAAACTCTTGAATAATCCGGTCAATATTTCTGGACCTTCCAGATGGAGGTTAATAGGCGGGGATCGTTCTAATTGCACAGTCCCTCGCATTGCCATTGCAATCAAAGTTGAATCGGACACAGCAAATAATCCAGCGCGGGTATATTCTATGATCGTTCGCAATTGATCCAGGATCATTCCTGGCTGGAACTCCAAAGTAGATGCCAGGGTCTGGGAAATCTCTAACAGCATTTCCTGTTCATGAGTCCGGGTTTCTACTCGCTTGTGGAGCAGCCCTTCCAAACGCACCTGTTCGCTGACATCCCGCATAATGCCTAGAAAATAGGCCTTGCCCCGATAAGGAAATGCTGTTCCACGCCAATCCACAACCAGCGTTGAACCATCCTTGCGAGTATGCTGCATCCGGGCGTGTAACTCACTATCGGGCCGAATGTCATGAATAAGTGTCTTGAATTCTTTTTGTCTGGAGGGATCGATTAAGATTGCCAGTTTCATCCCGATCAATTCTTCGCGTGGGTACCCGTGGCTCAGGCACGCCGCAGGATTCGCATCAACAATCAGACCAGTTTTTAGATCTGAGAGGATTATCCCATCACAAATATTTTCGAAAATGGTTCTATACCCCTGATCTGTAAGATTTACGTTTTGATCACTAAGTTCCATAATGAACCCTTTTTTTATTATACAGCATTGTTTTTCGCTCAAAAACCAGTCCAGGAGGTGTGTTAGGATTCATAAGTCATGGAAGGATTTATATCAACAATGTATGTTAGCTTCCCAGAAACGAAGATCCCCTAATATATAATACTGATAAGCAGCTAAGAGGTGAATATGACCGATAATCCTGATAACCAATTAAATAATATCGAAGGGCCAGCGCCAGAACAAGCTGACTCCCAATCTGAAATTGGAACTCTGGCAGGATATGCCAAAATGCTTAAAGAAATCCGGTCCTGGGGTTTCTGGTCCATAGGTTTGGGGATCATCCATATGATCGGCTCAGGGTTCCTTAGCGCTCCCTGGGGCATTATGCTGATTTTCGTCGGGCTGTCATCATTCCTTTTTAAATCCTCCTCCATGTTCATCATCTATGCTGTAACCCTGGCCTGGGCGGCGCTTTCCAACATCTCGGGTTTAGATCTCACCTGGGTATTTTTTGCGTTATTCCAGCTCTACCTCTCCTACCGGGTCTTCCGGCAGTTTGGCCGTTTCCGGAAAGTTGAGAAGGAATTCCATAAATTGGCCAGCAGTGAGACCGAGGAGAATCCTCCCCCACCAGACCTGGCCGCGCGTTCTTTTCCCTGGATCGGATCCTTGCTGAGTTGTTCCTCAATCACCGGTTTTGTTGTACTCATCATCATCACATTTGTAATTCTCATAGAAACGGAAGGCCTGGGAACTATGCCCAGTTATCTTGGTTTCCTGGAAGGGTTGACTGTTAATTTTGCGGTATTGGGCTTTTCTGTCGGTCTGGCCTCGCTGCTTTCCAGTTTCCGTCCCAAATGGCTGGGCATCATCGCAATCATTTTCGGTGCCCTGACCCTGCTGATCGAGATTGGATTACTATTCCTGGTGTAAGGGGAAAGGAAGAAAACAGCACCGGCTGAAGTTGGATAACCAATCCCAGATCGGACCCTGTTATTTATAATTGACTTATAATTTACTAGTGATTTCCTCTTTAAGACTTACAACATCCAGATCAAAAAGGACATGATGGAATCTCAAAACAAAACGCCCCAATCAAGCCAAGAACATTCTCTCCTGCAGTCGATCGGACTGCATTTAATGCCCGGCATCGTGGGCGGCATTGGATATTACGCCTTGGCTGGTCCTGTACGAAATCTGGGCTATCCCTCGATAATGGCATTGATCCTAGCCGGCATATTTGTGATCACTCCCCTGCAGTGGGGTTACCTGGTCTATCAAAGCCGGAAGAAAGGACAAAAACTATTTGGCGAAGTGATCCAGTACCTCGAACCGCTGACCTGGAAAGAGTATCTGATCTGGACCCCGGTCGTTATCGTTGGATCCGGAGCCCTCATGGCACTGATGGGACCGGTCACAAATGCGATCCAATCCCTTTTCAGCTGGATGCCGGAATATATGGTTCTCGATTTGGGGTTAAGCAATGCCTATTCCTATCAGACTTTACTTTTTACTTTTAGCTTGATGTTGTTATTTGGGGTCCTGATTGGCCCCCTGACTGAAGAGCTCTATTTCCGCGGTTTCCTGCTGCCCAGGATGCCCACCAAAATGAAAAACTGGGGGCCGGCCTTTCACAGTTTATTTTTCGGTCTCTATCACATTTGGACCCCCTGGTTTTTTGCAGCCCGGGCCCTGGCCCTCTTGCCGCTGAGCTACACCGTAAAACATAAAAAGAACCTCTACCTGGGGATCATCTCCCACTGCCTGCTGAACTCGATCGATTTTGTCACAGGAGTGGTTTTTATCATTAGTCTTAATTAATCTAAAGAAGGGAAAAATCAGCCAGGATCGGGGATAAAAAACCGCTGACTGGCAGCCAAATACTGATCAGATAATTAAATACAACTAACTAACACAAAAAAGGCAAATCACCATGTTATTCCCAGCAATCTTTGCTCTCATTGTCGGTCTGGGCATGATCGGCCAGTGGATCATGTCATTCATCACGGAACAGATCCCAGAATTGGAAACTGAACCATTCCGGATCTGGTTCCACATCGCTGGCGAGATGATTACTGCTCTAGCTCTGATCCTGAGCGGTATCGGCTTGTTAGCCGGCTGGACCTGGGCAGCGATCCTTTTCCTGGTTGCCTCAGGTATGTTGATCTATACCGCCATTGTCAGCCCGGGTTATTTTGCCCAGCAGGGAAAATGGATCTGGGTAGTGATCTTCAGCATACTGATCCTGATATCTGGATATTCTATTATCAGCGTTGGCCGCGGAATACTAACATGACGAACGACCAAGGACGGAGGGCTGATGACTGAACTCTCTTATCTCCTAACCTTGATCGCCTGACTTCTTACCACTTAAGCTCTACCTCGGCGGAAGCGTCGTGGCAGAATTCACAAGTTGATTTATAATAATACCGGCATCAAATTCAACAGATCGAGGTGAACGATGATCCATTTTTTAGTAAGTGTTAAACAAGTGCCTGACACCACCAACATCCGCATCGACCCCGAAACCGGCAGCATGATCCGTAAGGGAGTGCCTGCCATTCTCAACCCCTATGACGCTCACGCCGTGGCATCAGCCGCAGAGTGGAAGAAAAAATTGGGCGGGAAACTGACCGTGATCACCATGGGACCCCCTGCCGCCGAGGAAGCTCTCCAGGAATGCATCGAAATGGGTGCTGACCGGGCTGTGTTGATCTCCGATCGGGCATTTGCCGGAAGCGACACCCTGGCCACTTCCTATGTACTAGCCGAAGCCATCCGCAAGATCGACCAGGAAGATCATATTGATCTGGTTTTCTTTGGAAAACAAGCCATTGATGGTGATACTGCCCAGGTTGGCCCCGGAGCAGCAATCCGCTTAGGACTTCCCCTGGTCACTTACGCGGTGGAAATCAAGGAAGTCAATCAAGAAGAAGGTTACGCAGTAATCGTCCGAAAGACAGAAAGCGGAAAAGAGATCATAAAAACAATCCTGCCAGCAGCGTTAACCGCCGAAAAGGCTATTGCTGAAATCCCCTACGCTGCCCTGCCGGATCTGATCGCTTCCTTAAATTTCAAACCAGAAGTATGGTCAGCAACGGAACCGGTCGCCTATGATGTCGATCAGATCGGCCTGGGAGGATCCCCTACCATGGTTGCCAAATCAGGCAGCCCCGAAGCCCGCGAACCGGCAGAAACGATTAACGTTCAAGAACACGGGGTATCGGCCACTGTCGAGACAGTCCTGGGAAAGATGCTCTCAAACACAACCGTGGCTGCTTTATTGGAGGATCTAAAATGACCAGACGATTTTGGGTATTTATTGAACAGGACCATGGGGAAATGCATCCCGTGGCAGCCGAGCTGCTCGGAGTCGCCAACTGCCTGGTCTCTGAAGTTGCAGATGAGTTAAAAGCCAACGATGAGGAAGCCGTTGTGGAAGGCATTCTTGTGGGACATGATGTTGATAATGTTGCCAAAGAAGCCCTGATGTACGGTGCAGAAAGGATTTATCAGGTAGATGATCCAGCCTTTGAACATTATCTCAACCGGCCCTATGCTGAAGCCCTTACCCACCTGGTTAAAAAATACAAACCCGAGGTCTTTTTGATTGGAGCTACTACACTGGGACGTGACCTGGCCGGTGCAGTTGCCACGTCGTTAAAAACCGGTCTGACCGCGGACTGCACCAAGCTGGAAATGGGTCCTTTCCGCAAGATCGAGAAGAAACTTCTTCTGGCAACCCGGCCTGCTTTTGGCGGCAACGTGATTGCCACCATTGTCTGCAAGGACCGTACACCCCAGATGGCAACTGTCCGTCCCCGGGTATTTGAGACTCCAGTCCGCAACCCCAAAGCCAAAGGTGAGGTAGTCAAAGAAGATTTTAAGGTTACACCAGTTATGATGGCCGCCAACCTGGTGGAGTTCATTAAGGATAAAAGTACCAGCCTGAATCTGGAGTATGCCGACGTGATCGTTTCGGGAGGTAAAGGCCTGGGCAATTCCAAGGGATTTGAATTGATCAAGGAACTTGCTGATGAGCTGGGTGGTGTGGTCGGCTCCAGCAGAGCAGCTGTGGACGGCGGCTGGATCGATTACGCTCACCAGGTCGGACAGACAGGTAAACACGTCCGTCCTAAACTATATGTTGCCTGTGGAATTTCCGGCGCTATCCAGCATAAGGTCGGCATGCAAGATTCTGACTACATCCTGGCCATCAACACCGACCCCCTGGCACCCATTTTTGAGGTAGCCTCTTTGGGTGTGGTGGGCGACCTTTATGAGGTCATCCCGGAAATGATCCAACAACTCCGTGCTCAAAAAGGAGCTTCGGCATGAGCAAAGAAAAATTACAGTATGATGTTATTGTCGTAGGCGCCGGCATGGCGGGTTCCACGGCAGCAGCCATTGCTGCCAGGGAAGGCCTAAATGTCGTCGTGATCGAACGTGGTGTAAAACCCGGCAGTAAGAACTACTTTGGTGGGGCTTTATATACCCATGCCCTGGTAGATATCTATCCTGATTTCTTCGACAGAAAACCTCCCCTGGAGCGTCCTGTCACCGAAACCGGCTTCTGGTTCCTGTCAAATGACGGCCTGGTTAAGGCGACCGTGCAGGGCGGGGTCGTGAACAACGATCCTATTGACGCTTATGTGGCGCTGCGATCCGAGTTTGACCTGTGGTGGTCAGAGCAGGCCGCTGCCGAAGGCGCTTTTATCATCCCCAAAACCCTGGTAATAGATTTCCTCTACGAGGACGGCAAAGTTATCGGCGTTCAAACCGACCGCCCCCAGGGTGAAGTTTACGCCCCGGTTGTGATTGTTTGTGAAGGTGTCAATAACCTGCTGACCCAAAAACTGGGATTGATCGACCACGATATCAAGATCTCCAAAACAGCCCTGGCAGTGAAACAATTGATCTCGATTCCTGCCAAGGATATCAACGCCCGTTTGGGACTGCCCGATAATGACCATGGCATGGCCATCTCCGTGATGGGTGATGTATCCATGGGGTTGGCTGGGCTGGGATTCCTGTATACGGCCAACAGCGCTCTCTCACTTGGTGTGGGCGTGACCCTGGATGCCCTCCAGGAGTCAGGGATCAAACCCTATGAACTGCTTCAGCGCTACCTGGAACACCCGGCCATCGCCCCCCTGATCAAGGACGGGCAGATGATGGAATATGGGGCTCACTTGATCCCCGAGGGTGGCTGGACTGCTATGCCGAAGTTATACACTGATGGCGTCCTCGTGGCTGGAGACGCGGCTTCGATGGTCAATGCCCTGCACTGGGAAGGCACCAATATGGCGATCACCGCCGGTAAACAGGCCGGCCTGACCGCTATAGAAGCCCATAAAAAGGGTGATTTCTCAGCCAAGAGCCTCTCGGCCTATCAGGATAAATTGAATGATACATTTGTTCTCCAGGACCTGAAGCAGTACCGCAAATTCTCCGCTTTCCTGAAAAATCATCCCCAGTTCATGGATATTTATCCGACTTTCATCAACGACGCGCTGGGTATGTTCTTTACCGGATTTGGCAAACCAAAACGAAAGTTGTACAAGGATATTTTGCGATCCCTCACCAGTCGACGTCCGCTGTTCAAAGCAATTGGCGATATCATTGCCTTTGGCCGGTCCATTATTGGTATCTAGGAAAGGATAGCTACTATGGATAAGAACAAACAAAAGCGTGAGCTTCCTCAAGTTTATATTGACGACATGTTAATGTCGTTGAAGTATTTCACAGACGAGCAGGAACTGCACCTGGCCATTATCGACCCTGCAGTCTGCCAGGCCTGCGAGGACCAGCCCTGTATCAAGTTCTGCCCCGTGGGCGCCTACCGGCCCCAGGATGGACGCACTGTGCAGATCGCTGTCCAGAGCTGTGTGGAGTGCGGTACCTGTCGGGTCCTCTGCCCTTACCTGAACATCTCCTGGAAAAATCCCCGGGGAGGATTCGGGGTGGCGTATAAGTTCGGGTAATTCTTACCTTTAGACTGATTAAACAAAGACCATACCTATGGGTGTGGTCTTTGTTTTTAAAGAAGACGGAAGTCCAAGGGCTGGAAAACAATTTGGAAATTCAAGGAGATTATCAATAATTGATTAATGGGTACTCTATTAGGTAAAGACTAACCTAATTAATCTGTAAACTTAGGGCTAAAAAATCGTTTATCATTAAGGACATGGGTAAAAAAACCACCAATTTCATGCAAATTATCATCGCCGGGTTCCTGTCCTTCCTGGCCACACTATCAACCGCCCAGATCATATTATTCATTCTCTGGCTGGTCGGGGATCCTGAGCCTCAATACCAAATGATTACCGGGATCATCTCCGGGTTCATCGGGTTATTTGTGGGAGGTTGGATCACCACCCGGGTTATGCAATCCAAGGACGTCTGGTTCTCAGCTTTTAATGGTTACCTCGTGGGCGGCGTCAGTGCTTATTACCTCCTGGGATTAAAACCTATCACTCTTGCTGTATCGATTTTATCCTTTGTATTTGCAGGGTTGGGGGGATACGTGGCGTTAAAAAAGGAAGAACCTCCAGAACCAGAGTTGGAATCTGTTCAATTTGAATAATGGCTTCAAACTCAAGTAAACAGCTTTGGATCTACCTGGGATTGAGTTTTGCCATCTCCTGGACTATCTGGATCCCTGTTGTACTGACCAGGGTAGATTACCAAAGTTCCCCGTATTTATTGGCTGCAGCATTGGTGGGTGCGTTCGGACCCGGGCTGGCAGCTATCCTTGTTTATATTCTTGCCAGAGATATTGAGCAGCTCACTGATTTCCGACAGCGGATCTACGATTTCAAACGCATCCGGCCAGCCTGGTACTTGATCATTTTGACGCTATGGCCTGTACTGCATGGTTTAGCTATCGGGATCACAACTTTATTAGGCCAACCAATTCCGGAATCAGGCTTTCTGGCAGAGCTGCTATCCCAACCCAATACCATTCCGCTGGTGATCTTCCTCTATTTCGTCCAGGCTGGAGTGGAGGAAATAGGATGGCGAGGTTATCTCCAGGAGAAATTAGGCCAAAAAATGGGACCGGCGCCCAGCTCCCTGCTGGTCGGTCTCATCCATACTTTATGGCATCTACCCCTGTTTTGGATGGTGGGAACCAATCAAATTGAAATGGGCTTTGGGATCGATTTCCTGATCTTTATCGCTTTTGTGATCAGTTCTTCCGTTTTTTCTGCCTGGTGTTATTATGGGAACCAGCGCAGCATCATGGCTGCCACTCTTTTGCACACCACCAGCAATCTAAGTTTTGATATCTTTGCTTACTCTCCAGGTTCAACAAAACATCTCGCCTTTGTCCTGTTAACGGTTCTCGGGGCAGTGCTGATAATAATCAATTTCCAGCTTAAGATCAAAAAGACCCAACCCTCGCAGGAAACTTCTTTCATATAATTCCGTATATATATTTGAGTGATGATCTACACCATTCATCTCTCCTATTGACTTGACCCCTGATCACCTTCAATCCATAATATCAGGAAGGGATCACAAAAATTTAAGGAGTACAAAAAGATGACAGAAGAAGCCAAAACCCCGAAACCGGGTCGCGTACCCCAGGAAGCCAAAGACCACTTTGGCACTGCTAAAGAAGAGTTTAAAAAGGGACTCGATGCCATGTTCCCACCCGAGGTGAAAGAACACCGCCAATCAGCCCAGAGGGAAGTACTGAAAGGCCTTCGCAGCTTGATCGATGCTGCCCTGGAAAAGTTTGACGAAGAAGAAGACTAATCCTCTGATTCCCGATTTACCGGAAGAGAATGACCAGCAGGGGGATTAAAGCACTTCCCAGCAGAATAAATCCTGGCAGTGAAAATCCTGCCAGGATCAACTGCATCCCACCAATGAATAAAGCTGCAAAAAGAACTGCCCCGGTTAATCCCCGGAGGTTCTTTTCAATATTCGCCAGATGGCTCTCGACCGCAGGAGCCTGAACCTGCAGCTCTCCTCTTTCAACCTGGCTCAGCATGTCATCCAATCGGCGCGGCAGGCTGATCAGAGATCGGAGCAAAATCTCTATTTCCCCCCACCACATCTCCCAATTTCCAGTCACTTCTGACTTCAATAGATTTTCCGCGTAGGGACGGATGCTCTCCCAGACATTAAATCCGGGGTCCAATCCAGTGCACATCCCGGAAAGGATCGCTACTGTTCGACCCAGCAGTAATAGGTTCTGGGGAATCTGGAAAGGCATATCATACATCAGGTCCCGGAACTCATTTGCCAAGGCCATCATCTCTTTGTGGTCGATATCCTGCAGTTCAGACATACTTTTGCCCCAGAAACGTTCAAAAGCTTTGGCTTCTGCTTGTTCAATTAGGTCTAGATCCGCTCCCGGAAGTAGAAAACCAAGTTTTTCATAAGCCTGGACAACTCTACCTGCATCCTGAGTGCCTACAGCGATCACAGCTTCTCTCAGGCCATCCATCGCGCTAACCGGCACCTGGCCAACCATGCCGAAATCCACAAATGCCAGCTGCCAGGCCTCAGGGGTGGATTCTTCGGATGGGATCACAAACAAGTTGCCGGGATGAGGATCCGCATGAAAGAACTCCTCTTCAAAGATCTGCTCCATATAACTGGCAAAGAGTCGCTGGGCGACCTCATTCAAATCTACACCAGCTTCCTTGATCTCCCTGTAGTTGGTGATCTTGATGGCGTATACATCCTCCAGAACCAAAACCCGTTGGGTTGTTTTAGACCAGATCACCCTGGGCACTTTGATCTTGGGATTTGATTTGTAAATCTCCCAGAAGCGTTCAGCATTTTTCCCTTCATTCAGATAATCAATTTCCTGCCCCAGAATAGTTGAAAATTCCTCCATTAAAGCTGGCAGGTCAACCCGTTTTCTAATTGGCTTATAACGCTGCAGCCAACCGGTTACGGTCCGGAAAGCAGACAGATCGACATCAATAATAGCTTCGATATCAGGCCGCTGGATCTTAACAACCACTTTTGTGATAACTTCCGTTTCTTCTACTTCCAGTGAATCCTCTGATCTTAGAACTGCCCGGTGAACCTGACCCAGCGAGGCTGAAGCCAGGGGGATCTCCTCGAATTCAGCAAAACACTCCTCCAGACCCTGTCCCAATTCCCTTTCAGCCAAGATGCGAATGAGCTGGAAATCTTCTGCTGGTACCTGGTCCTGCAAGCCGCTGAGCTCCTCGGTCACATCTGCTGGCAGCATATCTACCCTGGCAGACAAGAATTGGCCGACTTTGATCAATACACCTCCCATCTCGATCGCCAGATGGCGGTAGCCCCTGGCGGCATCAAGAATACGCTCGGCGCGTTTCTTTTCAGAGATCTTCCGCAGGCCGATCTTTGGCAGCAATACATCCCAGAAGGCGATTCTGCTGACTATTCGGGCAAAAAAGAACAAAATCCTTCGGTATCGTTTTTTAAACATATAAATTGATTATAACAAGGGCTAAGAAGACGGGAGATAGATCCATGAAACAATCAGGGGAATTTATCGTATATACAACAGGAAGTTTTTTCTCCCCCTAATCTAGGAATTGATTATGAACCAAACAGCGAAAACCTGCAACTTCTTCTCCTGGTTATTTCTTTCAACAGGTGTTTTTGCCATCGTTGGCGCCCTTTATACCTGGGGCAACGGACCGATTTACCTCCAGAAGGACCTCTTAACCATCCTTATTCCCTGGGCTGACCTGCTGATCACCGGTCCACTATCCCTGCTGGCAGCAATCGGAGTTTGGAGAAGGAAGTCATGGGGCTTCTTGCTGGGCTTGATGGCGTGTGGGATGTACCTGTTTGGTTCGGCCCTGGTTTATGTCTCACTGCTCTGGAACGGAGCGCCCTTCCCTATTGAGCTGGTTTTTCCCCCTGTAGTGGGTATTGTTTTTGGAATCTTTTTTCCGATCTGGGTCTTAAGAAACCCGCGGGTTTTCAACTTGCAGCCTGAAAAGGTCCACCTAAAACGTACTGTCAAAATAATCCAGTCCGAAGAGGTTTTAGGGTTTAACCGGAAGTAGTACGTAGTAGATAATCTCCAGTGATCTATTCCCTGGTAGTACTCAAATCGTATGCCGGTCCTTCAGTTCATCACCCTCATTCCCTGCTCCCACGTCTCTTGATCACTACCCCGGTCCTCCCTTCATTTTCATCTCCTGTACTATCCTGAATTAATGCTAAAATGCAAATTAGGAAGGTGAGACCATGCACAATATTAATTTAGAAACCTGGCCGCGGCGAAACCACTTTCAAATTTATAATGCAATGGATTTTCCACATATCGAAATTTGTCTACAAATAGATATCACGGGTTTCTGGGAAAACCGGTCCAGAACCAATTACCCCCCAACCATCTCATTCGTGTATATCATCAATAAAGCAGCCAATCGTATACCTGAATTACGACACAGAATTCGAGGGGATGGTGTAATCGAACACGACCTCATTCATACAACACTGGCGGTTCTAGGCGATGATGGGACTTTTGGTGTCTGCCGGATACCCTTTAATGATAGATTTGAAATTTTTGCAGTAGAGGCTGAAAAACAGATTTCTAAAGCCAAAAAAATTCCCTCAATGGATGATTTTCATATTGATCTCGATGGAGGGATCAAAACCGATGATATTCTCTCAATCACTGTGCTTCCCTGGTTTTCATTTACCGCATTTAGTATTACCAGATTACCCCAATTTGATTCTGTCCCGTTGCTGGCCTGGGGAAAGGTGACCAAACAGGAATGTAAATTCCTGCTTCCATTTTATTGCAGCTTCCATCACGCAGTGGTGGATGGATTGCATATTGCTCGTTTTGTTCAATTGATCGAAGAGGAGAGCCAAAAATTAATCCAGTAGCATAGGGAACGATACCATGAAGAGTAAAGTAAAACTACTCCTGGCTGCAGACGCACTGATCAATCTGATTCTGGGAGCACTGCTTCTACTTTTTCCTGCAGGCATCCTGGAATACCTTGGCTTGCCGTCAACAAATACCTATTTCTACAGCTCGATCCTGGGGGGAGTGATCTTTGGGATCGGGGTCGCGCTCGGTCTTGAATGGTGGCGCGGTGGGAAAGGTTTAAGCGGATTAGGGCTGGCCGGGGCTATCTCCATCAACCTCTTTGGCGGAGGAACTCTGCTTTTCTGGTTACTGTTCGTGAAATTGGAGATCCCCCTCCGAGGGACCATCACGCTCTGGATCGTGGCGATCCTGGTGGTTGGCATCGGTTTGGTGGAATTATTCAGCAAATCCTGGCAGGAAGAATAGCTGCTGGATAAGGATCCTGAATGATTCAGTTCCAGAAAAAATTATTGTCTAAACCTTAAAATATGGAAATATTGCAAGTTTCTAACTATCTTAGCTGTCACAAATTCCACCCAATAGTATAATAATTTTAAGAAAGATAATCTTCATAATTAAGAAGGGAGGAGAATATATGTCCAATTTAAAAGACGGTTGTGTTAAACCTGTTAGGGGACCGATCCTGGAGGAAGAACCAGGACAGTCAGTGACAGGAATCCAGGAGGTGAAAAAAGTGTTAGCCAGAGTTGGAATAGAAGCCATTGACTTTGAAGGCAGCGCTTTTGTGGCAGGGAAGGGTTTTCAACCCATAAGACTTGCCGATTACAAAGGCAAATGGATCGTATTATGTTTTTACCCGGGGGACTTTACCTTCGTTTGACCGACTGAATTGGCAGCGGTCGCTGCCCTTTACAAAGATTTTCAAGCGTTAGGTGTTGAAGTATTATCCCTCAGTACAGACAGCCGTTTTGTGCATAAGATCTGGCAGGAAGAAGAACTTTCTAAAATGGTTGATGGTGGAGTACCCTTCCCCATGATCTCTGACGGAGGAGGAAAAATTGGTAAAGTTTATGGCGTTTACGATGAAGCAGCTGGAGTTGACATCAGGGGCCGTTTTATCATTGATCCCGATTTTGTGATCCGGGCTATGGAAGTCCTGACACCGGAAGTAGGCCGCAATCCCGCCGAGCTTATGCGTCAGGTAAAAGCCTTCCAGCATGTGGCCAAAACCGGTGAGGTCACCCCTTCAGGCTGGCAACCTGGTGATCCCACCCTTACTCCAGGACCCGATCTGGCAGGTAAAGTCTGGAAAGTCTGGAAACCCTAAAACAGTGCTGGGATTGGTTCCCTGGCAGGGACCTAATCCATTAATCCAATAATGCGCCCAGATTATCCTGCGGCGCATTATTTCTATCTCCAAGTAGGCTACAATTAATAAGGAAAAAAGACCTGCTGAGAGAGGAAATCCTTGCGAATTAATATCATCGGCACCAGCGGAAGCGGCAAAACCACTTTTGGGCGGGAACTGGCACAAGTGCTCCAGATCCCATTCATCGAACTGGATGCCATATTCTGGGGGTCCGATTGGAGTGAGTCCAGCGACAGCGAGCTGTTTTCCAAGCTGTCTGCTGCCCTGGCCGGTGATAACTGGGTCCTGGATGGAAATTACTCCCGGACCTTAGCTATCAAATGGGAGCGGGTGCAAGTTGTGATCTGGCTGGATTTCAGCTTTCTGCGCACCGTCGCCCAGGCTGTAAAACGGGCAGTATCCCGGATCATCTCCCAGGAAGAACTTTGGCCCGGTACAGGAAATCGCGAAAGTCTAAAAAAACTTATCAGCCGGGATTCTATTGTTCTCTGGACCATCCAAACCTATTTCAGAAGGAAGAAAAGGATCCTGGGATATATCTCATCTGAAGCGTATCAGTCTATAATATTCCATAGGATCCGATCCCCCAAACAGGCTAAAATATTCATTCAGTCTGTAGGGCAAGATCCAACCTATCTCACCAGGCCAACGGAGTAGACCAGGCAGGAACAACCATATGGAAAAATATTTTCTAAAATTCAGGGACGGGATCATAGGGATCAATAAAGAGATCGTTTGTCCTGATGGGAAAACAAGAAAAATAATCTACGCTGACTGGATTGCCAGCGGTCGTCTCTTTGATCCTATCGAAGACCGGCTGCGTAAAGAGATCATGCCCCTGGTTGCCAATACCCACACCGAAACAAGCACCACCGGCATGGCCATGACCCATGCCTACCACACCGCCCAGAACAAGATCAAAGCCCACGTGAATGCCGGCCCAGATGATCTGATTCTGACCAGCAGCTCCGGTATGACAGGATTGATCAATAAATTCCAACGCATCCTGGGACTGAAAATAAACCATGAATTTCAATCCGATATTCCTGAAAAGGATCGCCCTGTAGTATTCATCACCCACATGGAGCACCATTCCAACCACACCAGCTGGCTGGAGACCATCGCCACCGTGGAAATCATCCCCCCAACAGAGACTGGATTAGTAGATATTGAGGCACTAAAAGGACTTTTGAAAAAATATCAGGGACGCAGCCACAAATATGCTTCAGTTTCGGCCTGCTCTAATGTCACTGGAATTGAAACCCCCTACTACCAGATTGCCCAATTAATGCACAAGGCCGGTGGATATTGTTTTGTAGATTACGCCTGCGCCGCGCCTTACACAGAGATGAACATGCACCCAGATCTGGAAGATGCTCATCTGGATGCCATATTTTTCTCTCCCCATAAGTTCCTGGGCGGACCGGGATCCAGTGGAGTGATGATCTTTTCCCGTGAGCTTTACCACCAAAAAGTGCCTGACAACCCCGGAGGCGGTACAGTGGACTGGACCAATCCCTGGGGCGGATATAAATATATCGATGATATCGAAGCCCGGGAGGACGGCGGCACACCTTCTATCCTGCAAACCATCAAGGCCGCCATGTGCATCACCCTTAAGGAGGAAATGGGAGTTAAGAATATCCTCAAAAGGGAACACCACCTGCTGAATATCTTATGGGATCTGATTTCCCCACTGCCCAATCTGCATATCCTTGCTCAGAAGCACAGAGACCGGCTGGCTGTGATCTCATTTTACATTGATGATCTGCATTTTAATTTAGGCGTAAAGCTGTTGAATGACAAATTCGGCATCCAGACCCGAGGCGGTTGCTCCTGCGCCGGAACCTACGGACATTATCTGTTAAATATCGATCCGGGCCGTTCCCAGCACATCACAGATCTGATTGACCAGGGAGATTATTCCGAAAAGCCGGGCTGGATGCGGGTTTCACTTCATCCTACAATGACAGATGAGGAAGTGGCCTACATAGGCAAAAGCATTGTTGAACTGGCGGAAAATCATCAAGAATGGAGAGAAGAATATAACTTTGACCCCGCCTGTCTGGAGTTAGTCCCCAAGGGGAATAATCCCGACCGGGAAATCAAAAAAGCGATCACACTCTCCATAACAAGGAACTTTCTGGTCTGATTGACGTATAAAGTATAAAAGTCGATATTTTCCCCTGGGAGGAGAGATGTTTGGGCTTGACCGTTTGGATACTCTATTCGTAATCTGGTCGTTCACTCTGCAAATCATCTTGATCGTTCATTTTTTAATCCGGAAACCACTCTTTGAGAGCTACACAAAGAAATACGGCTGGATTGTTTATGCCCTGTGTTTTCCTGCAGCAATTATTAGTGTGGTCCTTCTTGTAGGCGGGAAATCCTGGTCCTTCTGGCTGGGAGGCTTTCTTTTTTTGATCTATTCTGGCTATGGATTTTGGATCGACTACCACAAGGGTATCAACTGGCGCAGCCCCTTGCGGAAAGACATCATGTTCCCCTATGTAACCCTTTACCTCAGCACGATCATGTTTTACTGGTGGCCTCTAGCTCTGATCCATAGGCCTTTGTGGTTTGTATTCGGAGGGCTGTTTATAATCGGGACTATCCTCAACATTACATCCCATTAACAGAGAAACCTGGTCTATAATGACTTGAGAGGAGATGTCATCATTAGCAGGATCAGCAACTTTGCCGCTATCAATATCCCGGCTGATTGTAACCGCAAAGGGGGAAGGAGGCGAAAGCCATGTTCGGAAATCGACCAGTCAGATATCCAGCTTTTCTTTTATTTATCATCATTATATGTCTGGTTTTGGCAGGTTGTAGTCCATCCAAAACACAACCTATACCTATCCCCATACCTTCAGCTACACCTACGCCTACACCAATAGCTGCAGCTGGTGGTGAAGAACCAGGGAAACCCCAATTAAGCTGCCCCAAGGAAGATACTCTGTTCAGCCTCTGGTTCGACCATTTAGCTGTGTTGGACATTGATGGCGGTAATGGGGAAACCATCCATTTGGAAGAAGAAAATATCCCACCATCATTTTTTGATCTCTGGATCTACTCCGATGGCACAATCAGTAACGAAGGTATTTTCCGGGAAGCACCGATCGGCTATCACGGAACAGCCATTCATCCAGATGATAATGACTGCCCTGTGCAAACCTTTGATGGAGTCACACAAATGAAGGGGACAATTACTGGCACTTGTAAAGATAACCTGGTTCGGATCCATATTGTAGAAGAATGGATTGACCCAACCATGAATAGCGACTGCGGCTCCGGAATAGGGGCGGGGCCGGGCCTTTATTCCGGACCAGAACTTGACCTGGTATTTGATCTAAATGACCCATATCCCACAGATGGTGTGCAAATCCCAGAAGGAGGGTCCTTCTTTGCCACATATACCTATTACCTCTGGCTGGCTGGATATGAATTACCGGTTATACCCCTGGTACCCGAGAGAGAATAGGAAAATATTCACTAAATAATGTGGTGAGAATAATCCAGAAATATTAATCCCCAGACAAGTGTATGGGATCAGTTAATAGATCCGGCAATTACTCATCATATCCTTTTATTATTGCATGCAATAAGGAGCTCTCCAAGTGAAAAGTCTGGTTGTGTATGATTCCCAGTATGGCAATACCAAATTGATCGCAGAAGCGATTGGTTCAGCTCTTGAATCTTCTGGCAGGGTGCTGGTGATGCATTGCTCAGATGTTCAACCCGGCGATCTGACAGGAATCAACCGTCTAATAGTGGGATCCCCAACTCAGCAGTTAACTGCCACTCCAGCTGTTCTAAACTGGATTAAAACCATCCCTCGCGACGGGTTAAAGGGAGTCAAGGCAGCCGCCTTTGACACCCGTTTTACCGAGGAGAAGATCAGCCAGATCAAGGTACTGCCCTTTTTTGTGCGGATTTTTGGATATGGAGCCAAGCCTATTTCAGATCGGTTGGAAAAGAAGGGAGCTCAAATCGTCCTTCCCCCAGAAGGTTTTTATGTCGCCGATACGGAAGGTCCTCTGCTGGAACAGGAGCTTCAGCGGGCTGCTGATTGGGTCAGTAAGATGTAAACTCCTGGTAAGTATAAGGGATTGAGTCCTTCGTAAAGGACTCAATCCCTCTCATACTCACGGCTTCACCACCTTGCCGGAGCGCTTTTTACCGTTGGCGATCACTGTCAGCGGTTTTTTAGTCCGAATATGCCGAAAATAAGTTGTCTCCCGGACCGGTTTGATGGACTCGAGCCAGTCCCAATCCAGGAAATCGGTTTTGGAATTGTATTTGATGTAGAAATAGGGAATGCCAGCAGAAGATATGTTGTGGAAAAAGTGGCTTCCCTGGGAGTGGTCCACCTGGAAATCCTTCAGATCCACTTCCATGATCACCCGGGCGCCGTTGATATCGGACCAGACTACCGGGATACCCAGGTGACGCTCACAGGTTCCCCACCGGCCAGGACCGATCAGAATATAGGGTAAACCTTCCTCAACCAGGGTCCGGTTGAGGGTCATGATCTCCTCCACCATCTCAACTGTTTTAGTCAGGTCGAAATCTTCTGGTTTGACATATATAATATCTTGAATATCTGAAATGGACCTGTAGCCGGAGACAACCGAGGAAGAGACGAATAACTCTTGATCCGGTAAATCCATATCCTCGATCATCATTGATTCTTCATGTTCCAGGAAAGGCCGCAGCTGAAGCAGACTGAAAGTAGACATTTCATCTTTCTCGGCTGAAAAATTTCCCGCATATTCCAGTTCAACCGGACACCCCATGGCTTCTTCCCCCAGCTGAAGCACACGGTTAAGGATTGCTGCCAGGGGAAAGGTGCCATATTTCAGCTGGCGGTTAAAAGTCACAACCGGGGCTCCTTCCATTTCATCCCGAAAGCCGCTAACCAATCTCCCCCCTTGAGGGTCATAGGTATCAGCAATTAGGGCCAGAGTTTTATCATCTATGGCATCCCGCAAGGAACAGCTTTCCAGGAAGCTGTATTCCCCTCGTTCAAGGTTAATATGTTCCTCTTGAGATAATCTGACTGCAAAGAAGGAACTCTGGCTGCTCTTGATCTCATCTTTAACACTGGCAAAGATATTTACTTGAGGGCGTTTGGGGCTGAAACGGCGTGACAGGCCGCCATCTACGACTGTTTTCCCCAGTCCAAGGGCTGCAAAAGCAATCCGATCCTCTGGCTGGAGATGTTTTCCCAGGGGATAATAATTATAGGATGCAGCAGTCCCTGAAAAGTTGGGGTAATAACGTTCACCGTGTACTTGGCCCACTACCTCCTGGATCACCACGGCCATGCGTGATTCACCGAGGGATATGCCCAGCGTTTCCGCGTAGGAGCGGGCCAATTTCATATAAGTGGACGCATATACAAGTTTAATGGCGGAAACAAGTTGATTGAGGCGCACTTCCAGGTCTGGGTGATTATTGGGCAGCATATAGGTGGAAAAGACCCCTGCGAAAGGCTGGAAAAGAGAATCCTCGAAGATACTGGACGAACGCACAGCCAGCGGTTTTTTCTGCTCTGAGAAAATAAAACCTAGATCATCCCATAACTCCTCAGGGAGATGGCTCTGAAGAAAGCGTTCCTTGATCTCAATATCCTCATGGTCCGTTGTTACATAATCATACAGATCATTTTCCCTCATAAACTGACCAAATTCATCTGTTCCAATCACTACTGTCCGGGGTACCTGAATATCCACTTCTGGGAATTCCTTACGGAAACCAGCATTATACGAAGAGCGCAAAAAAAGCAGGAAAGCTAACCCTCTGCCCTTTCCTCCCAGGGAACCGGGCCGGAGGCGAATGAATCGAGTTTGAGGGTGATAGGTATCACGGTCAAAATCAACAATGATGCCCATACGCTCGTGCAGGATATCATCTACCGAACTAATGATTAGCTGCCTTAAGTCTTCCTTGTTCTGGAACTCCGATACCTTACGGGGTTTCAACTGTCGGGCGACAGCAAATTCTCCCCTGGCAGCCAGCCAGCCTGAAAAATGATCATTCTGGGCATGATAGACGAATGATTCCAAGGGGATGCGGCTCAACTGGTCCCGCAGCTCAAACAGGTTATCTGCCATGCCTACAATGCTGTCATCCGGCATGCGGAAAGTAAAACAGCCAAATCCCATGTAATTCAATAAAAAGGTCCTTAACTCCTGGAGCAGGGAGTGATCGGTCTTGTTTACAAAGAATCCCTGGAGTTTTTCGGATTCCTCGCGGTTCTTCTCATCGCTGGACTGGAACATGATTGGCAGTGTAGGTGCTTGTTTTCTAATTTTACGAACCAGATCAAAGCCGGCATCATCATTAAGCTGACCGTTCTTTGGGAAGCGAATATCCGTGATCAAACCCAATAAATGGTCCTCATATTTCTGATAGATTTCCCAGGCTTCTTCATAAGTGCTGGCAAGCAGGATCTTGGGACGGGACCTCATCTGCAGCAGGGACAAATAGTCGTTGGCGCCTTCAGATATCAGGCGCTGGGTCTGCATCATGATCTCGGAATAGAGTACCGGAAGATAAAGCGAATAAAATCGAATTGAGTCCTCTACCACGATGATCACCCTGGTATCTCCGGTTATGATATCGGCATCTATATTCATCCGATCTTCCAGTAGTTTGATAATCGCCACAAACACCGTGGAATTCCCGTTCCAGACAAAAGTATGATCAATATTGCTTTTTTCCAGGGCTTTAGATTGGAGATATTGCAGCTCAGATGAATTGTTTAATAACAAGACCACCGGGATATCCTGAATGGCTTTGACCTGATCTGCCAATATAAGTGGATTGATCTCTCCCAGGCGCCGCATGGTAATCACCAGATCGAACTTACGGTGCTCGAGAAGCTCAAGAGCCTGGGCAGCTGAGGAAACCCGAAAGATATGGGGGAGGGTCCGAAGGTTAAGATTATGGAATTCTTCGAAGATCTGATCCGAAAGCCTGGCGTCTTCATCGATGATAAAGGAGTCATAAGTGCTGGACACCAGTAATACCTCATTGATGCGATTTTGCATTAAATAACGATAGGTCTGGTACTTGGGACGGTACTCCAGCTTATAATCATCCGTTGTGTTTTTATCTTTTATTGGCATATTGCTAAGATTATATCGTATGCATTATTACAATAGGATACGGTTTCCTTGTAGATACTTTATACTATATTATTTTAAGGATTACGCACCCTCAACAATACTTTACAAAACCTCCATCACTTCTAAATAATCTATAAATAATTTCCCTGTATCATGGGATAGGATCCATCCAGCATTTCCAACGGTCTGCTGGAAACCCATCACTCCCTCAAGAAAAGGAGGTGGGATTAGGCATAACAAAGGGAACGGTTTCCTCACAGGAAGCCGTTTCCTCGTTTTAGGGATTAATCAAATCCCCACAACAACTTAATAATTTCTTAATAGCTTGATGTTAAACTGAGGCTGGATCCCTTGAAAGAGACCGTTGATTTGATAGTATTTACAAGGAGACAATTGATGAAACCAATTCTGAAATATACTTTAATAGCGGTACTGGTTGTAGCAGCAGGTATATCTGTGGCTGGTGTTGCTTATGCCCAGGGATATGGACCCGGTGTGCGCGATAGTTTGGCAGAGCTTCTGGGTTTGGACAGAGAAGAACTCAGGGACCAGCTCCAGGATGGTAAAACTATGGAAGAGCTGGCTGAAGCAGCCGGCGTTGACCTGGAAGTTTATCGGGAAGAGATGCGGCAGAGCAATCAGGAAAAACTAAAAACCAGGATCGAAGAAGCACTTGCCAATGGAGATATCACCCAGGAACACGCTGACTGGCTGCTGGAAGGTCTTGATAAAGGCTTCCTGGACAGCCCGTTTTTGGGTGTCAGCGGACGAGGATCTGGCGTTCGACCTGATCAGGATGGAGTTGGAATGCCCAGAATACGGGGGGGAAAACCGTCCTCTGATCAGTAATACACTTTGTGATCCATTTTTCTTCTCCTCACCGAGAGCCGGACTAAGGCGAGAAGTCCGGCTCTCTCAAGATTGTTATGACCCAGGTATAATTCTAGGGACAAGTTATTCTGAGGTAATATGGCAAAAAAGATCTTAGTAGTTGATGATAATCCCGATATTCGGACCATGTTAAAAACCTACCTGACTGGCGAAGGCTTTCAGATCCTAACAGCCGAAAACGGTCAGAAAGCCTTATTTGTGGCCCGGGAAGAAAAACCAGACTGCATTGTACTTGATATGATGATGCCGGAAATGGGCGGGGGGGAATTTATCCGCATCTATACCGCTGAATCAGATACTCCCATCCTGGTCCTAACCGCCAAAGTGGAAGAAACCGACAAAGTCCTCGGCTTGGAACTGGGCGCCGATGATTATGTAACCAAACCTTTCAGCCTGCGTGAGCTGACAGCCCGCATAAATGCCCTTTTACGCCGCGCGAAAAAAGATATACCGGAACCGGAAATCCTCCGGGCGGCCAATATTACTCTGGATGTACGAGGCCATATGGTCGAAATTGGTGACCAACCCATAGAACTGACACCATCAGAATTTAACCTGCTGGCATTATTAATGTCAGCTCCTGGCAGGAGCTACACCCGGGCCGAATTACTGGAAAGTCTGGGTGAGGCTACTTATCTGGAAGGATATGAACGCACGGTTGATGTCCATATCCACAACCTGAGAGAAAAAATCGAACCTGATCCAGCAGATCCGATCTATATTGAAACAGTCTATGGCACTGGCTACCGCTTCGCCAGGGAAAGGAAGTAATTTTTTTTATGCGCTCTATCAGCGTTAAAATTACTTTAGTTCTGGTTGTGGTCAGTATTATCGGTGCTCTATTCACATCGTTTTATATCCAGAACCAGACCCAGAAGGCGTTTGATAATTTTATTAGAGATCAGGATCAGCAAGTCCTGGTTGAGGCGTTAACTGAGTACTACTCAGCCACTGGAAGCTGGGAAGGTGCTAACATTCCTTTTCAGCAAGTATATCCCTTCGCCCAGCATAACAATCAAGCCGGTGGCCAACAAGGCAATCAACCCAATACCAATATTCCATTCAAACTAGTCTCATCCTCAGGAGAAATTATCGATACCAACCCGGGGCCGGGCGGACCAAAACCGGGCGCCACAGTCCCGCTGGATGAAATCGAAAAAGGTATCTCCCTTGAAGTTGAAGGTAAAGTAGTTGGTTGGTTGATACCGGCAACGATCCAAGGACCCAGAAACAATCCTCAGAAGAATTTTCTGAACACAGTGCAGCAGGGTTTGGTTATCAGCTCGATTGTTACCTTGTTAATTGCTCTCATACTGGGAGGGTTTTTGATCCAATCCTTTACCCGGCCAATCCGGAAATTGGCCGGAGCAACTGAAAAAGTTTCTGGCGGTGAGCTCGGCTACCAGGTAGATATCCAATCCAAAGATGAATTGGGAAAACTGGCTTCATCCTTCAACAGGATGAGCGCAGACCTGGAGAAAGCTGATCTGGCTCGCAAACAAATGACTGCGGATATCGCCCACGATCTACGAACCCCGCTAACGATTCTCCAGGGCTACACAGAAGTACTCAGCGAAGGAAAGATGGCCGGCACCCCAGAGATCTACCAGACCATGCACCAGCAAGCCCAATACTTGGGCTACCTGATCGACGACCTCAAAACCCTCAGTTTGCTTGATTCAGAAGAATTGAATTTCCAAATCCAGAATGTGGATCCGGCTTTGATCCTCCAGCAAGTAAAATCCGCCTTTCTGCCACTGGCCCAAGAAAAAGGTATTGATTTTTCTTTGGAAGGTGAGAGTAATCTCCCCCGGGTGGATTTGGATCCCGGCCGCTTGACCCAGATCCTGGGGAATTTGATCAACAACGCTATCCAGGTTTTATCATTCGGAGGCAAAATAGTCCTAAAATCCTATCAGGAAGGGGACAAATTGATCCTGGAGGTTGCTGATGATGGTCCCGGGATCTCAGAGAAAAATCTACCCCTCATCTTTAACCGTTCCTTCCGGACTGATTCATCCAGAAGTTCCGAATTTGGCTCCTCTGGATTGGGACTGGCTATCACTAAAAAACTGGTCGAAGCCCAGGGCGGAGAAATCACTGCTGTGAGCACCCTTGGTGAAAAGACAATATTTCGAGTGACTTTCCCAACATCGTAAAAAAACCCACCATATCATATCCTTTCTATAATACAATTAAACTGATAAGATATCTGCCTGCTCTCAGGTAGATCGACCTGTTCCAACATGAGAAAATCTGGATTGGCCCAGGTAAGGAGATGTAAGAATGCAAAATAAATCAATCATATTACTGCTGATCATCCTTTTAGCAGGTTTAGTATTGATCAGCACAGCCTGCACACCAGGATTGGATGAAAAAGCCTTCCAGGATGCATTAAACACCGCTATTGCGGAGACCGATACAGCCCAGGAGCTAGATACACAGCGAACCAAAGGCGCTGAAGCAGCCCTCTCTCCCACGGAGACCGCAGCGCCCACAAATACATCAATCCCTCCTGCTACCTCCACACTGGAGCCGACCTACACCCCAACTCCGGAGGATGAGGAAGATATTGTGGAAGGAACAGAACAACCAGAATTTACCATCAGCGGACCTGCAGTCCAGGTTTCTGTGGATACAAACTGCCGCTCCGGTCCCGGGAAAGTCTATACTTATCTGGGCGCCCTGCTGGTTGGCGAGCAAGCAAATATCTATGGTAAGGATCCTTCTGGATCATGGCTTTATATAAATAATCCAGACCTGGAAGATAGTTTTTGCTGGATCTGGGGTTATTATGCCAATACCTCTGGAAACATTGCCCCTCTGCCAATCTACACCCCAGGGCCAACTCCTAAACCCGATCCAAACTTCTCTGTCGGATTCAGAGAAATTGAAACTTGCGGCGGTGCGTGGCAGGTTGAGTTTGAAATCTACAATAACGGAGTCTATCCATTAAATTCTGTGTCCAGCTATATTCAAGACACTGATACCAGTGCAGCTTCAGGGAATTCTGCATTAAACACGTTCGTAAAAAAGACAGGATGTGTTGAGGATAGCAGCAAGGATGTCCTGGATCCAGGCGCAACTGGTTATACTGTCAGTCTGGATCTATCGAATGATCCTGCTGGGCATCTGGTTTTTGCCTCGATCACCCTCTGTACAAAAGCCGATCTCAATGGCAGCTGTCGGACCAGAGAGCTTTACTTTACACCCTGAGTATCAGGCTCCCGGAGTTTTCAAAAACAAACATCGAGGGACTGAGTCCTTGTGAAGGACTCAGTCCCTATTTTTTTACTCCACTATCACCCAATCACTGCCGCTGCGGCCGAATACTTCGGGGGAATACATCTCCTCAGCCTTGGCAGGCGGGACAACAAAGGTGCCAGGGGTTGTGGCGCGGGCCACGTAAGTGTACTCAAATACACCATCCCACAGCAGTGATGTAAAGGCTTCTGCCCTCTCATCCCGCATATTCTGATGTTCATACCAGGGTCCCCACCACCACCACCATCCGTAGCTGGAATCCGAGCTGCTGGGATCCTGGGGAATGCTGCCCGAAACCGCCAGGGCAGGATTGATGATCTCTAATCCAGCAGGAAGCGGATCTACCAAGGCAACATGGTAGCGCCTGTTATCTGCGATCATTGTGATGCGGACTCTCACCCGCGCTCCGGCTTTGATGACCCAGGTGCCATCTTCCAGGTGTTTGACATCCTTGGGATCATCCACCGCTTCATACTCTCGCTGAACCACAAATCCCATTTCAAGCGGATCCAGCTGCAGATCAGTAGGAGCGTATTTTAATCCCAGACGGTAGTACAACCTTCCCGGACCTTCCTTGCTGATGATTAAATCCTGCTGCTCCAGATTGGTATCCACCAGGTAACCCATCGGCACCTCTGTCAGATGGCGTTCTGTGCTGTAACCAACGTATTCATGCTCTCCGGCATAGGTATCACCCAACCAGATCCGAGCCACAAACTCCGGTTCCACTGATTCATAGGTGTTGAAGTAGCGGTCCAAAGCCAGCAGCACAAAAACGTTTTCCTGGGTACTGTTCCAACGGCCCCGCTTGCGGTGCGCCAGGAGGCCAGTGACCAGTTTGGGGATCAAATCACTATCAGGATCATCTGCAATCATCGTATCCAGCATCACAGCATCTGTTTTCCTGTCCGAGCTCAACAGCAGATAAGACTGATCGTCATAGTAGGTAGTGAAATTGGCTGCCCCGGGGGTTTCCACTACTCTGTTACCCACCCAGGTCCGGATTTCTTTCAGCTCCGCCAGCGACCCGGCATCATCTACCAACACCTGCCAGATCCAGCCGATACCGGCCATCGAAATATGGTCAAAGCCTGATTGATGGAACAAATCGCGGGCTTTGGATGGATCAGGATCATCCATCAAGTCCCGAACGTAAAGGGCATAGGCGCTGAGGGTATTGCGGGTGTACTCCCCATACCAGTAAGGATAATAATTCTCGATCTCGCGCAGATACCCCTGAACCATAAACCACATATCATCGGACACTTCAAAACCCTTCTGCCTGGCCCGGGCCAGAGAATGCGCCACATGAATGGTGTTATAGGGGATGGAATCCTGCCCCCGGCGCCAGTAGGGGAAACCGCCGTCATAGTTCTGGATAGTTCCCAGCATTTCCAGATCCCTGGCTACCCGGTCTTCCATTTCCTGCGGAGTCGGCATACCTTCAGCTTCAAAAGCGCTCAGCACATCCCTCAAGGCAGCGATACCCAGAATGCGGGATGACATCTGCTCCGAACATTCATAGGGGTAGGAGTAGAGGTACATCACAGCATCTGTCAGAGCCTGTAAAGCGGTGGATGAGGTATTGATCTCCAATCCTCCAAACTGCGGGAAAACATCGGCTGGTCTGGCAATTGGTTGGATAACAGCCTCTTGGTCAAGAACACCATAGGTCGCAAAAGCTTCGGTGGTTGCCGGAGTATATACCGGCATTTCACCAGAAGCAGCATCAGCATACTTGCCTGAAGTCGCTGCTACCCGGAACTTGGCGGTCCCCGCCATTTCGGCCGACATCGGGAAGCGCACCTCGATCCGGTCATTGGCCGGGATCCGGACTTTCATACCCATCTCATCATCCAGCTCCAGGTTGCTGGCCTGGATGATCACTTCTGCTTCCATAAGTTCATCGGTCTGATTCTGAAGCACAATGGGCATTTGAAACTGGTCTCCAAAGTTCAAGAAGCGCGGAGCGGAAGGCCGGACCATCAGCGGCAGCCGGGCTGTGATGCTGGATTCACCCGACCCAAAATTCTTACCACTTTCATCTACCGCAACCACCATCACCCGGTAGCGGGTCAGGTTGTCCGGCAAACTGACTTTTACGACTGCTTTGCCATTATTATTTGTTTTCACTTCCGGTGCAAAAGTCGCCAGGGGATTGAAATCTATTCTGATCTGGATTGCTTCTCCACCAGTTGCTCCATTATCCGCGCCCATACCCTTGGCTTCCATATCGGCATCAGCCATTTCCATGGCGGGAGCTTCCATCAAGGCTTCCTCCATGACTTCACCTTCCATGGCCATAGTCGCCTGGGGCATAGCCCTGATCTCATCAGCAGCCTGGTCCAGCAGAGCCCCGGGATTGGCCAGCAGGATGCTGGATCGGGTATAGTAGCTGCTGGTATCTGCCGGTCGTGTAGCATAAAATACTGAGAGAGGATCTGCCAGCTGGTAGTCGGTCAATCCCAGGATGGCTTCATCCACTACCACCACTGCCAGCTCGACCCCTGAAAGCGGCTCACCGGAGGCATCCCGGACGGTGACATCCAGCCAAGTATCCTCACCAGGCTGCAGTTTATCTTCCCGGGGCTCAACCAGCAGATCCAAGGTCCGACTTATTGGAGGAATAGATAGATTGATCTGTCCGGTCGCAAAAGCGGGCCTTGGAGGAGTGCCCTCAAGCTCTTCTCCCTGGTCGTCGGTTCTGGTGGTCGATCCTACCAAGTCCACCTGAACAAACAGATTAGGGATATATTTTTCTTCGATCGGGACCTGCAGTGTATGGCTGCTGCCGTCCATTGTGAAACTTTCGGTTGAAATGATGCCGTTGCGGCTGATAGTTAACAAACCTTCCCCGTTGCTGAAGGGCGCCTGAACCAGGATCTCAGCCACATCTCCCGGCTGATAGACTTCCTGATCTGGGATCAGGTTAACCTGCTCCTGCTCCACATCGCGGGAGGGGGGTCGCTCTCCACCGCTTACCCAGCGGGTCATTCTGCTTTGATTGATTCTGCCTTTGGAATCCAGCACAACTGCTGTGATCTGATATCGTCCACCCCGGGGTGTATCAAACTGGCAGCTGACCGGTTCATCCGTTGAGCCAACAGCACATTCCTGGATATCAACTTCTACTTCCTGCCAGCGCCCGTCCTGATATTTCCATTCCAGGCGGGCAGCTTCTACGGTGACTGGCCTGTCTTCAACAACATTTCCATCCAGATCAGTGACGATCAGATCTACTTCCAATGGTTCCCCCTGCTCAACAAAGTAGCGCTCTGTTCGCATTCCAACATAAAGGTCTGCCGGGTGAACAGTCAGGCTGGTAGAGCCTGTCCAGGCCTGCCTGTTGACATCAAATACTGTTCCTTCCGCAACAACACTGTATGCCCGGGGGACTACCATGGATTCAAAATCCATTCTCAGGTAATGGTTGCCAGAAGCATCTGTCACACCGCTGAAGCTGTCTCCGGTCGTACCGTTGTTGTCCTGATAAAAGGAGTCATAGAACCACCAGGGGGTCCAATATCCAAAGCTGAAGTCGGACCAGTTGGGCGGCTGATAGTTAGTTGGAGTTGACATCACATACCAGTTTGTTTCCGCATTTGGAAGTGGACCGCCGGCGTAGTACTTGGCCTCAACTGCCAGGACGGCATGATCGCCAACAAAATATGGGCCGGTGGTTTCATTGCGGGCGCTAACTTCAAACTCCGGGCGCCGGAATTCCTGCACCTGGATCTGATGATAGTAATAGTTATCGGAAATCCCTGATAATGAACCTATGGGATTGATGATCACCTGGGTATATCCCAGGTTGGCATTCTCTGGCAGCGAAAAATGGAAATCAAATCCGCCTAAAGAATTCACATCCGCTTGGCCTGTTGCCAGTTCATTGCCCTGGGAACCAATTACCTGGTAAGAAACCTGGCTGACCTGATTGCCCACCAGTTCCACGTCCCCGGATTCATCGGTTCCGATCCTGCGCATCCAGCCTTTAAGATAAACCTCTTCACCTGGTTTATACATCTGGCGGTCATCCCAGACATACCAGCGAAGTTCATCCTCCAGGGAGCGGCGGGTCCAGCCGCTTTCGCTCCAGTAATAGGACGAGGGCGGCATAAAAGCCAGGTCGTCTCCTTTTTCAGCAACCAGGTAGGGGATGCCTTCATAAGGGAGATCGAATTTCGCCACACCAGTCTGATCTGTCTTTCCGATCGTTGAATTGGTCCCAGGTTTGATGCTCACATTTTCCAGGGGCGCTCCAGTCAGAAGATCCGTAGCCCAGACTACCATTTCTGAGTTGTCTACAAAAGCATCCAGACCGATATCGGATATCTGAACCCAGACCTGAACATGCTCCCAGTAGCGCTCCTCCTGGAATAAGCCTTTCGGGGGTTTAGCGATCACGATAAACTGGCCGCTATCCCCATCCAGGTGCTCAGCCAATGGGATATAAACCTCGGTAAGTTTGTCTGCGGGAGATTCTATAGCCACAGTATCACCAAACACCTTTTTACCAGGAGGTGAAAGGAGTAAATCCGTCCTTTGATAATCTCTCAGATACTCCAGAAAAGCCGGCCAGTCCGAAGGCTCCACCTGGTAGATCTCCACATTCAGTTTGTTGTAATTGATGGTATAGAGAGACAGGGCCGGGTTCTGGTCAGCAGGATCCATGGTGACAAAGATCTCATCCGGGCCAAATAAAACCGGATCGGCCGAGCCAATCTTGAATTTTAATTCTTCATCTTTTCCCAGGATCTGCCCAAACTGGTCTTTGATCGAGCTGTCTACAGTTACCCAGTAAGTTGTTCTTCCCTGGGTATTGCCCTGGATATTGATGGTATTGCCATATATATTAACCGAAGCGTTAGGTAGCTCAGGTTCAATGGTCACCATACTGCCATCGTAAAAATCCATATCGATCGGGTTATTGAATCTGATATAAAGCGGTGTAAGCGGCCGGCAGGGTTCATCTCCCCAGGAACAGCCGTGTTCCTCCACTCTCAAAGGAGCGTACGTCGAAAATGAAAAGCTCTGGTCAGATTCTGTCACCAGGGGACCTTCCGCGGAAGGAGTTCCTGCCTGGATGACTACTGATATTCCAGTATCTGCAGGCAGCGGTTCCAGAGCCCGGAAGGCCAGCCAACGGCCATCTTCAGCATATTCGATCTTGCGGCTGAGATTCTCATCTGCCAATATCTCTTCTTCGCTGGCCAATTTGATCTGCACAGGAAGATTTCCAGCTGTGACCTGGATATGATCAATAACAGCAGATTGGTCAATCTGCTGATCAAAAGAAATGAAAAACAGTGGTTCCAGCGGCTGCGGTCCATAGGAAGGATAATAATCTTCCATGACGGGCGGTGGCGTGGAGAACCGGAACTGCACCGTATCCTGAAGGGTTTTCCCAACGGCAGACTGTACACCTGCGGGGATGGTCACCAAATATTCGGTTGCCATGGGCAGGCGGTCATAAAGATCTGAATCCGAAAGGAAATTTAATGTCCGGGTTCCCAACCAGCGCCAAGAACCTGGGATAAGAGGAGTTACCTGGACTGGCACATCTTCTTCCGCCAATGCTTCCAGGGTATTCAGAGCGATCATCGGCTGATTAAAAGTTACGCTGATGAAAGGAGCGATAGCTACTGCCCCATCCGGTGCGTATCGGAGCACTTCAAGTTCTTCTCCAAATACAGGCTGTGGTTTTACCAAATCTACTGGGCTGGGAAAAGTTTCCGGGATGGTATCACCTGTTAATGGCGGGGGCAGGATTTGCTCTGGCAGTCGGAAATCAACTTCCAGACCCTGATCTTCCACCCAGGGTGCCAAACGGGCCAAAATAACTTCGATCTCTTCTTCAGTTAAAGGCATTCCCTTGACAGGGACTAATCTCTCGATAACCGATGGTACTTCCTGGCCGTCACTGAGCTGGATCGTTAATCCCGGACCTCCCCCATCGCCATCCGGGGCAGGACCACCCTGCTCTATAGTGCCAGATCCGTTTTGATCAATCGGAATGGGTTGGGGAGTTGCAGCATCAGTTCCCCTTTGTCCAGGCAATGTACAGGCCAAAGTATTTCCAATCAGCATGATCAATGCCAGGCTGACCATCACTACTCGTCGGGTAACCACAACGCTCTTTTTCATCGTTATACTCCTCTTCATCTCTGGGTATTTAATATTTCAGGCATCCAGTAGACGAAATTCACCGCTTAAATGTTCCCGGCGGATCAATGGATTATTTCCTTTTTTATAAACTTGCCAGGTATGTACGAAGGATTTCCTCAGCATGCGGGAGATCCTCATAAGCCATCACCGAAAGCAGAGGATCAGGATTGCCGCTGATCATCTTCGTGACCACAACCCCTTCTTTATATAAACACAACACTGGCATATCGAGACTCAGCGCATAACCGATCTCATACCCTACACCATGGGAAGGAGTGCTTATCTCAGCGACAAGTATGTCACTTTCCCGGATCCAGTTGACATCCCGTTGGTAAATATCCAGGGGTTCCTTCTGATCATCAATCTCCTCAATTCCAGTCTCAGCAATATGTGCTGTTGGGACATCTATCCCCATCCCGATCATCACACCTACCAGATACTGATAGACCTTTTCGTCCTTCCTCCCGCCGCTGATAGAACAAGCAAAATATGCCTTCATATCTCCTACCTCTCCCAATAATCTTCCATCCTCATAGATCCATCAAAATTGGATATGTTATACTCGGATTTGTCGGATACAACTGATTTCATTGAATTGTACCCTCGGATTAAAATGGAAGGACTAGAAATTCAGGATATATGGAAGAGATTTGGAGAGGTTGATGTTCTCCAGGGGATCTCATTCCAGCAGAGAAAAGGCGAGATCCTGGCTTTGCTCGGTCCAAGTGGAAGCGGAAAGACCACTTTGCTTGAGATCATTGCTGGCCTGGCAGCACCTGATCAGGGAAACTGCCTTTGGGATGGCGATTCCTTGCTGGGCGTGCCTCCTCATCTGCGCAATTTCGGGTTAATGTTCCAGGAATATGTCCTTTTTCCCCACAAGAACGTTGAGGAAAATGTAGCCTTCGGTTTGAAAATGGCGGGAACCGACAGGGAAATCACCTCTGCCAGGGTAAAAGAGGTCTTGGAACTGGTTGGTTTGGCGGGTTTAGAAGATCGAGATCCGACAACTCTCTCCGGTGGTGAACAGCAGCGGATCGCCCTAGCGAGATCTCTAGCCCCGGAACCCCGCCTGGTCATGCTCGACGAACCACTTGGAGCTCTGGACAGAAGCATCCGCGAAAGGCTGATTGGGGAACTGCGTGATATTCTAAAACTCTCCTCCCAGACCGCCTTGTATGTGACCCACGATCAGGAGGAAGCCTTCCGTATTGCTGACAAGGTCGTTATCCTCGGAAAAGGAAAAGCTGCCCAGATCGGCACTCCCCGCGAGATCTATCAACAACCCAATTCCCCCTACATCGCCCGGTTTCTGGGGATGAATAACCTGCTGGATGGGGAAGCTATCCAAACTGCAGATGGCACTCTCCTGAAAACAAATATTGGATCCTGGTCAGTAAAAGAACAACATCAGGGGTCTGGTGTGATCCTGATCAGACCTGATCTGGTGCAGGTTGGATCAGAGAATGACAAAAATACAAACTCACTGACAGGCAAACTAATCAGCAGTTCCTTTAGCGGATCTGCTATTCATTTAAAAATTGATGTCAAAGGTCAACAACTGGGATTTTCTTGCTCGATTTCTGATGTTGATCTCCCCCAACCGGGAGAACCCATTCAAATCTCGTTTTCCCCCGATAAAGCTTTGCTTTTTTTCCCGGGCAAATCTGAACACTGATTATTGACTCTTCTTCCACCTTTAGTATTCCAAAAAACCACTCCAAGTACCGGTTAACATAAAACGGACCAGATCAATAAGTGCAATTTGCATCATCGCAGAAGAGAATCCAGCAATCCCCCACCAAATTAACTCATTCCAGGAACTGAAGCTGTTTTCCCTTTTCCTTACCAGGATCCAGATCACGCTGTAGAGCACGGTCAACAAAAACATTAAGCTGCCGGTGCTGACCAATATCAGCGGATAGGTCAGAAGCGGATTTCCAGTTATGATCAGCAGGGTAATGCCGATCGCTCCCCCCAGAAGAATCAACCAATCCCTGAATCCTTGGATGGCCGGCAAAGGAGAGCTTTCTTTCCAGATCGTTTGACCGACCAGGGGATAAAGAATAACACTGATTACCATTCCAAATCCCAATCCTGTTAATAATCGCAGTTCATTTTCAGGCTGATACAAGGACAGGTGTTCCAAACCAGGATATAGATGAACTACAGAATTCAATCCGTCAAGCAGATAGAATACGAATAAGACCGTCATTAGAACCAATCCGCCAAGGGACGGAAAACCGGATCTTTTTTTTGCCCGCAGTAATTGAAATCCAAAACCCCAGATAAAACCAAGGTATTGGCCAGTACAGCGAGCGCAGAGGGAAAACGGCCTCTCGCCAAAATAAAAGGAGTGGGTGCCAATGCGATGGCAGACTGCATAGGCAACCGCATCAGATTTTCCTAATAATCCCGGGGGGGTGTTTATCAACCAGGTTAGGATCAACCCTCCCAGCAGAAAGACCAGAAGATAATGGATAAATCTCTTGTTGATTGGTGTTTTAGGATCAGTATTTTCCACTTTATTCAGCAAGTATTTTTGCGATTACGGCCAACGAATTTTCAGCAGTCAGGTCCAAATTCAAAGGAGTCAGGGAAGCATAACCGCTCTTAATGGCGCCGTAATCCGTTCCCTGGTCCGGGATACCACCTGGAGGGTCTCCTCCCAGCCAATAATAAGGCACACCGCGGGGGTCTGATCTCTTAAGCAGCTCGTCGTGGTAAACCCGCAGCCCCTGGCGCGTAACCTGCAGCCCTTTGATCTCTTCCAGGGGAAGATAAGGAACGTTGAGATTCAAAACAATTTCTTTCGGGAAATTCTTCTTCAACATCATTTCCGCTACCCGGCGGGTGTATTCAGCGGCCGGTTGATAATCCAGGACTCCCAGGTGATTGTCGGGACTATCCAGCGATACAGCTAAACCCGGCAAACCCCAGATCACTGCCTCCATCGCTGCAGTCACTGTACCTGAATAGGTCACATCATGCCCGATATTGGCATGGGGATTGATGCCGGAGACTACCAGATCGATATCTGACAGAATCCCCATTACTGCCAGAGCGACACAATCAGAAGGAGCGCCATCACTGGCAAGAGCTGTGCTGCCGTCCTGAAGTTTGACATCCCTAACACGCAATGGCCTGTGAAGGGTTTTTACATGACCAGATGCAGACCAGTTCCGATCCGGTGCCAAAACGCTGACTTTCCCCAGGTCTCGTAAACCATCCACCAGAGCAAATAAACCCGGAGCTGCCACGCCATCATCATTTGTTACCAGAATATGAGTCATAATCAATCCAATTAAATTCCTATGGTTTCATAACGGTCTAATATTATAAACGATGTGCAGTTGTACCACTATCTGGATATCCTCCTTGCGTAGGACCCAGTCTGAATTACAATGAGGATATTAAATGACACTTTCCGCTTGATTGACTGATTTTTATGGACAGACCCGAACGTAAACATCCAGTAGATATATCTCTGCTTGGCAGAATCAAGCTCTATCAAAATTCTTTTCCCTCCCAATTCTGGCTGCTTTTTTGGGGCAGCCTGGTCAACTTTACAGGGATGAGCATGATCTGGCCGTTTTTGGTGATCTATCTTGGAGATGAGTTAAGTCTGCCGCTAACAGTCATTACCACACTAACATCCATCAACGCCGTGATGAGCCTAATCTCATCATTTATTGCCGGGAGCATAACTGATAAACTGGGCCGGAAGTGGACGATGGTCATCAGCCTTTGCATGACGGGATTTTCCCTGGCAGCTATGGTTCCCGCTCACACTTACGGACAATTTGCGATCTTGATGGCGCTGAGGGGAGCTTTCCGTCCACTTTACAGAGTGGGATCTGATGCCATGATCGCCGATCTTGTCCCTCCTGATAAAAGAACTGATGCCTATGCATTAACCCGACTTGTGAAAAATGTCGGTGTGGCATTGGGTCCTGCATTGGGTGGATTCATGATAGCTTCCTCTTATAAGATCACCTTTGGTATCGCGGCAGGAACAACGATATTCTTCGGTCTGTTAATAGCTCTATTTTCAATAGAAACTCTACCAGATGCCGCCCGGGAAATCCAGGAAAAGTTTCTCGCCAATATCAAATCCTATCAAGACATATTCCGGGATCGGATCTTTTCAAGTTTTATCCTTGGTTTTACTCTGCGCCAAATCGCCGGCAGCATCCTCTGGGTCTTGTTGGGAGTCCACGCGATAGACAACTTTGGCCTTTCTGAAACCCTTTTCGGTCTGATACCCACCACCAATGCTGTGATGGTGGTCCTCTTGCAGCTTTTTGTAACCCGCAGAACCTCCCGTTATCAGCCGCTGGCTATCATGGCAATCGGCACTCTGTTTTATGGCCTGGGGGTTGGCAGCATCGCCTTTGCTACCGGATTCTGGGGTTTCTTGGCCAGCATGGTAATTGTAACGATCGGTGAATTAATGGTCATCCCCACAGCCAGCACCTATACCGCCAACCGGGCTCCGGAAACCATGCGCGGGCGTTATATGAGCATGCTGGCATTGACAATGGGGGCAGGATCCATGGTTGGCCCCCTGCTAGGAGGATTTCTGAATGATACCTTCAGTCCATCTGCAATCTGGTACGGAGGAGGCGCGGCCGGTTTCTTGGGAGCAATAATCTTTTTTATCTTAGCAACCAGAACCAGAAAACTTGTTTCCGAAATCCCTGTTAGTTAAATAAAAATGGGATGACCTGAAGCCATCCCATAAATTTAAATCTAACTTTCTAAGCCTAATCACCTTCCAGGGCTGACTCCATTAACTGCTGGATCCTGGGAATCATTGATGCTGGATCTGGATGCAGCCCTTCGATTAATAATGTGCTTTCATATATCTGGTTAATAATAAGCTCTCTGCGGTTGTCATCATCCGACAGCTGACTCACCTTTTGCATGATAGAATGATCCGGATTGATTTCCAGGACTTTTTTGGGGATCTGATAATCCCTATCCATGATCCGGTATACACGTTGCATTTCCTGGCCCAGGGATCCCTTGGCATCCACCAGCCTGGCAATAGAGTTGGTCAAACGGTCAGTAATTTGAACATCTGAAACTCGCTCTCCCAGGATTTCCTTGAAGATGTTTATCAAATCATTTGCTGCTTCATCAGACAGGGATGCGGGTTTTTCTTGCTGCTTCTGTTTATCGTCTTCAGACTGTTCAGGAAGCTGCAGATCAGAAGCTGCTACATTCTGGAGGGCAAATTCCTTATATTCTCTCAACCCAAGCAGCATAAAGGAATCTACTGGATCAGTTAAGGTAAGCACTTCATAACAATGGGTCTGGAAATAATCAAGGTGTGGACTGCGGGAAACAGAGCTCTCGTCGTCACCAAGGATGTAATAGATCTTATTCTGGCCCGGTTTCATGTGTTCAAGGTAGTCATCCAGTGATGTCCATTGATCAGGCATTGTTGTGGAATGGAATCTCAGCAGGGCAGATAATTCATCCCGGTTGTCATCATTTGCGGCCACTCCCTCTTTGAGGAACAGACCGAATTCAGCCCAAAAGTCCAGATATTTTTCCAAATCCTTACCAGCCATTTCTTTCAGTTTTTGAATGACCTGGTTGGTCAAGATCTTATTGATCCGGCTGATCATGGCTGTAGCCTGGACACCTTCACGCGATACATTTAAAGGCAGATCTTCAGCATCAACAACTCCCTGGATAAATCGGAAATATGGGGGCAGCAGGTCCTTGAAATAATCCTCGATCAGGATTTTCCTAGCAAAGAGCTTTAATCCATCTTGTTCACGAAGTGTGAACAAACCCCGATCCAGTTTAGCAGGTAAATATAAAAGAGCATAAATCATTAGGGGAGCATCAGCAACAAAGTGGATCTTATCCAGGGGCTGTTCCAATTCCAATGTTAACTGGCGGTAGAAATCCTGATACTGATCCTCTTCCACAGAACGGGGGTTTTCGCGCCAGATAGCTGTTTGCTGATTGATCTGCTCCTCTTCTCCTTCAATAAATATTGGATAAGGCACATAATCTGAATGAGTCTTAATGATTTCTTTAATCCGCCGGACCTCCAGGAATTCCAGGGAATCTTCCTTTAATTTTACTTCGATGGTTGTTCCTCTGGTTTCCTTATCAGAAGTACCCATTTCAAAGGTATCGGCACCGGTAGCGTACCATGAGGCAGCTTTTTCATCCGGTTGATAACTGTGTGAAATGACTTTCACCCATTCAGCGGCCATAAAAACAGAATAGAATCCAACTCCAAAACGACCAATAACATCCACTAAACCCTTTTCATCACCTTCTGCTGCTTCTAGAAATGCTTTGGCGCCGGATTGGGCGATCGTTCCCAGATTGGTTTTCATCTCTTCGCGGGTCATGCCTATTCCAGTATCGGAAATCTTTAGAGTCTTCTCATCAGGGTCGATCTCAATCCTTATTTCCAGATCCAGGGATGGATCAAGGATCTCTCGGTCAGTTTGCTGGACAAAACGCATCTGGGTTAAAGCATCAGACGCATTGGAAAGAAGTTCCCGAAGAAAGATCTCTCGCTTGGTATACAGCGAGTGAACCAGGATATTTAATAATTGCTTGATTTCTGTTTGGAATGCGATTGGACCGCTGGTATTCTCCAGCTGCGGTTTATGATTATCTGCCATAAACACCTCCCTTTGAAGCTGTTATTCTATTAGCTTATCAAATGAATATTAACTTGACATAAGAATAAAACAAACCCGGGGAGAAAAACACCCGGGTTATTACTCGTCATAAAGATATTTATGGGTTATTACCTTACGATAGCATCTGTCATCCGGACTGTCCGGATCATTTTTGCCACATCGTGAACCCGGATAATATCCGCTCCACGAGTGATGCCAACGGATACTGCTGCCGCAGTTCCTTCAACCCGGTCATCAGGTGGCAGATCAAGTGTATAGCCGATAAATGATTTTCTAGAAGGTCCCAAGAGGACTGGATAACCAAGCGCCCGGATTTCATCCAGACTTCTGATAAGTTCCAGATTCTGTTCCACAGTTTTCCCAAAACCAATCCCCGGATCCAGGATGATCATCTCATCAGGAATCCCAGCCTGGTGAGCCAGGGTCACACTTTCCATCAATTCGGACTTAACATCCTCCAGCAGATCATCGTATTCCACGCCAATATAACGACCTCCTAAATATTCCTTGACGGCAGCATTATTGGGGTTGCTGCGGTTATGCATCAGGATCACCGGCACAGCAGCCTTAAAGGCTGCACCGGCCAGCGCCGGATCGGCTTTTAGCCCCCAGACATCGTTCAGGATCGAGGCACCTGATTTGATAGCTTCATCTGCTACGCTGGCCTTGTAGGTATCAATGGAGATCAGGGTATCAAATTCCGCCGCCAGCCATTGGATAAGAGGGATGACACGGTCCATTTCCTGTTGCGCGGAAACAGGATCAGCTCCTGGGCGGGTGCTTTCACCGCCCACATCCAAAATATCAACCCCGGCCTCTACAAATTCCCGGGCCTGCTGAAATGCGGTCTCCTGGCCTAAGTCTATTAGCCCATCTCCCGAAAAACTATCCGGTGTCAGATTAAGGATGCCCATTATATAGGTCCTGGCACCCCAGTTGAAATTGAAGTTTTTTACTGTGAGGTTTTTCATAGTTTTTTTGTGTGTCTGGTTTTGAACCCGGTTTCCTTAGAGGAAACCGTTTCCTCCTATCGTTAATTCAGGAACTCTTTTCTCAGAAAGACATTCGTGTGTTTCCACTATTGTAGTGTATAAATCCTCATCAAATAATACTTCTTTAGCAACCAATGATCTCCGATCTTTCCTGATATATGCTGTATAAGAAGAAAAAGGCCAGTTTTTATAATCCAAAACGACTCCATGATTTTGAGGGTTTTGATGAATATAAACAATCAACCGGTAAAAGTATTCACCTTTCCGGATAATTTTCCTTGAATACCTCCCCTCAAAAAGGTGTCCTGACCTTTTATAGGCTTTGTTTATCGCCTTTGTATAAGTCCCAAGAAAAGTCCTGAACTGGGTCCAGATCTGGCTCTCATCGTGGATGCAGTATTCAATTCTTTCCCATTCCTTGATCCTTACCAAAAAATGGAAATGGGTTGGCAGTAGACAATAAGCATATAAATGTGCAATCGGATGAATGTATTTTTTATACAGATCCAGGAAGTAATAATAATTCCTTTCTTCTTTGAAGAGTGCTTCTTTGTTATTGCCGCCGTTATAGATATGATAGGTATGGCCAAAATGGAGTTTGTCATGATATGTCATTTTTCCCCCCGTCTGTTCCTCAACAGTGCCCTTAAAACAATCACGCATCCTCAGTTTTATAACCCCCTCACTATCAGATGCGTGATCTAGTTCTATTTATCTTTCAGAGTGTTATCTTAACCACCCTCTTAATCAATCCACTATGCCATTAAATCACCTCGGCAAATGGTTTCCGCGCCAGAAATTGACCCTGACCGCGTTTTCCTAGCCACTGATCCCCATCAACTATACATTTTCCCCGCAAGAAAACCTTCTCGGGAAAGCCCTGCAGTTCCAGACCCTCATAAAGATTGTAATCCGTCCGCTGATGGGCAAAATCCACTCCGTAAACCAGTTTTTTATCCGGATCCCAGATCACCAGGTCTGCGTCCGATCCGGGTTCAAGGCATCCCTTTTGGGGATATAAACCAAAGATACGAGCAGGATTGGCGCTGGTGTAAGCGACAAACTGGTTGGGTGTAATCCTGCCCTTTACAACACCTTCAGTCCACAGGACCGGCATCCGGTCTTCTACACCCGGAAGGCCATTGGGGATTTTTGTGAAATCATCTTTCCCCAGCTCTTTCCCTGGGATCATAATCTCTTTGCCTTCATACAAGATTGCCTTCGTTCCATCAAAAAAGAAAGGACAGTGATCCGTACCCACTGTCTGTAAGGTATCATCCGAAAGCCCCTTCCAGATGCGGTTATTATCAGCTTTTTTCCTCATAGGTGGAGAACAGATCCATTTGGCGCCATCCGGCCTTTCCAACTCTTTTTCACTGAAGAGCAGATATTGGGGGCAGGTTTCGCCCATGACCTGCACACCATGTTCCCTGGCATAAGCCAATTGATCGATCCCTCCGGCGGTATTCATGTGCACGATATACAGGGGAGCATCAGCCTGGGCAGCCAGGGCAGCACTCCGCAAGACTGCCTCAACCGCTCCCCAGGCAGGCCGGGTACGGGCATGCCAGATAGGCTCAGTGTGACCCGCTTTTAAAGCATCATCCACCAGGATATCAATCACATCACCATTTTCAGCATGCAGCATGGTTAAGAAACCATATTTGGCAGCAATTCTCATCAACTGGAAGATCTCTCCATCCTGGAGGCGCAGACGATTGTTGTAGGCTGTAAACACCTTCAGGGTGGTCACACCGCTCTCGAGAATTGCGGGGATCTGAGCCGCAACCTTATCATTAAATTTTGTAATATTGATATGAAAGCTGTAATCAATGGCCGCTTTGGGATCTGCCTTCTCACGCAGGGCAGCGATATTTTTCAGAAGGTCAGGATCCTTATCTTCAACAAAATCCATCACTGTTGTGGTTCCCCCGAAGGCTGCTGCTTTATGCCCAGTGTAATGATCATCAGATGAGACAGTATCAAACATGGCCAGATCAAGGTGAACATGAGGATCGATACCGCCCGGCATAAGATATTTTCCAGACGCGTCAATTATCTCAGCTCCATCAATTTCCAGGTCTGTGCCAAGCTGGGCGATCTTATCCCCTTCGATCAGCAGATCTGTTTTAATCATTTCCGTTGGTGTTATCACTGTACCATTTTTAATCAATGTCTTTTTCATCTAAAGTTCCTTATTTTATGACCATAAACCAGGTTTAAACAGCACCTTTTGAATTATACACCAGACGGTTTTCAGACACTCTCAAACAGAAGTGAATCAGATCTGGGAATTTCAGAAAAATGGACTGGATCAGCTTTCCGGGATCCCCAGCAGGGCAGATAATAAATCCAGGGGAATTTCATCAAAGTCATCCAGGTCTGTCTGGTAGCTTGATAAACTGGTTCTCCTTTCTCTGAGGGCTTTCCATAATCTCCTGCGCTCGGCTGGCGCTACTGTGAGATCAGTGAGGATCTTTGCTCCCTGGAAATACTCCCCTGTTGTGTATAAAAAGGTAAATCGCTTCCAATCCCCTGCCCTGATGGGGTGGACCAGGGATTTCACAGGTCCGAGCTGGACCTTAAAGTATTCTTCATCCGCCCGGGGATGGTCAATTTCATCCTGAAGCAGCTCAGCCCGGGTTGTCAATTCGTGCCCCAACACCGGCGCCAGGAATTCGATTCTCCATCTGCGATCCTGGAAAGCTGCCGGCTGGTAAAAAGCCAGGTAGTCCACATTCAAGATCCGCGGAGCCGTTCGGGATGGAATCCTGTACCAGCCCAGAATCCGGGCAACCTGGAGGTCTTGCGGTGTAGGTATGATCGCAATCAGGATTAAAGCATCTGGTGAAAGATAAGAATCGTTCATCATTTCCCCCTTTTTATATATTATAGGATCTGAGTTCCTGATTAATCAATAGGATGCGGAACCTGTTCATTAACCAAAAAGGACACGGTTTCCTTAAGGAAACCGTGTCCGAATTCCGAAGACAAAATTTACTTTAGATCAATCCAACTTTTGCATTGAATTCAACAATCAACTCGTCGATTTCAGGAATTTGCTTCTGGAAGTTGGTCCAGTAATCCTTATCATACCACTGGGATTGGATCTCTTCGTAGGTTTTACCCTGCTGCTCAATCCAGGTGAAGTATTTCAGATTGTGAACCCGCTTCTGATCCTCAAAGGTTAGATCCGTCAGGTAGTTAGGAGTTAATCCTTCCAGGTATTGAGCATGTGTTCGCGCGGCATCCATCTCGCTGTACTCGCCGGCTTCTTCGTGCATCTCTTTTAGGCGGCTTTCGTAGAGTTCCATGGAATCGGTCCAGACAGTCAAGATGACATCGCTATCATCCATTTCATAATACTTGGCCATCTTGATCGCCATAATTGTATTGGCAATGCTGGAGAATCCCAACAGGTCGAGTTGATTGACCAAATCTTGGGGAACTCCCTTTTCTACCAGGTATTTATGTCCTTCTGGCTCATTAAACAAGCGGGCCAAATTAACCACAGCATTGTCATCAATAGCCATGACCATATCGGTGTTGCGCATGTTATGGATCCAGGGCACATGTTTATCACCGATGCCCTCTATGCGGTGGGCACCATAACCGTTTTCCATCAAGGTCGGGCACTGCAGTGCTTCACCAGCAACAACCTTGCTGCCAGGGAAAAGCTGTTTCATGTAATCACCGCAGCCCAGAGTGCCGGCTGATCCTGTTGTCAGACATACGCCACGGTATTCATCATTGGGTCCCATCACCTGCTGCAGAACCTCTTCCATAGCGTGGCCGGTGATATCGTAATGCCACAGGTAGTTGCCAAACTCATCAAACTGGTTGAAGACAAAAACATTGTCACGTTCACCTCGCAGCTCCCAGACTTTGTCATAGATCTCCTTGACATTGCTCTCGGATCCTGGGGTTGCAATCACTTCGCCGGCCACTTTTGAAAGCCATTCAAATCTTTCTCGGCTCATGCCTTCCGGAAGGATTGCAATTGATTCACAAGCCAACAGAGCAGCGTCATAGGCGCCACCGCGGCAGTAGTTGCCAGTGGAGGGCCAAACAGCCTGGTGATAGGTAGGATCGAATTGGCCGGTGACCAAGGGGGGTACCAAACAGCCAAAGGTTGCACCAACTTTATGGGCTCCGGTGGGAAACCATTTCCCTACCAGGGCGATAATTCTGGCATCAACGCCGGTTAAGCTGGAAGGCAGTTCCACAAAATTTACACCGTCAAAACCGCCGCCTTGCGCTACAGGTTCATTCTTCCAGGTGATCCGGAACAAGTTACGGGAAGTAATATCCCAAAGGCCAATATTTTTCAGCTCTTCTTTGACACTGTCAGGGATCAATTCAGGGTTTTTCATCTGGGCAAAGGTTGGAATAATAATATTCCGTTCTTTGGCTCGTTCTACGGTTCTTTCTAACTGTTTTTTATCTATTCTCAAATCAATCATTTCTTTATCCTTTTCAATCTTGGTAATAAATGTATTTCAAACTTGGACAACTGATATTATCTTGCCTATTCTTTTTTCACCTCCAGATCACCGCGAACTATATACAGCGGCCTTCCTTTTGCTTCATCATATAATCTGCCAATATATTCCCCCAGCATTCCTATTGAAAGTAACTGCAAACCGCCCAGAAATAATATCACAATCAGGATCGTTGACTGGCCCATTAAGAATTGGGATCCGGTCAGACGGAGAATGATCATTATCAAGATGAAGAGAAAACTGATCCCCGTAAAGAAAAAACCCAGGTAGGTTGCCAGTTTCAAGGGGAAATAAGAGAATCCTGTGATTGCATCACTGGCCAGTTTTATCATCTTTTTAAGTGGGTATTTGGTCTGACCAGCAAGTCGTTCTGCCCGTTCATATTCCACACCGGTTTGACGGAAACCAACCCAAACCGACATACCCCGCAAGAACCGGTGTTTTTCCCGCATACTGCCCATCACATCTACAACTTTGCGGTCCAGCAGACGAAAATCCCCCGTATTCATGGGCAAGTTCACATCCGTAATGCGCTGGATCAGACGGTAAAACACTGAGGCACTGAAAAGTTTGAACCAGGTTTCTCCCGCTCGCTTCGATCGGGTGGCATAAACAACTTCGTAGCCTTCTTTCCACTTTTTGATCAGATCAAGGATAACTTCAGGGGGATCTTGCAAGTCGGCGTCGATGACAACCATGGCGTCACCATGACTGTAGTCCAAACCTGCTGTTACAGCGATTTGATGCCCAAAATTGCGGGCAAATATCACTGGAACGATCTTATCATCCTGTTTTTTCAATTCCAGGATGGCCTCAGTCGATCCGTCTGATGATCCATCATCAACCATCACAAATTCCCAGGCCTCACCAATTGAATCCATCACTTCAGATACCCGTGTATACAAAACCTGGATATTATCTATTTCATTATAGATAGGGGCAATGATAGTAAAGGTTGGCTTGGATATCATAATCACTCTGCCTTTCCCGGATATTCCAGGAATCAGACTTTTAGAAGTCCTTTCAGTTCTTCCAGGGTCGGTTTGATTACCGGCGCTTCACCAGCAGCCTGCTTGGCAGCCTTCACATCTTTCAATCCACTTCCAGTATTCATGACCAGGATGGGATCCTCAGCCCTTACAAGTCCATCCTGGAGGGCAGCCTTCAGCCCAGCAAGGGCAGCTGCGCCGGCCGGTTCTGCAAAAATACCCACAGCACCCAGATCGGAGATCGCTTCCAGGATCTTCTGATCCTCTACTGCGATATAGGCTCCCCCTGTCTCGGTAGCAGCCCGGAGGGCTCGGAGACCGTCGCTGGGCATGTTCACGGAGATGCTGTCTGCCAGGGTGGTCGCTTGCACAGGAATAATTTCCTCTTTTCCTAATTTGTAGGCGTTGTATATTGCTGCTGAGCCTGTGGATTGGCAGCCAAAAATCCGCGGCATAACCGTGATCTGTCCGATCTCAAACAGGTCTTTAAATCCTTTATGTATGCCAGAGATAATGTTTCCATCACCAACAGAGACAAAAACACTTAAGGGGCGATCCAGCTGATTTGCCAGGAGCACCTGTTCCCAAATTTCATAGGCTGCTGTCTTTTTCCCTTCAGCCGTGAATGGATTGTAGCCAGTATTGCGGTTATACCAGCCAAATTCTTCGGATGCTTCCAGGGAAAGTTTACATGCAGCATCATAATTATCATCAACCAGGATCACCCGGGCTCCGTAGATCAACAGCTGGGCAATTTTTGCTGGAGGCGCAGTTTTGGGTGCGAAGATCACCGATTCCTGATCCACGGCTGCAGCCATACCCGCCAGGGCTGCGCCGGCATTTCCTGTAGAAGCAGTTACGATCACTTCCGCACCGATCTCTTTGGCTCTGGCTACCAGGATCGCGCTGGCCCTATCCTTAAATGAAGCGGTCGGGTTGCTGCTCTCATCTTTGATCCAGAGTTGTTTCAAACCCAACTTGTTTTTGATTTGCGGAGGAGAGAAAACAGGAGTCCAGCCAGCGGAGCGCAAAGTAGTGCCTTCTCCAATCATTTTCTTAACAGGGATCAATGGAAAATAACGCCACAGGGAAGGTTCATTCTGCAGGATCAATTCCTCAGTCTTTTTCTTCTTTAGTGCTGGATAATCCAGCACTACATCCAAAATTCCATTATCTTTCGGGCAGGTATAGGTAACCTGATCCGGTTGATACTCTGTGCCGCAAATTGAACACTTGTAACCAGTAAAACTTCCCATAAACTTATGCTCCTTCTTTTACACCAGCCATTAATAAACCCAGTTTTTCAGGTGTGGCCTCTTCACGACCAACAATACCCATAATTTGACCTTCATAAATCACTGCAATCCGATCTGCCAGAGCGAATATCTCATCCAGGTCCTCGGAAATAAGCAGAATGGCAGTACCTGATATCCGCTCCTCCAGTAAACGTTCCCGGACATATTCCATCGCACCAACATCCAATCCACGGGTTGGCTGGGCAGCAATGATCACCCTTGGTTCTCTGGAAAGCTCCCTGGCTACCACGACTTTCTGAATATTGCCTCCTGACAGACTTTTTGCGGGAGTCTCCTGGGATGGCGTCTTGATCTGGTAATTAGTAATCAAATCAGCACTGTGAGCTGCAATGGCTTTCAGATTAAGCAATCCACCATTAGAAAATGGTTTTTTATGATGTTCTCTTAAGATCAGGTTCTCCGCTATTGTGAACTCCTTGATCATGCCATCTTTCATTCTTTCCTCGGGAATGTAGGACAGCGCCAGGTCCGTCCTTCCAGCTGGCGGTAAATGGGAGATATCGACGCCATCTAATTCAATCCGGCCGCCTGTCATATCACGCAATCCGGTAATTACCTCTGCCAGCTCTCGCTGTCCATTGCCAGATACGCCAGCAATACCCAGAATTTCTCCTGAACGGACTTCCAGGCTAATGTTCTGGAGCCCGGGCGTGCCGCGGTCACTCCTGCAGGAAGCACCGTCAACTTCAAGGCGGACCTCTCCCAGCTCGACCTTCTCAATTTCAGGGCGGAAATCCACATCCCGGCCAACCATCCAGCGAGCGAGGTCGGCTTTGGTTGCATCTGCTGTCTGGTAGGTGCCAACTTTTTTACCATCCCTTAAAACCGAAACCCGGTCGCTGATATCGATCACTTCATGCAGTTTATGGGAGATGAAGATCAAACCATGCCCGTCCTTGGCCATTTCCCGGATGATCATAAAGAACTCATCCACTTCCTGGGGGGTTAAAACAGCAGTAGGTTCATCCAGGATCAACAAGGCAGCGCCCCTATAAAGAGCTTTAATGATCTCCACACGCTGCTGCTGACCAACCGAAAGCTGCCAGATATATGCTCCGGGATCGATATCCAAGCCATAGATCTTCGCTAACTCAATGATCCTGTCTGAAACCTTTTCCAGATCAGTCAAAGGCTCCCGGGATGACTTCAAACCCAAAGCTACATTTTCAGCAACCGTGAGAGACTCAACCAGCATAAAATGCTGATGGATCATTCCAATTCCCTGGCTGATCGCGTCTGTTGGGGAGAGGATTTCCACCGGCAAACCATTAAGCAGGATACGACCTTCATCGGCATGGTACATACCGTAAAGGACTTTCATCAAGGTTGTTTTTCCAGCTCCGTTTTCACCCAGCAAGGCATGCACTTCACCGGAATGGACATTGAAATCAACATTATCATTTGCTACCACACCTGGAAATCTTTTTGTGATTCCTTGCATTTCCAGATGGTCAATCCGGGTATGTCCGGAAGGAAGAATGTTTGAATCCGTCATAGGAGACCCTTTTTGTACATTTTTTTATGATAAACCCGGGAGAGCAGGATTCCACTGAACCTGATCTCCAGGCTTTTCACAAATTTCTTTATTATCCCCCTTCCCTGCCGGTTATGAACAAGGAAGGGGGGCTAACTTTTACCTCAATAGATCAATTACCCTTACTCACCCAATTCAATGGTGATGGAACCATCGATGATACCTTTTATAGTATCCAACGCCAGGCTCTTTACTTCTGCGGGCAATTCATAATCAGCATTGAAATCCATAACTTCGCCGCCATTGGCCAGGTCGATCACAAACGA
>CAZVIH010000008.1:0-7847 GCA_964627755.1 uncultured Anaerolineales bacterium
TGCTTCCCTAAACACCGTCGAATTCCAATTGAGAGAGAACAACACGGGCTTATTCCCCCGAGGTTTATCTATTCTATTAAGTGCTTTGCGTTTCTGGCTTTATGAAAAAAATCCATTTGACAAACTTGCTTTTGAAGTTCCCCTACAATCTATCAAAAGCCGGATAAACTCAGGCGAAAAATATTTTGAAGACTTGATCCAAAAATACCTGATCGATAACCAGCACCGCACGCGCGTTTTGTTAGTACCTGATCCGAGCTTGAATCAGCAGCAGGATGATCAAGAAAAGGCGAAACTATCTCAAATTCAGTCAGGTTTAACCGGGGGTGAAATAGAAAAGATCATCACACAAACGCAGCTGCTCAAAAAGATCCAGGAGACACCCGATCCGCCAGAAGCGTTGGCGACAATTCCCACTTTGAAATTGGAGAACATTGAGAAACAGCATAAGCCTATCCCTTTGACTGAAATGAGTCTGGCGGGGAGCCGTGTACTATATCACGATTTGCCGACGAATGGAATTTTCTACCTGGATCTTGGATTTGATATGCATTCTGTTCAGCAAGAATACCTGCCTTATCTTGGTATGTTTGGCCGGGCGCTGCTTGAAATGGGTACCCAAACCGAGGATTTTGTAACCCTCACCCAGCGGATTGGACGAGATACGGGTGGAATCCAACCAGCTTTCCTGACAACGATGGTGCGCGATTCAGACAGGAGTGAAACGTATTTGTTCCTGAGAGGGAAATCCACGGTTTCCCAAACCGGAAAACTGCTCTCAATTCTACGTGATGTGCTCCAGAAAACCCGGTTTGACAACCAGGAACGTTTTCGCCAAATTGTGCTGGAAGAAAAAGCCAGGCGGGAAGCACAACTTGTGCCGCAGGGGCATATTGTGGTCAATGGTCGGCTTAAGTCGAAATTCGATCAAGCGGGGTGGCTTTCAGAACAGGTTAACGGTTTGGATTTTCTCTTCTTCTTGCGTCAACTGGCAGATGATATTGAAACGAATTGGCCCAAAGTTCTGGCAGCACTCGAAGCCGTGCTAAAACCTTTGTTGGATCGATCTAAAATGTTATCTAATGTGACCGTAGATGGCCCTGACTGGAGGAAAATTGAGCCTCAGCTAACCGGATTCTTAGCGGATTTGCCCCAGGGAGGTGGCGAAACCCCAACCTGGAAACCAGCCTACAGTACTGCCCCTGAGGGCCTTACAATCCCTGCCCAGGTTAATTATGTGGGCAAAGGTCTGAGCTTGTATGCTGCAGGCTATAACTTGCACGGTTCTATTTCTGTGATAAACAAATATTTGGGTACCACCTGGCTCTGGGAGAAAATCAGAGTGCAAGGTGGCGCCTATGGCGGTTTTTCAACCTTCGATCAGCTTTCAGGTGTTTTCAATTACCTTTCCTATCGCGACCCCAACTTGCTCACCAGCCTCGAAAATTATAACGGCACGGGCCAGTTCCTGCGATCATTAGACCTGAGCCCAGATGAGTTATTCAAGAGTGTGATCGGCGCGATTGGGGGAATCGATGCCTACATGTTTCCAGATATCAAAGGGTTTACTTCTATGCAGCGATATCTAACGAATCAGACAGATGAATTTCTCCAAAATTACCGCGATCAAGTTTTATCGACCACCAAAAAGGATTTTGTAACTTTTGGAGAATTGTTGGATGAGATTAAAGATGATGACCGTGTGGTAGTGTTAGGCGCGCTCCAAGGGCTCACAGAAGCGAATGATGAGATGGGCGGGGATTGGATAAAGATCCAGAAAGTGGTTTGACCGTTTCGGAAATCATCAGCTGAAGATAAACGCGATTTTAAATCATTGTTTGGTTGAAAATCTGGATGACCTTGAAGTTGTTGATCTGCAGTAGAAAAAATGTGGTCAACCTGGAATAAAACCCTTATCCGCCACCGAAGGGAACGCTGCGCGGGTCCCTCAGTCCTTCACCTTCGGCGTCGGGATTCAAGGCGAAGAGGATTCCAAGGCCGACATTGCCTGATCCAAATGCAGGAGCATTTGGTTGCGCGATAGGCGATCGGAAATCGCCCTCGCGCTAATGCCGGGCCTACTTTTTAGTACATTCTTCTCTTTTTTCCCCCTTAAATTTAATACAAAATGGTACCGTACAGGATAGGGGCTTTTATCCCAGAGGTAATGAGCCCTTGTGATAAGAATGCTTATCATAATCAATTATTTCAATGAGTTGATTTGATTCTCCGATAATGCTTATGCTATACTGATTACGCATAAACTCACTATAATCTAGTCATCGGTCTCGGGAAACATCGATAATTAGCATTCAAGGCCCGATCATATGTGATGATCGGGCTATTTTTTTTGGAGGATTTAAACAAATGAAAATCCAGGATTTTGATCAAAAATTAGAAAAATATACAGAGTTAATCGTCAAGATTGGATTAAATCTTCAACCTAGTCAGCGACTAATTCTCATTGCCTTTTCATTAGATGCCGCACCCCTCGTCAGACAAGTTGTGAAAAGTGCCTATAAAAATGGAAGCAGATTAGTTTCAGTCATCTGGTTCGACGAGCAGCTGGACAAAATCAGGTATCAGTTTGCTCCACATGATTCGTTTGAAGAATTTGCTGCCTGGCGTACAGACGGTGTACTGCAATGTATTGAAAATGGAGATGCTTTTTTACAAATTGGAGGTGGAAATCCTGAACTATTAAAGGATCAGGACCCTGAACTGCTTGCGATTGCTGCACGTACTCAAGCCAAACATGTAAAACCGATTGGTGACCATCAGGGCAAAAATTCTATACAATGGTCAGTTGTATGTCCGCCGACTCCAGATTGGGCCACAAAAGTGTTTCCAAAAAATACACCACAAGATGCAGAAGTACGATTGTGGGATGCGGTCTTTGAGGCGTGCCGAATAGATGAACCTGATCCGGCTGTTTTTTGGAAACGTCAGGTTAACAACCTTGAAAAAAGAGCAAAATACCTCACAGAGAAACAGTACTCAGCATTAAAATTTAAAGGGAGGGGCACGAACCTTACTGTTGGTTTACCGGATAGGCACATTTGGGCGGGCGGCAGCAACAAAACCCCGTCGGGTATTTCTTTCTTAGCCAATTTGCCCACAGAAGAAGTATTTACATTACCAAATAAAAATAAGATTGAAGGTACTGTTTCTGCAACCAAACCACTTAGTTATCAAGGTAGCCTGATTGAGAATTTCAGCCTTTCTTTCCATGAAGGAAAAGTTGTCAATTTTTCCGCAGAAAAAGGTGAAGAAAAGTTGCGCACTTTGCTTGAAACTGATGAGACCTCTAAATTTCTAGGGGAGGTCGCATTGGTTCCGCACCAAACGCCGATTTCGCAATCGGGCTTTATATTTTTAAACACGTTATACGATGAAAATGCTTCCAATCACCTTGCATTAGGAAGAGCATATCGACACAACCTTGAAGGGGGAGTAACAATGTCTGATGAAGAATTCGCAAAAGCTGGCGGAAATGATAGCCTGATTCATGTTGATTTCATGTTTGGATCAGGTGAGATGGATGTAGATGGGCTGATGTCCGATAGAGCAACCGAACCAGTCATGCGCTCGGGAGAATGGGCTTATGACATATGATGACATCTGCTGAAAAATAAACTAAACAAAATATGTAATACAGGAAACGAGGATTATTTTCTCTTGGATGATGCAGACATTTACGATCATCCAAATCAGAATATTTCTACAGGATTTCGTTCCCAATGGTAAGCAATGATACTGGAAAATTTGTGTCAGTAAATGGTATCGAGATGTTCTATGTCCGCGCCGGGGAAGGTTACCCTCTAATTCTGCTTCACGGGGGTGGTGGATCCCACTTTGGTTGGGACCAACATATCCCGATACTCTCACAAAAATATGAAGTGATTGTGCCGGATTTGCGAGGCCATGGGAAAACCTCTAATCCTCTTGGCCAGCTCTCATACAGTCAAATGGCAGATGATGTATCATCTTTGATCGATTCTCTGGAACTGAATTCGCCATTGATCTGTGGTTGGAGTGATGGGGGGCATATTGCATTAGAGATTGGGCTTCGATATCCAGCGAGTGCTGGGGCGTTGGTCCTTGGCGGTATCCAATTTGAAATTACGGATGAAGACTATGATTCGCTCCACTCAGTTGGAATTTTAGTCCCAGGAGAAATAGAGGTTGAAAGAGTAGTACAAGCCAATCCCAATTGGGTCCTCAGGCTCAAAGAATTTCACACATTGAGTGATGATCACTGGATAATCCTGCTTAAACAGTTATCTGTTCTTTGGACTACGCAACTTGACTATCCTGATGATAGGCTGAGGCATATTGAAGTTCCTGCATTGATCATATTGGGAGATCGGGACAACATTATTCCAGTCGATCACTCTCTGTACTTCTATAATGCAATCCCAAATGCAGAACTGGCGATTCTTCCGAATGGAGACCACTATATATGGCTGAAAGAACCAGGAATGTTTTGCGATTTGATCATGGGGTTCTTCGAACGCGTGGATAGTCTTGATGACCAAGAGTAAGAAGAAGATTTACTTCATTGTTCTGAGGAAGAACGGAGAATTCGTATCAGTAAGTTATATCCCTGGCCTCTGAGCTCAAGAACGTTTATCGTTTCCCGTCAAATCATAGCCGAGTAGGAATAAAGCCGTTATCCGCTAGGTCATGAGCCCTTAATAGAGCCCTGCGGGCTCGACCGACGACGGAGGCCGAAGACGGGGTTTATGCGCTGCGGGCTAGGTCGCTTCACGCCGACCGAACGACCTCTGCGAGGTCTGACCGAGGATCGGCTGCGGGCTGCGCCCGCGACCGGGTTTAACTGACCCTTAAACCCGTCTCTTTTCGCCGGTCTCTTTATGCCGGTCGTGAGCCCTTCACTCCGTTCAGGACAGGCTCCGCGAACAACCTGTCCTCCATCCTTTTTTCCCCGGTCTCTTTTTCCTCGCCTCTAACCTGCAACCTTCAAACCTTCAACTTTCAACCTTAAACCCTCCCTGAGTACTACTTGACTTTTCCTTCCCACCCTGTATAATACATCTAAAGTACTTTACATTATAAAGTGCTTTATGGGCAGAACATTTTATCCAAGGAGTTAATCATGTCTACCAATCTCGACCTTAAACAAACCGAAAAGGCCTCCTACCGCCTGGCGGCCTACGCCGACGGCACGGCGGACCTCAGCCTGGGGCTGGTTTTTATCCTCCTGGGCCTCTACCCCCTCTCCCGGGCAGCCTTTGGCCCGGACTGGAATATGCTCTTTTTCCTGGCTGTGCTGGGTTTGATCGTTTTGATCCAGTCCCTTGTGAAAAAACGGCTGGGAGCAGCCCGGATCGGGATCGTCAAATTCGGGGCCCGGGTTAAGAACCGAGTCCGGATCTCACTCTTGATCACAGTTGCCCTCTCAGCCCTGATGATCGCCACCTGGGCCCTGGCTGCCCGGGGCTGGTTCCCATCCACACCCAAATGGCTGGGATCCTACGGTTTTGAGATCCTGGTCTCGCTGATCGTTTTGGTGATTATGTGGGGTATGGCGTACTCCCTGGATCTGAAACGCTACTACCTCTACGGGGTGCTGCTGGCAGTCTGTTTTCCACTCCAGGCTTTCCTTCCCATTGACGAAGGTGCCCCCTTCCTGGCCGCCGGAGCCATCATCACGGTCAGTGGCACTGTCCTTTTGACCCGCTTCCTGAAAGCTTTCCCGGCAGTGGGGGAATCGGAGGGCTCCAATGACTGAAGAAAAGGCAACACCCAACCCCAGCGCTGACAACCCCTTTTCCGGGTTGGACCAGCTCATCCACGCCCCGGCCCGGCTCAACATCATCACCAACCTCTACGTGGTGGAAAGCGCGGACTTCATCTTCCTCAAGAACCTGACCGGCCTGACCTGGGGCAATCTTTCCGCGCACCTGAGTAAGCTGGAAGAGGCAGGGTATGTGGATATCAAAAAATCCATTGTGAACAAGAAGACTCACTCGATCGCTGCGCTGACCAAAGCTGGCAGGACTGCCTTTGAAGAATATCGACAGAAGATGATGGAGGTCTTGGAGGAGAAGTGACGGGATGGGCACTTCGTGCCCGACCGGCGAGAGGAGACCGGAGGGCGCTTACGCGCCCGACCGGTTAACGGATCACGAACAAGTCTCTTCCTGCCTGTCTCGCCACGCCGGTCTCTTCACCCCCGTCTCTCCATGCCTGTCGTGAGCACAGCGAACATCCAGTCTCTCCACGCCCGTCCCTTCCTGCCCGTTTCTCCACCCCAGTCTCTTTATGCCGGTCTCTTTACTCCCGTCCCGAGCGCAGCGAGGATCTACATACCTGTCTCTCCATACCCGTCGTGAGCGCAGCGAACAACCCGTCCTCGGTCTTCCGTCCCCCGTCGTGAGCGCAGCGAAGATCACTGATCAGCAGATTCCACCTCTTCCTGTTTGTCCAGGATGTCGGTGGACACTACCGCACAGCCCTGCCTGGATCTTCCCATCAAAGCTTCAAAGGCATCAAATGTACTCGCGTACTGGTCATAATTCAATCGATACTCAGTGAGAAGTTGATTATATTCTTCAACTACATCATTATAGATGGCGGCTTTCTGATCTACAACTTCACCCTGCGCCACACAGAGGTCATATTTTTCCTGGGCAAGCGTACCCTTACATCCCATTTCATTGTATTTCTGCAGTTCTTGTTGATAAACCAGATCAGCCGCATCCAGCTCCATTTTCATCTGATCGATGGCAGCTAATTGCAGATCGAGAGCCGTTTCCCTGGCGCTGATATCCTTATAAAGTGTAATTTCCTGACAGGTAGCTAATTGCTTAATGAACTCACCATACATCAGCACATCCCGCTCCAGCTCCTCTGCCACAGAAACCATCCGGTTAAAGGATTTGCCATCCGAGATGGGGATGATCTGTGGTTCTTCCCTGAATTCATTCCCGGCCAGGTTGGTGGGTTTAACCCCAATCCTGAACGGTCCCGTTGTTTCAATATAACAGTAGCCGATCCCGTTTTGAATATAGGTAGCAACCCCTGTAGGACATTGGATCCCCAGCGCCATATGATTATTCTGGTTATAAATCAGAAACGCGGTTCCATATCCCAATTCCCCCAGAATTTTTCCCAACAATATCGAGCTGTCACCACAAACTCCCTCCTGCAAATATAATGTTTCATACGGGAAATTGGTTTCAAATCCCTCGCCCTCCTGGTATTCATAACTGAATAGTTTTTCACAATCATAGGTCAGGTTCTGAACCAGGCTGGTCAAAGCCATCACCAGTTCATCATCACTTGTGTTCAGACCACCAGCAACAGCTGCCACAAGGCTGTTGATGGCGTCCAGATCATAATCAGATTCAAGGAATTTATAATAATATTCCTGCTCCCAGTCAGGCGGTAGTGAGCCCTGATAATAAAATGACTTGTCTTTGGACGAGAAATAATCATAAATACTATCAAATACCGGCAGAGAAATTGAAAAAGATTGACAGCTGTATTCAAAGCCATAGCTTCTAAGAGTTTGTCCGGATTTTTCCGGGGGAAGTTCTGCTTCCGAACTTTGCGGGGAGGGGGATCCCTCGGTATGGGAGGGTGTATCGGCTGGTATTGAAATCCCGCTCGCAGAGGGATCATTAACCAGCGGATCTGCGATGCGGTTGCTGAACATCACAGCTGCTACTAATCCAGCTAACGCCAGAACCAGGACCAACAGCGTCAGTCCCAGTATCTTTGTGGTGGAATTTGATTTTCTCTTTCGCCCAGTGGGTGAATGATCAGATCTCATGGAAGAATTATATCCTTCAGTTCAGATTGAACAAACTATCTAACAC
>CAZVIH010000009.1:0-41851 GCA_964627755.1 uncultured Anaerolineales bacterium
ACCGTAATACCAAATCCCTCGGGAAGGGATATCGGGTGGAGCGGCGGGATCACTGTGATATCAGGGTCAGTAAGACCAGACTGGGGATTGGAAAGAGGAATGGACGTTGGAGCTGGTTCCTGCCCTGAATTATTATTGCAGCCGGTCAGTAAGATCAGAGTGATGAGAAGCAGTATGGCAATTCGGTGTTTTTTCATAGGAGATCCTTAAAAGGGGGTTGTTATCTGTTTAGATTATACTCGCTGAGATTATCGGGTAGATAAGGGAAAAACGGAAAATGAACAGCCAGATTAAATAAATGTAGTGTGGATCACACCCCTATCCACACTACATGTTGGTCCAAATTTCGGAGTACTACATCATGCCTGGCATTCCGCCGCCCATGCCGCCCATACCTCCGGGGGGCATATCGGACTCATCTTTCGGCTCATCAGCAATCAATGCCTCTGTGGTCAGGATCATAGCCGCAATGGAAGCAGCATTCTCGAGCGCGCCGCGGGTCACCTTGGCGGGATCGATCACACCAGCTTCAACCATGTCGACATATTCCTCGCTGAGGACATCGTAACCAATCTTGTTGTTCTTTTTCTCTTCCTGGATGCGGCGAACATTTTCAAGGATTACTGCGCCGTCTTTACCAGCGTTATCAGCGATTTTGCGCATGGGAACTTCCAGAGCTTTGCGGACGATCTTCACACCCACCTGTGCATCAGCATACTCCATTTTGAGTTTGTCAATGGCCTTTGTGGCGTTAATCAGGGCAACACCGCCGCCTGGCACGATGCCTGCTTCAACAGCAGCCCGGGTGGCGGAAAGAGCGTCTTCCACGCGGTGTTTCTTTTCTTTCAACTCGGTCTCCGTTGCGGCGCCAACGCGGATGATAGCAACACCGCCGGACAGTTTTGCTAAACGTTCCTGCAGTTTTTCGCGATCGTAGTCACTGGAACTGGAGTCGATCTCATTGCGGATCTGCTGGATGCGGCTCTTAATCTGGGCATTATCGCCAGCACCACCCACGATGGTGGTGTCGTCTTTTGTAGAAATGATCTTTTCTGCTTTACCAAGATCTTCCACGGTGGCGCTTTCCAATTTTCGCCCCAGGTCCTCAGAAATTACAGTTGCACCGGTCAGGACAGCGATATCCTGCAGCATGGCTTTGCGGCGATCACCAAATCCAGGTGCTTTGATAGCCAGGACATTGATCATACCGCGGAGTTTATTGAGCACCAAAGTTGCCAGAGCTTCGCCGTCTACATCTTCAGCAATGATCACCAGGTCTCGTTTGCCGATCTGGACCAAACGTTCCAACAGGGGAACCAGGTCCTGGGCGGCAGAAATCTTGGAATCGTGGATAAGTATGTTAGCTTCCTCAATCACCGCTTCCATGTCATCAGCATTGGTGACGAAGTAAGGGGATAGGTAGCCGCGATCGAACTGCATACCTTCTACGTATTCGGTTTCAAAAGCCAGGGTTTTAGATTCTTCAACGGTGATGACGCCATCTTTACCAACTTTGTCCATCACATCTGCGATGAGTTCACCGATAGAACGGTCCTGAGCAGAAATGCTGGCCACGTTGGCGATCTCTTCTCTGGTAGTGACGGCGATGGCATTTTTACCAAGTTCTTTGGAGACTGCATTGGCAGCAGCTTCAATGCCCTGTTTCAGCAGCATAGGGTTAGACCCGGCTGCCAGGTTCTTCATGCCTTCAGTAACGATGGAGTGAGCCAACAAGGTTGAAGTTGTGGTGCCGTCGCCAGCGATGTCATTGGTTTTGGTGGCTGCTTCTTTAAGAAGCTGAGCACCCATGTTCTCAAACTTGTCTGAAAGCTCCACTTCCTTAGCAACTGTCACACCGTCGTGGGTGATGGTGGGGCTGCCAAAACTTCGGTCCAGGGCAACATTGCGCCCCTTGGGGCCGAGGGTAGTGATAACGGCTTTCGCCAGTTTGTCCATGCCGACCTGCAATTTGCGTCGGGCCTCTTCTGAAAATACGATTTGCTTTCCTGCCATAGATTTCTACTCCTTCCTAATTACAAAGAATTCACAGTATTAAGATAAATGCTTTAACGCCGACTCAGAGCTGTCTTTGAAACGGTGTATTAGCAGTCAAATATATTGACTGCTAATTAGCGGTGATTATGATAACTTTCTTCGATTTGAAAGTCAAGTTTTATCAAAGGCTTTAACATGATTCTTATATAACGTTTAGGTTTGCCTGGGAGATAATCACGGAGCAGGAGTAGCTTCCAGTAGGGTGCAGATGTCTTCGTTTTCCGCCACGATGCTCATCAGGGTGGGATCATCTCCGTAGGCGTTTTTCAGCTCTGCCAATACTTCGAGGGCTTCCTGGCAGTAGTTCTCTTCCGGGCGGCTGAGCGCTGCTAATACAGAACCATATCGGGCATAATAATAAGCCACATCAAATGAAGTCAATTCGAGGGCCTGGACTGCCACGCCGCCCACTTCGTTTTCTTCCGCAGTGCAGCCAACCACAGCACATTTCAATACTGGCATAGCGCCCTCATAGTTGCGAGCGCGGACATAGATATCTCCCAGCTGCCCGTACGTGTCTGCATTAGTGGGATTGATAGCGATGGCTTTTTCTCCATTAACAGCTGCAATGAAAAATTCACCATCCCGAGAGTAGGTTTTTGCGATGGCAATGTAAGGGATGGAATCTTGCACCCCATTGGATTGGTTGATGGTGATCGCCTTGGCAAAGTATTCCAGGGCAACGTCATAGACTTTCAGCGCACGATAGATCACACCGATGCGGATATAGAGGAAGGTCAGGTTCGGGTTAATCTCGGCTGCTTTTTCAAATTCCTCGATGGCGTAGCGATATTCCCCCAGCGATTCCAGCACAGTGCCGTAAACCCGGTGAGTGTCCATTAATTCCGGTCCCTGCTGGACAGCAAGACGAGCGTGTTCTTCTGCCTGGGATTTTTGGTTTTGGTCCAGTAAGACCTCAGCGTAAAAAGCCAGCGCCAAGCTGTTATTAGGATCAAGGGTGATTGCCAGGTTAGCAGCCTGTTCTGCCTCATTGATCCAGTCCAATTTTTCTTCCTGACTCGCTGCAGCCGAGGTTGAACTCCAGTCCAGTACCAGAGCCCTGATAGCTTGGACAGTACTGTCGCCAGGAGCCAGATCTGAAGCTTGCTGGATCTCCTGCCTTGCCAGAGACAAACGTTCCGTGCGTTCTTCTGTTGTGGACAACAGGGCGGATGAGTAAGTCAGTAATCTAGCTAATTCAGCCCGGACCTGAGCATTGTCCGGATAGCGTTCCAGTACAGCATAATAGGCATCAATGGCGTCTTTTCCTTCTGGGTCGAAGATCTTTCCGGCCTCGAAATAAGCTTCCCCCTCCAGAACAAGGGAATCCACTGTCCGGGTTGCTGTTGGAGTGGGGAGGAAAAGAGGCTCAAAGCGGCCTTCTGGATCGTGGACTTGAGAGGCAAACCATAATCCAACCGCGATCAAGGCAACCAGGATCAAGACAAATGTATAGTTGATAGTAGTCTTGTCCTTGCTGAAAGTTGGTCGTTTGCCAGTAAGTTTTCGATTCATGTTTATTTAGAAGCGCCAGCCCCCGGGGAAATTACCAATCTGGGATGGCATGGGTATTAGATCAGGGAGTTGGGGTAGGTGAGGGTTCAACCAGATTGGCAGAACAGATCGCTAGCCCTTCATTGGCGTTGATGAAGGCGATATTGTCATCCGCAACCTGGCCGAGCATGGTCTGGAAAACCGGGATAGCCTCTTCACACATATTCATCCTGGCCAGAGTTAACCCGTAGGCCGAGAAGATTTCGATCACTTTTGGTTTATAGGACAGAGGCAGGCCCTCTACTATATCCCCATCATCTGTAGTGCCGCCCCGGACAGCCAGGCTGAGATATTTTAGAGCCTGGTCAAAATCCCTGTTTCTGAAATACAAGACACCCAAGTTTCCCTGCAAGAGCGGATCCTGAGGGGCATCCTTTACAGCCAATTCTCCATACTGGATGGCTTTATTATAGACACCATCCAGAAGATAAATCCGAGAGATTTCATAATCCGGGGTCGGGTCGCTCGGATTTAAAGCGTTTGCCTGGCTGAAAGATGTTACAGCTTTATCGTTTTCTTGGTTGGCATAATAACTATATCCCAGCATCAGATGCAAATTAGGTATGGCGTTGTTGATATTGAGAGCGCTTTGATACTCCCGGATCGCTTCGGTATAATTGCCGGTCCAGTACAACACATATCCGCGAGCCCGGTGGGTTTCGAGCAGATTAGGTCCCAATTCCAACGCTCTCAGGGATTCAATACTGGCATTTTCAAAATCCTGATTGTCGATCAGAATTTCAGCGTAAACTGCGTGAGCCAGCGGGTTCTTTTCTGCCAGATCCAATGCCCTTTCAATGGATATTTCAGCCGCAATCAGATCACCCATGAAATCAAGCGCCCAGGCTTTCATAACATGGGCCAGGGGATTATCGGGGCTGCGAAGCAGAGCCAGTTCAGCGTTCTCAAGAGCGGCTTCGTGATCACCAGCCAGGATCTGAACCCGGGCCAGCGAAACGAATAATGAAGAATCTTCAGGATTGGCGCGAATGGCTTCTTTGTAGGCGTCTATGGCCTGACTTAATTTACCTTCATCGAATAATGCTTCAGCCCTGTTGAGAAAAATCTCAGGATTTTCAGTGGGTGTAACTGTTGGAATTCCAATGGGCTCTATCGTCGGAACAACAGCCTGGTTAAAATAGATGATTGCTCCAATCACTACTAAAAGAAGAATAATTCGCCAGGGGTTGGCTCTCCGGCGAGGGTTTTTGGTCATTTTCCATTTACTACCGTTAAGGTACATGCGCACATCTTACCACTGTCGTAAAAAATGCGTCAAGGATTCTCTGGTAGTTCCAGAGAGGGGTTCTAATATAAAGGAAAATCCCCTCACTTGCGCATCTATCACCTCTCAGCTAGAATGGGAGTATGCAATTTGATATATTCACTCTCTTTCCAGAAGTTTTTCCGTCTTATCTGGATGCCAGCATTCTATTCCGCGCCCAGGAAATGGGGCATCTCAAGGTAAATATTCACAATATTCGCGATTGGGCGACCGATAAACATCAAGTAACGGATGAACCTCCCTACGGTGGAGGTGGCGGCATGGTAATGAAACCAGAACCCATCTTTGCTGCAGTTGAAGGTGTTCTGGGGCAACCCCCCGTTTGTCCAGTAATATTGATGACTCCCCAGGGAAAACTGCTGGATCAAAAAGGAGCTCAGAAGCTGGCGGGTTATGACCGATTGGGGATTATTGCCGGGCATTATGAAGGAATTGATGAACGGGTAAGAGAACACCTGGTAACGGACGAGATATCAATTGGAGATTATGTGCTGACAGGAGGAGAGCTGCCGGCCTTGATATTAATTGATGTGCTTGTAAGGTTGATCCCTGGAGTACTGGGAGATCCTATGGCGGCTGCAAACGATTCGCACGCCAGTGGTTTGCTGGAATACCCGCATTACACCCGTCCGGAAGATTTCCGGGAATGGAAAGTCCCCGAGATTTTAAGGTCTGGTCATCATGCCAGGATCGACCGTTGGCGCAGGAACCAGTCTTTAAAAAGAACTCTGGAAAGAAGACCGGAGCTTCTGAAAAAATTTGAATTAACAGACGAGGACCGGGATTTTTTAGATCAACTGATAGATGGGGGAGATTGATCGTACAGAAAACAGAAGATACAAAGTATTAGATTGGGGGAGAGCCATCGGTCATCAGTATTCAGTAGTGATATCCTGTTCCTGATTCTCTGGGCGGAGGACCTGCTGCAAGCTGAAGATCCTCAGAAAAAAAGGCATTTCTGCCACTTCCCTTGCTTCGATTGGAATGATAAGCCAGGATGAGAAGGGATTGATCACAGGTCGAGCAAAACTACCCCCGAACTTCCCCTAATTACCATTTTATTAACATCCCATAAGAAACCCCTTTTTAGCACCCGTATTTCTTGACTGCTAAGAACCACCATGATAGACTATAAACCGTTCTTAGCACTCTCTTCAAGAGACTGCTAATTGGTTAAAATGATGCTTGTTTTATCTGAAAGACAAAAACTGGTCTTAGCACTGCTGGTTCGGGATTATGTGGAAACTGCCGAGCCAATTAGCTCAGGCCGTTTAGTGAAAAACTATCAACTTGATTTCAGCTCAGCGACTGTTCGCAACGAAATGGCTGTTCTCGAGGAAAATGGTTTTTTATCCCAACCTTATACCTCAGCTGGTCGAGTACCTACCAGGGCGGGATACAGATATTATGTGCGGCGCTTAATGGGAGAAGATCAGCTGCCCGCTCATATTCAGGAAATGATTCGGCATCAATTTTACCAAGCCCGGCATGATGTAGATGACTGGCTTTCATTATCCGCATCGGTGTTGGCCCAACACAGTATGGGCGCTGCCATTGTGACTCAGCTTCATACTGAAAAGGCAAGATTTAAAAATATTGCCTTATTATCTACTCGGGGCAGACAAGTACTGGTAGTTATTGTCCTCAGCAGCGGTGAAGTTCACCAACAAACACTGGTGCTTGATGAAACATTATCACAGGAAAAGTTAAGTGGAGTTGCGGCCCAGATCAATCGTTTGGCGGCAGGACTGGATGCTAAAGAGCTGGAGGATATTAAACCCGGAAATGCAGAATCTCCGCTGAAAGAGATCTTTGAGGTAGTTATGAATACTATCAAAGAATCGGAAGTGATAACTTCCGGTGAGGTATACCGGGATGGATTGGCCAATATGTTAACCGAACCGGAATTCTCTGAACCAGAGAAAGCCAAACATACACTTGAGATCTTTGAGGATCGCGCCATGTTGGATGACCTGTTGTCCAGAACGGTTTTTGACAGTGATGCCCCCGGGGTACATGTGATCATTGGCGGTGAAGATACCTGGGATCAGCTGGAAGACACCTCACTGATCCTGGCTAGCTACGGGAAGAAGGACCATGCTATGGGTGCAGTAGGAATTCTTGGCCCTTTACGAATGTCGTACAGCCGGGGAGTTTCCACTGTCCGTTTTGTGTCAGACTTGATCAGTGAACTGATTTCAGAATCAATGGAGAGTTGATTCGTTATCGGAGGAGATTTATCACGGAATGAAAAAAAATAAAGATCAAATAAAATCAGAAATTGAAGAGACCAAAGCTGACTCATTGGGAGAGAACTCCCTTGATCAGGATTCGGATATTGCTGATCCTGCGGCTGAGGTTGAGCTGGATGACGATGGTCTTATCGAAGATCAGGTGGAAGTCTTACGGGCAGCTTTAGGCGAAATGACTGCAAAGGCAGAAGAATATCTGGATGGCTGGCAGCGAGCCAGGGCTGACTTTGCCAACTATAAAAAAAGGGTGCTGCGGGAAAATACTGAGATTCGACAGATAGCCCGAGGAGAGGTAATTAAACAATATCTGGATATTGCCGATGACCTGAGACGGGCCCTCCAGGAAAAACCTGAAAGTGGAGAAGAAGAAACCTGGGCAGATGGGATTGAGATCATCTATCAGAAATTACGATCTCGACTTGAAGCTGAAGGGCTTAAGCCGATGAATCCTCTGGGTGAGGTATTTGATCCCAACATTCATGAAGCTTTGATGAAAGAAGAGAGTGAGGAATATGAGAGTGGACACATCATAGAAGTAATGCAGGAAGGCTATTGGATCGGTGATAAAGTATTGCGTCCGGCACTGGTCAGAATTGCTGCTTAGCTGTTTAAAGGTAATTATTAGAAAACGAAGAAACTGAACATTAATGGAGGAAAAAATGGCGAAAATAATAGGGATTGACTTAGGAACAACAAATTCAGGTGTAGCGGTGATGGAAGGTGGAGAACCCACAATTATCCCGTCAGCAGAAGGCGATCGATTAATTCCATCTGTTGTTGCCATGAATAAAAATCACGAGCGGCTGGTTGGCCGGCCAGCAAGAAACCAGGCCGTTGTTAACCCAGAGAACACCATCACATCGATCAAGAGATTTATGGGTGGAAAGTTCAATTCTCCCGAAATTGAAAAGGCGCGGAAGATGGTATCTTATGAAACCAAAGAAGCCCCCAACGGAGACCTCAGGGTGATTATGGATGGGAAAGAATATTCCCCCCCCGAGATTTCGGCTATGATCCTGGCAAAGATCAAGGCCGATGCTGAGGATTATCTGGGTGAACCAGTTACCCAGGCAGTGATTACTGTCCCGGCTTACTTTAATGACAGCCAGCGTAATGCCACTAAAGACGCCGGAAAGATTGCCGGGTTGGAAGTGCTGCGGATCATCAATGAACCCACAGCTTCATCCCTGGCTTATGGCCTGGATAAAAAACAAAATGAAGTTATCGCAGTTTACGATCTCGGTGGCGGCACCTTTGATATCTCCATCCTTGATGTGGGTGAAGGTGTGTTCCAGGTGCGGTCCACCAGTGGTGATACCTTCCTGGGCGGCGATGATTTCGATAAGCGAATTATTGATTTCCTGGCGGATGAATTCCAGAAAGATGAAGGCATTGACCTTCGAGAACAGCGCCAGGCGCTGCAGCGTCTGAAGGAAGCTGCTGAAAAGGCCAAGATCGAGCTATCCACTATGCAGCAGACAGAGATCAATCTACCTTATCTCACAGCAGATGCCTCTGGACCGAAACACATGGTGAAGAAATTCACCCGTGCTAAACTGGAACAGCTTACCATGGACCTGATCGAAAAATCCATGAAGCCTGTCCAGCAGGCACTTGATGATGCTGGACTGAAACCAGGTGACATCAATGAGGTGGTTCTGGTTGGCGGTATGACACGCATGCCTGCAGTACAGGAAGCGGTTGGAAAATTCTTCGGAAAAGCCCCCCATCGTGGTGTGAATCCGGATGAGGTGGTAGCTATTGGCGCCGCTATCCAGGCAGGTGTGCTTGGTGGAGAAGTTGATGATCTATTGCTGCTCGATGTTACTCCACTGACTTTGTCAGTTGAAACTCTGGGCGGTGTAGCCACTCCGCTAATTGAACGCAACACCACTATTCCTGCCCGGGAGAGCCAAACTTTCTCAACGGCCAGTGACAATCAGAATCAGGTCGAGATCCATGTCCTCCAGGGTGAACGAGCTATGGCAGCAGATAATAAATCGTTGGGACGGTTCATACTGGATGGCATTCCCCCGGCACCCCGCGGCATTCCCCAGGTAGAGGTTACTTTTGACATCAATGCCAATGGCATTTTGGAAGTGACCGCCAAAGACAAAGCCACTGGAAAGACCCAGAACATCACCATTACAGCCAGTTCTGGCCTGAGCGATGCAGAAGTCGAAAAAATGCGCCAGGATGCTGAGCGATTTGCCGATGATGATCGGATCAATAAAGAACAGATCGAAACCCGCAACCAAGCTGATACTCTGGCTTATACTGCTGAAAAAACCCTTCGAGATATGGGCGACAAAGTCCCGGCCGATATCAAGACTGAGGTTGAAGGTAAAGTTGCTGAAGTGAAGTCTGAGTTGGAAAAGGAAACAATTGACGTTCCTCGCCTGAAAGAACTGAGTGAAGCTTTATCTCTGTCTTTGCAGAAGATTGGTGAAGCAGCTTATCAGGCGGCCGCAGAGTCCGGACAAGATATGCCCGGCGCGGCACCGGATGCAGGTGACGGCGAAGGCGGCGAAGAAGGCGATGTTGTTGAAGGTGAATTTGAAGAAGTTTAGTCTTTTCAGGTGATCGAGACTCAAAGCCGGGGAATAACTACTCCCCGGTCTTTGAGTATATGATGGACTAACTTTATTTGTGGGATAGTTTACGGTAAGAGATATGGCGAAACGAGATTATTATGAAGTGTTGGGCGTTTCCAGGGATGCTTCGGAAAGTGAGTTAAAAACCGCTTTCCGAAATTTGGCCCGCAAACACCACCCAGATGTAAACGACGCCCCGGACGCAGAAGAGAAATTCAAAGAAGCCAATGAGGCCTACGGGGTACTATCCGATGCTGATAAACGCGCTGCCTATGATCGGTTTGGTCATCAGGGTGTAAGAGGACCAAATGGAGGGACCGGATTTGAAACAGTTGATTTCTCCGATTTTGCGGATATTTTCGGAGACATGTTTGGTTTTGGTGGTTTTGGCGGCCGCTCCAGATCTGCTAGCAGAACAGCACCCCGCCGAGGGTCCGACCTTCAATATCAGATAGCGATATCTTTTAAAGAAGCTGTTTTTGGTGCGGATAAGGAAATCGAAGTAACCAAAGACGAAAAATGCGATACCTGCGGTGGTGATGGCTCAAAACCCGGCACATCTCCTAAAACCTGTCCAGAATGTCAGGGTCGAGGAGAAGTTCGACAGACCCGGCAAACACTTTTAGGCTCCATGGTTCAGGTAACAACCTGCCCGGTTTGTCAGGGACGGGGAAAGATCATTGAATCCCATTGCCCCACCTGTTCTGGCCAGGGGAAGGTGAGAAAAACTCGCCGCAAGAAAGTCAGCATCCCGGCTGGCGTGGATGATGGCACCCGCATGCGCTTAGCAGGTGAAGGGCAGCCAGGTGAAAATAATGGACCTCCAGGTGACTTGTATTTGCTCATCCGCGTTCAGCCTCATAAATATTTCCGCCGGCGCGACAATGATATTCTGTTGGATCTTAAAGTGAATGTATCCCAAGCCACTCTTGGCGCAGAAGTGTTAGTGCCAACGGTTGATGGAGAAGTAAAACTGAAGATCCCGTCTGGGACTCAGCCAGGAAAGATCATCCGGATGAGGGGAAAAGGTGTACCGCATTTACGCAGCAATTCCCGGGGAGATCAGCTGGTGATCGTTAATGTGACAATTCCTAAAAAGCTAACAGTGGAAGAAAGGGAGCTGTTCGAGAAGCTGGCTGATGAAATGGACAGCAAAGTTCTTCCTCAAGAAAGGGGTTTTCTAGAAAAATTGAAGAATGTCCTGGGAGGATAATTTGATAAGGTCTAACCAGGTATACCAGGTGCAAATCAATGCCATTTGGCAGAGGTTTGCACCTTTTTGATATTTATGAATGAAATAAAACAAGATCAGCAATGGATGGAATTCAGTATTGAAGTTGACCAGGATATGGCAGATCTGGTTGGGAACGCCCTGATCGGGATACTACCTGGCGGACTGGTATCGGAAAGGGTTTTCGAAGAAGTATTTCCCCACGAACTTGACCAGGTCAGCGGACCGATCCGAATCTTCGGGTTTTATCCTGAAGAGGAAGACCTGCTATACAGGGAAAGGATCCTGGGAGCGCTGAATGGGCTGACAGCAAAAGCAGATCTGCCAGATCTGGTTTTTTCATCACTGGAAAATAAAAATTGGGCTGCTGCCTGGCAGGAAAGATATCAACCGATTCCGGTAGGAGACAGGTTGATCGTGGTTCCTTCCTGGCTGGAGAATCCGATCCCGGAGCGAATCCCGATTTATATCGATCCCGGGATGGCATTTGGTTCTGGAACACACGAGACAACCCGTCTGTCTCTGGCGTTGCTGGAAATGTCTTTAACTGACAAATCGCATACCGAGCTGATCGATGTGGGATGCGGCTCAGGTATCTTATCTATAGCAGCTGCAAAATTGGGAGTGAAACGAATATTAGGAGTGGATACGGACGCTGAAGCTGTCCGCGTTTCAAGAGAGAATGCGAAAAAGAATAATGTAAATAAAACAAGTAACTTTCACCAGGGGTCCGTGCAAGAAATCCTCTCTGAGAAGTTTTCCTTGCCCCGGGCATCGTTGGTGATAGCGAATATTATCGCTCCTATTCTGGAGGAATTATTTGAAGAGGGGTTGGGGGAAATTGTCACTTCAGAAGGTCAATTGGTTCTATCTGGTATTCTGGAAAAACAGCTGCCGGCCATATTGAACTGCCTAGAACAAAGCGGATTTATGTTTAGGAATACTTTGCGGCAAGGTGAATGGGCTGCGGTTCTGGCAGATAGGAATAATATCTAAATAGTTGGATCTGCTCAGGTATAATTAATAGAGCAAGGCCAGTAAAATAATCAACCCCAAGATACCTATACAAGGAGTTCCAGATGACCGATCTCCACCCGGATATTGAAAGAATATTGATCTCCGAAGAAGATATCCAGCAGCGCGTAGCTGAAATTGCGGCCGAGATCGACCGAGATTATAAGGATGCAGGCCAGGTCGTTTTGATCGGGATCTTGAAGGGAGCTTTTATTTTTACTGCGGATCTGTCCAGGAAGATTCATGTACCCCATAGTGTGGATTTCATGTCTATTTCAAGTTATGGCGATACGGCTGAATCGATTGGCGCAGTCAGATTGATCCTGGACTTGCGGAAGCCAATCGTTGATAAACATGTCATTGTGGTGGAAGATATTGTGGACACCGGACATACCATGAATTACCTCTACCAGACCCTGATGGGCAGAGGTCCCGCATCGTTAAAAACCTGTTCATTGTTCAAGAAGAATCGCGACAGGCTAGATGTCCCGCTGGATTATGTTGGTTTTGATCTGCCTGACGTCTGGGTTGTTGGTTACGGCCTTGATTACGCAGACACCCACAGGACCTTGCCCTATATCGCCGAATTGAAAAAAGAAGTCTACTCCTGATCTTTGATCTGCCTTTGATTAGCTGATCAGCTTGAAAATACCTGGTGTCCATGTCTGCTCGAGAACGCTCTATTCGAACTGAGGGAATTATTCTGCGCCGGAAAGATTTTGGAGAGTCGGATCGTATTCTGGTCTTGTTTACTCGCAAGCTCGGACGCATTTCTGGAATCGCGAAAGGATCAAGGAAACCAAGCTCAAAGATTGCAGGTCACCTTGAGTTGTTCATGCGCTCATCTTTCCTGATCTCCCGCGGCAGAAATTTGCATTTGATCACCCAGGCAGAAGTATTAGACTCCTTTGACAGGTTGAGAGAGGATCTTCCGGGAATTGGCCAGGGATCATATATTGTTGAACTTGTTGATGCTGTGACCTTCGAAGAGGGCAGTAACCTCAATTTATATGAGCTGCTGCTAACAGTCCTGGAAGCCCTGGATTCGGGGGATGATCCTGCGATCGTCACCCACTTTTTTGAACTGCATCTGTTAGGGCTGGTAGGTTTTCAGCCCGAGTTCTTTATCTGTGTGAATTGCGGAAAAAAGATCACAGACCAGGATCAATACATCTCTGGAGAATTGGGGGGAGTGGTCTGCCCATCCTGTGTGACATCAGTATCCGGGGTGGATATCCGGCCGGTATCAGCCAGAATCCTAAAATATTTACGGCATTTCCAACGCTCGAGCTTGCAGGAATTAATGGCGCTTAACATTGCTACGGATGTTAGAAAAGGGCTGGAAGAGGTTATCCATTATTATTTGACCCATACCCTTGAGCGTCATTTGAACAGTCCCGAATTTATCAACACGATTAAGGAATAACCTTCCTGTTGTTTTCTGGAAAAGCTAAATACAAAAAGCGTAATCAACTGATTACGCTTTTTAATACGAGAACCATGGTATATGGTTACCTCAGCTGACCTTCGTTGATCAATTTTGCATCACTTAATTTTTCTCCCTCGTAGATAAAATATTTCAAGGTTAAAGGGATGATTTTTCCTATCATTGCCTGGGCTGGGCAATATGCATCTGCGGATAACTCCATTGCCCGGGAGACCGCGCTTTCCGAAATATCTTTTCCGGCGACATGATATTCAATTACAGCGCTGGTGAATACTTTGGGATGTTGATCGGCTCTTTCGGTTTCAACTTTCACCTGAAAATCTAAAACTCCCTGCCGCTTTTTCATCAAGATGGATATGACATCCATGGCTGTACAACCAGCCAGACTGACGGCCATTAGCTCCATGGGACGAAAGCCGTCATCATCCCCCCCTACTTCAGGGTATGAACCCAAGGGGACCTCAAAACCTGAATCTGCCGAACCGGTAAATGACATTCTGCCTTTCCATTCAACTTTTGCGTTCATGATTTACTCCTCTAAGAGGGGGGTGACATATTTTTCTAGAGTTGGAAGATTGATAGAGCCCAACCAGGCCATCCGGAGGTGTCCTCTTCTGTCTATGACCCAGGAATTCGGAAGTGAGCTGTTCTGGAAAGTGATCAACGACTGGTTTCCCGGATCAAGAAGGATTACAAAATCCAGTCCTTGTTCTTCGACAAATGCGCGGACTTCAGATTCTGGTTGACCGGCTTCAACCGCAACGATTTGGAAGCCTTGGTCTCTATATTTATCATAATAGGCCTTGAACTCAGGCATTTCCTGGCGGCAGGGAGGGCACCAGGTGGCCCAGTTGTTCACAAGCACTACCTGCCCTACAAAATCGGATAAAGATACTGGATTGCCATCCAGATCAAATAAGGTCAGCTCCGGGGCGGGTTGGTCAACTTCTATTGGCTGGAGTAAAAATGGATCCTGAGCTTGCTGATCAACACCGCTGGTACTCTGCAAATAAAGTGCTATCCCAATAAAGACCATTAACCCCACCCCGACCAGGATAAAAGGGAGGAAGTTGGTTTTATTATTTTCGGCTTTGGTCATAGTCCTGCTCCTTATTGAATTGCTCCGATGGTTGGGAGCTTATCTTCCCTATTGTACTATTTAGAGTCAACTTTCTTTGCTTATCTTAGACAAGATTTTCATCACAAGAAACTGGCTGATTCTGTACAATACTCAACTTGAGGAGAACCGGATAAGATATTTTCATGAGTATGTAATATATTCTCTAGATACCTTATTTGACCACCTTTTACCTTCCGGGGGTTCCCGAGGGCAGAAAGATACTGGATAATAAATAAATGTCACATAAAATGAGTGAGTTTTGTCCATCAAATAAAGGGCTACGGCTGTGGTAAATGAATTGAATACTGGTATACTAAACCTGATAGTTTTTATTAACTATGGCTTCGTTGACGTTATCCATTACACATGAGAACTTATAATACGTGTTGCTTGAGCAGCGCCCAGGCTGTATTAAACTGCACCCAACTTTATTGGTATCAGGTATTCAAACGAATGAAACCAGGGATCAGGGGTTATTTTGATACTGGATTTAGCGGAGGAGCAGCTCCCAGGGCGAATTACGGCGACTAGGATTGCTCCTCTTTTAATTTAATTGTGGAATTTGGGAAAGGAGAAAAAATATGGCAAGCTTGTCTCTGGAACTTCCTACGATGTTTGGAGACCATCATGTTATCGAAGTCAGGCGGATTCTGCTTGAATTTGATGGCGTTTCGGATGTGTATGCCAGTTCCGGGTTTGGTGTTGTTGAAGTGGAATACAACAACAAAAAAACTCCAAAAAAGGATCTGGTAGATGCACTCGAAAAAGCAGGATATATGGGGGATTTTAAAATGGCTTTGGAACCATCTACTCCGGCCAATGAAGATGTAAAAGGCGCATATTTCCGCCATACAGAGGCTATGGAGCAGACTGGGAACACAGTGAGTTTTGAGCAGAATGTAAGAGTTCAACGCTCTCCCCTTTGGCCCTGCCCAGGCATGGGTCCTGTAAAAACGCAAATTTTAGAAGTGGACGAGGAGAATGAAAATGGCTAAAGCAAAAAGAACGATCGAGGAACAAAGTATAGATCCCGCAACCCAGGAAATGCTCCAACGGGCTGAAGATATGGGGATCAAAACTGCCTTTACCAGAGCGGATGATATGGCTCCCTGCAATATCGGCGGCGCAGGCATGTGCTGCAAAAACTGCAGCATGGGTCCCTGCCGGTTGACCAAGGACGGACAGGTAGGAATCTGCGGCGCCACCATTGATACCATTCAGGCCAGGAACTTGCTGCGCCAGATTTCCGCCGGGGCATCAGCGCACTCTGATCATGGTCGAGGTATGGCCTTCACCCTCAAAGCGACAGCCAATGGAGAAGCGGAAGGATATGTTCTCAGAGATGTTGCCAAGCTGAGGACTGTAGCGGGATATTACAATATTCCGGTTGAGGATCGCTCACCCAGCGATATCGCAAATGACCTGGCGGACCTTTATATCGCTCAATTTGGCCAACAGGAGGGACAGGTTGCACCTGTTGTCAGGGCTCCTAAAAAGCGCCAGGAACTTTGGAAAGAAAATGGGATCATGCCTCGGGGTGTGGATCGGGAGATCGTCGAATCACTGCACCGAACTCATATCGGCGATGACCAGGATCCAAACCACATCCTGCTGCACGCTCTTCGAACTGCCATCTCTGATGGCTGGGGCGGGAGTATGATCGCCACCGATATCTCGGATATTTTATTTGGCACACCGGCCCCACTGCTGGGAGAAGCCAATCTCGGTGTGTTGAAAGATGACTGGGTGAACGTGGTCATTCACGGCCATGAACCCACGCTGAGTGAAATGATCGTGGCGGCATCTCAAATGCCGGAGATCATCGAGTATGCCAAGAAAGCTGGCGCAAAAGGTGTCAGCCTTTCAGGCATCTGCTGCACTGCCAATGAGACCCTGATGCGCCAGGGAGTGCCAGCTGCAGGAAACTTCCTGCAGCAGGAGATGGCAATTATGACCGGCTCGGTAGAAGCCATGGTGGTCGATGTGCAGTGCATCATGCAGGCAATCGTTGGGATTGCGAAGCATTTCCACACAAAAATCATCACCACCTCTCCCAAGGTAAAGATTACTGGTGCTACACATATCGAGTTTGATGAGCATAAAGCCTTAACTATCGCCAAGGATATTCTGAAAGAAGCAATTGACAACTTCAAGAACCGGGGCGAGACTCAGATTCCGGATTATAAACATGACCTTATTCCGGGATTCTCCCACGAGTATATCAACTATGCGCTCGGTGGATCCTACCGGGCTTCCTTCCGGCCTCTGAACGACGCAATCATCTCAGGCCGGATCCGGGGTGTGGCCGCGGTAGTGGGATGCAATAACCCACGCGGCCAGCATGACTACCTCCATACCGAGGTGACCAAAGAGCTCCTTATGCAGGATGTTCTGGTGGTCGAAACTGGATGCGCTGCCATCGCTAGTGCCAAAGAAGGTTTATTGATGGGGCAGGCCGGTTTGGATAATGTTGGTCCTGGACTTCGGGAGATTTGCGAAGCTACCGGCATGCCCCCGGTGCTTCACATGGGAAGCTGCGTGGATAACAGCCGCATCCTGACCGTCCTGTCGCAAATGGTTGAAGAAGGCGGGCTGGGTGAAGATATGGATGAAATTCCCGCTGTTGGTCTGGCGCCGGAATGGATGAGTGAAAAAGCTCTCTCGATCGGTACCTATTGTGTGGCTTCTGGTGTTTATGTGATTTTTGGCGGTTCTTCGCCAGTTGGTGGTATGCCAGACAAAGTCTCTGACAGTGATATTGTCACCAACATCATCAGTGAGGGCTGGGAAAAGATAGTCGGCGGAAAGCTGGAGTTCATACCTGATCCAGAAGGTATGGTCAAAGCCACCCTGGATCATATCGATAAAAAACGGGCTGCACTGGGCTTGATCAAATATGATCCCAGCCTGTTTGGCAAGAGCGGTGATAGGGACATGATTGAGCTGGAGAAACTTCCCCTCAAGGAACGTCGGCAAGCGATCTATGGATTCGCTGAATAATGAAGGAGATAAGATAAATGTCTAAGTACATTGCTACTAGAGCCGTCCGCGGCGCAAATGCCATTGTTTATGAAGCAGAGGCAATGCTTTTTAAAGCACTGGCAGAAAAGGGTCCGGAAACGGCCGTAGAATTTCCTAATACGGCTTATTATCTACCCTTGATCTACGCCATGACCGGGGAAAAAGTGTCCACCCTTGGTGACTTGTCCCCGATCCTGGAAAAAGCGAGAAGCCTCCTGCACCCAATTCCTTCGGCGGATAAATGGACTCCCTATCTTGGCGAAACCCTCGATAGTGGTATGGCTACCCTGATTGCCGCTGAAACGATTGAGGCTATTCGTTCGATTTATGGGCTTCAGCCAGAAATCTACCCAGATATTGAACTGGCAGGTGGAACCGAGTATGGAGATCGAGATTTTGGTTTATCTGGCCGTTTGAATGGCCCAATTGATGATATCCAGCTTCGTTCCTGGGGTATCCAGCTGGTTGACGGCAGGATGCCGGGATTTGCGGCTATCGTAGGTGCAGCCAAATCTAATGAGGTTGCGGTAAAGATCGTCCGCGAACTCCAGCAGCGGAATATCCTCACCTTCCTTTGTGGTAACGTCAATGGGCGCAGCATCATTGATCAGCTTGTGGAGGAGGGGGTTGAGCTGGGTTATGACACCTATACAGTTCCCTTTGGAACAGATACCCTGAGCGCGATCTATGCTCTGGGATTTGCGTCCCGCTCTGCGCTGACCTTCGGCGGCATCGAAGCCGGCGAGGCCAGGAATATCCTTAACTACAACCGCTCCCGCGTCTTTGCTTTTGTGCTGGCCCTGGGAGAAGTGGATGATCTGAAATATGCCGCTGCAGCCGGCGCTATTAACTTTGGCTTCCCGGTCATTGCGGATACAGTTATCCCGGAGATCCTGCCCACAGGTGTCACGACCTATGAACACGTGGTCAGTATGCCTTTTGATCAGATCGAAGGGAAAGATGACATGGAGCGCGCCACTGCTCTGGTTCAGAAATGCATCCAGATTCGCGGTGTGAAAATCAAAATCACTAATGTGCCCGTTCCTGTTCCATACGGGTCTGCCTTCGAGGGCGAAGTGGTTCGCCGGGCAGATATGCGAGTTGAGTTTGGCGGGAAGAATTCCCGCTCCTTTGAATACCTATTCATGACCGATATGGAAGACATCACCGATGGCAAAGTAACGGTGGTAGGTCCTTCCTTTGAGGACCTAGAAGATGGCGCATCGATGGATATGGGTGTCGTGGTCCAGGTTGCCGGTCGTGAAATGGAAGAGGACTTTGAACCGGTGCTGGAACGCCAGATCCATGACTTTGTGAATGGTGCCTCCGGCATTCAGCATATTGGCCAACGAGATATCGTCTGGTGCCGAATATCAAAAGCAGCTGCTGAAAAGGGTTTCAGTCTGGAACATTTTGGCAAAATCATCCATGCCCGCTTGCATTCCGATTTCGGCGCGGTGCTCGATAAAGTCGAAGTGACTGTCTATACCGAAAAAGGCGATATAGAAAAATGGCTGGAGAAAGCTCGCGAGGCTTATGATTACCGCAATAAACGTCTGGCTGATATGACAGATAAATCGGTGGATGTGTTTTACTCTTGCACTCTGTGCCAGAGCTTTGCGCCGGACCATGTCTGTGTGGTCAGCCCGGAACGATTGGGCTTGTGCGGTGCTTATAACTGGTTGGACTGCAAGGCATCCTTCAGCATTGATCCCACTGGACCCAACCAGCCCATCAATCTGGGTGAATGTTATGACGAAGAGGTTGGCTACTGGGAAGGCACCATCGATTACACAAAATCCGCCTCCCACGGTGTGGTGGACAAAGTATCCATGTACTCAATCATGGAAAACCCGATGACCGCCTGTGGCTGCTTCGAGGCAATTTTGATGTATATCCCAGAAGTGGAAGGTGTGATCGTAGTCAGCCGGGAAGACACCGGCATGACACCCATGGGTATGAAGTTCAGTACTTTGGCCGGCATCGCCGGCGGTGGTGTGCAAACCCCGGGTGTGATGGGTGTGGGCAAGTATTACATGCTCAGCCCCAAATTCATCTCTGCTGATGGCGGTTTTAAACGTGTTGTCTGGATGAGCAAAAACATCAAAGATAGCATGATTGATGAATTGCAAGGAGTTGCCGAGCGGGAAGGTATCCCGGATTTGATCGATAAGATTGCAGACAGCGAAAGCGTGACCACAGTTGAAGAACTGCAGGAATGGGTCAAGGCAAAGGAACATCCTGTTCTGGATATGCCCACTATGCAGAGGGAAGAGAAAGAGCTTGATATTCCCGAATCAGTGGAGGAAAGTTCCGAAGTCATTGCCCAGGCAGAAGCTGTTATTGCAAAGACTACTTCTGAAGCTCCGAAACCCACCCCTTCACCAGAAGCAGCGGCACCGGCATCAACCCCGGTTGCTCCCGTGACATCAATTTCTGGTGGCACAGCAGGACAGGGCGCTGAAAAAGCCGTCAATATGCTGCGCCGGGCATTGATTGCAGCCCTGGCAGAATTGGGCGGCATAGAAGGTATGGAAGACTTCCAACTACCATCGATGCCCGCCGCCCCGGCTGGTGTTCCAACTCCAGCTGCCGCAGCTCCAGCTCCTATTCTTTCTGATGAGCCCTGGCTGCCAGCTGATACAAAAACAAAACTCGCTAAAGAGAACTGGGATGGCGTCGTAAGGGAGATCACCCTGGGTGCGACTGCAGCTGAGGGCGGAACCCGATCACACACAGTTACAATTGGCGGATCCACAGCTATGCCCTATCTGCACTTTGAAGGACAAACACCCCGCAAACCGGTAATCGGGATCGAGATCCAGAGCCGCAGACCAAACGATTGGTCTGAATTATTAATGAAAGCCTGGGGCGATGCGATGAATGATCCCGGCGATTGGGCCAAAGCCGCGGAACAAGCCGGCGCGGAGATCCTCTACCTGAAACTAGCGCTCAACGATGCTGATGGCAATCCCACTACCAAGGAACAGGCTGTTGAAGCGGTTGACAAGGTTCTCAAGGCCAGCGGGCTGCCTTTGATCGTCTTTGGACCCGGCCAGCCAGAACCCGATAATGATCTACTGGTAGAAGTATCCACTAAATTCAAGGGTGAACGACTGCTCCTGGGTGTTTGCGAAGAAAAAAACTACCGCACCATTGTCGCTTCTGCGATGGCTGATGGACAGATGGTTGTAGCCCGCACCGCAATGGATGTGAACTTGGCCAAACAGCTTAATATCCTGATCACGGATATGGGTCTGTCCGCTGGAAATATCGTTATGGATCCCACAACGGGTGCCCTGGGATATGGATTTGAATACGGGTATTCCGTTATGGAGCGCCTGAGGATTGCAGCTTTACAGGGCGACGCGATGACCCAGTTCCCTATGATGGTCACACCCGGTGAGGAATGCTGGAAAGCTAAAGAGGCCAAGGTTGGTCATGATGTCCCGGAGGCCTGGGGTGATTGGGAAACCCGAGCTATCAACTGGGAAACAACTACAGCGATTATGCTGGTTGAATCCTGTGCGGATTTGATTGTCCTGCGGCACCCTGAAAGTGTCAAACGGACGAAACGGGCCATTGATGATTTAATGACTGGATAACCTGTTGACTGATAAATCCGAGTTGAGCCTTCTTGCAAGGCTCAACTCAGCAAGCCTCAATGATAATAAGATAGCATAAATGGAGAAAACGTATGGCTCTATCCGGGATTCAAATTTACAAGCTGCTTCCCCAGACCAACTGCAAGGAATGTGATTTTCCAACCTGTCTGGCATTTGCCATGAAATTAGCTGCCAAGCAAGTTGAATTATCAAAATGTCCTTATGTAAGTGAGGAATCAGCGGCACAACTGGCCGAGGCTTCTGCGCCGCCTGTCCGTCCCATTACGATCAAATCTAATGGGCATGAGGTGAAAGGTGGAAACGAAGTGGTCCTGTTCCGCCACAATAAAAAATTCTTCAGCCCTCCTGGAATTTTTGTCCGGGTTTACGATGATCAATCCGCGGACGATATCAAGGCCAAGGTTAAACCGGTCTCAGATTATGTTGTGGATTATGTGGGTATGGAATTATCTATGGGTGGAATCGCTGTTCAGGCGCGAGGAGGAGATTTTGTCGCTGCAGTGAAAGCTGTCCGTGAAGCAACTTCTTTACCCTTGATCCTGATCGGCTCTCCTGACGAAATCAAGAGCGGATTGGGAAGCCTGGGTGCTGATGAAACACCGCTTTTATGCAGTGCGACCGCAGATAACTGGGAAGCTATGGCAGGGTTGGCAAAGGAATATAACGCCCCCCTGGCAGTTGAGGCGGGTAATATTGACGCCATGGTCGATTTGGTAGAAAAACTGGAAGGCAAAGAATTGAAGGATTTTGTACTGGCGCCAAAACAGAGGACTCTCCTCGGCACATTAACCGCCAACACCACAATACGGCGGATGGCGCTGAAGGAAAATTATCACCAGCTTGGTTATCCAATCATCAACTTCCCGGGTGATGCAGGCGATCCTGCCCGCGAACTGACTTTGACTATGCAGGCCGTAGGCAAATACAGCAGTTTCATTGTTATGGACAACTTTGATCCTGCCACTGCCTATCCTCTGCTGGTATTGCGGGCGAATATCTACACAGATCCACAGGAACCCATTCAGGTCACTCCCGGAATTTATGAGATCAATAACCCCGGACCTGAGGATCCTTTCCTGGTCACAACAAATTTCAGTATTACTTATTTCAGCGTAGCCAACGAAGTGGAAAGCATGGGTCTGCCGGCCTGGCTGCTGGTAACGGACTCAGAAGGTATGAGCGTGTTAACTGCCTGGGCTGCTGGCAAATTTGACGCCGAAATCATTGCCAAGGACGCAAAAAGGTTCAATGCGGCGGAAAAAGTGACCAAGAAACGCATTGTGCTGCCAGGTCATACGGCAGTCTTATCCGGCGAACTTGAAGAAGAGCTTCCTGATTGGGAAGTAAAAGTTGGTCCCAAAGAGGCAGTTGATCTGCCCGCATTTATGAAAGAAGTGCTGTAGGATTGCTAGTGAGGCTGCCAAGTGTTCTATAATAATAGGTAGGGTTGTCGTTCGTCGTGTTGAATGGCCCCTACCTTTTATTATCGTTTCAAATTTGGATAAACAAAGATGGCAACAAATTATTCAGTAAAATTTGATATCGTTCCTGAAGCGGTTGAAGTTCCAGCAGGGACTATGTTAACAGATGCTGCTGAAAAAGCAGGTATAGAGATCAATCAACCCTGCGGCGGCCAGGGCCGCTGCGGACAGTGTGCTGTTCAGGTAACATCTGGAAATGTCCGGCGGCGGAGTACGATGCGTTTGTCGGCGGAGGATGTTGAACAAGGATACGCTATTGCCTGCCAGACCATTATTGAAGGGGATCTGACAGTTATAATCCCGCCGCAAGATAAGATCCAGCAGCACTTAATCACCGGGCAGTTAGCTGCCGATGTCAGCGTGCCTTCAGGATATGACCATCAGAAGGACCAAACAGTCCAACGGATTCCTGTAACCTTAAAACAACCCTCCATGGAGGACCAAATAAGCGACTGGGCCCGTTTAAAGACCGCGTTGCTCCTGGAGACCGGGCTGAAAGAGATCTTGATCTCTCTGCCTGTCTTGCAAATACTCCCCGGAGTCCTGCGTGATGGGGACTGGAAAGTATCCCCGGTCCTCTATGTTGAAAATGGAATGGAACAAGGCGGTTCCGCCGAAGTGATTGATCTGATTCCGGGTTTGGTCCCAGCTGATACCCCGCTTTGGGGAGCGGCAGTGGATATAGGGACGACCACAGTCAAGGTGATGCTGGTGGATTTGATCAGCGGTGAACCAAAGGGACAAGCCTCTGAATATAATGCCCAGATTGCTCGCGGAGAAGATGTTATCTCCCGAATTATTTTTGCTGGAAAAGGGGAAGGGGATAAAACACTTAGGTCTTTGGTCTTAGAAACCATAAATGAGCTCCTGGAACGTGCCTGCCATCGAGCCAAATCATGCCCTGACAAAATCTACAAAACTATCCTGTCCGGGAACAGTACCATGATGCACCTGCTGCTGCAAATCCCTCCCGCTAGTATTCGCCTGGCTCCCTATATAACGGTCGCAAACTATATACCTGTTATAAGTGCCCTGGAAGCGGGATTAAGAACCCATCCCCAGGGGAAAGCGATCTGCCTGCCAGGTGTTGCCAGTTATGTTGGGTCAGATATTTCTGCAGGTGTGTTGTCTTCCGGCATGTCCGAAACAGAGAAGATCACACTTTTCCTGGATGTAGGCACCAATGGAGAAATGGTCCTGGGTTCCAAGGAATGGCTGGTGACCTGCGCTTGTTCGGCTGGTCCTGCATTCGAAGGTGCGGGGGTTTATCACGGCATGCGGGCGACAACAGGAGCAATTGATGAGGTCTGGATCAATGAAGAGACCAAAGAAGCATCCTGGCGGGTGATTGGAGGCGGGAAGCCAAAAGGATTATGCGGTAGCGCCCTGATATCTCTGCTGGCAGAGTTGTTAATAACCGGAGTGATCAATAAAAGCGGCCGGTTTGACTTCTCTTTAGAAACAAAACGGATCCGGAAAGGTTCCCATGGCGGCGAATATGTTGTCAGTTGGGCCGATGAAAACGAAATTGATGAGGATATTTTCCTGACAGAAGTGGATATTGATAACCTGATGCGAGCTAAAGCAGCTATTTTCGCGGGATTTTCAGTCCTGGGAGACAGCGTGGGTGTACCGCTAGAATCCGTGGAACAGGTCCTGATCGGCGGTGGTTTCGGTCAATATATTAACATCGAGAAAGCGGTCCAGATAGGATTGCTTCCCGATATGCCCTGGGAACGTTTCCATTTCCTGGGAAACACCTCATTAAAAGGAGCTTACCTGGCACTGCTGGACCTTAAAAACCAGAAGGAGATCTTAGAGATAGCCAACCGAATGACCTATATTGAGCTTTCAGCAGATAACCGCTTTTTTGACGCGTTTACGTCAGCAATGTTTTTGCCCCACACCGATATGTCCCTCTTCCCATCCGTGAAGATCGGCGAGGAAAAATAACGAAGCACGGAAGTAAATCATAATAACCATAATAAAACCAAGTCAAGATTGAGGAGGCGTTAGTATGTACATCATTGGAGAGAATATTCATATCATATCCCCTAAAGTAAAAAAAGCCCTGGCTGAGCGGGATGCTGAGTTCTTTAAGAAATCAGCTATCCAGCAGGTAGAAATGGGTGCCAGTGCTGTAGACCTGAACCTTGGCAGACAGAAGAAGGAATGGGAAGAGATTTTTCCCTGGATGACCAAGATCGTTCAGGAAGTAGTGGATGTCCCGCTTTGCATCGACAGCACCAATATAGATGGCATTGAAGCCGCTTTAAAGGTGATCACAAAAGCTCGCCCGATCATTAACTCCACTTCAGCCGAAGCAGAACGGCTGGAGACAGTACCCCTCTTGGCGAAAAAATATGACGCCCAGTTGATTGCCCTAACTTTGAAGAAAGAAGGTATCCCGGTAGGAGCTGACGAGCGTGTGAATATTGCCCTGGAGTACCTGATCCCCAGGGCGATGGAAGTGGGCATAGAGCTGCCAGATCTGATCATTGATCCGCTGGTTTTGACCGTTTCCGGATGTCAGGAATACTGCCCGGAACTGATTGAAGCTGTCCGGACAATCAAGTTTGCTGGTGATCCACCCCCTTCGATTTCCGTTGGTCTCTCCAATGTTTCCAATGCAGTACCAGAAGAAACCCGCCCGATCCTGAACCGGGTTTATCTTGCTATGTTAATGGGCGCAGGACTGGAAATGATGATTGCGGATCCCCTGGATGAAAAGCAAAACGAAGTCATTCGCATTATTGAAGAGCGGGATGAAGGAACAGCACTGGGTAAACTCTATCTGAAATTGCATGATGCTACTGAGGCAATGGGTGAGATCACCAAAGCCGATATTGATGAAAACGACCCAGAACAGGTTGCTGTCTGGAAATCAGTCCAGGTTCTTCTGAATAAAGTGATCTACGCCGATTCCTTCTTGGAACAGTAGGTTAAGTATCCTCCCGGAATTTTTTGTAACTCCGGGAGATTTTAGTTAAGGGACGAAGTCCTTCAGAAAGGACTTCGTCCCTTTTGTGTTAAATGACATGCTAAACGACACCTGATGAGAGGATAAAAGCTAGGTAAATTCAAAAACCGAATCATCTATAATAAAATCGGCCTCATTAATGAAAGTGTTTCAGCTTAAAAAAAGGGATTGGAGGATTCATGTCTGATGAAAAGGTCAACGTAGAAGAGCTGCTCGAAAAAGCTAAAAAACCAGCTGCAGATGCTTTAAAATTGCATCCCTTTTATAAAGGGAAAATGGAAACTACGCTCAAATGCACAGTAAGAAGCATTGATGATTTCGCGATCTGGTACACCCCGGGTGTCGCAGCGCCCTGCCGGGATATTTACCAGGATCCAGAGATGATCTACCAGCATACCAGCAAAGGCAATACCGTTGCTGTGATCAGTGACGGAACCCGGGTCCTGGGATTGGGAGATATAGGACCCAAAGCGGGTCTTCCGGTGATGGAAGGCAAAGCACTCCTGTTTAAATACCTGGGCGGTGTGGATGCGGTTCCGATCATGCTGGACACCAAAGACCCCGATGTTTTCATTGAAACGGTGCTTTTACTTCAGTCTTCTTTCGGAGGAATAAACCTGGAGGATATTGCCCAGCCCAAATGTTTCCGGATCCTTGACGAACTGCGCGAGAAATGTGAGATCCCCGTCTGGCATGATGACCAGCAGGGCACAGCAACAGTAACCCTGGCCGGGTTGATGAACGCCTTAAAGGTTGTGGGAAAGGATAAAAAGGATATTAAGATCGCTTTTATTGGTACTGGAGCCTCAAATGTGGCCATTTCCCGGCTGATCTACAGCTGGGGTGTTAATCCTGCCCATTGTCTGCATGTGGACAGTAAAGGTATTTTGGGAAAACATCGTGAGGATATCGAGGAGAAACAGGATCAATTTAAAGATAAATGGAGACTGTGCCAGATAACAAACCCGGATGGTAAACAGGGCGGTATCGGAGAAGCCATGCAGGGAGCCGATGTTGTGATTGCTCTCTCCAAACCCGGTCCAGATACCATTAAGAAGGAATGGGTCCAGGGTATGAATAAAGATGCAATTGTATTCAGCTGTGCCAACCCTATCCCTGAGATCTGGCCCTGGGTAGCAAAAGAAGCTGGAGCTAAAGTGGTTTCTACGGGACGATCCGATTTCCCGAATCAGGTCAATAACTCCCTCGGTTTCCCTGGTATCTTTAGGGGCACGCTGGACGTTCGGGCAAGCACGATCACTGACGAGATGTGTTTTGCTGCCGCGGAAGCCCTGGCTGATCAAATTGGTGACAAGTTAGATGAGAACCATCTTCTTCCCACCATGGATGATTGGGAAGTATTCGCCAAAGAAGCTGCCGCTGTAGGCATGAAAGCCCAGGAACAGGGCGTTGCCAAGCTGGAGCGCAGCTATGAAGAGCTCTACCAGAGTGCGATGAAAGTGATAAAAAGGTCCAGGGATCTGACGTCTCTGATGGAGAAAAAAGGCTTCATTCCTGCCCCACCAGAAGATTAAGGTACGGATCTAATCGCTATAAATAAGGCCAGCGAGGGTTCCTGATTTCAAGGGAACCCTCGCTGGTATGGGGTAAGGTGAGCAAGTTTCCCTACCCCAGGATCATTTTCCCGGGTTGGATCTGATTTGGGGCTTGATTTTCTGCCTTGTACAGTATACTTAGTTCAACTTTGATTTCCTTTGGATTATTAAGTATCCTTAGTGTGGCAATGGATAGTATAATAAGCTAAGGATAACCACGATAGGAAGTTGACAGGATTTAAAAGTTGTTTATAATCAAATCCCAAGCACTATTTTGAGTAAAAAAATTCTCAGGGGGAAAATCCTAAAGGCAATCCACAAACGAATATTACCTTTAGGCGGCGCCAAGTGGGGAATGGATCTAGGCACCAGTGATCAGAGAGAAACAGCTTACTCAGACAGCACCTTATTTCTTTTACTATTTTCCTTATTCATATTCCTGTCATTACGAGGGGATCTGTTTGCATATTTTATCTAATAAGGAGGTGATGCCTGGAGGCAATATACCCATTAGAATTTACCGAAGCTACACCCTATTTCTAATTCTCACTAGGAGGAGAAACAGTGTCAAAGAAACTATTTTTTATACTCATTTCATTGCTGATGATCGGTTCCTTCGTCTTGGGCGCTTGCGCCCCGGAACCAGCCCCTGTGGAAGAAGCCCCAGCAGCTGAAGAAGCAGAAGAGGCTCCCGTGGTAGAAGAAGCCGCGGAAGTAGAAGAGGCTGGTCCAGAAAAAATCCCCCTTACCCTCTACTACATGCCTGTAACCCGTTTCTACTATCCCAGTCCGAAAGAAATTGCCGAAGGTATGGCAGCTGATCTTTCAAATGCTGGATTTGATGTCCAGCTTGAACTGGCAGGAGACTGGCCCACTTATTTGGGTTTGCGCCGTGAGGGCAACCTGGACGGTCTGTATATGCTCGGTTGGGGCGGTGACAATGGTGACCCCGATAACTTCCTGAATTACTTCTTTGGATTTGCTGGTGCTGACAAGGTCGGCGACGACCCCGCAGCCTGGGTAAAGAGCCCGGAAGCACGTGAGGGTTGGTATGCCAACACCGATGTTGCCTACTTGCTTTATCAGGCATCCATCACCCCGGATCAGGAAGCCCGCGAAGCCATGTACAAACAGGTTGAAAACCTGCTGCATGAGGACGTTGCCCGCCTGTGGGTAGCCCACAACAATACACCCTTGGTTTTCTCCAGCGCAGTCAGCGGTTATGTACCGCAGCCTGTCGGAGCCGACTATTTTGAGGGTGTTACCGTTGAAGGTTCTGACACCTTTGTGTTTGGCCGCGGCGGCGACTCTGTCCAGCTGGACCCCGCCATCGTGACTGATGGTGAAAGCTTCCGTGTAACCGGACAGGTTCTAGAACCCCTCTACCAATACGAACCCGGCTCCACCAAACCTGTTCCTGCGCTGGCAGAATCCTGCACACCCAATGAAGCAGGCACGGAATGGGTATGTGCCCTCCGTCAGGGTGTGAAATTCCACGATGGCACGGACTTCAACGCTGATGCAGTAATTTTCAACTTTGACCGATGGCGCTACACAACTGACCCCAATCATTATGAAAGCCAGGTATTCGAGTACTACGAATACATGTGGGGCGGTTTTGATGAAAACAGCATGATTACCTCGGTTGAAAAAGTTGATGATTACACAGTTAAATTTGTACTAAGTGACTCCTTGGCACCCTTCCTGGCCAACCTGGCTATGGATATGTTTGCCATCTCCAGCCCCGCCGCAATTGAAGCTGCTGGTGAAGACTATGGTCTTCCCTCCAATGGCGCTGTGGGAACCGGCCCCTTCAAATTTGTAGAATGGGTGGAAGGCGATCACATCACCATCACCCCCAATACCGATTACTGGGGCGGCGCCCCGGTTGTGGATGTTGTCATGCGCGTTATCGCTGACGACTCAGCCCGCTTCCTGGCTCTCCAGGCTGGTGACATCCAGGGCCTCGAACAGGCCGGGGTTGAAGATCTGGCGACAGCAGAGGCAGATGACGCTCTGTATGTTCAGACTCGACCGGCTCTTAACACTGGCTACTTGGCTTTCAGCTACAAGATTGTAGAATTCCAGGATGTCCGTGTCCGCGAAGCACTTGCTCATGCCATCAACCGTCAGGGGTTAATTGAAAACTTCTACGGAGCATATGGTGAAGTTGCAACTAACTTCCTGCCTCCGTTGATCTGGGGCCACGACGATACTATCGTGGATTGGGAATATGATCCTGAACTGTCCCGATCGCTTCTGGCGGAAGCTGGATTCCCGGATGGGCTCAGTGAAGTAACTATCGACCCTGCCTTTGTAACGGAGTAAAATTCTCTCAGGAAAATGAATTTCCTGAAAGTATAGGTTAGGTCAATCTGTTGTAAAAAGGGAGGGGCGTTAACCCGCCCCTCCTTTCTGTAAGCAATTATTGGAGGTCTTCTTTGACTCGCTATATTATTCGACGCATCATCTCTGTGATCCCCACTTTGATTGGGGTTACCTTTGTGATTTTTATGTTCCAGCGCTTGATCCCAGGCGATCCTGCTATAGCCATGCTTGGGGAACATGCGACTGACGAAAGTATCGAACGGATCAGAGAGCAATTTGGTCTTAATCGCCCTCCGTTCCTGGATCGGGAAGCACTGGCGGAAGGAGACCTGGCTGGTTTTTTTGACAGTCAGTACATTAATTACATGGCCCGTCTCAGCCGGTTAGATCTGGGAGATTCAATTCACCGGCGGATCCCTGTGCTGGAAACGCTGAAGTTAAGATTCCCGGCAACGGTTGAGCTTTCTTTACTTTCCATGATCATCGCCATAATGGTAGGTATACCAGTAGGAATAATTTCCGCTTCCCGCAGGAACTCACTAATTGACAGCGTCGCCATGGTGGGTTCTCTTGTGGGAGTTTCAATGCCCATATTTTGGCTGGGATTAATGGAGATTATGCTCTTTGCTGTGATCTTGCAATGGCTTCCGGCTGGTGCCCGATTGAGTACTGGTTTCGAAATTGAAGGAATCACTCATCTGTATTTGGTTGATAGTCTAATAACTGGCAATTGGGCTGGGTTTAAAGACGCTCTGTCTCATCTCATTTTGCCCGCAATAGCCCTGGCTACCATTCCAATGGGTATTATTGCCAGGATGACGCGCTCCAGCATGTTGGATGTGCTCCAGGAGGATTACATCCGGACTGCCAGGGCAAAAGGATTGGGGGGAAGAAAGGTACTGTTTAGGCACGCCCTAAAGAATGCCGCCTTGCCCGTGGTCACTATCATCGGTCTTCAGGCAGGCACACTGCTGGCCGGGGCAGTTCTAACAGAAACGATTTTTTCCTGGCCCGGGATCGGCCGTTGGGTTTATGATGCCATTCTTGGCCGGGATTACCCCATCGTGCAGGGTGGCACCTTATTAATTGCCCTGATATTTGTCGGTGTTAACTTGATCGTGGATATTTTATATGCTCTGCTGGATCCAAGGATTCGGTATAAATGAGGAAGCTTTATGTCACAGATTAATCCGGAAGATTTTACTGTAACAGATTTTGCTGTACGGGAACATCGCTCCTTGTGGGGCGATGCCTGGCGAAGGTTGATATCCAGCAATACAGCCCGATTGGGGATGTTCATTGTGGTCCTTTTTATATTCTCGGCAGCATTTTCGCATTATTTTTGGGAGTATGAGCCCAAAAAAGACCTGGACTATTCCTTAAAACTCAAAGCGCCCAACCTGGTGGTGACAGAAGAGATCCCCTCTATCCATCCCTTTGGAACTGATAAATTGGGGCGGGATATCTTTCGAAGGGTAGTTCATGGCGGCTGGAATTCCTTGAGGGTTGGCATTGTGGCAGTTGGGATTTCCTTGTTTTTTGGCGGGATAATTGGTTTGCTGACCGGTTTTTATGAATCCACTACCATGACAACGGTAGAGCGGATTGTGTTATACGGCATAACAGGTTTCCTGCTGGGTATGCTTTCTGCCTGGATTGCGAACCAGTTTTTACAATTGGTTGTTTTTACTGTCATAGGCATTTTGGCTGGTTATTTTGAAGGATTGTGGGCAGGAAAATATTACCGGGTGATATTTTTTGGAGTCCTGGGAGCCCTGCTCAGTTTTGGACTTGCTCTGTTTACCGGACTGTCTGTCGCATTAATTTGTGGTTCTCTGGGCTTGTTGGCGGGATTGCTGTTATCCGTGACTTTGGATGGAAGGTTTTTCTCGAATGTAATGATGCGAGTGATGGATATGATTTTATCCTTCCCTGGTTATTTATTGGCAATCGCCATTGTTGCATTTTTAGGGCCCGGCCTTAGTAAGGGTATGATTGCCATCGGTGTTGTTGGAATCCCGGTTTATGCCCGGCTAACCCGATCAGCGGTCCTATCCGTTGTGCATAAGGAATACATCCTGGCAGCCCATTCCGTGGGAGAATCCCATGGTCGGATCATTTTCAGGCACATCACCCCTAATATTCTTTCCCCGATTATTGTACAAACGACAATGGGTTTGGCCAATGCGATCCTGTCAGCGGCAGCTCTTGGTTTCCTGGGACTGGGCGCCATTCCACCGGAACCAGAGTGGGGAGCCATGTTGGGTGATAGCTATCGATATTTAACCAGCGGCGCCTGGTGGGCGGTTTTATTCCCCGGCCTGGCAATTATGCTGAGTGTGCTGGGCTTTAATTTACTGGGAGATGGCCTCCGTGATGCCCTTGACCCCAAACTGCGGTTGTAGGAAAAAAATATGAAACCTTTATTAGATGTCAAAAATTTAAAAACACGATTTTATACCCAGGACGGCGTTGTTAAAGCGGTTAACGATGTATCCTATTCCATGAATAGTGGTGAGATCCTTGGCGTGGTCGGAGAAAGTGGTTGTGGCAAAAGTGTTCATGCTCTTTCCATGATGCAGCTGATCCCGGATCCTCCTGGAAAGATAACCAATGGAGAAGTTTGGCTGGATGGCCGGGATTTGCTTAAACTTACAGAAGAGGAGATGCAAAAAGTCCGCGGCCGGGAAATCGCCATGATTTTCCAGGATCCAATGACTTCTCTTAACCCGGTTTTCACGGTTGGATTCCAAATCATCGAGGCAATCCAGCTTCACAATGATATGACTCACGATGAAGCGGCTCATCGGGCAGGAGAGCTGCTGGACCTGGTAGGGATTCCAGGTGCTGCAGACCGATTAAATGATTATCCACATCAATTTTCCGGTGGGATGAGACAGCGAGCCATGATAGCGATGGGATTATCCTGTGAACCCAAGTTATTAATTGCGGATGAACCCACCACAGCACTGGATGTCACCATTCAGGCCCAGATTATTGACTTGGTAAAGAAATTGCAGAAAGAGCTGGGCATGGCGATTATGTGGATCACTCATGATCTGGGTGTGGTAGCTGAGCTTGCTCATAACATTAATGTCATGTATGCTGGTTCTATCATCGAAACCGGAAAAATCCGCAATATTTATAAAAAAACCAGACATCCCTATACGATTGGTTTGTTGGGATCCCTTCCAAGATTGGATGACAGCCCCGGAACGGAATTAGTATCCATTCCGGGTTTGCCGCCAGATTTACTTGACCTTCCAGAAGGCTGTCCTTTTGCAGCCCGTTGTGATTACCGGGTTGAACGATGCCTGGCCGAGAACCCACCGCTGGTAGAAATTGATGGACCGGATCATGCTGTTGCTTGTTGGCGATGGGAAGAGATAGCAGGGGTAGAGTCAAAATGAAATCTGAGAATAAAAAACTACTCGAAATTAAAAATTTAAAGAAATACTTCAAGGGTTCAGAAGGGCAGTTATTTAAAACCAGCAATGATGTGAAAGCGGTTGATGATGTCAGTTTTGATATCTATCAGAAGGAAACGCTGGGATTGGTGGGTGAAACCGGCTGCGGCAAAACAACAGTAGGTCGAACTATGCTGCACTTATATAAACCGACCGGGGGAAAAATCCTGTTTGACGGAGTTGATCTAAACTCCCTGGGAGAAAGAGAACTACGCCATCATCGCAGTAAAATGCAGATGATCTTCCAGGATCCCTATGCGTCCTTAAATCCCCGCATGACGGTTGGGTCTATTGTAGGATCTCCCCTGGATGTGCATACGAAACAGAACAGGAGCACTAAACAGGAACGAGTGCAGGAACTGCTTGATATTGTGGGTTTAAATCCAGATTTTGTCAACCGCTACCCCCATGAATTCTCCGGAGGGCAGCGCCAACGAATTGGTATTGCTCGTGCCCTTGCTTTAAATCCCGAGTTTGTGGTTTGCGACGAGCCTATTTCTTCCCTGGATGTCTCTATTCAAGCCCAGGTGGTCAACTTGCTGGAAGAACTTCAGAAGCGGCTAGGACTGACCTACCTGTTCATCGCGCACGATTTGAGTATGGTACGCCATATTAGTGACCGTATGGCTGTGATGTACCTGGGAAAAATTATGGAATTAACAGATCGGGATGAGATCTTTTTGAATTCTCTTCATCCCTATACCCAGGCTTTGATGTCTGCTGTACCAGTTCCAGATCCAGATCGGGCCGAGGAAAAAGAGCGCATCATCCTGGATGGAGATATTCCCAATCCGGACAATCCGCCTTCGGGTTGTAATTTTAATACTCGTTGTCCAGTGGCCATTGATATCTGTTTTAAAGAAGAACCAGAATATCGGGAAGTTAAAGATAAACACTGGGTAGCATGCCACCTGGTGAAATGATCATGTCCAGTTGGACATATTTATAAAGGATTTAGACCCTCCTGATGTATTTACTGGGAGGGTTTTGATTTGATCATATTGGATAAGAAATTATTATGGAGCTAGATATTATGGACTTTGGCCCTAGACTTTCCTGTGAGGTTATCACCCTGAAATTGCATCACCCTTTTCGACTCTCAACAGGCGTAAGTACGACACGGACAGCTCATTGGATCCGGCTTGAGGACGATCAGGGCTGGGGGGAGGGCACAATACCTCCTTACTACAATATCAGTGATCAGGATATGCAGGCGCTGTGGGAGGAAAAGTCTCACAGTAAGGAACCCTTTCCGGATGATCTGGAGCAGATACCGAACTGGATTGGTGACCAGGGACCAGCCCCGGCCAGAGCTGCCCTGGATTTAGCACTGCACGACAGGATCGGGAGAAATAAAGGGCTCCCGATTTATAAGCTGCTTCACTTTCCAGCCCCTGCTCCTTTTTCAACTGCCTTTACAATAGCAATCGAAGAACCTGAAGTGATGGCCCGGATGGCAGCTGATCATCCGGAGTTTCCAATTATTAAACTCAAACTTGGCAGCAACGATGATATCAGCAGGGTCGCAGCTGTCCGCAAAGCAAGGCCTGACGTCCGTTTGTATCTTGACGCGAACGCAGGATGGGAAACTGATGAGGCAATTGGGATTATTAAGGATCTGGAACCCTTTAGGATTGAAATGATCGAGCAGCCAGTCGCTGGTTATGATATCGAGGGTATGGGTTATGTTCAGAGCGAGACTGATATTCCAATTGTGGCCGATGAATCCATACAATCATTGGAAACTTTGGAGGAATTAGCCAGAGCGGGAGTACAGGGTATTAACTTAAAGATTATGAAGCTGGGTGGGTTGGGACCCACGATTAGAATATTAAAAAGGGGAAGGGAACTTGGGCTTAAGATCATGTTGGGCTGCATGACAGAAACATCTCTGGGCGTGACTGCTATGGCGCACCTGGCAGCCATGGCTGATTGGATCGATCTGGATGCACCCCTATTGATTGCCAACGATCCTTTTAAAGGCGTCTCTTACGATCAGGCGCTTGTCTCGGTACCTGGAAATCCGGGAATAGGAATAATTAGAAGAACTGGGACGGGCTAGACCGCCAAAAGTGCTGCATCGACGAGGTAAATTACCCTGATTAATATATATTAATTGACATTATTTCAACCGCAGACTACAATGTAGATTGATTGAGGCAATGAACCCAGGTCGATTAGGAGGGATCATGAGTGCCTGGCACGGAAAATATGCCATTGGGTTAACTGGAAATATCGCAACTGGAAAGAGTGTGGTCCGGAAGATGCTTGAGCATCTGGGCGCATACGGTATCGACGCGGATGTGTTATCTCACCGTGCCATAATGAAGTCTTCCCCGGGATATCAACCCGTGATTGATACCTTTGGCCAATGGGTGCTGGGGGCAAATGGAGAAATTGACCGCAACAAATTAGGCGAATTGGTGTTTAAGAATCCAGACGCTATGATGCGGTTGGAGACAATTATCCATCCCCTGGTGAGACAGGCGCTGGATGTCCTGGTTAATAAGACTTCTCATCCGATCGTTGTCATTGAAGCCATCAAATTGCTGGAATCTGACATGCACAACCTGTGCGATCAGGTTTGGGTAACAATGTCTTCTTCGGATCTCCAGCTGGAAAGGCTGATCGACAAGCGCGACATGACTCGAAAGGAGGCTGAAGATCGGATTAATGCCCAGCTGCCAGCTACTGCAAAGTTAACCAAAGCAGATGTGGTTATTGAAAATGATGGTTCTTTTGAAAAGACCTGGAAACAGGTTTATGATGCCTGGCAAATCATCACAAAGAAAGACCCCGGATTTAAAGCGGTACCAAGCAAATCTTACGGCAAACTTGACGTGAGAAGGGCAACGCCGGAATCCGCCGAGCAGATCGCTGTGTATATGACCCAGCACAGCCGCTCCAAACGAAAAATGACCAAAGACGATATCATGGCTGCTTTTGGCGAGAAGGCCTATATGTTGTTGATGTCGGATGAGGAAATTATCGGACTATTAGGCTGGCAGGTTGAAAATTTGATAACCAGAGTGGATGACGTCATGCTTACAGAGGGATTGGCAATCCAGAATGGTCTGAAAGCCCTGATGAGCTTTGTAGAGGATTCTTCCAAAGAGCTTCAGAGTGAGGCTGCCCTGTTATTTCTGCCCCCATCCCTTGCCCAACACGAGAATCTTTGGAGCGGTTTGGGGTATCAAGCCAGGACAGTTAAAGATCTCCAGGTTAAGGCCTGGCAGAATGCAGTGATGGAATCCATGCCCCCCGGCACAGTGCTGCTCTTTAAGCAGCTAAGAAAGGACCGCGTTTTACGTCCGATGCAGTAATTATTTCTACATCAGGTAGATTGAAGTGATTAATAATCTTTGGAATTATTTGCTGTTTATATTTCAGCGAGCAAATTGGCTCAGCGTTGTTGATATCCTTCTAGTAGCGACTATTCTGTTTTTTGTCCTCTACATGCTCAGGGATACCAAGGCGCTGGTTCTTTTAAGGGGCGTCCTGTTCCTGATCCTTGTGATCAGCTTGCTCTCCAGCCTGAGAGTACTACCCGCTTTCTCGTGGGTAATATCTAATACGCTGCCCACATTACTACTGGCAATTCCAGTTATTTTTGCACCAGAGATCAGGCGGGTCTTGGAACGCATTGGCCGGACAGGTTCGATTTTTGCCCAGGACCAATTCACAACTGAAATGGAAAAGAATATCCAGGCCGTTGTCCAGGCATCCCGCAGGATTGCGGAACGCAAGTACGGCGGACTGATAATTATTTCCCGGCTGGATTCTCTGCAGGCTTATATTGAAACCGGAGTGCAGCTAAAAGCGACTGTCAGTCCAGAAACATTGATCCAAATCTTTTACCCTAAAACACCCTTACACGATGGCGCTGTGATCATCTCTGAAAATGTTATAACTTCTGCCGGATGTGTCCTACCCCTTTCTGCCAGCGGTGTACTGGAATCATCACCGGAAAGATCGATGGGTTTGCGGCATCGAGCTGCATTGGGAATCGCAGAAGAAAGTGATGCTATTGCGGTAGTGATTTCTGAAGAAACCGGCATCGTTTCTCTGGCTTATGAAGGAAAACTCGATAAATATGTTCCTCTGGATGAGCTGCAGGGCAAGTTGAATGGATTTTTCCAGCACGAACCAGTTCAAAAATCACTCCTTTACCGTTTGAGTACGCTTTTTCAAGGAACCATAGAATGAAACTGATGCGCTGGTTGGGCAGTAATCTAACTTCCTTGGTCCTGTCGCTATTACTGGCATTGGTGATCTGGATCTCAGCTGTAACCTCTGGCAATCCCAACGTTGAGGCTGAATTGTCAATTCCGCTGGAAGTAAGACAGCAGTCATCTGATATTGCGATTGTAGATCCATTACCGCAATCAGTTGATCTTAAGGTACTTGCTCCAGAAAGCATTATTCAAAGTCTGGAAGAGGATAATCCGCTGGTGGCATACATTAGTCTGAAGGATATCGAGGCTGGTACTTACCGGTTTACGGTCCAGATCCAGATACCTGACCAATTGAAACCGATCCGCATCCTGGAGCAGAACCCTGAGAAGCTGCAGCTGAAAGTCAGCAATCTGATATCAAGGCTGCTGCCCGTATCTATCCAGGTGGAAGGTGATCCGGCAATCGGTTACCAGACTGGTGGACTCTCATGGGATGGGAACTCAGTTACTATCACAGGTGAGGATAGTAAAGTACAGGAAGTGGTTGTGGTAGTGGGGATTCTGGATATATCAGATGCAACAGGATCGATCACCAAAAGTATACCCCTCGAAGCCAGGAATATTGCAGGAGAGGTCGTTGATGGAGTGACGTTCCAGCCCGAAACGATTCTGGTCGACCAGTCGATCAGCCTTCAGGGGGGGTATAGAAATCTAGCTGTGAATGTTATAACGCAAGGTGTAGTGGAGCCGGGATACCGTTTTACCAGCATCACACCAACACCGCCAACGGTGATGGTCTTTTCTGAAGATCCGCAACTTGTGGAGGCGTTTCCTGGATATGTGAATACCAAACCTCTTAATCTGAGTGGAGTAGATGGGTATCTGGAGACTATTCTAGAATTGGATTTACCAGACGGGGTGACAGTTGTTGGTGATCCGACAGTGCTGGTTCAGGTGAATGTTACAGCTCTTGAAACCAGTATGGTGATCACCAGGGAGATCGAGGTAATTGGTTTACTACCCGGCTTAAATGCACAAGTATCGCCAGATCAAGTAAGCGTTCGGGTTTCTGGACCGGTGCCTGTCCTGCAAAACCTCATTCTGCGGGATATAAGGGTGGTGGTTGATCTTACCAGCCTAGAAATAGGGACCCACACATTAACACCTACAGTTGAAATCCTTCCCGCTGATATAGTCTGGGAAGATATCTCTCCGACAACTGTTGAAATTGTCATTACGGAGGGGTAGGAAAACAGACCCCCTCCCATTAATCATATCCGTTAAAAAATTATGCAGAAACCTGTTGTAGCCATCGTGGGCCGACCCAATGTGGGAAAGAGTACCCTTTTTAATCGTCTGGCTGAACGCCGGATGGCGATTGTTGATGATATACCGGGAACGACCAGAGACCGTCTGGCCACGGAAGTTGAATGGACCGGAGTAGTTTTTGATATTGTTGACACCGGGGGATTGGACCCCACCCAGGTGGGTCCAGGGAAAGGTCAGGAACCCCTTTCTATCGGCTCCCACCAGTTCATTGATGAGATCCGCAACCAGGCAGAAATTGCCATCCAGGAATCAGACGCAATTCTGTTTGTCGTGGATGGACAGTCTGGAGTCACACCAGCAGACCGGGAGATTAACGAATCCCTCAGAAAATTTCAACAGATCAAAGATGGGGAAGCTTATCCTCCAGTGCTTTTGGTTGTCAATAAATGTGATAACAAGGAAACGCGCCAGAACGCGGTCCAGTTCTACGAGCTGGGATATGACGAGATCTATATAATATCTGCCATCCATGGTTCTGCGACCGGAGACATGCTGGATGCGCTGGTAAAAGTTCTTCCAGCGGGAGGAGAACAAGAAGAGGATACATCTGTTAAGATCGCCATTGTGGGAAAACCCAATGTTGGTAAATCCAGCCTGTTGAATAAGATCACCGGAGAAGATCGGGTGATCGTTAGCAATATTCCCGGCACAACCCGGGATTCGATTGATACCAGCTTGATCTATAAAGATGTCCCTATCACAATTATTGATACAGCCGGGATTCGTAAACGCGGCAGTATAGAACCCGGGGTGGAAAAATTCAGTGTCATACGGGCCATGAAGGCTATTGAGAGGTCGGATGTAGCCTTGCTTGTTGTGGACGCCTACGAGGGTGTGAAATCTCAAGACACTCACGTAGCCGGATATATCCTGGATGAGTGGAAGAGCGCTGTTGTGGTGATCAATAAATGGGATTTGATCGAAAAGGACACCCATACTATGGCTGAATTTACCAATTATGTGCGGTTTGAATTGAACTTTATGGATTATGTGCCTATACTATTTACCTCCGCCCTGACTGGTAAACGGGTTGACCAGATTTTGGATCTGGCGTTGGAGGTTCAGAAAGAGAGGATGGTCAGGCTGCCAACATCACAGGTGAACCGGATCCTCCGGAACGCCCAGGATAAACATCCGGCGCCTTCAAAGGCAGGCAGGCATTTTAAGATTTATTATGGATCTCAGGTTCGCAATGACCCACCTACTTTTTTACTCCATGTCAATGATCCAAAATTGACTCATTTCACCTATTTGCGTTTTATTGAGAACCAGATTCGGGAACAGGCGCCATTTGTGGGGACTCCGATCAAGATCCTGCTCCGCGCAAGTTAGATCAAAATCCTAAAACCCAAGGAAATTTGATATAAAATGGAGGTTTTGATATGAGGGAGAGTGTCATCCTTCCCCTTGCCGTGACTGAATTTGGATTATATAATCGGAAACACGTTCAAAGGCGATGAGCTGTATATGACAGAAGATTTCGACTCTCTCCAACTTGACAACGAGGAAAATCGGTCAGAAAAACCGAATTTACTGGGTGTTCTGGTTGATATTCTGGAAACTTTATTACTGTCGGTGGTTCTGTTTTTCCTGATCAACGCGGTTTCTGCACGGATCCGGATTGATGGATCAAGTATGGAACCGAATCTTCACCACGGAGAGTTCGTAATTGTCAGCAAAGTCAATTACAAGATTGGGGAACCAGAACGGGGCGATGTTGTAGTTTTTGATTTTCCCCGCAATATCACTCAGGAGTATATCAAACGAGTGATCGGATTACCGGGTGAGCAGATCCATATTGAAGATGGTAGTGTGTATATTGATGGCGTGATGCTTTCTGAACCATATCTGATGATGGACCCTCAATACGAAGGTGATTGGCAGGTTTCTGAAAACACCTTCTTTGTATTGGGTGATAACCGGAACAACTCCTCGGATTCCCACAACTGGGGTATGGTTCCCATCGAAAATATAGTTGGGGAAGCTCTGCTGGTATACTGGCCTCCTGATTCGTGGGGATTGGTCAACGGGGCACGCCCCGTTTTGGCCTCGGAATAAACCATTTGTCAACCCGGAGATACCAGCGGGTGGAATCTTTGTACGACCCATGATTGGTAGTTATAATAAAAATCCTTAGACGGATTGCAGAATCTGTTATCATAAATAAGAGGATATTGTTCGATCAAAACACCTTTCCCAAAGGGTTTGGTGTTATTTTGGCTTAGATGGGTGTAAATTATAAAGTTGGAGTTGAGTATGGCACAAGGAGCCCTCACCAAGCGCATAATTCCAATCCATGTCTTAACTGCCAGTTACCGTATTGCAGGTACGGTGAAGGTCAGCAACAGCGGATTAAGCGGGCTGTTAGCAGATTCCACCAGTCAGTTCATGACCATTATGGATGCCAGCCTGGGACGCATCCATGACCCGGATTTCCTGGTACAGCGATTACCTGACATCCGCCTGGTTAAAGACCAGATTCACAGCGCCAGTGTAAAACGGCGCCAGGATATTGGACCGAGAGGGATCACCCGCCCAGGGTATGAACATGTTAACGTTTTTAATATAGCCATCACTGACTCAACCTTTGAATATGAAGGCTGCCTGGAATGGCCGGGGAGATTTGATTTTAAAGCCCTGATGTCCGCAGGAACCTGGGAGTACCTGCCCATATTTGATGGAACTGTACGTTCCATCATCTATCCCGAACTGGAGATCAAGAGCGAAGCCATGCTGGTTAACCGCAAACATATCGCCACCTTTACTCATGCCCTGAAGAAAGCGGATGAGGACTCTTCCCTGCCGGGAATTCCGCTAGGCTTGACCTGATTAAGCGGGGATAGTATAATTTTTGCCGTTGTCTTAAGAAATCAAAATTTGCCCCCATCGTCTAGGGGACCAGGACATAACCCTTTCAAGGTTAAGACCGGAGTTCGAATCTCCGTGGGGGCACAGAAGAAAATCCTCTGAAAAGAGGATTTTTGGTTTAATATTTTCTTAAGTAAATGAAATTCAAGTTGTGTAAGAAACTGACAAGAAGGTGACCAGATATTTTGGGATGTGCCTTGAGGAGTGGAAATGAATTTGGAGTTTCTTCTTCCTGCTAAATTATTATTAGGGGGTTATTGATGTAGACTCAAGTAAATAGTCATATTTCCCGAGGTTAAGATTAATAATCTCCCTGATCCGATTTAGATCGTATAGATCACCTCGAACGATAAATTTGAGCTTATCATAATACAATGCGATGTTTTTGTTATGTATTTTATTCTCTCCTGTAGACAAGGTTTCTAAATATCCTTCAGGAAGTTGATGGGGAAAATGCCCAATTCTCCA
>CAZVIH010000010.1:0-21108 GCA_964627755.1 uncultured Anaerolineales bacterium
CGGTGCGATTTCCATGAATATCAGACATAATTAATACTTTCATTGAACTCAGGTCCTCCCACCACTAATTTGCCTCTGAACAGGCACGGGTAATCTTCATAATCATACTGGAAACATCCTTATCAGTAAAGCGTGTTTATCCTCATTTTTACGCAATAGTTGATAACTCTACATGATTATTATCAATCATATCTTAGATTCGACCCAATTCTTTCCATCTGGAGGAGATTTTGGGACTTGTGCGGCATCAATCTTGCAATTTAAACCAAGATGTATCATTAAGGAGGTAGTCTTCTCCAACTTAAAGGTAAAATGTACCCTGTATTATGAAATCTTTACGCCTATCCACTGTGATCATACTAAGCTTGCTGATCGGTGCCTGCACCCGGCAGGCGCATACTGCTCCTTATATTAATTTCTCCAACGTAGGAGTTGAGGGGGAAGTCGAACCAACCGCTGATCCATACATCCCAGCCACCAGAATACCTGATCAACCGGTTATCACACCAACACCCAGCCCTCCAAAACCGCTGCCTACGCTGCGCACAGAGGATGTATATTATTCAGTCCAGTGGGGAGATACCATTAAATCAATCGCATACCAGTACAATTTGCTCCCTGAGATGATCATTGAAATCAATCAGATTACCAACCCTAGTTTAATTTATACCGGCCAACAGCTACTACTTCCTGCGCCTGAAATCAGTGAGACCGGTCCTGGATATAAAATCATCCCCGATTCAGAATTGGTCCGCAGCCCTTACACTGTGCGTTTCCAAATTGACGCTTTTATTAATAATCAGCCAGGTTATCTTAAGAACCACGAGGAAGAAATTGAAGGAGAAGTACAAACGGCGGCAGAAATAGTGACCCGGGTTTCCCAGGATTACTCGGTTAATCCCCGTCTCCTCTTAGCAATTATCGAATATCAAACCGGGTGGTTGACCGGATCGGATAATATAAATAAACCATTTCCACTTGAGTACCGGGAATCAGGATATGAAGGATTGTATTATCAACTTGCCTGGGCAGCTGATGAGCTCAACCGAGGCTACTACCTTTGGAAAGTTCACGGTGTGGGAGCTTGGGCTTGTTCGGATGGAGTCAACGTACCGATCAACTCCACAATTAACGCCGGAACTGCAGGCGTTCAAAATTTATTTGCACGGTTGTTACCATATCGCAAATGGGTAGATGTTGTATCCGAAAACGGATTTGTCAATACTTTCACATCCCTATACGGATACCCATTTGACTATAACTATACCCCCCTGATCCCATTTGATCTGACACAACCCGCCCTTCAGCTTCCATTTGAAGAAGGTGTACCCTGGTTGTTCACTGGAGGTCCTCATGGTGGATGGGATAACGGATCTGCCTGGGCAGCACTTGATTTTGCCCCTGCTGACAAGGACCTGGGCTGCAGCTTCAGTGATGATTGGGTTGTTGCGGTAGCCGATGGCCCAGTAACCAGATCTGACCACGGCGCAGTTGTACAGAGTATTGACGGGGACCCTTATGATCAGACCGGTTGGGCAGTCCTTTATATGCATATAGAAACCAGAGACCGGGTTGAACTGGGAGTGAGATTAAAAGCGGGCGATCGGATTGGCCATCCTTCCTGTGAAGGGGGTATCTCCACCGGATCGCACTTGCATATTGCCCGGCGGTATAATGGGGAATGGATCCCTGCTGATCAAAATATTCCATTTAACCTGGATGGCTGGATCTCACAAGGTCTGGGATATGCATACCAGGGATTACTGGTTCGCGGCGATCAAACCATCCAGGCAGAAGACTCAAACACTGATGTGAATCAAATCCAACGGTAAAATTCTGTGAAACGATTTTTTCTAACAATTTTGGCATTTTCTCTTGCGGGGTGTAGTTTTTACCAAAAAACTCCACCGGTCTTTGTACCTCCTATCGGATTCACTCCCACAACGGAAATCATCCTGCCCGAAGCTACCGAAGTGCCAACCCAGGAACCTACACCAACCACTGATCCAGCGGATAATCCCACCCCAACGGTATATATACCACCGACTGAAACTCTAGTTCCGACTCCTAACGCCCAGCAGGAACCTATTGTCTACCATTCCCAAGCGGGAGATACACTGGCAGTGGTTGCCACTCACTTTGGAGTTGGAAAAGATCAGATCCAATCCAATGTGGAATTGCCTGAAAACTCCTTTATCAATCCGGGCACGCTGCTGGTGATCCCCCAAGTTTTAATCAATACGACTTCCGGCTCCCACCTGCTTCCAGACAGTGAATTTGTATATTCCCGGGCTATCACGGATTCAGACTTTCCAGAAGACGTAGTTCAATTCATTGAGGAAGCGGGAGGATATCTCAGTGAAGAGCGAGAATATGAACATTCCAATCTGACAAGCGGGGGAGAGATCCTTAAGAATATCGCTCAGAATAATTCTATCAATCCCTATTTGCTGCTTGCCATGCTGGAATATCAAAGCAACTGGGTCTTTGGACAGCCCCAGAACCTAGCGCAGTTGAAATACCCTATGGGTTATATTAATTACGATGACGATGGGCTGGTACGTCAATTGCGTTGGGCGGTGAATCAACTTTCGATCGGTTATTACGGTTGGCGAGAAGGCCGATTAACTGAAGTCATTCTAAAGAATGCGCAAAATCCAGCCCAGAATGTGACAGCCAGGATCGAACCCAGCCTAAACGCTGGCACAGTTGCCCTGCAATATTTTTATTCCCAGATCTACGACAGCGATGAATGGATCCAGGCTCTGGATGATGACACAGGGTTTATCACAACCTATGAAGAGATGTTTGGATCTCCGGAAAATAGAACCCAGTATGAACCGCTATTCTCCTATAATCTAGTTCAGCCGGACCTGGAACTGCCCTTCATGCCCGGTGTGGTCTGGAATTTTACCGGCGGACCTCACGGCGCCTGGGAACGAGAAGGTTCCTGGTCCGCGATAGATTTCGCACCCTCAGGATTTCGGGGTGAGTGCTCCAATTCTTACGCTTATGTTACTGCAGCTGCACCGGGGCTGGTTGTGCGGGTGGGAGATGGTGTAGTCATCATTAACCTGGATTACAACAACAACGAACATACCGGTTGGGTCCTGTTATATCTTCACATCGCCACTGATGGGAGACTGGTCGAAGCCGGTGATGAAGTGAACACCGGAGATAGATTAGGTCATCCTTCTTGTGAAGGGGGCATCTCAACCGGCACTCACGTGCATATGGCCCGGAAGTATAATGGGGAATGGATGACCGCTGATGGACCGACACCATTTATGTTAAGCGGTTGGACGGTCCACAACGGTTCAGCAGTTTACAAAGGAACCCTTACCAAGTTTGGAGAGATTCCGGTGACGGCGAGTTCCTACAGCGCTCCGGGAAGCCAGATTAAGCGGTAAAATTAGTGTCCTATGTCCACCCGGTCGGAACAGAAGAGAAAGAATATTAATCCATTGCTGCAGGTTTATCTGGTTTTGGTCATGTTATTATCAGCCTGCCTGCCAGATATCCCCAGCAGGGATTCCATACCAGCTCCTTTCAAAACTTCTCCTGCAATCAGCACTTCGATACCCGCAACCGAAAGGCCAGTCTATTCACCTGGTGAACTGGTGGAATACTCTGTCCAATCTGGAGATACTCTGGCCAATCTAGCCAATCGGTTCAATACCACGATCGAAGAGATCCTAACCGAGAACCCGGTCATCCCCGAAGATGCCACTACCCTGCCTCCCGGTCTGCCAATGCAGATACCCATCTATTATGAAGCCCTGTGGGGTTCACAATTCCAAATTATGCCCAATTGTGCCTACGTTAATGGCCCTGCTCAAATCGATTTTGAAATAAACAGTTTTGTTCAGTCCCAGCCGGGTTGGTTCAAGAATTTTGAGCAGTTTGCCGCTGAAGAACAACGTTCCGGAGCAGAGATCATCTCCTATGTCTCAACCAGCTTCAGCATCAGTCCAAAATTGCTGCTTACCTTGCTGGAATACCAACTCAACGCCCTCAGTGATCCTACTCCTCCAGATGATCTACTGTATGGATATCCTTTGGGATATCGATCAACGGGATACCACGGTTTGTATATTCAGCTTGTCTGGGCAGCCAATACCCTGAATCAGGGCTATTACGGTTGGCAGGGGAATCATCTGGATACCCTGGAATTCATGGATCAAACCATCGAACACCCGGATCCCTGGCAGAATTCCGCCACAGTTGCTCTGCAGTATTATTTCTCCCGCCTGGAACCAAAAGCCGTATACAACCGCACAATAAGCTCTGATGGATTCTTGAAGACATATCAGGAACTATTCGGGGATCCCTGGGCTTGTGAACCACATATTCCTGGAAGCCTGCGTCAACCCCAGATGGCCTTACCTTTTAAAGGGGGAACAACTTGGGCATTCACCGGCGGGCCCCACACCGGTTGGGGCCAAGGAGATCCTTGGGCTGCGCTGGACTTTGCCCCCCCCAGCGCCACTAGCGGTTGTGAGATCACCAGCGTATGGGCCACAGCTGTCGCTCCCGGGATCATTGCCCGCAGCGACCTTGGCCTGGTTGAACTGGACCTGGATGGCGATGGTGATTACCGCACAGGGTGGGTCCTTTTATATCTCCACCTTGGCACCCAGAATAAGATCCCGGAAGGCGCCCGGGTAGAAGCCGGGGACCCCCTGGGACATCCTTCCTGTGAAGGCGGCGAAAGCACCGGGTCCCACATTCACATCGCCCGCAAATATAATGGCGAGTGGATTCCCGCCGCAGGTATCATACCCTTTAATCTGGGAGGATGGATCGCCTACGCTGGCGACCGGGAATATCAGGGAACGCTGGTACTCTTTTCAGAAACTGTTATCGCCAGCACAGATGCTGAAGAGAAAAGCCTGATCAGCTCTCCCCTTTCTACCCCCTGATCCTCCAACTAATCTTCAACCTTATTTCAATACCAATCCCCATCAAACTCCTCCCCAAGGAGGTTTTTGGGTTAAAAACCACCCAACTTTGCTAATAAACAAGGGTTAATTATAGAAAAATAAAGAATTTTAATATATTTATTGAATTTTCTTATTTTTACTCTTGACAAACTAAATATTTTTGATATACTGTAAGCATTGTTCAGGAAAAACAGGAGTCAGAGATGTATCAGACAAGTTTAGAAGTATTCAAAACCAGAGAAAAAGAACTTCACCAAAAGGCAGAAAATTACCGCCTGGTGAAATCCCTGGAACAGCCCTATCGCTGGACAGACAAATTATATGCGGTATTTGGTCGCATGTTAATCACCTTAGGCCAGAACCTGGTGAAACGCACTCAGACTGCTCACTAAGAACATAACCTATCAATTATTTAATTTTTCCAATCCCAATGGGAGAGTAAAATGTATACAACTAATTTAGAAACCTTCAAAACCCAGGAATACGAACTCCATCGTCAGGCATCTCGGTACCGCCTGGCGAGATCAATAAACCAGAATAAACCACTGGTTAACAGGATCTCCGAATCCCTCGGCCGGATCTTGATCCTTTCCGGACAGCAATTAATCAATAACGCCCGGGCAGCAGCCCACTAAAATCGTCTTATATACAAGGAGTTAATCATGCATCCATTACCTTCACAATGCCCTATCTGCGGCGGGGAAGTTGTAGTAACCCGGATCAATTGCCGGGATTGCAACACTACCATTGATGGTCAATTTTCTTCCAGAACATTTTCCCAGCTGACCCCAAAACAAATGGATTTTGTAGAGACCTTTGTCCGCCTGGAAGGTAAGATCACCCATATGGAAAAAGAACTAGGATATTCCTACCCCACCATCCGCAAGCTGCTTCATGATGTAATCCGGGCTCTCGGTTACGAACCGGGCGGTGAGGATGAATTATCCGAGCTCTCCGAGGAAGATAGGCAGAAAATCCTCAATGACCTCGACGAAGGCGCGATCAGTTACGAGAACGCCATGAAACAACTCGCCGACAAGGAGGAATAATAATGGTGAAACACAGTATTCCCATTGAAAACATCTCCAAACTTGTTGTGGTCAGCGTAGGTGGGTCTCTATATCTAAATGGTTGGAATCAAGACGAGATCCGTATCAAAGATCTCCCTGAAAAAGACCTAGTTACGATCAAGAAGGATCGGGTTGAGATCCATTTCCCGGGTGATGGATTTATTCATATCCCTCACCACCTGGAAGTAGAGATCCAGACGGTGGGCGATGATGCTGTAATCAAAAAATTTAACAACGGTATGAAGATCTTGACGGTTGGAGGTGACCTGACAATAAAGGATGTCAACAATACTTCAGCCGAATCCATTGGGGGCGACTTGATCGCCAAGCGTGTGCAGGGTGATCTAAAAGTCGAGAACATCGGAGGGGAGGCCCTGATCGACAATGTCACGGGCCAGATAAGCCTACGGAATGTCGGCGGAGATATCGTCATCACAGATATAGGCGGCGGTGTCGAAGCCTCAGCTGGCGGAGAAGGCACAGTTGATATTCATCCAGTACCCTGGCAAGCCTATAAAATCGAAGTTGGTGGAAACTTATCTGTCACACTGCCAGAGGAAAGCAATGCCGACTTGGTCATCAAAAGTGCTGCAAAAGATATCAGCCTGACTATTGGTGAATTGGATATCAAGTCCGGAGATAATGAACTGTCCCAGCAATTAGGAGAAGGGGGTCCAACTGTGATGTTGTCAGCCGGCGGCAAGATCTTCATCTCTGGAGATGATTTCAGTGTATTTACAGGCATCAAAATGAATATAAAGGATTTTGGAGATTTCGGAGCTGATTTTTCAGCCCAAACCGCCGATCAGATCAAGATCAGCCTGGAAGATCTGGAATTGGATCTTCGGGAATCACTCTCCGGCCTCTCCGATACCCTTGAAGGGATTGGTATTTCAGAAGAGAATATGCGGAACATCGGTATTCAGATTGAAGAAAGCAGCAAAATGGCCGCAGAAAAAGCCGAGCTGGCTGCAATCAAAGCCCAGGCTAAGGTTGAAAAGAAAATAGCCCAGGCGCGCCGCAAAGCACTTAAAGCTCAAGCCAAAATGAAAGAATTCGATCTGGGAGATTTCCTAGAGACCCAGCATGAGAAACGGGAAGTAAATGAAACTGAGCGGTTATTAATCCTGGAAATGCTCCAGGAGAAAAAGATCTCCCTCGATGAAGCCGACCAATTACTCAAGGCACTGGAGGGAAAGAAATAATGTCAGCCCCAAACGAACGCCTGGAAATCCTGGAAATGATCCAAAAGGGAACCATCAGCCCCGAGGAAGGGATGAAGTTAATTGAAGCCATTGGCGAAAGTCTGGAACGTTCCGAAGAGGAATATATCATTGCCAGAGCCGAGCTGGAAGAAAGTTTTGAACCAGTTCAAGCTGATGTTTATGAACAGGAAGTCGATCAAGAAGACCTTAACAAATTAAAGAGCTGGTGGGTCATCCCCTTCTGGATCGGGGTTGCCATCACCGTTTTGGGCGGAGCCTTGATGTTCTGGGCCTGGTCTGCCCATGGCATTGGTTTCGGTTTTGTCGCAGCCTGGATCCCATTTTTGATCGGCGTTGGACTTCTGACCCTGGGCTGGAACAGCCGCACAGGTCCCTGGCTCCACCTTAGAGTTCAGCAGAAACCCGGGGAAAAACCAGAAAGGATTGCGATCAGTTTTCCGATCCCGAATCGTTTCTTTGCCTGGAGCCTCAGAACTTTTGGCAGTTTTGTCCCGAAAATGAACCTGTCTGGCGCAGACGAGATCCTTCTTGCGCTGGGAACTTATTCCCAGGGTGAAGCGCCGTTGACCATTGATGTTGATGACGGTGATGATGGTGAAAAAGTAAAGATATACATTGGTTAGGATAAATTCCTAAGAAGGAGCAGGAATATGGTTACCAGCGAAGAAAGGATGAAAATCCTCAAAATGATCAGTGATGGGAAAATATCGGCCCAGGAAGGATCACAGTTAATATCAGCCCTCTCCCAGCGGAGCGAAAAGGCTAACAAGGTTGCAAAAAGATCCCTTTCAAGCCAGATGCTGCGGGTTCGGGTTACAGATATGTCTACCGGAAAAACCAAGGTAAATGTAAATGTACCTATGAAATTGGTGGATGCGGGATTAAATATCGCCGCCCAGTTCACCCCGGAGATGGAAAACGCTCAAATGATGGAAGCTGTGAAGGAAGCCCTGTCTGAGAATTTGACCGGAAAGATCGTGGATGTGATAGACGAAGAAGACCGGGAACATGTCGAGATCTTCATCGAATAATCTCTTTTTTATCAGGTAGATTAAAGAAAAAAGCCCGGAATCCGGGCTTTTTTCTTTAAGGGTGCTGATAAAACCATTTATTTCGCGGGCAGATCTTCAGCTTCAGCTGTGACAATATCATCTGCTGCTGGGACATATTCGGGCACAACGATCATCATGATAATATAAGCCCAGAACAATCCACTGACGGAGGCAAAGAAACCCAGCACAAATATCAGCCGTACAATAGTTGGGTCAATATCAAAGAAGTCTGCGATACCGGCACAAACACCTGCAATCATGCGGTCTTCTACCGAGCGATAAAGTTTCTTGTTTTCAATAGCCATTTCTAATTCTCCTGATCACTAATCTTTATTATCTAACAGAATATACGGTAAGATTGAATTAAAGTTGTATTTAATCAATAAAACCAGTCTTGCTCTTTTTACTCGCTCTTCTTTTGATATAATCAAAGCAATAAAACAGCCGAGGTAATATGGATATTTACGATCAGGAAGCACCATCAGTTAACATCAGCGACCGCTTGCGCCAGCTCCGGGAAGAACGAGAGCTTTCCATCCGGGGTTTGGGCCGCCTTAGTGGATTATCCGCAAACGCGCTCAGCGTCATTGAAAGAGGGTTGTCTTCACCATCAGTGAGCACTCTTTATAAAATTGCCACAGCATTAGAAATACCGGTAACAGCCTTTTTTGAGGAAACTCCTCCCAAACAGGACGTTGTGCTCGTCAAAGCGTCTGAACGCAACCGCATCCCTCTTTACCGGGGTTTATGGGAAGGCCTGGGCGGGTCCCAATATGAAGGATCTGTAGAACCTTCTATGATCACCCTGGAAGCTGGCAGCAGCAGCGGACGGTTCCCGATGTCCCATTCCGGTCATGAGTTTGTCTTTTGCCTGCGGGGCGAATTTGTCTATGAGGTTGGCGATGATATTTACACTCTCGAAGCCGGGGACGCCTTGTTATTCTCAGCTGGGCTGGAGCATAAATGGCACAATCCTGGCCACACAGTTGCCAATGCCCTGATCGTGTTGTGTGGTTTCAGGCCCGGGGAAAGCCCCAGCAAATATCACCTGGCATCAGGAAAAATAGAAGAATTAGAAGACTAAACTCATTTCCAAAGAGTAAAAAAAGCCTTGTAAATATTTTACAAGGCTTTTTTGTATATTTCTGGATCTAACTCTCATACAAATACGATTTGCGGCCCTTCTGCAAGGTCCATGAATTCCATGGCGCCAAGTATTGTCGCGCCGTCAGCCAGATCGTCCTCGGTTAATTTCATCTTATCCATAGCCATATTGCAGCCATAAACATAGGCGCCAGCGTCAATTAACAGTTCAATGAACTCGGGAACTCGCGGAAATCCCAGTTTCTTGATCTCTCCCCTCATCATCCAGTATGCAGCTGTACTCATATCGGGCAGCACACCCATCAACGAGGGAATGTGAAACCAGGGATGCATATTCGGATTACCGATTGTGGCCACGTTTAACTTGCTCATTTTCTTTTTCGTGATAATATCCAGCCCCCCAAATGACAACCCTTTTCATCTTCCACAACTCCTGGATATACCTCTAAACTCGGCTAATTTAGGTCCTATATAAGCAAAATCTGTCCTAAGTGCAAAGTATAACAAGGGCTATGTTGTCATATTACATTTATTAGAAGATATGCACTGATGCTTTCTTACAGATCGTTTAGAGTTTTTTTTTACATCACGAATCAGTTTTCTTCCTGAAATAAAAACTTGCCAATAATCAAACAAACCAGGGAGACTTATTTTTTTGTATAATGTAAGAAAATAGAATGGTCCAGGATGGTCGATATGAAACTCAATATCAAAGCCTTTGCCCTTGCTGTTGGATTAGTCTGGGGGTTTAACTGGTTTGGCCTGACCTGGTGGTATATCCTCACAAAAGGTATCACGCATGAGAAGATCGCTTTTGTCAGCGATACTTATGTTGGTTTCACCGTCAGCCCTCTGGGCAGCCTGGTGGCTTTGGTATATGGCTTTTTTGACGGATTTTTTCTCGGTTTATTAATAGCCTGGATTTACAACAAGATCGCTCCCCGCTTGAGATCAAAAGAGGAATAACTTACGATCCAGAATATTATTGGAAGAATAGTGAGGGCGACGCGCTGCGTCGCCTTTTTTTTGTATATAGAACGGAAGTCCTTAAAAGGGCGGAGCCAAACGTCCCCGTTCGGGGACGTTTAATTCCCACCCTATCTGAAACCCTGGAAGGAAATATGGACCTTGTATCTCTGTGGGATTTCAACGTCGGCTTGCGCCGACGTTTGGCTCCGCCAGACAAAGCAAATACGATCTTCTTTATCAAATAAACTTGGACCTCACACCCAACAGCGCCAAAGCAGCCAGTAATGGTGCAGAACAGAGTGACCGTAAACCAGTAAACACAGGAAAACCGGTCTCCTCATTTACTTGAGATGTGTTTTCAGGTTGTGTTAACCTGAAAGGCAGGCTGCTGATACCCTGCTCTTCCGGAACAATCTGATAAACCTCACCATCGGCAATGAAGATCACCTGTTCTCCCAGGGCCAGGTATTTTCCCCAATCCGGTCGGGAGGCAAGCAGCTGATAATACACCTCTGTACCAAATCCAATTTCAGTTGGAGCCATGGTAGAAGCATCATACCGGCTGTCGATCCAGATCTCTTCCTGCAGGAAGAAAGTCTTATCTCCTACATACTTCCATTTTGATTCAAGAATATCGCCGGTATACTGATCTACCGGCATCCCGGCCTGCGGCACGGATTCTGCAGCGCGTAAATTGGATTCCGCGTCAGCCTTATCCACCGCTTCCGCTCCAACTGCCGCCCCGGCGTAGTCTTGTGCCAATTCGTGGGCTTCTTCTTCCCAACCCTCTCCTGAGAAGAGGTCATCTTCCTCCACCAGGAACGAGGTATAGGGGGTGATGATCCCGTAGCGAATACTGAGTTGGATTACCGCATCCACCCATTCAGAATTCTCTCCCTGATGTCGGATCTGGTTCAGCAGATATCCTATTTTCCTTGTCGCCCACAGTCGGGGGATAAAACTGTTTACTTCACTGAATTCTGAGCCCGCCCGGAAGTCCCCCCTGATAGAATAAACCCGCTTCTCAGAATTCACTGAGCCAGTTAATCGGATGGTTGACTTTCCCGATTCCCCTGCCGCCAAGCGATAGCGGCCTGCGATCAGCAACTGAGTACCGGAGAACAGGTCGGGCAGCTCTGCTGGATAGATCTCTTCTACCAGGATACCCCCGAAATCCAAGTCCAGATTGGACAGGACCGGGGTCTGGATCATTGAAAAAAGCTCTGATACCTCTTCGTCTATCCGCTCATCAGGACGCACATAACTCACCAATCCCCGATTATCTTCCGCAAGGGAATCCAGCAGCTCGGTATTTACATCATCTCCTACCCCAAACGCAAATAAACGCAGGTAATGGGTAGAATTGTTTTTTGTATTGGCCAGGATCTGATCGATCTCTGTTTCCCCTTCAGTTGGCAGCCCATCTGTCAAAAACAGCACCACCAGTGGGCGCGCGGTATTGCTATCCTCGGTCGGATTGCGCTGCGCAACAGCTTCAAGCAGGGCCTGATTGATATTGGTGCCTCCCAAAGCAGGCATACTTTCTATCCATGAGATGGCCCGGGATGCTTTAGAAACCGGCTGGAGCTGATAGTCAAAATGTTTTACTCCAGTCGAAAAAGCGATCACGTTAAATCTATCCTCTGGATTGAGATGGGTCAGGATATACCTGGCTGCCTCTTTGGCCTGAGATAGTTTGTCACCCTCCATGGACCCCGAAGTGTCCAGGACCAGGACGATATCCCTGGGAATGACCTGATCGATCTCCACAGATGGAGCAGCTAAGAGTAAAAAATAACCCTCCTGCCCAAACCCGCGGCCGACATCAAGATCTGGATAAGTCAACAAATGCAGGCCAACATCATCATCACTGTGAGTATAGATTAATTCAAAATCCTGATCCGGGAGCACATTATATTCTTCATAACCCAGAATGACTTGATGATCTCCCTCTCTTTGAATGTAAACCCGATCCTGGTGGGTCGGAGAATAGACTGCCCTCAGGGATCGGGAGGATGTTAATTCGATCCGCACAGAACAATCCTCCAGGGGGCGGGCTGAAAATTTCTCTGTATTCAGTGGATAGACATACTTGATGAGGCTATTCTCCTGGCTTAATACCTGACTGTACTCCAACTCGATCTTCCTTGAACCTCCAGGTGGAATAGGATAGATCCGGGCCTGGACTGCCCCTTTTCCAATATATTCCAACAGGGCAGGATCCCGGCGTTGGCGGACAATATCCTCGTAGATCTGCCTGGCTTGATCAGCTGGGAGGATTTTTCCCTCAATGGGCTGCCCATCCACCCAGATAATGAATTTTGAGATCGAAGCGCCATCCGGGATGGGAAAGATATAAGTTCCTTCCACTTCCCAGTCATATTCGTTTAGAAATTCCTGCTCTACCCTGGTGACAGCAATCTGGTCCGAAATAGAAACCGATACCCGATGATAACCAATGGTCAGCCAGCTCTCTTGCAGTGGAGCAGGATCCGGCCAGGGGGGCGGATCCGGAATGATAATGCCATCTGCCAGGGCAGGTTGAGCAAAACCCAACAAAGCCAATAAAACCAAAACAAGGCTGGTAAAGATTTTGAATTGAAAGTTTATAGGGGAAACCATAGCTCTCCTCCTGAGAATATTCCACTTGTGAGGAGATGACGGTCAGAAGACCTGAAAAGTTCCCTTCAATTTAGACTGCCTGGGCAGTTTTTCATTTTTCCTGATAGATATACTGCATATCAGGATATTCGGTGAAATAATAATGAGCCCAGATATAGATGTGATTAAAAAGGGCTGCCAGCAGGGCGGCCCTGGAATTAAAGACCAATCCAATCAACCACAGAGCCAGAAAAGCATAGGTATACATGGCGTTGGATGACCAGCGGAAAATTCCATCTTTTACAAAAGGGAGGTTTCGATACTCATCCGGGCGAAAATGGTCCATCCCCAGGGCCCTTTCTACACCAAAATAGTAAACAAAAGAATACCCCATATAGCCCACAATCCCCAGACAGATGCCTATCAGAGGAATATTGATCCAGAGAGGAATTGCTAAAGTGCCCCGGTTGGCAATCGCCAGGGCAAAGATTGTGATCGGCCGCGCCAGAAATAAGATCATAAATCCAACCGCCCAGGCAGCAAAGGCCCTCTCGCCCAGTGTTTTGGATAACCAGCCGTAATATAATTCGCCCCGCCAGCCGATTACCACATAGATCTGGTGTAGCACCGGAAACAGGACAGACAGGAACAACCAGGTTCTGGTGGATAACCCCAGAAACGCTCCTTCCAGGATCTTTCCCCGGGCAGCGAGCCAGATCCCGCCAACCAAAACCAGAATGGAAATTAAATGGTAGGCTTGTTTTTCAAGGATCTTCATAGCTTCAGCAACCTGTCTGTGTTTAGAAAATTTTCGGAATAAAACGCTTGGTTTGATCCATATAATTCTGGTAGGCACTCCCGAAGCGTTCCAGATTGTGTCCTTCTTCTATACTAGCCGTCAGGTACACACCAATGACCGTAGTGACCACCAATCCTGTTCCCAGCAGTGATGGGTCCTTGAGAAATGCGCCCATGCTGAATAACAGAAGCGATGTATAGAGGGGATGGCGGATATATTCGTAAACACCGCTGGTGATCAAGCTGGTAGTATCTTCAAAATCGCCTTGCGGATCACCTTTAGTTTTTATCAGGAAAAAACCATGGCCGGCCAGGAATAATGAGCCTGCCAGGCAGATCCAGGATAAAACTTGCCGAGCGGAAAAAGGATCGAGGAACCAGACAGCGGCATTCAAAAAAATCAAACCAAGAATGCTCTCAAAGACCAAAAATCGGGGAAAACGATAGGGATGGGAACGAGCCAGCGTAAAACCCAGCAATATGATCGTAAACAGGATCCAGCCCAGGAAATAAACCATCAATCTCTACCTTGAAAACAAACCCGCCTCAACCAGCTTTGCCAATACCTGTGATAAGCCTTCCGCTTCCAGGTAGCGTTCCTGGTCCAGATGATTCGATGGATCATCTTCATGAGACCAGGTGGGATGCTCGGAAAGGTGGACTGCCCAGCCTCCCAGCTCCAGAACCGGCAGGATATCCGATCGCAGTGAATTGCCGATCATTAAGAATCTTTTTGGCTCTATATTGTAGCGATTCAGAATGCCCTCATACACTCCGGGAGACTTGTCACTGACTACTTCAACGGCCCGGAAATAATGGGCTAATCCCGAGGCCGCAAATTTCCGCTGCTGATGCAGGAGATCCCCCTTGGTAATCAACATCAAGGGAAAATTCGCTGAAAGTACTTCCAGGACAGAGCTGACACCTTCGAAAACCTCCACCTCGTGCGAGAGCATTTCCTTTGCCAGGCTGATCAGCTGCTGGATGTCAGCCGGGTGGATCTTCCCCTCCGTCAGCTTGATGCCGATCTCGATCATCGAAAGCACAAAACTCATTACTCCGTATCCGAAGTACTGGATATTCTCAACTTCGAATTGATCGAACTCCTCGATATCAGCAGCATCCAGATCATACTTCAGCAGAATATCCAGGAACCTATCCCTGCCCTCGAGATAATATTCTTCATTCCTCCATAACGTGTCATCCGCGTCAAATGCAATCCAATCGATCATAAATCCTCTACCCATTAATCCAGCCGGACTGCGCCAAGATATCCGGATGTCAGTGCTCCCTGCCGGACACCAAAACGGCAAGCCTCTTCAAGATCCTTTCCCTGTCTTAATGCCGATGCTAATCCGGCCGCAAAGGCATCCCCGGCACCAGTTGTGTCAATTATCTGTTTTATCGGTATTCCCGGAACGTGAGTACTTCGCGTTTGGGTGGACAGCCAGCAGCCTTCTGCTCCCAGTTTAATGATCACTGACTGGGCTCCTTTTTCCCGAAATGCACTTGCTGCCCTGTCAGGATTCGAAAATCCGGTCAAAATTTTCGCTTCCTGCAGATTACACATAAACAGGTCCAAATTGCCCAGGATATTCCACAACTGTTCGGGGTTTTTCATAGCCGGAGACCGGACTACATCCAGCGAAATGAAAACTCCAGCCTTTTGGATCGTGGCAAGGGTGTCAGCAAAACCTGGTTTATACAAACCGGGTAGTACAAAATACCCGGCGATATGCATTAAAGCTACTGCTTGTTCTTTGAATATATCTAGATTAAGGGTCTCCCCACGCAGCTCAGCATTGGCGCCGGATGTGTGTATAAAACGGGGCTGGAATTCACTATCAACCAATCCAACGCTGACACCAGTGCCTTTGCCCGGGAGCCTTTTAACATAACGGGTGTCAACACCCTGTTCTTTCCAGGTATCCATCAGCATGTCTGCCATCTGGCCATCTCCCAGACAGGCAACCAGAATGGGTTTTTCTCCCAGGCGGGCCAAGCCGATGGCAACGTTGGAAGCGCAGCCGCCGGGAGTGACTGCCGCATCCTGGAAAGTAATTGAGTCGTAGCGCGGCACATCATCCACAGTTTTACAGATGATATCCAGCGTTACATTGCCTACTACAAGGATTGAGCCCAGATCAGTTCCCATTTTTAGATAATATCGGTGGTCGTTTCACCCGCCAGTCTTCATTTTCTGTGACCTTCTCGTATGCCCGAGCAATCCGGAGTAAAAGGCCTTCTGAATAATCCGAGCCCAAGACCTGGGCGCCGATCGGTAAATTATCCCTATCAAATCCAACCGGAATGGACAACCCCGGTATGCCGGCATGGTTGGTCGTGGCCGTAAGCTGGTCAGAGTACTGCATCAGAACCGAGTCGCCATAGACACTTCCAATCGGGAAGGCTGTCGAGGGTGCGGTAGGCGTTAACAGGGCATCCAGTTTGTATTTCCCTTTAGGGTCAAAAATAGTATCAAAATCCTGCCGCATCAAGGCCCGGGCTTTTAGGGCCAACTCATAATATCCCTTATCAAACTGGGCTGCGCTTAAGTAGATCCCCATCAACATCCGCAATTTAGGTTCTACACCAAATGCTTCCCCTCTGGTCTTGCGGTACAGTTCACGCAGGTCGGCAAATGATTTTTCTGTCCTGTATCCATATTTCACACCATCATAACGTAATAAATTGGAGCTGGCTTCCACACGGGAGATCACAAAATAGGTTGGCACACCGTATTTGGTATGAGGCAGGGGCACATCCATCACTATATCAGCCCCCAGCTGGGCCAGGAAACCCGCCGCGCTGAGCACTGCATCCCTGATCTGGGGATCGATCGGGTTTTCAACCAGCTCCATCGATTCCGAATCAAAATACGTCACACGGAAAAATTCTTCGGACAGACCTATTCGCAGGCCGCGGATATCTTTTTCCATTTCTTCCAGGTAATCCGGAACAGCTACGGCAGCGGCTGTATTATCCCGGGGATCCTGCCCGGCGATGGCCTGCAATGTCAGCGCGGCATCAGTAACAGTCCGTGTCAGCGGGCCAGGGCAATCAAGGGAGGAGCCAAAAGCTATTAAGCCATAGCGCGAGACCCTGCCGTAAGTGGGTTTTAATCCCACTGTTCCGCAGAATGAGGCTGGATGGCGGATCGATCCTCCGGTATCTGTGCCCAGGGAGATGGCTCCTTCACCGGCTGCAACAGCAGCCGCTGAACCACCGGATGAGCCACCGGTTACCCGGCTGGTATCCCAGGGATTCCTGGGTACCGGTTTATAAGCTGAAGATTCACTGGAAGACCCATAAGTGAATTCGTCCAGATTCACCTTGCCTACCATCACGGCGCCGGCTTCTTCCATGCGCTCCACAACTGTGGCCGAGTAAGGGGAGATGTAATTGGAAAGGATCTTGGAACCTGCGGTAGCCTGAATGCCTTTTACGGTAAAGATATCCTTGGCAGTATATGGCACACCAGCTAAAGGTCCGGGGTTCTCTCCTTCCTTTATTAACCTATCAATATTTTCAGCCTGCTTCCGGGCGTAGTCCTCGGTTACCAGTGTAAAAGCATGAACCGTCGAGAGGTCTTCTTCGGAAGAGGCCTTTGGCGCATCCACCTGTCCAGTCCGCCCGTCCACCTGGCGGATTCGTTCCAGGGTGTCCTCCAAAACTTCAACAGCCGAAACCTGCTTGGTTTTGATCAGATCAGCAACAATAAATGCGGGGAGATCACAGGTTTTCATACTCAATCCAGCTCCTCGTGGGATATGTCCGGGACAACAATATAACCATCTTCCATTTCGGGAGCCTGTTTGAGGATCGCATCCCGGTTCGGATCCTGGAGTGAAAAATCCTCCCGCGGATTGGCACTGTTCCGTTCATTATAGGCAATGCCGTGTGCCGCTGCCCCGATCTCAGTATCGATCGGGATCGATTCCAGAACTTCAATGGAGAGCATTTGATTATTCAATTCCTTGCGGAGGTATTCTGCCTCATCAGCCGGCAGCTCCAAAGAAGCCAGCTCGGCCAGGCGTTCAAAATCCTCAGGGGAGATCTTGTCGGTCATTATGATTTCCTTCTTGCGATAATGTCAAAATAGTAATTGTATTTTATCATTGAAAATTTGCAGTATTTCAGTGCGGAAAATCCATTTTAGTAATCCGGGGCAGGTATCAAAATCCCGCGAAAATAGTGTCATTTGCAAACTGGCGCCGCACAGGCTTGATGGTAGAATAATGGCTCGAAAACAAAAGGTTCAACCAGGAAGGATAATCATTTATGTGCGGGATTTTTGGCATTGTTACCAAAGAAACTCAAAATCTCGGTCCGATCTTAATTGGTGCCGGGGAGCGCTTATCCTACCGGGGATATGATACGGTTGGTGCGGCCACCCTGCCCCAGGAAGGAAAGATCGACCTCCGGAAAGACGCTGGCAAAGTCCAGGAAGTAGCGGAAAAATACAACTTCAAAGACATGTGCGGGGATCGGGCCATCCTTCAGCTGCGCTGGGCTACTTTTGGCGCCCCTTCCCAGATCAATTCGCAACCCCACCTGGATTCGGACGGCGACCTGGTTGGGGCTCACAACGGCAACGTGGTCAACAACCTGGAGCTGATGGCAGAGTTCAAAGCCGAAGGCATGACCGTTCGTTCTGAAAACGACGGCGAAAGCTGCGTGCATGCAGTGGAACGTTATTATGACCGGGGCCATGAGATGGTAGAAGCCATCCGGATGGCCACCAAAGACCTGGAAGGGGATTATTCCTTTGTGATCGGAGCCGTGGGTGATGACCGCCTGTACGCTATCAAAAAAGGATCCGGGCTGGTGGCCGGTATTACAGACGACCTGGTCTGCATCGGCTCTGACTTGCCATCGATCCTGCCCATCACCAGGAATATCCTGCGTTTAAATGACGGGGAGATCATTACCTTCTGGGCTGACGGCTACGAGCTCACCAGTGTGGAAGATGGCACCAAGATCGAACGGGAGCCTGAATATGTGATCGAAAGTATGGAAATCGCCCAAAAGGGCGGCTACCCCCACTTCATGCTGAAAGAGATCCACGAACAGAGCCGCGTGGCAGGTGAACTGCTTCGGGTGCTGGAAAACTCCCCGGAGGTGGACAAATTCATTGAAAAATTGGAGAACGCCCGGGATATTTACGTGGTTGCCTGCGGGACAAGCTGGCATGCCGGCCTGCTGGGCTCGATCTACTTTAACAAGTTTGCCGGCAAGGCTGCTATCCCGGTCCTGGCGCCCCAATTTAAGGCCCAGTACGGAAACTCCATAGGAGCGGAAGATGTGGGTATCTTCATCAGCCAGAGCGGCGAAACCAAGGATGTGCTGAACGCCATCGAAACCGCCCGGGAGCGGGGTATGAGTGTGCTGGGGCTGGTGAATGTGGTGGGGTCGACCCTGATGCTGGTCAGCGATGTGCACCTGCCGCTGGTTTGCGGCTTTGAGATCAGTGTGCCGGCCACCAAGACCTATCTCAACCAGGTATTGGCCCTGCTTTATGTGGCCCTGCGCTGGGGAGATCAGGATACAAAAACTCTTACCAAAATACCAGAGCTGATCGATCTGGTGATTGAAAAATCTGAAGAACAAATGGCTCCCGTGGTTGAAAAGGTCAAGGATTGGGATGATCTTTACAGCCTGGGCTACGGCCTGACGTATCCTGTTGCCCTGGAAGGCGCCCTGAAATTCAAGGAGATCACCTACGCCCACTGCGAGGGCATCCTCTCCACAGAATTCAAACACGGACCTTTGTCCGCAGTGTATGACGGCTACCCGGTGATCTTCACTGCCGGGCCGGATGATATCCCCCTGATCGTCAGCGGGATCAATGAAGTCACCTGCCGGGGGGGCCACGTGATCGCCATCGGTCTGGAAGACTCCCGCCTGGAAGGCAACGCCTCGCAAACCCTGGTGATCCCTGACCTGGAACTGCCAAAATCCCTGGAACCAGCCGCCCTGGCCCTGCTGAGCGCCATACCGCTCCAGCTGCTTTCCTATCACTGCAGCCTGGCGCGAGGCTTTGATCCAGATTTCCCGAGGAATTTGAGTAAAACATTAACTGTCGACTGAGGTAATCACCTGACAGACGACCGGGACAAAGAAACCGGGGTGAAGAGGCTGATCTTCAACTCCTCCCCTCGGCTATGCTCGTGGTCTGCTCAGAACAGGGGCAGGAAATCGGTGGACATCGTATTTTCTGCCCGGAATCCGAATACTGAAGACTGATTACTTATCATTAAGGGGGCTTTTCACTCCCTTTCCCCCTTTATTTAACACATGGGTGTAGATCATGGTGGTCTTGACATCGGCGTGGCCCAGCAGTTCCTGAACCGTGCGGATGTCGTAACCGTTCTCCAACAAGTGAGTAGCAAAACTGTGGCGGAAGACATGAGGGGTAACGTGCTTCGTGATCCCGGCCTTGTGGGCAGCCGCCCTGACTGCTCTTCTTACTCCTGATGGGTGAATATGGTGGCGGCGGAAAGCCCCCGAGCGGGGGTCGATGGAGGGGCTTGGGGCTGGAAAGAGGTACTGCCAGCCCCACTCACTTTCCGCCTTGGGGTATTTGCGGTCCAGGCATCGGGGCAGCTCAACGGTACCGTGGCCCGCAGCGACAGCCTCCTCAAATGCCATTCTGACTGATTTCAGGTGAAGCTGCAGTGCTGGGCGAACGGCATCAGGCAACAGGGTACGGCGATCCTTGTCCCCTTTTCCGCTGCGGATGGTGATCTCGCCCCGATCGAAATCCAGGTCCTGGATGCGGAGAGTAAGGCATTCAGTGACCCGCAGACCGCAGCCGTAGAGCAGCTGGCAGATCAGCAGGTAAGTTCCAGAGAGCTTTCCCAGAATCGCTCTGGCTTCCTGGCGGCTGAGAACAACCGGCAGGTGTTTGGAGCGTTTGGCCGGCACTGGCAGGATCTCCTCATCCAGGGGGAGGCGAAGAACTTCTCTGTAGAGGAAGAGCAAGGCTGCCAGGGCTTGGTTCTGGGTGGAAGGAGCCACATTTTTTTGGAGAGCGAGGTAGGTCAGGTAGGATTCAATATCGGGTTCTGTCAAGTCTGCCGGATGTTTCAGGTTGTGGAAGAAGATATAACGTTTGATCCAGGACAGATAGGCCTGCTCGGTGCGGTAGGCATAGTTTTTGCGGCGGAGGACATCCCGGACGCGATCAAGGAGCTTCTTCTGGCTCATCTAACCCCCTTGGAGAGATTGAATATGCTATACTGCGATTATAGCCGGGAAAAGGGAGTAGATTCAATACCCTAAGCTCCTCTTGCGCGATAACGCCTAAGTTCTTATCGCACAGGTGGACGATAATTAACGTTAG
>CAZVIH010000011.1:0-12012 GCA_964627755.1 uncultured Anaerolineales bacterium
GGCTACATTTGGAACTGATCCTTTTCCGCCAAGTAATAAAGCACCTCCGATGACCGCAGCAGAGACAGACTGCATCTCCATCCCATCTCCAGCTTCCATCGATGTACCGCCGTATCCTCCAACCAATATTCCCGCGATCACTGTTGCCACTGAAGAAACAAGAAAGGCAATCATCCTGATTTGTTTAACCTTTATGCCAGACAATCGAGCAGCTCTGGAATTATCACCAACAACAAGAATTTGTTTTCCTAGATTGGTTTTATGGAACAGGATAAACAAGATCACTGCAACCACGATCAGAATTAAACCTGCTACTGGAAATCGTCCAATAATTGGAATATTTTCGAAGTAGCCCCGCCCAAGGAAACGATAGCTCTCAGACAAGTAGCCTTTGGGTGCTCCACCCGTCCAGTAAAGTCCTCCGCCTTTTAATAACAGCAGCATACCCAGCGTCGCAATCAGCGAAGGCACTTTCAAATAAGCAACCACAAATCCATTGACCAGACCAATAACGATTCCAATCACAAGCATAATCAAGATTGACCAGTAGGTATACTCATCATTATTGTAAATAATTAACGAACTGCCGATGATAGTTAAAGTTACCAATGATCCCTGAGAAAGGTCAAAACCACCCGATGCCAGTACAAATAATTGGCCCATTGCTAATATCGCCAGCGGCGATGCCCGTCTCACAAAGGCCAATACGCCATTCACTGTAGCAAAGTTTGGATTTAATTGGCTAACGCCAATAACAACAACAATAAAGATTGGATAAACAGGTGGAATCTTTTTTATCCATTCCCAAATTATTGTCCAGATACTGGCTTTTTTTATAGATGAAGAGGTTTTTTCTGATATTGACATTTTTTTACTCTCTTTACGCCGCATCACGTTTCGACCGGACGGAATAACTTGCAACAGCTAAAATGATGATCAATCCACGCAAGACAGTCTTCAAAAATGTATCTACACCCAGTTGGTTGAATACCGTATCAATCACACCAAAGATCAACACACCAGCCAGGGTACCAAACACGCCCCCCCGACCACCAGATAGAGCTGTTCCGCCAATTACCGTAGTAGCAACAGACTCCAAATCATAAATACCATCTGGGCCAACCCAGGGTGCTCCAGAACCCAAGCGACTGACAATAAAAAGGCCAGTTAAGACCGCTGTCAGGCTACATATGATGTGAGCACCAATGATCACTCGTGATGTCCTAAGACCTGATAACCTACCTATGTTGATGTTGCCACCTACCCCGTATAAGTGAGCTCCAAATTTCGTCCAGGACAAAATGAACCAACCAACCAATAAGACCACTACCAGCAGGATTACTGAATATGGAATTGGACCCAAGCTGTCGTAGCCTAGAGCTTGAAAACTTTTCGGAACAGATCCTGACCAGTTCGAAAACGTTCCATTGAGAAAACCTTCGATGATTAATCCTGTCCCAAGTGTTGCAATAAATGCATTCACATTTAATTTGGTAATAATCATGCCGTTTATCCACCCAACCAAAACACCAATCAGCAGGACAATAACGATTGCCAGTGGCACTCGGGCTGGATCTCCCTGCATGACCAGTGAGGTCATCACGGCAGTCAGACTGATAGTGTAAGCCACTGACAGGTCGATAGAGGCACCAATCATAACAAAAGTTTGCCCCATAGCGACTATACCTAACGCCACTGAGCGAACGATAATGTTCCGCAAAATTGACGGGTTTGAAAGGATATTACCGTTGGCAAAAACCTCGTCCAGGACGATTCCTAGAATAGTGATAATGACCAAGAAATAATAAACTTGGGGTATCTTCTTGAATATACTTTCCCGTTTGCTTCCATTAGCAGTAATTGTTTCGGTTGTCATTTTGCACCTCGACCGTTAGCTACGGTTTTAGGTTTGCCGTTTCCATTTTTCTGACCGGTTGCCACCAACATAATATCAGCCTCAGTTGATCCGGCCGGGAGTTCCCCGCCAATTACTCCTTCGTGCATAACCAGGATACGGTCGCTCATTCCAATAACCTCTGGCAATTCAGACGAGATCATGAGCACAGCCACACCATTTTTTGTTAATCCCCTGATAATATCATGTATTCTCGCTTTGGCTTCCACATCGATCCCTCGGGTAGGTTCATCAAAAATGAACACCTCAGCGCCTGAAGCAAGCCACTTAGAGAGCACAACTTTTTGCTGGTTACCACCAGAGAGATCCTGGGCTTCTTTGCTGTAGGAATCCACTCTGACATCGACCTGTTTACCCAGTTCAGATACCATATTGCGCGATGTTCTTATACCGTCAGGGTGAATAAAACTTAACATATTCTGCAGGGATCGGATGGCCAACAGCATATTGTCACGGATAGGCTGCATCAATGCAAGTCCTTCCGATTTTCGGTCTTCGGTCACAAATCCCATCTTCCGTCTAATTGCCGCATACGGGTTATTAATGGCAATTGATTTTCCCATCAGTACGATCTCGCCTGATTTGAAGGGAACAGCTCCAAACAGTGCTTGAGCCAGTTCGGTTCGGCCGGAGCCTTGCAGACCTGCAATTCCAAGGACTTCACCCTTTCGAAGTTCCAGGTTGATGTCAGACAGGAAATCGTTCTCACCATTGTTGACCCGCAATACCACATCCCCAAAATCTTCAGACGACCCTAGCGGAGGGAAATAGTGGTCCAATATCCGCCCTACCATCATATAGACGACATCTTCGGTGGTGACATCGTTTATGTTTTTTGTTCCTACAAGCTTACCGTCTTTTAAAACGGTAATATTGTCAGCAATGACAAAGACCTCGGAAAGTCGATGCGAGATAAAGATTGTTGCCATGCCTTTGGCTTTCAATGTGCCTATCAAATCAAATAGCAGATTTACTTCCGTGTTGGTCAAAGAAGCAGTAGGCTCGTCCATGATCAAGACTTTTGCATTGAGAGAAACCGCTTTGGCGATCTCAACCAACTGCTGTTCCGCTACAGACAGGGAACTGACGAGTGATGCAGGATTTATCATCTTTTCAACGCCGAGATCTTTGAGCACATCTTCCGTTTGTTTGTTCAACTGACGAAGATTAATCACTCCAAATTTTGAGGGCTCTCGGCCTAGGAATATATTCTGGGCTACTGTTCGTTCAGGAAGCAGGTTAAATTCCTGGTAGATGATCCCTACACCCATCCGCTGGGCTTGTGCCGGGTGATTAAATACTGCTTCTTTCCCCTCGAAAATGATTGTACCCTTGTCGGGTTTATAAGCACCGGCCATGATCTTCATCAGGGTAGATTTACCAGCACCATTCTCTCCTACTACAGCATGGACTTCGCCTGGATAGAATTTAACGCTCACGTCATCCAGTGCCTGGACGCCCGGGAAGGATTTTTTGATATTTCTAACCTCCATCAAAGGAGTTTGTTCATTTTTCAATTCATCATTCATATTCCTCTAATCTCCACTTATCTTGATCCTCATTAAAAACGCAGCGAGGTTTTTAAAAACGCCAATCCATCAGATGCGATCGCATCCTGGCTGGGAGCGATCTCCCGCCAGATGCAAACAGCTCTGGCAATGGATTTCACCAAAGGCGTAAAGGATTCAATAACGATACTTCCATCATATCCGACATCAGTCAAAGCCTTAAAGATATCCTCCCACTGAACCTGCCCGGTGCCCGGCACACCCCGATCGTTTTCGCAGGCATGAAAATAAAAGATGCGATCCCCGGCCTTACGGATAGCTTCCGCGGAGTCTTTCTCTTCCAGGTGCATATGGAAGGTATCCAGGTGGAATCCCAGATTGGGTGCGCCAACGTCATTGATCAATTTCAAGCCCTGGTCAACAATGTTGACCAGGTCGGTCTCGAAGCGGTTAAGCGGCTCAAAAGCCAGTTTTACACCCCGGTCGGCAGCGTAAGAACACATTTCCCTCAAGCCTTCCACGGCATAATTCCATTCCCGTTTGCGATCCTTTTCATCCTCCAGCCTGGCTTTACCAACCGCAGAATATAATGGACCGTTGACCACTTCTGATCTCAATTTTTGGGCAGCATCGATCATCCAGCGCAGGTACTTTTTGGCAGCTTCTCTCTCACCGGCTTCCAGGCTGCTGATATTCCGGCCCGGACCATAAACCCCGCCAGTGACCAGACCCAGATCGTTCTCCACTAAAGTTTTCTCCAGCACATCAAGATCGATTAAAGCTGGATCTTCCACAGCAATTTCAATCAAGTCAAATCCCATCCCCTTTAGTTTGGGGATCAGATCCAGGTCATCCTGGGTGGAAAATGGTGATCGCCAGATAAATGTATTAGCTCCAAATTTCATATCAACTTCTCCGCGGTTCTCCACTCTAGCTACTTACTTCTTTTGTGCGTTGACCAGATCATTCTTTTTTTGGATTTGAAATTTACTGACCATCATTTTTTGATAATCAATACAAAATAATAGCAATTCAGGATATAAGATCTGTATACCCCTATTTCAAAATTTCAATCTTTTCTGTCGTTTCGCGCTCTATCCCAAATCACAAATCAGAGAGCGAAGGCTCAATTTTATCAGATATCATCTTCCCCTGGGCAGCAGTCACAACTCAAGACCCATCACAAATCCATAAGGTCAGATACAGTGCTGAACTGATACCCATATCAATCAGCCGCCCTGCTGCCCAGAGTAGATTGATGTTTATCTAATATACACTGGCAGCGATGCGCTTCAGATTGGCAACGCTTTTCGCAACCGCCTCGAATTCCTGGCCGGCATAATCCGGATGGAGGGAATCCGTTTCAACTGCCAGGAAACCCTTATAACCAGCATCGTAGAGGTACTGGGCGATCTTCTGATTGTCGACCAATCCATCTCCAACAGGCGTGGAGGAGAAGAAATACCATTCCCGAGCGTCCACACCAGCGACCGGTTTGAGGTCCTTGATATGCGTGGCATAGACTCGTTTCGCCAGCTTCTTGGTTCCTTCCACGGGATCATCCAGCAAGCGCAGGAAGTTACCAGTATCCAGGTTCAATCCCAGATAAGGAGAATCCACCCGTTCCAGTAATTCTAGGCATTCATCAGCAGTATAGTCAATGTGATTTTCAAAAGCCAGTTTTACATCATTATCCTCAGCAACTTTCACAGCTTCTTTGAACCAGTCCACCAGGATATCGATCTGGGGGCCATGAGGTTCGAATCGGAACATCAAACTGCTGGCGACCACCCGCATTACATCAGCGCCAATTAATTTTGCGTTAGGAATCTGGGCAACCATGCTGTCAAATTCATTCCGATTCTTGCCTGCTTCAAGTCCATCAGGATGTCCCCAGGCATAGACCCGGTCAAATCCATAGTCATCCAGCAGGGCTTTGAGATCTTTAAACCAGGCTTTTTCCATGGAGGGAAAGAAACAAGATTCCAGGGATACGCCATCGACGTCCAGATATTTGGCATAGGCCAGAAAATCTTCCATGGTCATGTTTTTCTCTGGAGCAGTCTGATGAGGATAGACCTCCCCAAAATAACGATGGAAACAGTAACTGTCGATACCAATTTTCATTTTGGTCATACTCAGCTCTCCTTGGATAATAGTTAGGAATTCTTGATAAACGTCTAGCTTTACTCAAACGCAGTCTGGTTTACATCCATGATCTTTTTAACAAGATCACCCGGTTCACTCACCCTTACAAGTTCCGTCTCAAAACGGGACCGGTCACCCCGATGAAGGGCATGGAAATATTCCATGGGGCGTCCGTCAGCCAGATAACTGACCGAGTTCAATAACAATAAAGGAGATCCCACATCAACTTGCAGCATTTCCGCTTCGATCTGGTTGGCAACCACTGCCTCAAGGAATCTGTGACCACTGGCTATGAACAAGCCGTGTTCACTTTCCAGGTAGGCGTAGAGGGACTTTTCAGACAGATCTTCCTCAAGTAGATCCGGACAGATATCGTACGGCAAGTAGGTTGTGACCAGAACGATCGGCTCATGATTTACATACCGCAAGCGGTCAATCTGGATCACAGAATCACCCGGTTCTAAATTCAGATAGTCAGCTACCTTTTGACTTGAAGGGACTTTTTCTTGTTTTAAGACATCCGAACGAGGGAGGTGCCCCTTAGCCACCATATCCTGGTAAAACCCTGTTAGTTCCTGGAATAAACCTTCATGGATCTTAGGCTTTGCGACAAAGGTTCCGCGGCCTTTTTCCCGATAGATCAAACCTTTATATTCCAGTTCCTGCAACGCCTGCCGGATAACTGTCCTGCTGACATCAAAGGCTCTGCAAAGGTCCGCTTCACCTGGCAGCTGATGTCCAGGAGGAAACTGATTAGTCTCAATATAGTCGGTCAGAGATTCAATCACCTGGATGTAAAAAGGAATATAGGAATTTCGATCAACCAGCTGTTCGGGAATAGACATATAATGTTGTTATCCTGTAATTACAACATTTCCTATCATAGGAGTTTCTCTATTTATTGTCAAGATGTTAAGGTGCAAGATGTGACTTTTGTCAGTCCAGAAAAGCCCTTTTCAGGTTTTGCTATTTAGTATTTACAATCCACCCGCCTTCCGGTTTCTGAGGATTCCACCATAGCGTCTGCAACCACACAGGCGTTATATCCATCTTCAAAGGTTGCGCCATCCGGCCCGACCTCCTTGCCGCTGACAATACAATCCAATAAATGGTAAATTTCGTGCACAAAGGAATGTTCCCAGCCAAGCATATGCCCGGGCGGCCACCAGTTAGCGATCCAGGGATCGGATCCCTCTGTTACCAATACAGTCTGGAATCCCCTGCTGTCAGCTGGCTCGCCCTCCGCCCACTGAATCTCCAATTCATTCAATCTCTCCAGGTTCCAGGCAATTGATCCCTTTTCTCCGTTTACTTCAAATATATGGTAATTTTTCCGACCGCTTGCCAGCCGGGTTCCTTCCAGAGTACCAAGCGCTCCATTTTCAAATTCAACGACTGAAGCAAAAGCATCATCAACATCAACAACTGCTGATCCACTACCATCCATAAGTTTTCTCTCTGGAATGTAGTTCTTCAAAGTGGATTGAACACTTTTGATTCGGGAACCTAACAAAAAATGGCCAATATCAATAATATGGGAAAAATCCCCCAGGGCACCAGTACCTGATATTTCTTTATTATGACGCCATAAAAAGGGAGTATCAAAATGAGGCAAGATCCAATCCTGCAAATACATGGCCCGGAAATGATAGATCTTTCCCAGGGCACCACTGTTGATCAGGTCTCTGGCTTTTCTCACTGCAGGAACAAACCTGTAGTTAAAGGCCACCATGGCTTTAACATGATTTTTCTGGACCGCATCCCACATCCGTTTTGATTCTTCAGTTGTTCGGGCCAGCGGCTTTTCACATAAGATATGAATCCCATTTTCAGCGGCCATCACACAGGGTGCTTCGTGGATGTTATTGGGACCAACATTATCTAAAAGTTGGATGCGCTCATCTGAGAGCATTTCTTCCCAATGAGTGTAATATCCCTGATAGCCAAACCTGGAGGCCATTTCAGCCACTGCCTTTTCGTTACGCCCGCAAACCGCAACGGGAGATGGTTTTGCGGGGGGTGGAAACATCATATAGGGCAATTTCCGGATAGCATTGCTGTGCGCCCTGCCCATAAAGGAGTATCCCAACATCCCTATACCAATCTCTGGGCCGCTCGGTTGATCCACTTCTTTAAATCCCATTCTCTCCTCCTTTTTCGGTGACGCCGTTATCCAATGATTTCCAGAACACCTTTAATATTATCCAAAACATAATCAGGACCAACGGACTTTAGTAATTCCAGCGGATCCGTTCCGGTTGTCAATGCAATACTCACTGCAGCTGCAGATTTAGCACTGAGCACATCTCTGGTTGTGTCACCTACTACGACCGTCAATTCTCCGGGAAATGTATTTCCTGTTAAGGCTTCGGCCCGCTGCTGGGCCATGGGTATCAAATCAGGTCGGTGGGAAGATTCCTGACCATAAGCACCCACTTTAAACCAGTCTGGGCAAAAACCAGCCTCCTGTAATTTCAACGCTGAAATATCCACCTGGTTTCCGGTAACAATCCCGATTAATAAGTCAGGATCCCGACTGAATATCTCTAAGACTTCAATAGCTCCTGGCAATGGTCCAATTTGATGCTCACCAGTTCTGATCCCTTCCAAAAAGTATTTAAGGAAAACGCTATAGAGTTGGTCCCGCTTCTCGAGGTATGCCGATTGATTAAAACCTGCATTCAGCAGTGTATCCATAAAGATGGCTTCCTGAGTCCGACCGCCAGGATAAAATTTATCCAGATCTCCGGCAGTGCCAAAGACTTTCTCCAGCGCTCTTTGTGAAGAACGCTGGCCTATTCCGCCCGCAGTTAGCAAGGTTCCATCCAAATCGAACAAGATCAATCTCATCGTATCAAGCCCAGAACATCTCGCCAGCTTCTTCAAAGATCAGGGCGTCTTTTAAGATATTAACTGCTTTGCCCAATCCTTCATCCGGGGACATCATGGCATCTTCGTGTTCGATCGAAACCACATAATCATATCCAACCAGTTTTAAAGCACTGACAATATCTTTCCAGGCTTTCAGGTCATGTCCGTAGCCGATCGATCGAAAAGTCCAGGACCGTTTAGGAATGTCCCCATAATGTTTATAGTCATTACACCCGTTTACCTGCGTATTATAGGGATCTATATAAACATCCTTCCCATGGACATGGAAAATCGCATCACCAAGTTCACGGATAGCTGCAACAGGATCAACTCCATTCCACCAAAGGTGCGAAGGGTCAAAATTACATCCCAGCCTAGGGCCTACAGCATCTCGCAGACGCAGAAGAGTATCAACGTTATAGACCAAAATACCAGGGTGCATTTCAAAACCTAAAGTCAGATCATTTTCCTCAAGCAGCGGGTGAATTGTCTTCCAGTAAGGAATAGCGACTTCGTTCCATTGATAATCCAGGATATCCAGGAAATGGGGAGGCCAAGCACAGGTAACCCAGTTAGGCATGGTATCCTTGGCTGCGCCAGCTGGCAGGCCAGAAAAGCCATTGATGGTCGGAACTTTTAATAAAACCGCCAGCTGAATGGCTTTTTTTATGACCAGATCGGCTTCTTCAGCAATCTTTTTATCCGGATGGATGGGATTATTATGAATGCTTAATGCACTTAGCTTTAGTCCACGGTCGTTGATTTTTCCCAACCATTCATCCCGTTTGGACTCGCTTTCAAGCAGTTCATCTACCGGGCAGTGTGGTTGGCCTGGATAACCCCCCGCCCCGATTTCCACAGCCGTGATCCCGAAACTAACAGCCTTATCCAGGGCTTCATCAAAGGATAGATTTCCCCATAATGCCGTAAACACACCAATTTTCATCTTGATCTCCTTTGCTAATCACTTGCTCCTGATATTTTTATTGGTAAAGACCGTCCTGTTCCCGACGCAGTTTTACAACGGTGTTATTTTCATCCAGAGTAACATCTTGCCAGGTCACAATCTCCCCTGCTTGAACAGGCCTGATCATTTTTGCGCCGGGGCTCAACCCAACCGGAAGAGCATTTAACTGTCGGGCTGTATCCGCCAGCTCCATCACTCCATAATTTGTATATCCACCAAATCGCTCTAGGACCTCACCGGCCTTAAGGTCTTTTTTTGCTACAGTCATAACATCAGCCACAGGTGCATCTAGCGGCTCTAACCAGATCTGCCTCTTCAGGAATGCCTGCGCTATTGAAATAGAAGCCTCCAAAAACCAAAGATGATAATGGCGGAAAAAAGTGAAATATTTTCCTGAACCAACTTTTAGATAATTCAAATCAGCCTGGATCCGCTCATCCAGCACCCGTACTGTAACAAATACACCTCCGGACATAGATGGGCCCTGCACAAAATCAATATTGCCCGGAAACTTGCTAATTCCTCCATCCTCTTCGAGGGCAAAGATTTCTGATACATTTTCAAAGGAAGCTTCTGGCCCGATCATACCCCGCTGCATGGGCTTGCAGCCTGTAGCATTCGCTGCGCATGTCATTTCAAACATGGTTTTGGTACCGTCCACATAAGAAGCTACCTGGACTGGATCTTTATCAGCCTTGGCGGCTGATTCCGCGACCAGGTCCGGGGTTGCCGCTGTATTCAACGGATTATTCTTGCCCTTTCCTATTGTGATCACCTCGTAGCCCAGACTCTTCACGTAGTCAACTAATTCCATGAGGCAGCCGGGTTCATCCCCAGATGAAACCGAATACAACACACCCGCTTCAGCAGCTTTTTTCTTCAGAATATGACCCACTGTGACATCAGCTTCAATATTCACCAGGACAACGTCCTTGCCATTCTTGATACAGGCATCCGCTACTTCTGCTCCTATCGCTGGAGACCAGGTGGAATCGGTGACAATATCCAGGGCCTCCACCTGGGCCAGTATCCGGGGATCCGCAGTAACAACCCGCCTGCCTTTTAAAATGGCATCATTTATTTCTGAAGGATTGTCACTCAAATCAATTTGTTCACGATCAATCCCAGCAGAGACCAAAGCTTCTATGCCTTCCTGAACATCAGCATTGGCCACTGCAGATATCTGCATACCAGGCACATGGGCGAAAGCTGCCAACAAACCGCTGCCCATCCATTCAATTGCACTTGCGCCAACCCGAATTGGATCATTCTCTTCTTTCCTGCGGAGCAGCTCTCTATAAATCATTTAGCCTTCCTTTTTTGCCTTGAGCACAGCTTTGCCTGCCGCTGCAATATCATCTGCGGTCAAGTTATACTTTATCAACAGATCCCAGGGATCTCCCGATTCAACATAAGTATCCTTTAACCCGACAAATCGCATGGGAACAGGATGGTTTTCAGCAACCACTCTGGCCACATTACTTCCCATTCCACCCTGCAGCAGGTGCTCTTCAGCACATACAATAGCGCCAGTTTCTCTGGCTGCTGCAGTGATCGCTTCGATATCCATAGGGCGAATAGTATGCAAATCCACAACCCGGGCCTCGATGCCTTTTTTAGCAAGCATTGCTGCTGCATCCATACCGGCAGAAACCATCATCCCGCAGCCAATAATCGTCAAATCGCTTCCTTCCCTGACTGTGTTTGCTTTTCCAACTTCAAATGGTGTATCGTCCAGTGGATAAATATAAGGCATCGGCACTCTGCTGGATCGGATAAATACCGGGCCTTTGATATCCGGGGCTGCTTTTACCGCAGCGTGCATAGTCGCCGGATCTGAAGGAACGATGATTGTAAAAGTCGGTAAACCACCCATTAAAGCCAAATCTTCAATACCCATCTGGGTGGGGCCATCTTTGCCGAGAGTAATTCCTCCGTGGCTGCCGATCACTGTTGCATCAATCTCAGACATAGCTACAGCCAACCGGATCTGATCATAGGCATTACACAAAAGGAAAGAAGAGAAACTGACAATAAAGGGGTAATACCCAGCACCAGCCAGACCGGCGCCAATCCCTACCAGGTTGCTTTCTGCGATGCCGATATTAAAGAACCGCTCAGGAAACTCATTGCGAACATACTCTGCTTTGGTTGAATTGCCCAAATCGCCATCCAGGACGACGACTTTGGGATTGTTTTTAGCGACATCCAGAAGCGCATCTCCGAAAATATTTCGAAGGGGCTGATCACATAATTCTAATCCTGCTAATTTACCGAGCTGCATTGAGTTCCTCCCGTGCTAATTTTGCCTGTTCTTCATTTAAAGCCCGACCATGAAAAGTAAAGTCGGCTTCAACAAAGGACACTCCTTTGCCTTTAATTGTATGAGCAATAATGATCTGGGGTTTTCCAGTCGCCTCCAGCTGTTTCACCAATTGGAATTTGTTCAAAACTTCTTTAAGATCATGGCCATTAACTTCATGAACCGTCCAGCCAAAGGATTTCCATTTTTCCGCCAGGGGTTCGAGGGCGATCTCCCTGCTGATGGGTCCTGTTTCCTGGAATTTGTTGTAATCCAGTATTGCTACCAGGTTTCCAGTCTT
>CAZVIH010000012.1:0-4114 GCA_964627755.1 uncultured Anaerolineales bacterium
TGAATACTGATAACTGGAACCTGAATACTGGTTTGTAATCGCTTTCCCCCTTAGGTTTCACTCTTTTCTTTCAACTCCTTACTCCTTACGATTTACTGCTTATGGATTATGATAGGGATAGGGAATATACCCTGGGTCTAGAACATTTAATCGTTGATACTGCCCAGACTAGATCCGTGATCTTAGCAGTCCTAACCCGAAGTTGAAAGGAGACAAGAAATGAACACAGAAAGTAAATGCCCGGTAACAGGTAAATCTAGAATGCCCACGGCTGGCAGCGGCACATCAAATAAGGATTGGTGGCCAAATCAATTGAACCTTCATATTCTGCATCAACATTCCCCCCTGTCGAATCCTATGGGAGAGGCATTTAATTATGCAGAAGAATTTAAGAAACTCGATCTGGCTGCCCTGAAAAAGGATCTCTATCAGCTGATGACAGACTCACAGGACTGGTGGCCGGCGGATTACGGCCATTATGGGGGTCTCTTCATCAGGATGGCCTGGCACAGCGCAGGCACCTACCGCCTGGGTGACGGCCGCGGAGGGGCTGGCTCCGGCAATCAGCGCCTGGCTCCCCTCAACAGCTGGCCCGACAATGTGAATCTCGACAAGGCTCGCAGACTGCTGTGGCCGATCAAGCAGAAATATGGCAGGAAAATCTCCTGGGCTGATCTGATGATCCTGGCCGGCAACTGCGCCCTGGAGTCGATGGGATTTAAAACCTTTGGCTTCGCCGGCGGGCGCGAGGATATTTGGGAGCCAGAAGAGGATATTTATTGGGGTGCTGAAGAGGAATGGCTGGCTACAAGTGACAAACCCAAGAGCCGCTATTCAGGCGACCGCGATCTTGAAAATCCCCTGGCGGCTGTGCAGATGGGTTTGATCTATGTCAACCCGGAAGGCCCGGACGGCAACCCCGATCCGGTCGCTTCCGGCATTGACGTCAGAGAGACCTTCGCGCGCATGGCCATGAACGATGAAGAGACTGTAGCCCTGGTTGCCGGCGGCCATACCTTCGGCAAGTGCCACGGCGCTGGCGACGCGGCCCTGGTCGGGCCTGAACCTGAGGCTGCCGGCATCGAAGAACAGGGCCTGGGCTGGAAGAGCAGCTTTGGCAGCGGCAAGGGCGGCGATACCATCAGCAGCGGTATCGAGGGCGCCTGGAAACCGAACCCGACCCAATGGGATATGGGGTATCTGAAAGTGCTCTTCAAATACGAATGGGAGCTGACCAAAAGCCCGGCCGGTGCCCATCAATGGCAGGCCAAGGATGTGGAAGATGAGGACCTGGTGGTTGATGCCCATGACCCGGCGAAAAAGCACCCGCCGATCATGACAACCGCAGACCTTTCCCTGCGCTATGACCCGGTGTACGAGCCCATTGCCCGCCACTTTCTGGAAAACCCTGAGGAATTTGCGGATGCCTTTGCCAGGGCCTGGTTCAAATTGACCCACCGTGATATGGGTCCCCGCTCGCGTTATCTGGGTCCGGAGGTTCCGGATGAGGAACTGATCTGGCAGGACCCGGTCCCTGCAGTCGATCATAAGCTGATCGATGCTCAGGACATGGCAGCCCTCAAGGGCATGATCATTAAATCAGGCCTGTCGATCCCGGAATTGGTCGCAACTGCCTGGGCGTCGGCATCCACCTTCCGCGGCTCCGACAAACGCGGAGGTGCCAATGGAGCCAGGGTTCGCCTTGCGCCCCAAAAGGATTGGGAAGTCAACCAACTGGCCCAGCTGAAAAAAGTGCTGGGTACCCTTGAAGGGATCCAGAAGGAATTCAACAGCGCCCAGTCCGGCGGCAAGCAAGTTTCGCTGGCCGACTTGATCGTCCTGGGCGGATGCGCAGGTATTGAGCAGGCTGCCAAGAATGGCGGCCAGGATCTGACCATCCCCTTTACAGCGGGCCGCACAGATGCTTCCGAGGAACAAACCGACCTGGATTCATTCTGCGTCCTGGAACCGGCGGCTGATGGATTTCGCAACTACCTTAAAACCAAATATGCCGTCTCGGCCGAGGAACTGCTGCTTGATCGGGCCCAGCTGCTGACCCTGACCGCTCCTGAGATGACGGTCCTCTTGGGTGGTATGCGCGTTTTAAATGCGAATTTCGGAGGATCCCAGCACGGCGTCTTCACCCAAAAACCGGAGACGCTTTCCAATGACTTCTTTGTAAACCTGCTCGACATGAACACGACCTGGAAGGCGACCTCAGAAGATGGTGACCTGTTCGAGGGTCGGGACCGGGAAAGCGGCAAACTCAAGTGGACCGCCACCCGGGTAGACCTGATCTTCGGTTCGAACTCCCAGCTCCGGGCCCTGGCGGAAGTCTATGCAAGCGCTGACTCCCTGGAGAAATTCCTGCATGACTTTGCAGCGGTCTGGAACAAGGTCATGAACCTTGACCGCTTTGACATTAACTGATCGAAGCCTAAACATCTTGCAGGGTTCCTGGCAGAATGCCAGAAAACAGATAACTTACAACCCATTTCAGCGGCGCCGCCGCTGAAACGGGACATCAATAGTTAAATATAAAAACGGGTTGGATTTTATCTTAATCCTGCCCGGCTCACTTCGCAGATGGAGGGTACTGGTGTTAGACACAGGTACCCTTTTTGGGTTAAGATGAGTTTTATGAAGGAAGTGATCAGCAATCAGCAATCGGATTAGAGGGCTTGATGCAGGTTCAGATCTCTGAAAACTGAATGCTGAAAACTGAAAACTGAACACTGATTACTGTTTTTTAATCGTCTAACGATACACGACTTCAAGTTTTCCCCGCCAGGGCGCAAAGGTGTTATTAATTATTGGCCATTCGTGAGATAATACTTCTTCTGTGATGACGCATCGGAATTCATGTAATGATGTACTTACCTGACCTATAAAAAAGGAAAAATGGATGACAACTGAACAACATAGCAGAAATCCCTGGAAATTTTTCTTACTGACATTTGCCTATTCATGGCTGATCTGGATCCCTTCCGTCCTGGATGGACTGGGTTTGGAATTGCCCTTTGACGTGTCAGGGTATTCAATGGTGGTTGTCATCATTGGGGCATTTGCCCCAATGATGGCAGCTATTACCCTTATTGCCCGGGACGGGGGCTGGAAGGGCATAAAGGCATTTTTCGGGCGGGCGCTGGACTTTCACATTAAGCCAGTCTATCTCGTTATTGCGCTGGTGCTGCCTCTGGTAATCCATGGGATTGCCCATTATCTGGCCCTTGCCCTCGGGCTGGATGTTGCCCGGACGTTATTCCCATCGGATATCGCAGTTCCAGCTGTGGTTTTAGCGATCCCGTACTTCTTTCTGATGTTGATCATTGGGGGAGGACAGGAGGAATTTGGCTGGCGGGGATTTGCTCAGGAACCACTGCAGGAAAAGATCGGGGTCATTCCGGCAAGTTTAGTGATAGGAGCTATCTGGGGTTTGTGGCATTTACCCTTATGGTTTATGGCGGGTGATCTGCACAGCGCCTATTCGTTTTTAGCTTTTGTGATGATGACAACCAGCATATCGATCATCTATGCCTGGCTCTATAATGCAAGTGGGAAGAAACTGATCGTGGTGGTGTTCTTTCACGCCATGAATAATACGGCTGCACCATTAATTCCATTCCTGCATGGCATAGAAGGCAAATCGGAGAGCGCTTACTGGATTTACGCTGCTGTAAATGTGGTGTTTGGGATCATATTTGCTTTTGTTCTTGCGAGAAGATCAAAGCCAATTAAAACTGAGTCTATTGGAAAATAATTTCCCAACACCATCTGCCAAAACGAGTATGGACTGCATGTTCGGATCATGACTACGAAAGGGGAAAAAGTAAATTATAAACGAAAGGGATGGATGCCTTTATCCTCCAGACCCCGGGGTTGAATCCTGCCGGATCCAGAGAGGATGGAGAGTATTTGTAGGGAGGTTCATTTGTGAAGTCATTAAAGTTTGTGTTCCAGTTCACTGGAAAATATACCGGTGTACTGGTGTTAACAGTTCTGAGTATGCTTTTACTGGTCGGGGTTCAGCTGCTTGCTCCCTGGATTGTCAGATCGATGATTGCTGCGGTAACGGATCCGGGAGTAGGCCCGGATGACCTGGGGCTGATTACCC
>CAZVIH010000013.1:0-134176 GCA_964627755.1 uncultured Anaerolineales bacterium
TGGTCACTCCCCAACCCACAGAAGAGGGCGCTGACGAAGGTCCCGCAAACACGCCTGGATCGATTTCAACATTGACCCCGGTCCCGTAGTAGAAATGTCTTTTACCCCAATCAGGATACAGTTTCCTCCAAGGAAACTGTATCCTTTTTTTATGTGGTATACTCCTTATTGATAATGATAACCATTATCAATAAGGAAATAACCCATGGCGCCAAATCCACCATCCCAGCTCCTAAATAGCTGGAAGAATTCCCTCCATCAGCATGGTTACAGGGTGACCCAAGCGCGTTTGCAGGTGATGAAAATCATTATCGCCAGCCCCGGGCCGCTTACCCCCCAGGATATCTACCAAAAATCTCTCGATTTGGAATCACCTCCGGGTATAGCCAGCGTTTACCGTACTCTGGAAATGCTGGATGGAATTGGATTGATCCAACAAATTCACCAGCCGGGCGGCTGCCATGGGATCTGGCCGACCGTGGATGGTCATAAACATTTGCTGCTATGCAAAAAATGCGGCCAGATGCGTGTCATTGAAGGTAATGAAGAGATTACAGACTACATCAGTAGGATAGAGAAACATACCGGTTATAAAGTGGATGAACACTGGCTGCAGTTATTTGGAATCTGCAGCCAATGCTCACAATAGAAGCTGAAGGACTTTAGTATATGAAGGGAATTGGGAGAGGAACTTACAGTCTTATTTTATTTCTTGTTGTATTGTCGGTTTCAGCCTGCGGAAGGGCAGCTGAGGGATACCAATCCCTTGAGGAGCAAAAGGTCCAGATTGTGGTCACCACAACCTTCATTGCTGATGTGGTGAATAGCGTCGCTGGCGAAAAGGTAGATATTTCTGGATTGCTGACGCCGGGTCAGAACCCCCATTCCTACCAGCCATCTCCGAAGGATATGGTGGCGGTCACAGAGGCTGATTTGATCCTGGTTAATGGTTTAGGGTTGGAGGGTTTCCTGGAGGATTTGCTTTCTGGTTCGGATACAAAAGCAAAAGTGATTGTGGTCTCTGAGGGAATCACGCCGCTGATGATGGAAGGACATATTGAAGAGGATAATGACCCTGGTTCAGAGCATTCAAGTGAGGCAGTAATGGGCCTGGATCCCCATGTCTGGTTTGATCCCAATAATGTTATGGTATGGGCTGAAAACATCACCCGGACCCTCGTGGAAGAAGATCCAGAGAACAAAGCTTTTTATCAGGCAAATTTAAACACATATCAAGAGCAGCTTCTGGAGCTGGATGCCTGGATCCGGGAGCAGATCGGAAAAATTCCCAAAGACCAGCGGGAGCTGGTAACAGATCATTCTACCCTGTCCTATTTTGCCCAGGAGTACGGACTTGTTCAGATCGGGGCTGTTATCCCGGCCCTGACAACTGAAGCGGAGACGTCGGGTAAGGAACTGGCAGAACTGATCGACACTATCAAAGCGCATCAGACCAAAGCAATTTTTATAGGAATGGATTTTGACCCCAACCTGGCTCAGAGGGTGGCGGAGGAAACCGGGGTGGATCTGGTTCCGCTTTATTTTGGTTCCTTGTCAGATGGCGATCCGGCCGGGACCTACATCTCGTTTATGCGTTATAACGTTAGCGCCATTGTAGAGGCGCTGCAATAGGCAGATTCTATGAAAAAGTTGATCAACACTTTTAGAAAAAAATCCTTCTCGCGTCGTTATGCTCCTCATGAGAAAAATGCGCCGCTGTTAGCCATGCAGGATGTTACGGTCCATTATGAAACAGGGCTGGTGCTTGACCGGATCAGCTTCGATCTGACGCCGGGATCTGCCGTGGCGGTTGTGGGACCTAACGGGGCTGGAAAGACTACTCTATTTAAGGTGATTGCTGGCATCCTGGATCCCGGCGAAGGGATCGTCCAGGTATCCGGCCATGAACCCGGCGGCCATACCTGCATTGCTTACGTGCCCCAGCGCAGCACGGTTGACTGGACTTTCCCAGCCACTGTAGCCGACGTGGTAATGATGGGCAGGGTCAACAAGATGGGTCCATTTTTATGGCCTCAGAAAGAGGACTGGGCTGTGGTTCGGCGCTCGCTTGATTTTGTGAACTTGTCCGCTTACGCCAAACGCCAGATCAGCGAACTCTCCGGCGGTCAGCAGCAGCGTATGTTCATGGCCCGGGCTCTGGCCCAGGAAGCCGAACTGATGCTGCTGGACGAACCTTTTAACGGCCTCGATGTCCCGGCCCAGAAAAAGGTGCTCGAGATCCTGTCCACCCTTAAACAGCAAAACGTGACTGTAATGATCTCGATGCATGACCTGCGCCTGGCGGCTGAACAATTTGACAGGGTAATGTTATTGAACAAAGAATTATTGGGTTTTGGCGTACCCGAAGAGGTGTTCACTCGTGAGCTGCTGCTGAAAGCCTACCAGGGACACCTTCATTTTGTGGAAGGGGAATATGATACCCTGGCTGTAGGAGACGATTGCTGTGAGGGAGAGCACCATGAATATCATTGACCTGTTATTAACCCCACTTAATTATTCCTTTATGGTTCGTGGTTTAACTGCGGCTGTGCTGACCGGAATTGTCTGTGCTGTGATCGGAGTTTATGTAGTGGTACGGGGCATGGCTTTTTTCGGTGATGCCCTGGCGCACTCGATCCTGCCTGGAGTCGCGGTGGGCTACCTGCTCACAGATGGTGCCCGGGAGCCGCTCTTCTGGTGGGGCACCGGTACCGCAGTTGTGGTCTCTTTGGTGATTGGTGCTGTCAGCAAGGGAGCCAGGATCAAACAAGACACAGCGATCGGCATTATCTTTGCGGGTATGTTTGCTTTGGGTATAGCCATCATCTCCACCGTTAAGAGCTACACAGTGGATTTGACCCATTTCCTGTTTGGAGATGTGCTGGGTGTGTCCGGAAATCAGCTGATCACCATTGCAGTATTCAGCGCCCTGATCCTGATCCTGGTGATAGCTTTTTACAAGGAATTCCTGGTGATGACTTTTGATCCCACCCTGGCAGCCACCCTGCGCATCCCCACCCGGGTTTTCGAGTATTTGCAGCTGGTGTTGATTGCTCTGACCGTTGCGGTCTCATTCCAGGCAGTGGGAGTTGCGCTGATGGTAGCCATGTTGATCACTCCGGCTGCGGCGGCTTACCTGCTCACCAAGCGCCTGCCGATCATGATGATCCTGGCAGCGATCATCGCCTCGGCATCCGGTGTGATCGGGCTTTACCTTTCTTACTATATCAACGTGGCCTCTGGTCCGGCCATTGTGCTGGTCGCGACGGGATTTTTCCTTATAGCGTGGGGGTATTCCAGCCTGAATAAAAGGATGCTGATCCGGGAATCTATCAGGGAAGGATGATTGGGCGCGGAGTTAGAAGTTATTTGAAACCATCGTCACTTCCAGGGCAATCTCCCGGGCATCTTCGCCTCCATCGCTCACGGCATTTCTCATGGGCCCGGAACGATGCAGGCTTAGATCAACAATCTAAATATACTGAGATTTGTTATTTGGGATTTCCAAAGCCAATTTATCCTTTCGCTCCGAAGTCCTCCTCTCCGAGTTTAAACTGCCTTTCGTATAAGTCCCGGTATAAACCACCCTGTTCGATCAGCTGATCATGGGACCCCCGCTGGACGATCTTTCCCTGGTCGATGACCAGGATCTGGTCTGCCGCCAGGATAGTGCTCAGCCGGTGGGCAATCACCAGGCTGGTTCTGCCGACCATCACACGTTCAAGGGCGTGTTGAATGAGAGCTTCACTCTCAGAATCAAGGTGGCTGGTTGCCTCGTCGAGGATCAGGACTCGCGGATCCATCAGCACAACCCGAGCGATGGCGATGCGCTGTTTTTCGCCTCCCGAAAGGCGGTAGCCCCGTTCCCCGGCGATGGTATCGTAGCCTTCAGTCAGATTGGAGATAAAGTCGTAGATATTGGCGGTTCGGCAGGCCTGTTCCAATTCATCCTGGGTTGCGTCAGGTTTAGCATAAAGCAGATTGGCGCGAATGGTGTCATGAAATAGATATGTTTCCTGAGTTACCATGCCAATCCAGGGAGCCAGGGATGCCAGTTGAAGATCCCGCAGATCGTGGCCGTCCAGCAAGACCCGGCCCTGGCTGGGATCATATAGCCGGGGAACCAGATAGGTGATGGTGGTTTTACCAGCCCCGCTGGGACCTACCAGGGCTGTCAATTTTCCGGGCCGCATCTCAAAACTGATATCCTGCAGAACCGGCTTTTGTTCCTGGTCACCTGTTCCTGGAGAACTGCTGTAAGATTCTCCACTTTTGGTTACCGCCAAGCCGGTGCCTCTTCTGCTGAACCGTTCCACATCCTCAAGTCCAATCATGGAATCCTGATCACCCTCATAACTGAAGGACACATTTTCGAACTTCACCTGGCCCCGACATTCATTCAATACAAGAGCTTCAGGTCGATCATCAAGTTCTATCGGGATATCAAGGACCTCGAAGACGCGCTCAAAACTTACCAGGCTGGTGGCAAACTCAACCCTGGCGTTTAATAGAGCTGTTAGAGGCCTGTAGAGCTGGGTTAGGTAAGCGCTGAAAGCAACGATCGTACCGATGGTAAAAGTTCCCCTTAGAACCATATGCCCACCCAGCCAATAAACCAGCGCTGTGCCAATCGCTCCGACAAGTCCCAGGCCCATAAAGAACCATCTTCCGATCAATGAGCTTCTAATGCTGATATCACGAACCTGGACGGCTTTGTCAGAAAACCGCTGTACCTCATCTTTCCGCCTTCCAAAGATCTTGGTTAGCAAGGCGCCGCTGACATTGAGCGTTTCATTCATCAGCGAGCTCATCTCTCCCCGCAGCCGCATCTGTTGGCGGGTGATCTGGCGCAGGACGATCCCTATCCGCCGTGAAGGCAGGATCAACAAAGGCATGATGATGACTGCGGCCAGGGTTAATCGCCATTCCAGTGAGATCATCACAACGAGAGTGCTTAGCAGGGAAATGACGTTTGTGATCAGGTTGATCATGGTACCCGTAACGGCTCTTTGGGCTCCATTGACGTCGTTGTTGAGGCGCGACATCATCTCCCCGGTTTTTGTGTGGGTGAAGAAGCGCATGCTCATGCGCTGCATATAGGTATAGAGCGCCTGGCGGAGATCACAAATAATTCCTTCACCTACAGCTGAATTGAGGTATCCCTGGGCGACCTGGATGAATCCGTTAAGCAGGGGCAGGCTGAAGAGCCCCAAGGCCAGCCAGTTCAAACGGGTTATATCCTTGTTAGGCAGGGCATTATCCAGTAGATCGCGAAAGAGCAGAGGGGAGAGCAGATTGACCAGTGAAGAAATTGCGATCAGGACGATCAATAAGATTGCTTTGGATGTATAGGGGCGGATATAGACCGCAACCCGTTTGAGAAGGAACCAGCTGATCTGGGGTTGGTCGCGCTCTTCATCAAAACTGATATAGGAACGCCATCCACTTCCTCCGTAACCCAATGTTGAGCTCCTTTAATACTGACTGCTATATCGTTGATATGCTTGCCATGATCCCAAGCATCTGAAATTTTACCTCCCTAGAATAATAAATCCAACGATCCAGGTTTTGATAATGATGCTGGTTCTGTTCTATCCAGTGCTGCTGAAGGGATATATTGTTTAGGGATAGAATTTTAATTTCTGGTTAGTAAGGAGAATATTTGACCTATCTCTGGATAGTAAGGTTCTCAATATAATTTGCTTAAAATATTGTTCCTGTTTTTTATAAGGACCGATTTTCTATTAAGGAGAGGGAGTTTTAACTTAAGGCAGACCTTTTTTCAGACTGAAATTTCGAATTCAGGAGGGCGCCAAGAATACTCTCAAGGTAAGTGTCCCAGCAATTCTGCCTTCGATGATAGTGATCATCATAGGCTTGACCAGATCTGAACCAACACCGATCTTTAGCCAGATCCAAAGAGGATAAAAAAACCTTTGTTCGAACCCGAATTACAATTCAAAAGCCCATTCACCTTTTCTCATCAGGGGGTGGGCCTTGCCATCCTGATCATAACCATCGACATCGATCTCGGCTGATCCGATCATAAAATCATAATGGACTGTGCTGTGGTTGCCTCCGGCCTGGAGGAATTCCTCAGTGCTCATCTGATCTGCGCCTTTTAGACAATCCCGAATCCCCCTTCCGAGGGCGATGTGAATGGAGGCGTTCTCATCCAGCAGGGTATTGTGAAAGACCACCCCGGCCTGGGAGATGGGCGAACTGTTGGGCACCAGGGCCAGCTCACCCAGGCGGCAGGAGCCTTGATCTACTTCCAAGGTCTTTTTCACGAACTCTTCCCCTGTTTCAGCCTTGACTTTGGTGACCTTGCCATCCTTGAACTCGAGATAAAGGCCGTCCACAAATCCATCACCCATCGTGAAAGGTTTGGTCGATGAAACATAACCATCCACTCCCAGCCGGTCGGGCAAGGTGAAAACCTCCTCGGAAGGCATGTTAACGGCATTCTCCCGCCCCTCTTGATCTTTCAGGACTGCGGTTTTCCACTGATGGCCTTCCGGGAGCTGGATCTTCAGATCCGTTCCGGGACTTTTCAGGTGGATGTATTGAAAGCTGTTCTGCGTCAGGCTGTCAGCGCGTTTCATCAGAGAAGAAAAATGACCTGCCCAATAGGCGACGGGATCATCTTTGTCCAGCCGGTAAAACTTGATCAGGTATTCCGAGATCCTTTCCACTGCGTCTTCCGGAGCCAGATCCGGAAAGACAGCTTGTGCCCATCCAGTCGTGGGATAAAGCAGGATGATCCAGGGGGTAGGGTGCCCCACCAGGTATTCGTTGGCTTCCCGGAATGTCTCAGAACGGATCTTTTGCATTTCGGATAACAGGGATGAATCAATCCCTTTGAACAGATAGGGGTTTGAACCCCCAATATAGATCCGGGCATCTTTCCGGTCAGTGGCTTTATACAGCTCGTCAACGGACCAGGTTGGAATTTCCTGAAAAGAACCCCTGGGAGCGTTCTGATAGCGGATCAGGTCCAGTTCTGGATCTCCCCAGAAAACTTCAACCAGGGGTGCTCCCATCTGGTAGGCCCTTTCGGTAAGTTTCCTGACCAGGGGAGCCGCTTCCAATGGGGTATAGAATCGGGCTGATCTGCCCGGTAAAGCACCGATCCTGATCCGCTGTCCTTTTTTATAGTTCAACCCAACCTTCATGATCAGATCGGCGTAGCTGTCCAGGTACTTTTCAAAGATCTTGGCCATCTCAACTCTCCTGTAGGTGCTTTACTATGATATTAAACTTCATCTCCCCCACATTCCACCCAGGTAAATTAACCATTACTTATTTCACCGGGTTCGCCTATGCTGATCCCGGTCTGCTGGATTCTGTAATCATCTCGGGGACCTGATCAGGGCATTTTTTTGAGTTTGAGGTTATTCAGGATAGCGCTCTTTGTAAATAACCCAGCCTGATTGGTCGCTTCTATATAATATTCAATAATGGATGACTCAATATCTCTGTAGCCGTCGATGTTGCGGGCATCCAGGGTCACATGCCAGACATCCTCCGAAGTTAAAACCATGGAAATGTTATACCACTGGGCTTTTCCAGCCAGGTGATAAATGAATCTGACGTTTGTGACCGGAATTTCTCCGCCGCACTGGGCCTGGATGGTGGTGGTTTTTTGAGGGTTATCCCCCCAATAAATTTCCGGGTTCGAGGGAAATACCCTTGTAATATAAGGCGGGGATTCCAGAATTTCCAGATCTTCCGGGATGCAGACAGAAGTGGCAGTTGTACCTGACACCCAGCAAGCCTGTTCCAGGGTGTCCGGCTGGACAGCCCACCAGCTGGAATCCTGGTTCCTTCCCAGCACCGGGGCCGATTCACCCTCAAGCAGGTATACAGCCGGGTCATTATAGGTCGAGGGCCCCATTCTGCAGGTTGTGTTCATGGTTGCCCTGATTTCCGGATCACAGCTGATCGGCTCTGGGGTTGGAGTTTCAGTTGGATTGAATTCAAGTGCGATCGACGGCTGATCATCCTCGCTTACGACAACCCGGGCTAGAGCTGGATCGCTCCATTGGCCGCCCGAGTTTTGGGACCTGGCCTGGATCAAGTATTCTCCCGCAGAAGGCGGAGTCCATCCCAGCTTAACGGTGAACAGCAGATCTCCCGGATCCGGGTTATTAACAACGCTCAGTATCTCGCCGTTGACGGAGATCTCCAGCGCTTCAACCGTGTCTGGGGCGCTCCCGTGGGCAACAATCTGATAGGGCGCCAGAGGCAAGGTGGAATCATTCAAGGGGGCGTCGATCCAGGAGATCAATCCGGGTGATATGCTGGGCCCGGACGCGCCGCAAGCAGACACCAACAGGGCTAATACTGTCGTAGAAAGGAAGATTAGGATAGTTTTCCTCATTGGATGAACTCCTGTAAGCAGCGCCGGGCAAATTGATTATGGATAACAGGCATCTTTGGTATCCTGATAAAAGACCGGCACCGCGCTGGCGCCGCAGGGTACCAGTTGGGAATTTTCATCCGGCTGGGTATGTCCGATCAAGCCATCAGGCATGCTCAAACAGGATACATCCGCTTCGATCTTGATCAGGCCTCCATTGATTAAACATACCCAATCAAATAATATCCCTCGGTTTCCCCCGATCTCGCCCACATCCTCTATCTCAAGATTGCGGGAATTGAGCTCGAGCATTAAGGAGTGGATGTGCTCCGGGATATAGTACTGGTGGGGAGTGAGCGATAGTGGGATGATGATGCTTTCGCCTGGCGCCAGGGGGGGGATAGGCAGAGTTTGGCTGTCAAAGACATTATTCTGGAGTTTAATGATCGGTACGTCGATACCGAAGTTTTTTGGATAGCCGCTGTTCCCGTCCCGGTAACTGTAGAAATACGGAATGGTTTGTCCAGCGAGCTGGGTGTTTTCCGCTGTAAAATGGACATTCACTACATAAGCAGCCTGATTATCATATTCATATTGACCGGCAGGTTCCTGGCCTTTGCGGGTGATTTGTACAGATGCGCGGGCTGGTTCGGCAACTCCTTCTGGCACAGGTTCAGTTTCCACCCCGGGAGGCAGACAGAGGCTGTGTTTCCCCAAAACGTTGGCCCAGCTTTCCCCCACACATCCGGGCTGGGTACTGTTCTCCGCCACCAGATCGACAACATCCTCCAGCCCTTCCCTGAGTATCTTCTGGCATTCTTCAGGGCAGGGAATTCCGGCTTCTGCTGCTGCCAGTTCGATGGCATATTCAATGCCTTGATTTTTCAGTTCCGTAAAAGAGGGCAGATTGGGCGGGATGCCGGTGAAATATGCCATCCCGATCTCAAGCCCCAGTTTCAATCCGGCTTTGCATTCTGAATTGCAGGGAATGCCCAGCCCATTGATGGCGGCGGCAGCCACATCTACAATCCCCGCTTTGAGGGCATTAAACGCGCTAACAACAGTGTCCCAAAACTCAGTCAAGCCATCCACGAACATCGAGCCCCAATCGCTGAGAACAGAACCCGAATCGGAGGACTTGTCGTACGGTGCCGGGCAGACGATCAGGTTGTTCTGGACAGCGTAGTTCAAATCGTCATACATCTGGGTGGCAAGCTGATCGATTAAGGAATCGGGGGTCATAGGAGGTATTGTGGACCGATAGTATTGCCAGATAGCATCATAATCCAGGCTGGTTATGGACACACATCCCCAGTACCGGGAGTCCATGTTTTTTATGGGTACAAAATCTACGATCTCAACCTCATAGATCTCCGGGAGATGATCGACAATCACCGGCTCAATGAAAGACTCCCCTGGTTTTGCCAGGATTTCCACGGTATTGGAGGGTTTGCCGGCGGGCTGGCTGCTTGCCATGGGTGTGAAGCGGATGTAATACCGGGTTTCAAAAATCGGTCTTTGGGTGGTTATAAAGTTAAATTTTGAATACTCGATCCAGGGTTGGGAATATCCCCCGCAAGAAGCCGGTGCGGGCAGGTAATCTGACAAGGATTGATAATCAACCAGGAAAGATCCCTGCAGTTTACCATCACTGCAGCCTGCTCCAACCAGCCCGTAAGGGTGGGGTGAGAAATCCCCAGAAAAAGGAACTGTGGAAATCTGCCATAAAACTGCAGTTGTCCCCGGTGCAGTGGTGGACCAGTAGAATTCCCTGACCTGGTCTTCTGCGTCATTGGCCAGCTCTCCATAACTGGATCGGAATCCGCTGGCAGCATCACCTGTGCAGCCAGTACCGAGATTACAGACTGTTAATCGAGAATCGTCGATTCTCATGTGGTAGGACCCTAAATTAACCAGAGAACCGCCGCTCCAGCCCCAGACAACCACATCCGCATAGGAGACAGGGAAACTAAAAGTTGATGTTAATCCTTTGACCACGGCCCTCAGGGAAGTGGGGTATTCAGAGGGTGTGAGGAACCCGTCCGGGTTGTGGGGGTAGCGCTGATACCCGGCACTGTTGAAAGAATAATAAAAATAGGCCAGGTCCAGAACTTCCAGATCCTTCTGTTCCAGATCCTCCGGGGCTGTGTTCTGATTGATCTCAGCACACAGCGGGTCAGAAATCTTGACCATGATCGGAGCGCTGGGTGACTCGCCAGCTCCATTAAAGGCGCTGGCATAATAAATAGCTTCTGCTGCCGGAGAAGGGTCCTGATAACTGAATGAGGTTCCCGGATCAGCAGTTCCAAGCTCTGCGATCCTTTCAAAAGCTGAGCTGCCAGCTTCCGACCGATAAATTAAATACCCCAGTTCGTTATCAGCCTGATCTGTGATAACCAGTTGGACTGAGCAGTCGCTCAGGGAATATGTTAGCCCGGGAGCCGGAGGGACTGAAGCACTTGAGCTGAACCGCTTACCCAGCCAGAGTTTGAGATCAGTGGTGACCGGTTCAGCGGGGGAGGATGCAGGGCTTATGCCTTGGGCAGATTCTGGAACCACAGGAAAGGGATTCTCACTAACTGAGAGGGGATAGATGATCTGATTTTCCTGATCTTCGCTGCCATCCCTGGACAGGAGCCTTAAGCCGGCCGGTGCTGTGACTTTGATCAGGACCGGGTTTGAGGTAATTGTGCTGCCTTGATCGACTGTTGATCTGACCAGGATCCGGGCGTCCTGTTCAACAGCCGGCGTCCAATAGAAGGTGTGGGTATAATAATGCCTTTCCGGGCCATCAGGCTGCTGGGTCAGGACCAGCTTTCCGTTCACCCAGAGCTCAAATGCAGAGATCGGACCTTCGGTTGAAGATGATACAAGGATGGGTATAGAGGCGTCTGCTGGATAACTGCTCTGATCCTCAGGAGAAAGAATGATCAGAGAAGCACGAGTGTCGTTTTGGGGAAATTGCTCTGGAAGGGAAGGGATATTTGAGATCAGGATCCATGCTCCCAGAGAGATAAAAATGATGATCAGGAGAATACCGCCAACCCAAATCAGGCCCTGCCGCTTTGATGTCTTCAATGTTGACCTCCCCACATTATCACTATTTTTGAGCAAGATTAATTATAGTCCAATTGTGAACGAATCAATCCTGTCTGGACCGCACAATAGTGATTGCAGGAATGATATTGCTTTGTGGCGATTCTGGTTTTGGTCAGCTGGAGGTATGTTCATTGATGTAACCCACAGCCCAGACAGCGGCTTCTCTGACCAACGCTTCCTGGTCCCCAAGGGCCTTCTCAAGCGCTGGAAGGGCATCCTCATCCCCACGGTTTCCGAGCGCAAGAGCGACATTGCGCAGATAGCCCCGGCGTTTGGCTCTTTTAATCGGGCTTCCTTTAAACCGGGCGCTGAATTCTTCCTGGCTCAGCCCCAGCTCCTGGGTCAGATCAATATCCATTAACTCTTCCCGGGGCTGAAAATCTTCCAGGATGTCAGGGGCTTCCTGCCCCGGTTTATTCCAGGGACAGACGATCTGGCAGATATCGCAGCCAAAGATCCAGTCGCCCATCCGGGAACGCAGTTTCAAGGGGATCTCATCCCGGTGTTCGATGGTCAGGTAAGAAATGCAGCGATTGGCATCCAGGGTATAGGGTTCTTTCAGGGCGCCGGTGGGACAGGTGTCCAGACAGCGGGTGCAGGAGCCGCAGTAGGTTTCAGTGATCGGCGGGTCAGGGATCAGTTCCAGCCCGAGCAGGATCTCGGAGAGGAAGAAGTAAGAACCGTGTTCACGGTTGATGAGGGTGGTGTTTTTACCAATCCAGCCCAGGCCGGCCCGCATGGCCAGCTCTTTTTCAAGCACCGGACCGCTATCCACGTACCAGCGGTTAGGCACCGGGTTGCCGAACCAATCCTCGATGGTTTTCATCAATTCATTCAGGCGCTTCTCAAGTTCCGCGTGGTAATCCTGATTCAGGGCATAAGAAGCGATGTTGCCGCCCTTAACGTTGCCCCTTGGCGCAGGATAGGGGCAGGCCAGGACCAGGATCGTTTGGCATTCAGGCAGGATCTTCAATGGGTCAGAGCGCCTTTCCAGGGAACGTTCAGTATTTATCCAGTCCATGGAAGCGTTGTATCCTGAATCCAGCCAAGTTTGAAAGAAGTCCAGGTGATCAGGTGGGTCTGCTGTTGTCACACCCACCAGCGGAAATCCCAGTTCAACGGCTTTGCCTTTGATCTTCTTTGTCAGTTCACTTTTATCCATTTTTAAGGAACCCATCCTGGCTGGAAGCCGTTGATGATCAGGCGCAAGGGCTCGCCGCCGGTGGTATCGATCAGCCAGATCTCTGGAGGATCGGATAGAGCCGCCTGGTTGTAGCGCACGTAAGCCAATCGCTTCCCGTCCGGGTGCCAGGCAAATGAGGTGTGTTGATAATCTATATCTTCTGATAGTTGAGTGTTTTCTCCACTATTGATGTTCATAACCCACATTTCCCGCCCCGGAGTCCAGAGTGAGGGATCGAGGGATTTATGACTATAAGCTAAAGTTAGCCCCGTGGGAGCGAAACCAGGATTGAGGTCTTCCGGGTAGCTGCTGCGGGAAAGGTCGAGCAGGGTCTTTTCCTTCAGGTCATAAAGCTGCAGGTGTCGGGGTGCCAGGGTATCGCTCAGGAACAGGATCTCAGAGCAGACAAAATACCGCCCGTCGGGGGACCAGCTGCCGTCCCCGCCGGTCTCATTGGGCAGGATTTGGATCTCATCTGTAGCTGGATTCCAAAATTGGTAAGCTTTCAGGGATTGATTGTAATAAGCAAGCCAACCTGAAGGTGACCAGAGGGGCTTTTCCAGGTATTGGTTATCTTCTCCCAGATCAATTCGGGTCAGGACTTCGATGTCCAATATCTGGACAGTGGGAAGTACCCCGGGTTCCCATGATAAATATTCGTAGGCCAGCAGATACCCATCAGAAGAAATCCTGGGAGAGGTGCACAGCCCATCATCACAGACCATAACCTCTCCGGTCATTCCGGTTTGCCGGTTCAGGACCATGATACGGCTGGTGCCGTCTTCGCCGGATGAGCTGTAATAGATCTGTTCTCCATCAGGGGAGATGGAATAATCCAGGACCCCGTTTTCCTCATCCGTCAGTGCCTGGCTTTCCCCGCTGACCGGATTGACCAGGTAGAGGTTGCTGGGTCCATCTGCTGGCCACAAGTAGGTCAGCAGGATCGGGCTGACTTTCATTTCTGTGTTGAATTTATCCAGAAGGGGCAGGTTGATCCGAGATCGGGCTCCCCGTAAAAGTTGGATGTTGATGGTTTCGCTCGCAGGCCAGGATTTATTTGGCGTGAATGTGAGCTGGTTGAGATCCTCATTCCAGCTGAATTCGCCTGGCTGGTAAGGTTCCAGTACGATCTGGTTTTCTACACTCCCTTCATTCATGGGTTTTGTGAAGCTGATCATCAGCGGCTGGCGCCCGTGCAGGACGCCTTCCGAGGGCTCCACTCCCTCAACGCGGGGTGCAAGCTGCCAGCTAATCAAACCGATGATCAGCAGGAAAACAATGCCCAGAGCCAGCCCGATTTTCCATCTCATGGCCCAATTATAATCGACATCACCTGCTAACTGTTTTTCTCCAACTGAATCCTGCAAGGTTGAAAAGAGACTGATTTTACAGCTTTGAGAGGACAGAAAAACGGGGTTTATCTCATGTTAGAATGATAGCTATGAAACGCTGGCAATTCTGGGTTGGGTTGGTTTTAAGCGCTGTATTCCTCTATTTCGCTCTGCGCGGCCTGGGGATCAATGAGATCTGGGAACCTTTAAAATCCGCCCGTTATTGGTGGCTATTACCCGGCGTGGCAGTTTATTTTGTCGGCGTCTGGATCAGATCCTGGCGCTGGCATTACTTGTTGCGTCCTGTTAAGCCGGTCTCTACAAAAAAGATGTTCCCGATTGTTGCCATAGGTTATATGGGCAATAATATCTACCCGGCTCGGGCGGGTGAAGTCTTGAGAGCAGTGGTCCTGAAACGCAAGGAAGGAATCCCCATTTCTGCCTCTCTGGCAACCGTGATTGTAGAACGCATTTTTGATGGCGTTGTCATGCTGGGTTTTGTGTTCCTTAATCTGCCCGAACTCGCCACCTTGACTGGAACATCCGGTTTTATAGGCAATATCCAAACCCTGACTTTATGGGGATCAGCTGCATTTTTAGGGGCATTGGGTATTTTTATGCTGGCAGCCATGTTCCCCACCTGGGCTGAAAAAATGATCTCCAGGTTGATAGAGATCTTTCTGCCAGAACGATTCCGGGAAAAAGTCCAGGATCTCATCTTTAAATTTTTACACGGCCTGGAGTCTCTGCGTTCTCCCCGGGATGCGGTGATGGTGCTGGTGACTTCGGTTGTGATCTGGCTCCTGGAAACAGGAAAATACTGGTTTGTGATGCACGCTTTTGATTTTCAGGTCAGCTTTTTTGCTTTGATGTTAATGAACGGTATTGTCAACCTGGCTACCACTATTCCCTCTGCCCCGGGGTACGTAGGCACTTTTGATGCCCCAGGTATCGCGGTCCTCTCGGCTTTTGGTGTGGATCAGGGTGTGGCAGCTGGTTATACCCTGGTTTTACATGCCGCATTGTGGTTCCCTATTACTTTGCTGGGCGCTTATTATATGGTGCGGGAAGGGATCCGCTGGCAGGGGGGTGAAGTGGTGGAACAAGAGGATGCAAACAACGAGGTGGATTAAAGCATTATAATAAATGCAAGACATTCTTTGTCTCAAAAAGTGTCTTTTCGAAGGAGTACATTTTATGACTCAGCCTAATAAAAAAACACCCTACCGCGTTTTGATCGCTGACGATGTCCTGGAAACGCGCCGGAACACCCGGCTCATGCTGGCTGATAATCCCATGGTGGATATTGTAGCTATAGCTCACAACGGCCGCGAGGCAGTTGAACTGGCTAAAAAACACCAGCCTGATATTGCCCTGATGGATATCAATATGCCGGAGATGAATGGTTTTGAAGCTTTCCAGGAAATGTATAAGATCTTTCCTACGATGGCCTGTGTCATCATCTCGGCCGAGGATGACAACCAATCCTTCAGGTCGGCCATGAATGTCGGAGCGAGAGAGTATCTGGTAAAACCGTTTACTGTTTATCAATTGAATAACGCTGTTAAACGAGTGGGTGATATTGTGAAAGCCGAACGCGAAAAAGCAGATGTGGCCAATCGACTAAAAGAGCAGCGGGCCTCCTATCTGCTGCAGCTGGCAGCTGAATACTCCAAATCCAGACGGACCGACGATGAAGCCGTGGAGGTTTTTGAACAGCTGGCGGCAAATCCCAAGTGTGAGGTGCGCTGGCTGCGAACTCTGGCCATGTTGTATATCATTCGCCAGGAGTGGATGAAGCTCCAGGTGCTGGCAGGACGCCTGGCTCGTCAGTTTGGTTAATCTTCAATTTCAAAGGAAATCTTAATGAAAACTGCAGTTGTTGGCGCTGGATATGCTGGGTTATCGGCAGCCTACGATTTAGCGCGCGCTGGACATAACGTTGTCATTTATGAAGCCTCGGACCGGGCGGGCGGGCTGGCCGTGGGTTTTAAGGAACCCCACTGGGACTGGTCAGTAGAAGCTTATTATCATCACTGGTTCGCCTCTGATAAGCACATGCTTGGTTTGATCGATGAGCTTGGTTTCTCTGAGAAGGTCCGTTTCCCAAGACCTTATACGGTGATGATGTATAAAGGGAAATGGTATCCCTTTGATTCTATTCCCCAGGCTTTGATGTACCCGGGGTTAGGTTGGGGCATCAACAAAATCCGGTTCGGTTTGGTTGGACTATACCTTCGATTAACCAATAACTGGCAGGCGATGGAAAAAACCACCGTAGATGCCTGGATGCGAAAATGGGCTGGCAACAAGGTTTATGAAACCATGTGGGAGCCAATGCTGAAGGGAAAATTCGGCTCGCGCTATAAAGATGTCAATATGGCCTGGATGTGGGCCAGGATGCACGCCCGCACCTCGCGCCTGGGCACTTATGTGGGAGGTTTTCAAGCCTTCACAGATGACTTGGTTAAAGTTTTGAAGGATCTGGGAGTAGAGCTGCGCCTTCAAACCACGGTGAATGAGATAAATGAAAAACTGGAGATCACCTCAGATTCCGGCACCGAAAAATATGATCGCATCCTGGTAACTACTTCTCCCGGACTGCTGTCCAGGATAGTGCCAGCTCTGCCTGGCAGCTACCAATCCGGCTTGAAGGACCTCAAGAGCATGGGAGCGATCGTACTCACCTTGTCGATCACCCATCAACTTTCTACACAAGGTTATTATTGGTACAACATCCCCAAGGAACAGGATTATCCTTTCCTGGCTGTGGTGGAACATACCAATTATCTCTCCCCGGAAAATTTCGGCGGGGATCACATTATTTACTGCGGCGACTACCGGGATGCGGATCACCGTTATTTTGAGATGGACAAAGAGCAGATCCTGGCAGAGTTCCTGCCCCCGTTAAAAAGGATCAATCCAGATTTCGATCCAAGCTGGGTTAAAAAATCCTGGCTTTACCGTACAAAGTATGCCCAACCAGTACCGGAGCTGAATCATTCCAGAAGAATCCCGCCCATTCAAACACCCATCCAGGGATTATATTTTGCCAGTATGAGTCAGGTTTACCCCTGGGACCGGGGAACCAATTTTGCGGTCGAGATAGGACGCCGGGCTGCGGTGATGATGTTGGAAAGTTAGACGAACTCATTTAATCAAAGATCAGGATACTGTTTTCGGAAGAGAACCGTATCCTTTTGTTTTTCCACTGGCTGGTCGGTCATTTATAACTTGACTGAAAGCTGAGCCCGGCGGATCGAACTCTAAAACCTCAATATCGAGCACCCCCTTCCAACTCACCTTTTACGACTTACATCATCCGCCCCGCGGGCTTGCAGTGTGTAACTTCCTCCTATTATTATGAGCTTCTCCACTTAAAAAAAAGCCCGGAATTGAGTATATTAGGGGGACTATTGGTACAGATCTCTTTTTTTGGGAGTAACCCCGAATTCTTCCCGACTGCTGGAGTGGTTTTATGGATAGCGAATTATTGACTCGTTTTGCTTTAATTGAGGATTTTTCAGAGGATCAGGTCAATGTTTTAAGGCCGATTATCGAGGATGTCAGGTTCGAAACCGATCAGATGATCTTTGAACAAGGTGATTCGGCGGATTATTTGTATTTTGTGCTGGACGGTAGGGTATCCATTCGTTTTAAACCTGAGGATGGACCGGAATTAACAGTCTCCGAGGTGGATCAGGGAGGGGTTTTTGGCTGGTCGTCAGCTTTGGGTTCCAAAAGTTATACTTCTTCTGCAATCTGCACGGAGTGCGGTATTTTCATCCGGCTGGATGGCGAGAATTTAAAGAATATTTGCCAGGAATATCCTGAAACGGGTATACTGATATTAAATCGTCTGGCTGGAGTGATTGCTCAACGACTGAGGGGTACTCATAAACAGGTTGTGGCACTGCTTCATCGAGGATTGAAAAGTATCTAACCCGGAGGGTTGTTGCGATGAAAGAGGTTGAAAGAAATCTACGAGAAGAACAGATGGATAACCTGATCAAGAGCATCAGCGCTTACATTGAACAGTATCACGGCGGATCAGCAGAATTGGTTTCCTTTGAAGGTGATGTAGTTAAAGTAAGGTTGGGCGGTGCCTGCCTTGGTTGCCCATTATCAACTGCCACCTTGAATGGGTGGGTTCGGGGCACAATCCACCAATTCTTCCCGGATGTATCAGTCGAAGCTGCTGACTGAGTATTAATATTATCGTTTCCAAAGGAGAGTATAACGTATGGATACCTTTTATGTAGTGATAGAGATCATTGGTCTTTTTGTTCAGATCCTTGGCCTGATTTTGTTTGGTGTCACGGTGGGCTGGCTTACATTATATGTCATCAAGCAGCCTGAGAAGAACTGGCAGCTGCAAAGCATCGTCTACAGCGTCTTCCTGGTATTTGTAGCATTATTTGCCAGGTACCTCACAGCGGGCGCCCTGGGTGCTTTTTTGCTCGGCGCCGCTGGAGCCATGATCTTCTGGGGTCTCATCCAAGGCCGCGTGAAATCTGAGAAAAAGAAATAAGCTGCGTCCAAGCGCAGTGATCGGATTTATGATACGCTATTATGCGAGCATGTCAATCTTATTTGATCAGCGCCAAACGAAAGACAAAGCCCCCCTCTCTGGGGGCTTTTTTGTATGTAATTCTGTTTTTTCAGGATCAAACTGGAGTAAAGAATGGAAATCAAAATTGACAGGGAATTTATTACAGGGCTCTTGATTCGGCTGGTTCAAATAGATTCCAGAAATCCCTCGATGGTGACTGATGGCCCGGGGGAAGGAAATATTGGATCGGTTTTGGCCGGTCTACTGGAGGATCTGGGGTTGAAAGTAACGACCTTTGACCTAGCTCCTGGAAGAGTGAACATTGTAGGAATTTTACCTGGCACTGGAACTGGGCGATCGCTGATCCTCAATGGGCATATGGACACTGTTGGCGTGGATGAGATGGAAGATCCTTTCTCGGGGAAGGTTATGGATGGACGTCTATACGGCCGTGGCAGTCAGGATATGAAAGGTAGTTTGGCTGCTATGCTTGGTTCAATCAAGGCCCTGGTAGATAGTGGTGTAACCCTGGCTGGTGATTTGATCTTTACTGCTGTGGCGGATGAGGAAAATCAGAGTATGGGAACCATCGAATTGGTCAAATCTCTCATGGCCGATGCCGCGATTGTGACTGAGCCAACCGACCTGCAGCTCGTGTCCGCCCACAGGGGCTGGATCTGGTATGAGGTCGAGGTCAAAGGAAAAGCGGCTCACGGAAGTCGATTCCAGGATGGTAGAGATGCAATTCTCCTGATGGGGCGATTCCTGGTTGAACTGGAAAAACTCAGCGAAGAGTTGGTCCAACGGCCGGGCCACCCTCTGACCGGTCCCCCCTCTATCCATACATCGCTGATCGAGGGGGGATCCGATATGTGCACCTATCCTCCACGCTGTACTGTCAGTATTGAACGCCGAACAGTCAGTGGAGAAACAGAACCCCGGGTCACAGGGGAAATTCAGAAGATCATCAACGATCTCAATGTCGCGGACCCAGATTTTAATGCAAGCATAAAATTGATTGCTGAGCGATCTCCCCTCGATACGGACCCAGATTCTGAGATCATGAGAGCCTTAAAAGATGCTTTTCATAAACAGCAGGGAAAAACTGCTCAAATCACAGGCGCTGCCTATTGGACAGATGCCGCTCTGCTGGCGGAAGCTGGGATGGAGTCTGTTTTGATCGGTCCAAAGGGAGAGGGTTTGCACTCCGCGGAGGAGTGGGTCGAGCTGGACTCGGTTTACGATCTGGCTGAGATCCTGGCAGAAACAGCGATACTGTATTGTAATTAAAAAAGGGACATACTTAAGGGGCTGAGTCCTATGAAGGACTCAGCCCCTTTTTCTTTATAGTCCCAAAGTTTTATCCATCATGGAGGCAACCGCCAGATAGACCGGGGAATCATCTCCCAACTCAATGAGTGGTTTGCCTGTGAAATCGAATTCCACCACATTCTGATCCATAGGCACCGGGCCTAGGAAGGGAACCTCGATCTTGTCGATTCGCTCCTGCAGCGGTGTGGGAATCTCTCCCGGCACCCGGTTGAGGATGAAGTATGAATTTTTAACGTTGATCTCCAGTTCATCTTTTAACTGAACGATATTTTCGGCGGCTGACAGGCCGCGCATGGTGGGACCACTGACAATGAATAAATGATCCACATCCTGGGTGGTCCTGCGGCTGAGATGTTCCATACCGGCCTCGTTGTCCATCACTACAAAGGGATAATTATCGCTGAGTTTATCGAGGATATCTCTTAAGTTATGGTTTACAGCACAGTAGCAGCCTGGCCCTTCGGAGCGGCCCATGGCGATCAGATCGAATTTGTCGCTTTCAATCAGGGAGTTGTGGATCTCGTAATCCAGATAATCATGTTTGGACATGCCCCCGGCAATACTGCCCCGGGCTGCCCCGCCGACGTTCTGGGCGCCCTGGACCTGTTTCAGCATGTCCTCACGGATTCCGCCCACAGTGCAGTCCAGATCCAAACCCAGGACCATATTAAGATTCGCGCTGGGGTCGGCGTCAATGGCCAGGATGGGTTGTTTTCCTTTATTGATCAGGTATTTAACGATCATGGCGGAAATGGTGGTTTTTCCTGTACCGCCTTTACCAGCCAGGGCAATGGTTGTGGTCATTATGGGTCTACTCCTCTAAATATCTCTCGGGATAAGGTTCCAGTAAAGTTTGAGCGATCTCTTCAGATGCCTTGAATAAAGCAGGCACATGATCATAAACTGGCTTGCCCAGCCGATCCGCGTCCAGCACACCCAGGTCCATAGGCAGAGTGCCCAGCAGAGGAAGGCCTGGGGAATTCTTCACCAGGAAATCTTTTTCTTCTTCGGTGCGGACCTTGTTGCCCACCAGCCAGAGTCTATTTAAACCGATATCCTTGGACAGATCCTTAATCTGGGCTGCAGTACCCAGACTGCGCTGGGTGGGTTCCACAACAACGATCATGGCATCAACAAAATCAACAGTGGCCCGTCCTAGATGCTCCACACCCGCGTACATATCAATGATCAATACATCATCTTCGCGGAACATCAGATGAGTGAAAAGGGTCTTTAACATGGCGCTTTCCGGGCAGATACAGCCCGATCCACCCAGGTCAACACTGCCCATCTCCAGTAAGCGTACGCCTCGATGGATAACGCTGAAGCGTTCAGGGATGTCATCAACACGAGGATTAAGTGTAAAAAATCCTCCCACGGTTCCAGATTTGGCGCCGGTTCGCTCCTCAATCAGCTGATCCATTTCGGCTATGGGGCTCAGTTTTGCTCTCAAATTCTCAGGCAGACCTAATGCGCCGGCCAGGCAGGGTGAGGGATCTGCATCCACGGCCAGAACATCTCGTCCCTGGTCTGCATAATATTGAGCCAATAAGGCTGCCAGGGTGGTTTTGCCAACCCCCCCTTTTCCACTGATTGCTAATTTCATACCCTTCTCCTTGCTTTATAGAAGTAATGCAAATATTTTATCCTGCGATCAGTTTCCCAACCAGCATGCTGCCAAGGATGGCACAACCATCGGTTGGTAAATGATAGTCCGCGATATCTTCAAAGAGTATTTTATAGGAAGGGGGGAATTCATCATCCCCTTTCCAGAATACGATGAGGATCGCCAGCTGGGGCAGGATCTGGTAGCGGAAGGCACCATCGCCAAAATCAACCTTTATCCCGCATTGATTCTCATTCCTGACCTCAAATTTTCCATAATCTGTCTGAAAATATTGGGCCAGTTTCCGGGCTGTATATCCCTGGAAGGCGGAGTTATAGAACTGGCCATCTGCTAGTTCAGAAAAGGAGATCCAGTTCCCCGTCGCGGGTGATCCCTTGGATGAATGGAAATAGTACAGGATCATGGCCTGGTGAATGGGAGGAAGGGGATGACGAGTTTCAGGATCTCTGGCAATAAAATCACTGCTGGAAAAAACGACAGGTTTTCCCCAGTAGAGGAACTCAAATACTCCATCCCCATTCTCTTTTCGGAGTGATGTCCCTGTGAGTTCTGCCAGCTGGTCCACGTCCCGTTGAAAGAGATCTCCCCGGAGTTCATCAGCTCTGCGCTCCAGGGGTTCCTGGTCTTTGTTCATGATAAACTCGCTCATAAATTATTATCCTTTTGAAGGCGTTTCTGAACAGCCCTTTTTAGTTCCCCGGGTTTAAACCCAAAGGGTCCTAAACCTCCGGCCTAGACCACCAGTCCGTTTTTATCGATCAGGTGTAAACGAGCTGGCCAGGCAGTTGCATCCTGGCGGTTTTTTCACTTTACTTGCTAAAGATTATCCCTTGTAAAAGGGTATCATACCATGCACGGACGAGGGGCACTTTTCTGATAGTCCATTATCACAAATTTCTAATATTCAGGGCAGCAGTGTCCCGCGCAATTGATATTTATGAAAAATAACTCTTGACCTGAAAATTGGGTGATGTTACACTAACACCCGGTCAAATTATTTTACCGAGGAATTCATGAACAAGCTCGATGTAAAAACCTTTTCTTCCTGCGGATACGCAGACTTATCTGGGAGGTTTCCCATTGCTTGAGCTTGTGTAATTATCAATGACATAACTTAAGCTCCGGGAACCTTAAATCCCCGGGGCTTTTTTTCTTAATCGGATCAGGTCTCGGGTAAATCCCGCGGCCTGTTTTTTTTTACAGGCAACAAGTCATTATTACACACAAGGAATTAAAATGTTGTTCAGTAATTCAATGAAGAGAGTAAATTCGATCTACCGGGAATACCCCAAGCAATTCTGGATCATTGTCGGTTCAAATTTTATCGACCATGTTGGCGGCGCCTTGATCTTCCCCTTCTTCGCGCTGTACATCACCATGAAATTCCAGGTGGGCATGACAGAAGTGGGTTTGTTATTTGCCCTGTTCTCTGTCACGGATATGATCGGGAATATGATCGGAGGTGCGTTAACTGATTTCCTCGGCCGGAAAACCATGATAATCATGGGCCTGATCATCAGCGCGCTGACCAGCCTGGGAATGGGTCTGGTTCAGGAGCTGGAATGGTTTTATGTCATGGGAGCGATATCAGGCTTGTTCGCAACCGCGGCCGGCCCGGCCCATGAAGCGATGTTAATCGATATCCTTCCGGAAAAGAAAAGATCTGAAGGTTTTGGAGTAATGAGGGTAGCGACGAACCTCTCGGTAGCGATCGGCCCGGTAATCGGCGGATTTCTGGCATCCAGGTCATACCTGATCCTTTTTATTGCAGATACGGTCACCAGCTTGATGACTGCTTTGATCGTTTACCTGGTGGTTGAAGAGAGCAAGCCAGAAGAAAAAGAATCCAAAGTTAAAAAAGGTTTTAAGGATACTTTTATCGGATATGGTGATGTGATAAAGGACAGAAAATTCATGTTGTTTGTGGTGATCTCGACCATTGCTACATTGGTTTACTCCCAGATGTACAGCACTTTGTCCGTCTTCTTACGGGATGTGCATGGTGTTCCCGAGTCCGGTTATGGCTGGTTGATGACTCTGAATGCAGGCATGGTGGTCCTGTTCCAGTTTATGATCACCCGCAGGATCTCGAAACGCCCGCCGATGTTGATCCTGGCTTTGGGATCGCTATTATATGTGATTGGATTTGGCATGTACGGATTTGTAGATATTTATCTGCTGTTCATGCTGGCGATGGTGATCATCACCATCGGAGAAATGGTCATAATTCCGGTTGCCCAGGCTTATGTTGGCCAGGCGGCGCCAGAAGATATGCGGGGCCGCTATTCAGGGGTGATGGGTTTCTCAAAGATGATTCCCTGGATGATTGGTCCGTTACTGGCCGGCTTGATCATGGATAACGGAGATCCTAACTGGGTCTGGTATGGCAGTGCCATACTTGGAATGGTCGCCGCCCTGGGATTCCTGTGGCTGCGAAAGAGCCACAATCAGGACTGGATTCCTGCAGTTGAGAGTTCAGAATTGTAAAAGGGTTAGAATTAGGAAAGAAAAGATGAAAATGAAATTACCAGAACACTATACTTCTCGCCAGGCTGTGATGGAAGACTTGCCCGAGATCCACCGCCTGGAACATAAAAAATCACTTCATTACACCGGCATGGATGGCTTTTCCCTGGAACGGCTGAGGAACGAGTATGAGACTCCGGGATTCGAGGTCAATAAAAGTGTTCATCTGGTTGAGGATCAGCAGGGAGGACTTGTAGGTCTGGTGGAAGTCTGGGACCAAATCGATCCCCCTGTGCATCCCTACGTATGGATTTCGGTGGACCCCGATCACGAGAAACAAGGCCTTGAAAACTACCTGATCGGTTGGGCAGAGGAACGTGCCCAGCAAGTTTTCAGACGAGTTGATCCAGACTTACGAGTCGCAATACGGGTTCACATAAACCATGATAATGAAACCGTTGCAGAAGCGCTGGAATCTGCGGGTTTTAAAAAGATCCGGCACGGCTTCCGGATGCGAATTGAAATGGACCGAAAACCTGAAACCCCTCTTTGGCCTGAGGGCATTTCCCTGCGCCGGTATAATCCCGATCAGGATGCGAGGGCTGTGTATGAAACAGATGAAGAGGCCTTCCAGGACCATTTTGGTATTATCAAAGAAGACCCAGATGTGGGCTTTGAAAGATTTATGCATCATATGACTGGCGATGATTCCTACGATCCATCGTTGTGGTTCCTGGCGGTAGATGAAAAAGATCAAATCGTAGCTATCTGCCTCTGCCGCCGGTACGGCGCGGAGGACAAAGAGGCAGGTTATGTATCCAGTCTGGGCGTAAAACGCCCCTGGAGGCGCCAGGGTATCGCCCAGGCTCTTTTATTGGAGGCTTTTGGCGAGTATTACAAGCGTGGCAAGAACAAAGTGGACCTGGGGGTAGACGCTGAATCCCTTACCGGCGCGACCGATCTGTACAAAAAAGTGGGTATGTTTGTCCTGCGCCAGTATGACATGTACGAAAAGGTCCTGCGTCCAGGTAAAGATGTTAGTGTTAATACTTTGGACACATCAGAGGAATAAGTATTAACAAAGGAGATTGATGATCCAAACAGTTATTTTTGATCTGGGCGGGGTGCTGGTCAGAACTGAGGACCGGCACCCTCGCCAGCGCCTGGCAGAAAAATTCGGCTTGACCTATGAAGAGATCGATCAGCTGGTTTATGGATCTGCTACCTCAAAACTGGCTGGCGAGGGTAAGATCAGTGCTGAAGAGCACAAGCAGGCTATCCTCGAGGCCCTGGATCTTCCTCTGAATTCATTTAAGAGCTTTGGGGATGAATTCTGGGGTGGTGACCGCCTGGATAAGAAGCTGGTTGATTTCATCCGGGATCTGCGGGGTGAATTCACTACTGCCCTGCTGAGCAATGCCTGGGATGACTTAAGACCGCTGCTGGTCAATTTCTGGAAAATTGACGGGATCTTTGACCACATCTTCATCTCTGCAGAATTACAAATGGCCAAACCTGACCCGGCAATCTATCAGTATGTGATCCATCAGATCAGCGGTGATCCTTCCACTATGGTATTTGTAGATGATTTTATAGAAAATGTCATCGCGGCCCGGGAAGCTGGTCTCAACGCCATCCATTTCCGGTCCCGGGAACAGGCTCTGTTTGAATTAGCCGAGTACCTGGATACCGATCATTAACTGAAACAACTCAGATTCCTATGGCTAGAAAACTCTTTTTTACGTTGACCTACTGGTTTGGTAATCCACCTTGGGATTCCGGGATCACCCCGCCCGAGCTAATCAGATATCTGGAAAAGAACAGACCTGGCAGAGCTCTGGATCTGGGCTGTGGAACCGGGACGAATGTGATCACCATCGCGGAACACGGCTGGTTGGCAGAAGGAGTGGATTATGTACCGAGGGCTGTGAGAGTCGCCAGACGAAAAGCCAGAAAACGCAATCTGGATGATCGAGTTAAATTCCGGGCCGGTGACGTCTTGTCCCCAACTGTTTTTCAGGGGAAGTATGACCTGATCCTGGATATCGGCTGTTTTCACAGCTTCTCGGGCGATAATGTCGATCGCTATATAGAGAATATATCCTCCCATTTGGTAAATGGCGGCAGTATGTTGTTATATGCGCACCTGGCTGGATCTTCCGGTACGGGGCATGGTGCGTCTGAAGAGAGCTTAAAAAAAATGGTGGAGAAGTTAACACTGGTAAAAAGAGTTGACGGAGAGGAATCCGCCAGGCCTTCTGCCTGGCTGGAGTTTAAAAAAGAAGGATAAAACACCCTTCAGGAGAGTGAGGTTACAAGGCCGGTATTTTGACAAAGTGGACATACTATCCACTGAAACTTTATCGACTTACTACTTACTTCTTACGACTTACTTTCTTGTTTTGCCGCTAATTTCATCTACCCATTTACTATTTCCTTAAAAATATCACCTGCAAGTGAAACGAAATTCCCTGCATCTGTCTCTGTCAGGAGTATCCCCCTTTTTTCTCTATTAAGGTTATAGGGTTCCAGGTAACCCGCGGCAAACTTTCGGAAAAAGACCAGACCTTTCTCCTGACCATAAAAACTCACTGAGCGTTCCAGATGTTGAAGGAAATGATCATGAACCCGGGAAGGTGAGATCTGATCACGATCCAATCCGGAGAAGATCCAGGGATTTTTGATCGCGGATCGGCCGATCATCACCCCGTCACAATGGGTAGCTTGAACCATTTTGGAGATATCTGAAACCTGGTTGATACCGCCATTTCCTAGAACCGGGATATCGATATTTTCTTTGATCTCTGCCACTGCTTTCCAGTTTGATTCCCCCTGGTGGCCCTGCTCCTTGGTTCGGGCGTGCACGGCCAGCAGCGATCCGCCGAATTCAGCAATGATCTGGGCGATAAGCAGCTGGTTCTGGCAATCCCGCCAGCCCAGGCGGATCTTTCCTGTCAGGGGCAGGTTCAGGGCTTGGCTTAATCGCTTAAAGATCCTGGCTACTTTCAGCGGTGTTCGCATCAGGCCAGCACCGGCGCCGCGGCCTGTAATGGAGCGGTTGGGGCATCCCAAGTTGATATCAAGGGCGTCCGGCTGGCGCTTCTGAAGCTCTAATGCGGCTGCCAAAAGGTTGTTTGGATCATGACCATAGAGCTGGAAGAAAACCGGGCGCTCCTGATCTGTGAAATAAAGTTTATCCTCGATGTAATGGGGGCGATCAAGAACATCCTCTGCTTTGACAAATTCGGTGTAGCTGACGGCGGAGCCAAGTTCCCGGCACAGGGACCGGAATGGCCAGTCGGAATAACCGTCCATTGGCGCCAGCACCAGGTTACCTGAGGTTTTTATATTCCCGATCAGGATCGTTGCGGTTTGCCCGGGCATCTTATTTTTTGACAAAGGCTTCTTTTAAAGCCAGCGATAAGGAACGCACTTCAATAACATTAATATCTTTCGGTAATGAAAAACCTCCGCTGCGCAGCCGTTTGGGGATGATGGCGGATTTAAAACCAAGTTTGGCGGCTTCCGTGAGGCGATCACTCATTCGGCTGGCCATTCGCAGCTCGCCCGATAGACCGATTTCACCGATCAGGATTGTGTCTGCTTTGATGGGGATATCTTTCACCGAACTGGCGATGGCTGCGGCAACTGCCAGATCGGCAGCTGGTTCACTGATCCTCAAGCCTCCAACAACATTTACAAAGACATCCTGATCAGTGAGGTTGTACCCGGCCCGGCGGGTCAAAACAGCAGTGATCAGCAGCAGGCGGTTGAACTCGATCCCGTTGGGTGTCCGGCGGGGATTACCAAAAGTGGTGGGATTGGTTAATCCCTGGATTTCTACCAGGATAGGGCGGGTGCCTTCCATGGTGACTGCTATGGCCGATCCCGGCGCGTTAATCATGCGCTCAGCCAGGAAAGCCTCAGAAGGGTTGGAGATTTCGATCATGCCCCGTTCCTGCATTTCAAAGACCCCCACTTCTGAAGTGGCGCCGAAGCGGTTCTTCACGGAACGCAGTAAACGGTATGCCTGATAACGATCACCTTCCAGATATAAAACGGTGTCTACGATATGTTCCAGAACGCGAGGACCAGCGATATTGCCTTCTTTGGTGACATGGCCGATCAGAAAAATGCTGGTTCCGGTGTGTTTGGCATACTCCCGGAGAAGAGAAGCACACTCCCTAACCTGGGATACAGAACCAGCTGATGATTCCAGCTGGGGGAGGTAGCTGGTCTGAATCGAGTCAACAATCAGAAGTTTGGGTTTGGTCTCCGCAGCGTGGTCAAGAATGGCATCCAGATTGGTTTCTGTCACAAGCAGCAGTTTGGAGGGCAGGTCAGCCACCTTGCCTTCCTGACCGCGTCGCAAACGATCTGCCCGCATTTTGATCTGCCTTTCAGATTCTTCCCCAGAAACATATAATACTTTTTCCTGCTCGGCAATTTCCAGGGCAATTTGCAGTAATAAGGTTGACTTGCCAATCCCGGGATCACCGCCGATCAAATTGATCGAGCCCGGGACCAGCCCGCCGCCAAGCACTCGGGAAAACTCTTCGTGTTTTAGCTGCATCCTTTTTTCTTCATCAGAATGGATATCCTGGATCGGTCGCGGCACAGATGTTGCATAAAAACGAGCAGAGGATGAAGTGGACGCCGGGCTGGTTTTTTCAATTCGTTCTTCCGCCATGGTGTCCCAGTTGCCGCAGTTCGGGCATCGTCCCAGATAACGGGGATTGGTATAACCACAGTCCTGACAAATGTATTGAGTGTGTGATTTAGCCATAAGGAAATTATAACGCCTTCAATTTATGGTAAGGTTTTCGAAAATCCGAATATCAGGTTAGTTTGGCACTGCTCTTGCAAAATAAGGTTTATACGCTATAATGATTATAGAACAAATGTTCTATTTGGCAAGGGAAGAGGGAGATTTCAATGGATATTGGCATGTTATGGTTTGATAATGATAAAAAGTCCAGCATACCGAGCAAGGTTGAAAAGGCTGCCCTGTATTATCAAAAGAAATACGGAAAAAACCCTGATGTATGTTATGTTCATCCCAAGACGGTAAAGGGGGAAAATGGAAAGGATAATGGATCGAAAAAGAATCTGGGGGAGAATCCGCTGAAGATCGGAAAGATCCTGGTGTTGAAAAACGATAACGTTCTTCCGGACCATTTCTGGATCGGGATCCGCACCATGGAAGATAAGATCAGTTAGGATGAGTGATATAGATCTCCCAGCTGCCCCAGTAGGAGTCCTCTGATTCGGTCTTACAGGTGGGAACTTCAATATCGGTAATGATCAAACCGCTGTCAGGGACTTCGAGCTGGTATGTCAATCCCGGTTCCGCCAGATAGTCCGCATACCCCAATCCCAATTCTGGCTTTAAACCAGTATAAAAGACTTCTGTTGGATCTGCCCCCAGCGAGATTTCCAGGGCAATTCCTGGAACTCCCTCTCCAGAGCCATCTGTAGCGATGATCTGGATTAACGTTTCACCCAGGGTGGGATCGCAAATTGGAGATGAATCTTGCAGGATAAATGGAGGAGATGAAGTAGGGGATGGTGTTGGCAAGCTTGGAACCTGGCTGATTGGCTCCCGGGTTGTAATGGCAGATTCTTGACCATCGTTGTCGGAATTTCCGCCATTCGTGGATGCGCCGGAGGTTCCTTCCTCTGGTATTGCGGTAGCGGTAGGAGGGATAGGAGTTGCTGCTGGTCCGGACGCGATCTGCAGAGAGGCAGAGAGATTTGCAAGCATAATGGCCATCTCGTTATCGCCGTTTTCAGCCAGGAATCGCTGGGCCTGGGCTGCCAATGCCAAGGCAGGATCATCGTCCCCGATCAGTTCCAGTCGAGCTTCTGCGCGCGGTAGGTTGTTATTGGCCTGGTAAGCTCGGGAGATCAAAGAGCGGTAGATATCTTTATAGTCATCCCTGAGTAAATTGGGATGCGTGTCAACTTCCGAGATAGGAGAAATTACCCAGGCGTATATCAGGCCCAGAGCCAAACCAAGGACCAATCCCGTCAGCAGATACCAGTTACCCCGATTCTGTTCCATTGGGTCAGTCCAGCTCCTTTAATGCGTTATGGAGGTCTCGCAGCAGGAACATATCTGGAAGTGTATATTCTGCCTGTGAGGCAAACTTAAGCGCATTTTCAACGCTGGTCAGGGGGGTTTTATCCTCAAGTAATGTCAGCCGATTCAGAGCCCAATCCAGATCACCTTCCTGGTGATAGACTTCAGCCACCATCAGGGTGTAATCGGTTTTGTAGTCGATTCGTAAGCTGTCCAGGGTTGTATCCTGATAACTGACCGGATTGATCACCCAGCCATATACCAGTCCCAGCCCCAGGCCAAGCAGCAGAATTAGGATAAACAGGGTCCAACGAGACATAAATCACCTTTTGAAAAATCTTTCCTAATTGTGCCATAGAGGGCTAGAACGGACAAGCCATCCTATTTGAAATGGTGCGAAAATATCCCTAAACAGGCCAATTATCAACATAATTAAGGTTTTATTAATCTTGCAGGCCGTTTATTGACTTGAGTTGTGGCTGATGATATAGTTGTCCCGGAGGATTGAAAAATGGAAAATCACCACCAGGATGATCAACTGGAAGACAATAATGATGAGCAGGAATACGGGTTGTTTTCTCCCCTGAGAGATCTTATCCGAGGTCTGCTGGAAGGAGAGAATGGACGTCGGATATTGACAATCGGCGGAGTGTTCTTGTTAGTTGTGGTTGTTATTGTTGTTATCAGAGCTATTAATCCCCAGTCACAGGGTTTACAGCAGGCACTCCCTATATTAACAGACCAGACCTCAGCTGAGGGATCCGCTGCAAACCAGACAGAAAACCAGGGTGTCCTGGAAATGCCCAGTTTTGTTCAGGATCAAACCTCCCTTGCGCGGGGTATTCACCGAGCAGCTGTTATTCACACCACAATCCCAACCAGGTCCAGGGAGGATGTGCTGCATTATGTGGTTGAGCAGGGCGATTCCTTATTTGCTATCGCTGATAATTTTGGTTTAAAACCTGAAACGGTTCTGTGGGGAAACTTTGACACCCTTGCTGATAATCCCCATACTCTCCAACCAGGGCAGGAATTGAATATCCTACCGGTAAACGGCACTTACCACGAATGGCGGGATGGGGAAAACCTGAACAAAGTAGCTGATTATTACGGGGTGGACCCGCTGGATATTATTCAATATCCAGGCAACCAGATCGATATCTACGATTTTGATCTGGATAATCCATCTTTCGAAGCGGGGCAGATGTTGATCGTTCCAGGTGGCACGAGGGAGCTAGTGGACTATGGTCCGCCAGCTATCACCAGGGATAACCCAGCCATTGCTGCCACCTACGGTCCAGGCCACTGCGGCACAATTTACACTGGATCGGTGGGCGTGGGCGTTTTCCTTTGGCCTACAACAGAACGTTGGATATCGGGCTACGATTACAATCCGGGAGCCAATCACCCAGCCATTGATATTGCCGGAAGTATTGAGAATCCCGTCTGGGCTTCCGATAACGGAGTGGTTGTCTATGCTGGATGGAGCAACTACGGCTACGGCAACCTGATTGTGATTGACCATGGCAACGGTTGGCAAACCCTCTATGCCCACTTGAACTCGATCAATGTTGGCTGCGGACAAAGTGTTAACCAGGGCCAGAGAATAGGCGGGTTGGGAACCACCGGAAATTCCTCCGGAGCCCACCTGCACTTTGAAATGATCTATGTAGGCAACAAGGTGAATCCCTGGAACTTCCTGCAGTAAATTTTTGAACTTTAGAGTATATCAAAGCAAGGTACGGCTCTGTACCTTGCTTTTTGTTACAATAAGGTAATTATCCAATACCTGGTATTTCAATAATGAACCTAAACCAGAAGTCGCATCACGCTCTATTCGTAATAATTATCTTCGCTCTTTTGACTGGTTCCTGTAATCAGATTTCCTTCAACGATTCAGCCCTTGAGTCGACATCTGTACTGGTTCAAACTATCCCCCCGGCGACGCTAACGGCCATCAGCGCTGCAGCGGAATCCAGCCAGACGCCTGTCCCTGAACCAATGGGTTTGCCTTGGACCTCCGTTGAAGGGCTGAAATTGGATTTTTGGTACGTATGGGATCTGGACCGACCGGGCACAGGGATGAATGTGATCGTGGATCGGTTTAATCAAGAAAATGAATGGGGCATTGTAGTTAACCCTGTAGACCAGGGTTTAGTACTGGACCCCCTGGATTCTTTGGAGACGGCCTTTGAAGCAGGGCTTGTGCCTCACCTCCTGCTCAGTGATGCTCCCGCAATTGTCAGCTGGTATCAGGATGGCCTGACACTGGACCTGAAACCATTCCTGGATGACCCGGCTGCAGGTTTATCTGTCAAAGAACAGAAGGATTATTATTCTGGGATTTTTGATGGATTTCACATTGGGGAATCCATCATTCCAGGGCTTCCCTTTTCGCAGGCCATCCAGGTAATCTATTACAACCACAGTTGGGCGGGGGAGCTGGGTTATTCCTCCCCTCCAAATACAGCGAAAGATCTGCAGAATCAAGCCTGCTCCGCTGCTGGCGATCGGGAATTATCGGAGAGTTCTCTTGTCCAGGCAACCGGGATCCTGTTGTCACCTGAAGCGGCTAATATCACGTCCGCGATCTATGCCTACGATGGTAATTTTCTCGACCCGGAAGGAGATGAGTACCTTTTTTCCACCCCCGAGATCCAGCAGATTGCTGAGGATTGGCAAGGTTTGCTCCGGGATGGATGTGGGATGACATTTTACACGTATCCGAACCCACTATCAAGTGAGTTAGCCTTTGAATATTTCAATCAGCGTAAGACCCTGATGATGGTGGGCTCTTCCCAGATGATGAGCTATGTTAATCCAGGAGCAAACCAGACCGGCAGAGCTGATCAATGGGAGATGATCCCATTTTTAGGTCCGGAAGGGAATAAAGCAGTCTCTTCAGAGATCCAATCGATCGTGATCTTTAATACCTCTCCAGAGGAAGAACTGGCATCCTGGTTGTTTTTAAAATACCTGACTTCCCCCGAAGTGCAGGCAGAATGGGCCCAGTACAGTAGATATTATCCGACTCGAAAGAGCAGCATGCGTTTATTACGAGACTTCCGGGTCGAGAACCCCCATTGGTCCCAGGGTTTGAATTTGCTGCAATACAGCACCGGGATCCCGCTGGATCCAACCTGGAATACCGTAAAATTAGCTGTAGGTGATGCTTTTGAAGGAATTCTTATCGATGGAACCCTGGATGTGGAGCAGCAGTTGGCGGAGCTGGATCAACTAGCCGCAGAATTAAGGGAATATTCCCGGTAATAGGATCATAATCATAATAAAACATAAGGAAGGTTATGGCTAAGATTCCGCAAGTGACCATTTACACAGATGGTGCCTGTTCGGGTAACCCGGGGCCCGGGGGTTGGGGCGCCCTGCTCAGGTTCGGAAATTTCGAAAAGGAACTATCTGGATCAGCCAAAGAAACCACAAATAATCGGATGGAGATCACGGCCGCGGTAATGGCCTTTCGGGCTCTTAAGGAACCCTGCCAGGTGGATATTTACACAGATTCTGAATACTTGAAAAAGGGAATTACAGATTGGATCCATAACTGGAAAAAGCTTGGCTGGCGGAGAGGGTCACCTGGAAAGACTAAACCGCTGGCCAATGCTGATCTCTGGAAGGAGTTGGACCAGGCGATCATTGATCACCAAATATCATGGCATTGGGTGCGGGGGCATACCGGCCATACTGAAAACGAGCGGGTCGATAACCTGGCTGTATCGGCAATGAAAAACCGTTAAAACCCGCTAACCAGGGGGAAGCTGAAGGTCTTCTCTCTACGGTATAATCCTGAATATGGAAGCGTCAAGAGTGCAAATTACAGAAGAATTACTGTTGGCAAAACAATCCCGCCTGGAAGGCAATGAAGGCCGGGCCAGGGTTTGTGCCCGCCGAGCGGCCGCGGCCGCTGTTAAGGATTATCTCGATAAAAAAGGAAAAACCCAAAACCAGGAAAATGCCATCCAATCACTGCTGATTTTGAGGCAATTGGAAAAAATACCTACCCGGGTTCAAGAGGCCCTTGATTGGCTGGTTCAGCGGGTGAACATGGATCACAATATGCCTCCTGAAGTGGATTTAATCCACGAGGCCGAGTTAGTCATTCAGTATATCGAAGCAGATGAATAGAAAGATCCCTCAACCCCCCAAATCCAGGAAGATTTTCAGGAAAATTCCTGTCTGGTTGATATTGCTTGGGTTGATCCTGACTGCCTCAGGTTGCAGCCAGACAGAAACACCCGTGGTGTATACTAGCACTCCACCTGCACCAACAATTCCTCTCTCCTCCCCTACAGTTCAAGAAGATTTCCAACCCACCTTTACCCCAGAAGAGACCCCTCAATCACGGCCTGTTCCACTCGAGATACCTCAATATTCTCTTGCGGCGGTATTTGATTATCCAAACCAGAGGGTGGTCGTTGAAGAAAAAATTCTCATTCCCCATCCTGCAAATTACCTGCTGAATAACATCGATCTGGTTGTCCCGCCAAACACCTGGCCGGGTGTATTTTCCATCCAGGAAATTTCCGCGGGAGATTTACCTGTTGATGGATATGATACTAGCGGTGTAATATTGCGGATTGATTTTGGCAGCCCGGGTTGGCAGCCTGGGGAGAATCTTGATCTCCAAATCCAATTTTCCCTCGACCTTCCGGAGCAGAACGCTCGAGAAGGATTTGGACCTTCTCCATTCGGATACACTACCCTTCAGACAAACTTGGTGGATTGGTATCCGATGGTAGCTCCCTATCAAGAAGATCTGGGTTGGGTCATTCATGAACCCTGGTTATTTGGAGAATACCTGGTTTATCCTGCGGCCGATTTTGAGATCAGCCTGGAGCTGGGCACACCGGGTCTAATAGCAGCCGCCAGTTCTGCTCCTTTGAACGAGGGAACCCCCTTGTTGTATTCTCTGGAAGCTGCCAGGAATTTTGTATTCTCTATCAGCCCGGCCTACACTGTCCTGGAAGAAGACCTGAACGGGACCAGGGTGATGGGTTATATCTTCCCTGGATATCAGGTTCCCGGCCAGGCAGCTTTTGATGCTACGGTTGAAGCGCTTAAATTATATTCCGAATTATTTGGACCTTATGACCAACCCAGTTTGTCCATGGTCCAGGCCGATTTTAATCATGGGATGGAATATGAGGGTTTGTATTTTCAAAGCCGGGGATTTTTTGATACCTACGGCGGTTCCGAAAAGAGTTATTTGGTGACGATCGCTGTTCATGAAACAGCCCATCAATGGTGGTACGGGCGTGTGGCCAACGACCAGGCCCTGGAACCCTGGCTGGATGAAGCCCTGTGCACTTTCAGTGAATTGGTTTATTATGAACAGCTCTATCCCCAGTCCGCAGATTGGTGGTGGGCGACGCGGGTCAACTTCTATGAACCTTATGGACGGATCGACCGGCCTATCTATGGTTTTCAAGACTTTGTTGACCAGTATTTGAATTACCGCAACGCAACCTATTTACAGGGGGCGAAATTCATGGCTGCTCTGAAAAATGAGCTGGGGGATGAGAAGTTTTACTCCTTTTTACGGGAATATGCAGCCAGATATCAGGATCAAATTGTCACCGCTGAGGACTTTTTCTTATTGCTGGGTGAGTATCTGGACCTCGATAGTTTGACGTGGCTGGGGGACTATTTTGAGCTGGAGTGATAATTAAAATAAAAACAGGCTGGAATGGGTACATAAGGAAAAGGAGCCGGATACTCTTGGGTCCGGCTGAAAAAAATCCGACTAGTTGCTGTCAATAATTCCATACTCCACCGCAAATTTGATTAACTCTGTCAGATCATTCAGGCCGATTTTTTTCATCAACCGACTGCGGTAGGTACTGACTGAACTCACGGAAAGATTCAACAGCCCGGCGATAGCCTTGCTTGATTTTCCTTCTGCAACCAGCTGCAGGATCTGTCTTTCCCGGGAGCTGAGTCTGTCCAGGGGATTGGTATGCTCTTCCCCATTCCTTTTTATGAAGTAATCGTCGATCACCGTATCGGTTAATTGGCTGCTTATATAGCGTTTTCCCTCTGAGACGGCTTTGATGGCATCAATGACTTCCATCACAGAAGATTCTTTAATCAGATAACCACGGACGCCGGCCTGAAAAGCCTGGTAAATATGTTCCTTAGTGGCTGACATGGATAACATAATCACCTGGATACTGGGCTGGTCGATCAGGATCTGCCGGGTAGCTTCCACACCATTGAGTTCAGGCATATTGATATCCATCACCACTATATCCGGTTTCAGTTGGGGGCAGAGCCGGACCACTTCCCGGCCGTTTTCCGCCTGCCCCACAACCTTGATACCTGGATCTTGATCCAAAATGACGCTCAGGCTTTCGCGCAGAACTTGATGGTCGTCTGCCAGGATGACTTTGATTTCCATAATTTACTCTCTTGACACACGGATGATCAGCTTGGTTCCAGATCTTGGTGCCGACTGAATTTCCAGGCTGCCCTGGATCAGGCCTACCCGTTCAGTCATATTAACTAATCCCCAGCCCCGTCCGTCTTCATGACTCCGCAGAGCCAGGGAATCAAATCCAATACCATTATCTTCAATGGTCAGTACAACTTCATTCTTGGAGCTGGTTAAAGACACTTGAACCCTGGTCGCCCCTGAATGCTGGGTAATATTGGTAAGTGCTTCTTGTGTTATTCTGAATAAGGTTAATTCTTTGTTTCTTTCCAACCGGGGAGTTAGTTTAACTCCTGAAAGCGAAGTCTTTACTCCGGTCCTGTCGCTGAATTTATCAAGGCTCCAATGCAGGGCAGCCTGGAGGCCGTAATCATCCAAAATAGACGGGCGCAGATCATTCATCACATCCCGGATGCTGCCGGTCACCTCAAGAAGGATGTTATGGGTTTTATCCACCTGGTTGAGATCGATCTCCCTTTTCTTTTGATACTGGTCTTTGATCTGGTTGAGATTAAAACCCAGCAGCGCCAGGTTTTGGCCAACCTGATCGTGCAGTTCCCGCGCCAGCCGGCTGCGTTCCTTCTCTTCCGTCTCTACGATTTGGGCACTGAGGATCTCCAACTCCACGGTTCGGTTCTGGAGTGTTTCTGCAATCTGGGCATTCTTTAAGGCTGTGCTGGCCTGATTGGCAAACAGGCCGATCGGGACAACATCTTTTTCTCTTAGATCAGAACCGAACACAATTAACATTCCTAGCGGCTGGTCTTTGGCCAGCAGGGGTGCGGCAATAACGTATTTAAGATCAAAGAGTTCTTTTGATTTTATAATCAGACCCCGGGAGATCCTGGGCAGGGCTTCCTTGAGCATTTCATTATTGATGGGTTCCAGGATGGTCTTTTTACTTGCCAGGATTTTATTAAAGTATCCTTCCGGTTTTAGTTTGAAGTGGTAATCGGAGGGGTTTACTCCGATTATTTTAGAGATGTGATTCATAAGTCCTTCCCCATAGGAAAGATACTTCTGCTCGATTTCAGATCCATCTTCCGATAACATCAAGATAGAGATATTAAATCCCAGTTGGCTGATCTCATCTCCAATCCTCTGATAGATCTTCTCTTTCTGGAGTATATCCTGGACTTCCCGGGCTGCCTGACTGAGGCCGACCAGCAGCAGCTGATTTTTCTCCAGATCTTCCTGGATCTGGATTTCCTCGCTGATATCCTCCCCGGAACTCAAGACACCACTGAATAAACCCTGACTATCTTTGAGAATGGAATTATGCCAGCGGATGATCCTTTCTGATCCGTCTTTTCTTAGAACTCGATTTACAGCCGGGATGAGAACCGACTCATCCTTATCTTGCAGGGTCAAAAGAAATTCCCTGACAACATCTTTGGTGTCTTCTGGCAGACAGACCTCAAACCAGTTTTTTCCCACCAGCTCACCGGGTTTGTATCCCAGCAGTCGATGACCGCTGGGATTGAGCATTACGATATTCCCCTGCCGGTCAAGGGATATAATGATCTCGGCTGCAATATTGAGGTACCGCTCAGCGATCTCTTTGCTCTCCCGGATGGCATTCTCGGCCTCTTTACGATCGGTGATATCTTCTCCGGAGCTGAATATCCCCTCAATCTCTTCCTCTTCATTCTTCAGAACGGAATTGTGCCAGGCGATCATACGCCGGGATCCATCCGCCCGGATGATCTCGTTTTCATAATATTCGGATTGTTCTTCCTCTCCAGAGATGATCCTGTTAAAAACATCTTTTACTTCATCAAGGTTTATGGGATCCAGGAACTTATTGAACCAGTTCTCGCCAACGATCTGATCTTCAGAATACCCGAGGATCTCACAGCCTTTAGGATTTATGGTCTGCACCCGCTGTTTTTTATCCAGCACCAGCAGCATGATGTCCGCCACATCAAGGTACTGCTGGGTGCGCTTTTGGTTCAAGCGCAGCGTGGATTCGATTTCTTTCAGGCTGGTAATATCTTTGGTAATCCCGACCAGTTCTGTGACCTTGCCTGTTTCATCCTGCAAGGTTCCCAGGGATAACAAAACCTCAATTCCCTGACCCTCTTTGTTGAGCAGAGTCAGTTCCTGATTGGGAATTTTTTTACCTTCCAGGAGTTCAGTGATAAATTTTTCCAGAAAGAGATGATCCTTTTTTTGATAGAGTTTGGTGATAGATTGCCCGAGAATTTCTTCGCTGGTATAACCGTAGATATATTCTGCCCCCTGATTCCAGAGCGTGATTATCCCGGAGGGGTCGGTTGTGATCACAGCATCTGAAGCCGAGTTGATGATGTAATTGCTTTTTCTCAGGGTCTCTTCAGTGAGCTTGCGTTCCGTAATTTCTTCAGACATCACCAGCACCATCTGCTCATCCTCGTCAGGAAGTTTGATGGGAGTCATGCGGGTTGAAAACCAGCTTTCCCTATTGGGAGAGACATGGTGGTCTTCAAACAGGAGTTCTTTCCCGGTCTGGATTACCTGGTTGATACGCTGCAGAGTAGGCTGATGGTTTTCTGGCAGGTAATCAGCCAAGAGATGGCCTCGGCACTCCTCCGCAGAATGCCCTAAGTTGGCAGCAGCTTTCTGGTTGAGCAGTCTGATCCGGGCATCACGGTCATAGACCAGAGTGGGGTATAGGAGAGAATCAAAGAGCTCCCGGTAGCGTTTTTCGCTTTGCGCAAGTGCATTCAGAACTTTTTTGCGTTCTGTGATATCCTCGAGAATTACCTGCAGGGTGTTAGTGCCATCCAGCCGGAGAGTGCTTATTCTTGCTTGTCCTTCTCTGACCTCCCCGGAGGCATGTTTCCACCTGAATTCAGTGTTATCTCTAATCCTGCCGCTCAGAGCTTCCATAACGGCTTTTTTATAAAAACCACGTTCCTGTTTTACCAGCGTCGGTATTTTCAGGATATATTTATCCAAAAAATCTTCCTTCTGGAAACCAGTCAAGTCCGCGAAAGCTTGATTAACGCTTAATATATAGCCGTTAGAGCTGATTGTAATAATGCCTTCAGGGGCGTTTTCGAACAAGGAGCGGTATTTGTTTTCACTATCTTTCAGAGCTTTTTCAGACTTTACCCGTTCACTGATATCCCGGATGTTGCATTGGATGACCTTTTTTCCATCCACCGCGTACACTGTGCTGATGAAGTCGACATGGATGGATTTCCTGGATCTGGTTTGCAGCTGCAGGTTTTCGTAGCGGACATATTCTTTCGAAATCAATTCTTGGAGTTTATTTTGATTGGTTACGATGTCTTTCAGGGGGCTGATCTCCCAGATCTCTTTCCCCAGAAGCCCGTCAGCTGAATATCCAAGCAAATTTTCAACAAAGGGATTTGCATCTATGATCTTGCCGCTCACCGGGTTCAGGATCAGGATTGCATCCTGGGCGCTTTCAAACAGCCGTCTATAGCGGACCTCTGAATCGAGGACCTGTTTTTGGGCCTCCATGCGGTTGGTGATATCATTAAAGGTTACAACCAGGCGGTCTGCCAAAAAAGTGGCAAACAGTTCACAGATCCGCACTGATCCGTCCTCGCAGGTTACCCTGTATTCCCCGGTATTCACAAAATGGCCAGACTTCCGGGCTTTTTCAAGTCCGGATCGCCATTGGTCCAACATTTCTTTGCGGTAGGCAGGATCCGGGTAGGCCAGCTGATACCATTCCTCCGCGGTGGGGGCTGTATGACCAAAAAGATCCATGGCAGAGCGGCTCCAGTATTCGATCTGATTGCCCTCAATATTAACCAGGGCAACCGGGAAAGGGGTTGCGTCCAGAACATTTTTTAATTTCTGTTCTCTCTCGAGGAGATCATTTTCGGCAGCAACCTGATCTGTAATATCAGCAAAGACACAGTATGTTTGGCGAAAACTGCCATCCGGGTTGTACCCTACACAGCCTTCAAATGATATATCAAGAAAGTTCCCGTTCTTGTGTTGAATTTTGTACCTGACATCATGGACAGAGCCTTGCTTCTTTAAATTAGAAAAATTTTCCTTAAAACTGATTTCTTGTTCGGATGACAGGAAACTGCCAAAATATTTTCCCAATACTTCTTCCCTTTCATACCCAAGGATTTTTAACCAGGCGGGATTGACATCCCTGATTGTGCCATCCTTATTTAAAGACTGATATGCAAGGGGAGCGTTTTCGTAGAGTGCTTTATACTTCTCTTTACTGTCCAACAAGGATACTTCAGCTTCTTTTTGTTCAGTGATATCCTGGATGGTGCAAATCATGCCCTGATAGGTCTCCCCGTCGTAGCGGGCAATCAGCCAACCTGTTTGAAAGCTGTGTCTCCCTACAGGAGTGACAAACTGGGCTTCATAGGGCCAGGGAGCCCGGCTTTTTTTGGCCGCCAGAAAATGTTCCCTGAATTCAAGGATGGTTTCCGGGGGAAAATCATCCAGGACATGCCGGCCTAACATGGCCTGGGCATCCACGCCGGCGATCTTCTCCATAGCCGGGTTAAGATAGACCAGACGGTCATTTTTATTTGTCACCCAGATTCCATCCTGGACCTGGTTCAGGATCAGACTGTAAAAATCCCGTACATTTCGGATTTCTTCATTGATCAACCTCTGCTCAGTGATATCCCTCACAGAAGCAACGGCTCCCAAATATTCCCCCTCCTCGTTGTTTAGAGGGGAAGCGTTCAGGCTGGTCAGGATCCTGGATCCATCTTTACGGATAAACTCGAATTCATGTTCCTCTGCGATACCCTCTTTACGGCGTACCACATCCTTTTCAGCAATTTTTATGCTCTGGTCATCCATAAAATCAAATAAGCATTTGCCCAGCATCTCCTCGCTGGTGTAGCCCAGCAGGTTGGCCATAGCAGGGTTGACATAACTTGTTCTGGAGTTCTGGTCAATTTCCCAGATACCATCCTGGATCGTATCCATCAGGTGGCTGTAGCGTTCTTCGCTTCCCCGGAAATCCTGCTGGATTTGAGCTTGCAGTTGGCGGAGCTGAACGTTTTCCAGGACTTGGGTTATTGTTATTGGGAGTCGCTGGATATGCTGGGGACTCTTGATGACATAATCAGCTGCGCCGCGTCTGATGGCTTTAGCTGCAATTTTTTCTGATCCTATCTTTGTAAGAATGATCACTGGCAGGTTAGGATCGACTTTCTGAACAGCCTCCAAAACTTCCAAACCCGTAAACCCCGGAATGTTAAAATCACTCAAAATTAGCTGATAACCCCCTTCTGCAAGCAGCCGTTTGAAATCCTTTTTGCTGGCAGCTTCTATCAGGACAACTTTCTGGAGTCTGTTAGTTATGGCCTCCCGCACCAGGGTTTGATCAAGTGTAAAGTCATCAATGTACAGAATTCGGATGGCGTCTTTTCTCATAACTTAAACCTCCCCGGGTATCCCCGGGATGAAAATATGCTGGTATTCACTAAGGCTCCAGAAAATCGGACTTCCTCGAAAAGGATCAGCAAATGGTATTTGAGATAAATCATTTCATCCAAATCAGCTGTTCCAATGAGTAAATCCAGGGAGATATTCATTCACCCCGGGATGCCGATTCTGATCCTTTGCTGCCGTGTGGTCTATACCAGGCAAAGTGATTATTAATCAGGTGTTATTTTGTCTTTTGCCTTGCGCAGGGTTCAGGTCTATCGAAAATGATCTCCAAGACCTGCTTTAGTGGGTATCCTTATTATAACGGATGAAGGAACACTTTCGGGTTTGGGATCCGCAGCTAACAAAACTGGAGGTTGCAAATCTCAAGCTTCAGATAAACTCTACTGACAGACTTTGGACGGGATAGAGAGACCCCAGTGTCCTCACAAAAGGAGACTACCTGGAAAATTTCCGTTCTGAATCCGAAATTGAACGGCCTGAATGATCAGCAATACCTTAAACACCTGAGCCTGATGCGCTGGCAGGATGATCCCCGGGAATCATAAGGCAAATTTGATTCCAGCTGGATAACAGTTTGCTCCTTTAGCTCAAGACCAATGCCGAGGGGATGATTAATGGAAGCTGATCTGAACTCCGGGTGCTGAGAGTGAAGATGGGATATGCTCTGGCCGGTTGATTACCTGCGGGAAAGGGAAAACCCCCTTTGGTCATCAGCTTGAGATTTTAAAGGAGAAATTTCAACTGGTAGTTCTATGACAGAAAGTATCCAAGCTTGTTGACATACAGGACTGCCCATCAGATATACAATTCAGGCATCAAACTCAGGATTCTAAAAAAGATAGAGCATACCAATGGATACAAATACTAATTTTCCCAGGTCGATTTTAATTACAGACGATCACGGCATCATTCGGCTCACACTTCGTGAATGGTTAGTCGGAGAATTCCCGGAATTGTCGATTCAGGAGGCCTGCTCTGGAGAACAAGCCCTGGAACTCCTGGCTGCGAAACCACGCCCTGAGCTGGTCTTAATGGACTTTCATCTTCCGGGCAGGAGTGGGATCGATGTAACAAAACAAATAAAAAACCAATTTCCTGATATCCGGGTAGTGGTGCTCACCATCCAGGAGGATCAACAATACATTGAACAGGCCCGGGAAGCTGGAGCAGATGGTTATGTGATCAAACGTCAGATGTATACCGACCTTATTCCAAGTATTCAGAATATATTTTCTGGAAGTATTGAGCCCGGAAGTTTAAATGGTTAAAAAAGAGTGGAATTTGTTTCTGATAGAAGATAATCCTGGCGATATTCGCCTGGTTGAAGAATCTATCGCGGAATGTGATTTAGCGGTAAATTTACAGGTATTCAAGAATGGAGAAAATGCCCTGAAACAGCTCGGGTTAACAGAGAATTCTGTCCCGGGAAACAAGCCCGACTTAATATTACTCGACTTGAATTTGCCTCGAATCAATGGAAGAGAGATGCTGGGAATTTTGAAAGCAAATCCAATAACCCGCAATACGCCGGTGGTCATTTTTTCATCCTCAGAGGCTGAGAAGGATATTTATGACAGCTACGAGAATTATGCCAGTTGTTATATTTCCAAACCGGCGGATTTTGATGATTATATGGGCGTTGTCCAGAAGATATTAAGGTTTTGGTTTTCCGAAGCCAACCTGCCGGATGTGAACTGAACTCCTTATGGATGTTATGTTCAATGGAGAAATATATTTTATACCTCTTAAATCATGATGAAAAAATCTAACCTTAAAATACTGATTGTTGATGATAATCCTGGTGATATCCGACTCTGTCGTGAGATGCTTGAGGAATCAAATACGGTCAGCTGGAAGGTGGAAGAAGCCCATGACATGGCTGGGGGAAAAAAGAAGGCGGCCAAGACTCAGTTTGATTTGATTGTGCTGGATCTTAATTTACCCGACAGCGAGGGCATCCATACCTTCCAAGAGATCCGATCGAGTGCCAAACACACGCCGATAGTAATCCTCTCTGGCAGAGCTGACCAGGCCCTGGCCGCAGTCCAGGATGGGGCCGAAGACTATCTAAATAAAGACCAGCTCACTCCCTCCCTGCTTTCCCGGGCATTCCAGTATGCCATCGAACGCTCCCGTTTGAAACAGCAGCTGCAGTCATTATCAATCACCGATGAGTTATCGGGTCTATTGAATCGTCAGGGGTTTCTTACCATGGCTGAACAGCAGATCAAATTGGCCAAACGCTCCCTGAACCCGATGACCTTATTTTTCATTGACATTGATCATATGAAGGGCATCAATGACAGCCTGGGTCATAAAAAAGGAGATCTGGCCATCCAGGCTGCCGCCAGGGTCCTGCAATTAAATTTCCGGGAATCGGATCTGATCGCCAGGATGGGAGGAGACGAATTTGCTGTCCTGGCCATTGACAGCGATCCGGATCAGCAGGAAATGATCTGTCAGCGTTTAATGGAAACCATCGATCAGGTAAAAATCGAACAAAACCTGCCCTTTGATCTGTCCTTAAGTATTGGGACTGCAGTTTGGAGTGCAGGAGAGACTCAAGACCTGGATCTATTGCTCCAGCAAGCTGATCGGGCCATGTACACTCAGAAAGGGAAAACAGAAGTTTTCCCACTTCCTGACCCAATAAATGGAGTTCCCTTTATAGAGAAACCTCCCTTTATCCTGGATCGCATGAATTTGCTGCTGATAGAGGACAACCCGGGTGATGCACGGCTGGTAAAGGAATTCCTGACGGATTCCAAAAGAGAGATCCATATCACCAGGATCGAACGCTTATCTGAAATTAAAGACTTGGATGAAAGGAAAGATTTTTCTATCATACTTCTAGATCTTTCCCTGCCGGATTCTCAAGGTATCGATACGCTGAAAAAGGTCAGCAAGCTCTTTCCCCTGATACCCATCGTGGTCTTCACCGGCCAAGATGACAGCGAGTTGGCATTAACCGCAATTCAAGGCGGGGCTCAGGATTACCTGGTTAAGGGATTGTTTGATGATGTTGTTCTGGAAAGAGCCCTTCACTATTCGATGGAACGGCATGCCCTGCACCAGCAAAACCAGGAGTTCCTGGGGGAGATCCAACACTCGGAGCTGATCCTGAAGAGCATATTTGACCATGTTAAGATCGGCATATTCCGCACGGATAGAGAGGGCATCCTGACCTTTGCCAACCGGGGGATGATGGATATGCTGGGATACGACTCCCTGTCCCAGGTATCAGGTGCCAATTTCCTGGTCGAACACCTCCATTTGGAACCGGAATTCATCACCAGATTATTCACCGGAGAACAGCAGCTCAAGGGGGGGCTCACCTTGTTATATACCCGGTCCGGTGAAATAATCTCAATACGTTTGGGTATCACGCTAACAGCATTTGAAGGGCAAACCATCTTGACAGGAACTGTGGAAGACATCTCCCTCCAGATAGAATCTCAACGCCAGCTTCATTTGCAGTCTTCAGCCCTGGAAGCGACTGCCAATGCTATTGTAATCACTGATACGGAAGGAATAATTCTCTGGAACAACCAGGCATTTTGTGACCTGACTGGTTATCAAAAAGATGATGTAATTGGTAAGTCTACCCGGATTTTAAAATCTGGAAAGCATGACAATGATTTTTATCAATCGATGTGGGAATCCATATCTTCCGGCCGGGTATGGCAGGGAGAGTTAACCAATCTGCGTAAAAATGGCACTTCCTACATTGAAAGGATGACGATCACGCCTATACGGGGTAATAACGAAAAGATCAGTCATTATATAGCCATCAAAGAGGATATCACCTTATACAAACAGAGCCAGAAAACCCTTCAGAGGCGCCTGGCTGAGGTTACTGCTCTAAATCAAATCGCCCTGGCCGGCATTGAAGAGACTGACGAAGATGAGCTCATCACCCGTGTGACGCGTATTGGCCAGGAGATGATCTATTCCTCTCATTTTGGAGTTTTATTATTATCTGAGAAAGGGGAAGATTTATTTCTTCATCCGTCCTATCTGGGGGTTTCCGAAGTATGGTTTGGAAAATCATTCAGCATTCACAAAGGTGTAGTCGGCCGGGTTGTAAAATCCAACAGCACCGTTATCATCTCAGATATCTCCCAGGAGGAGGATTATTTACCATCTACTCCGAATATTCGGTCCGAATTAGCTGTCCCCCTGATAGTGGACAACAAGCTGATCGGTGTTATCAATGCCGAAAGCACGGAACCAGGGACCTTCCAGAAGGATGATGCCCGATTGCTGGAGACCATAGCCGGTCAGCTGGGTACTGCTCTGAACCAGATCCGGGCCAATAAAAAAGAACGGGAGCAGAGGCAGATTGCAGAAGCCCTGTCAGATATTGCCCTGGCATTGAATAGCAGCCTGGAGATCAATCAGGTCCTGGACCAGATCCTGGAGAAGATCGCCATGCTGGTTCCTTATAAAACTGCCGCCCTGTACTTACGCCAGAATGGTAATGCCAATGTCATCCGCCATAAAGGGTACGAAGCCCTCGGCCTTGGAGAATGGATCGAGAACTTTTCAGTCTCATTGAAAGGTGGATCAGACCTGCCATCATTCCAGCAGCTTGTGGATAACAATAAACCTTTTTTGATTGCAGATACTGAATTGCACCCAGGTTGGGTTGTTCTCCCTGAAACCGCCTGGATTCGTTCCTATTTGGGAATTCCTATTTACAAAGGGGAAGAGGTGATCGGATTCATCAATCTGGATCAAGATTTCCCCAATGCGTTTACTGAGACCCATATCCAGATCATGGATGCCCTGAGCAATCAGATCGCCACGGCTCTAGAAAATGCTGAACTATACCGCCTCCAGAAAGAGCAGCTGGATTTCCTGGAATCCCTCCGCCAGATCGATTATGCTATCACGGGCAGTCTCGACATTCAGCTGACCCTGTCAGTGATCACTGCGGAAGTCAAAGATCGGTTAAAGATCGACGCTGTGAATATCTTGCTCTATGATCCGGCCAGTTTTCAATTTCAGGTCATTGCCAAACAGGGTTTTAATTTTTCGAACAATGCCAGAGAGAGCTATTTTCCTGTGACAGGAATCTTGGGACAATTGATCAATCAAAGGTCCTCTCAGGAGATTCTGGATTTGGGATCCAGTGATTTTGTTTTGGACCGGAAAGAGCTGCTTACGAGAGAAAGATTTGTGAGCTATTTTGGCATCCCCCTGATAGCCAAAGGGAAAATCATTGGTGTGATGGAGCTTTTCCGCCGTGAGACGATCGATTTTATACCGGAATGGAAGAAATACGCTGAAACCGTCGGGACCCAGACGGCAATTGCCATAAACAACTCCCAGTTGTTCAGCGATCTCCAAAAAGCAAACCTGGAATTATCCCAGGCCTATGATACAACCCTGGAAGGCTGGGCCGGTGCTCTGGAACTGCGCGACCATGAAACCGAAGGCCACAGCCGCCGGGTAGTTGACCTGACGATGGATCTGGTCAAGGTGATGGAACTTCCGGAAGAGAAATGGATCCATATCCGCCGGGGAGCTCTCCTGCACGATATCGGAAAAATGGGTGTGCCCGACAGCATCCTGCAAAAGTCGGGCAAGTTGACAGAAGAGGAATGGGAGTTAATGCGCCAACACCCCCTCTACGCCTTAAAATGGCTTAAGCCAATTCAGTACCTTCAACAAGCTATGCCAATCCCGCACTACCACCATGAACGATATGATGGTACAGGCTACCCCGAAGGTTTAACAGGTGAGGAAATCCCCCTGGAGGCCAGAATCTTTGCCGTGATCGACGTCTGGGACGCTTTGATGTCAGACCGGCCCTATCGAAAAGCCTGGTCTCGGACCAAAGTGCTGGATCATATTAAAACTGAAGCAGGGAAACATTTTGATCCCAGGGTGGTGGATGCCTTTATAAAATTGATCCAATCCAATTCCTGATCCTGGATAAACAAAGAGAAGCATCGAAATCACCTGGAGAAATTTGTGATTACCAAAAGAATGATAGTGCTAAGCGTGTTCAGCCTCATCATTATTCTGCTGCCGGCTTCCTGCCAGCAGGCAGAACCGCTGGATCAGGTCACGCTGCAATTAAAATGGATTCATCAAGCCCAGTTTGCGGGGTATTACCTGGCTCAGGAAAATGGATATTATGCCGCTGAAAACCTTGAGGTCACATTCGTGGAGGGGGGGGCGGAAATCGACCCAATTGAGCAGGTATTAACTGGAAAAGCTGACGTGGGTATCTATGCCCCTGAAGATTTAATCATTCGGCGCAGCCAGGGACAGCCCCTGGTTGCCCTGGCAGTAATCTACCAACTTAATCCGTTGGTATTTGTTGCTCTGTCTGGATCTGGAATCAAGACTCCGGCCGATTTCATGGGTCGATCAGCATCCCTGGCTCCTGATGGGATCATCCAGTTTAATGCCATACTCGAATACCTGGGTCTGGATCAGGACCAAATTGAATTCAAACCCTACGCTTATGATTACACCGATTTTTTTTCCGGCGAAGTTGATATTACGGAAGCGTATTCTACGGGCGGTTTACTGCGAATGGCTCAGCAGGGATACAACCTTTCCCTGATCTGGCCTGATGATTATGGGGTTCATTTTTACTCAGATACGCTGTTCAGCAGTGAAGATTATTTGAAAGAGAACCAGGACATCCTGGATCGCTTTCTGCGGGCTACTTTGAGAGGCTGGCGCGAAGCGATTGAAAATCAACAAGCAGGCGTGGATGCTACCCTGCTGTATGCCCTGGAAGCTGATCCCGATTTACAGAGACAGATGCTTGAATCCAGCCTGCCCCTGGTGTATACCGGTAGTGATCCAATTGGCTGGATAGACCCCAACACCTGGCAGCAAATGCAAGATACCCTGGTTCATCAGGGTCTTTTGGATGATACGGTGCAGATCAGCGAAATGCTGGCGACCCAATTCCTGGAAAAAATCTACTCGGACACAGAGTAATTCGCTGCCTGAATCTGGAGACTTGTAACAATCGCACCTCAGAGATGGAGACAGAATGAATTGGTTGAAGTCAATAAGTAGAACCCTGGGCACTCGCCTGGTTGGGATGTTCTTGATCCTGACCTTCCTGCTGGCCGGCGGCACAAGCTACCTGATCCATGATCTGGCATCCGATGCCCTGCATGCAAGTGCCGAAAACCGCCTGACTAATATTAATCTTCTAAAGGAAGCGGAATTAGAGCGCTGGATAGTTTCGAATATGGAACAACTTGAAGCTTTGGCCCAGCGGCCCCTGGTGCGGGAGTATAGTGCAGAAATCATCGATCTGGATCGGACGGATACTCGCTTCCAGGAGCTGCGGGATCAGCTGCTCCAGGATCATCTTATTCCAACGCTGAAAACCAATGGCGGTTACGAAGTGGTCTCTCTAATAAATGCCGAGAACGGTAAGATCATCCTGAGTACGCGGGAAGATCTTGAGGGGAAATTCCGTGAAAGCAAACAATTCTTTTTAGAAGGTTTGTCGGGAACCCATTTCGCGAAGCCTGAATATGACCAGGAATCCAATCAGCCTGTTCAGCATGTCAGCACTCCTGTCAGGGATGCAGGGGGAAAGGTAATTGCTGTTCTGGTTGGACATGTGGATGTTGATGAAATCTCCGTTATTATGGTTCAGGATCGGGAATTCACTCAAACCCAGGAATCCTATTTGATTGACAGCTCTAACTTAATGATCACGGAAAACCGTCTTTCCCCCACATCCGCTCACAAGGCATTTGTATTCACAACAGCTGCGGAAAATTGCCTGCAGGGAGAGAATGGATCCGCGATGTATGATAACTACCGGGGAGAACCCGTGGTTGGCTCTTACCGCTGGATTCCGGAATGGGAGATGTGCCTGATCACAGAGCAGGATCAATCAGAAGCTTTTATCCTGCTTGCTAATTTGACGGAAGCCACAATTTTAATTGGCGTTGGTATCCTGATACTGGGTACGATTACCGGTTTTCTTTTCTCCCGGAGCATAACCAGGCCTCTAAAAGCCCTGACCCGGGGAGCCCTGGAAGTAGGTCAGGGAAATCTGGATTATGAAGTGATTGTTAATTCTCGGGATGAGCTGGGTGATCTGGCAGATAGTTTTAATCACATGCGCGAAAGTCTTTCAGGCTCAATTTCCGAGAATGTTCGCATGCTGCAGGAGTTGGAACTCTTTAACGATGAGCTGGAAGCCAGAGTTGCGGATCGGACCCGGGAATTAAAGGAAGCCCAGCTGACTGCTCAAAATTTGATGGAAGAAGCCCAGCAGGCCAGGAAAAAATCTGAGGAGAACGAGTTCCGCTTCCGGGCCCTCTTTGAGGATTCACCGGTATCTCTCTGGGAAGAAGACTTTTCGGCCCTTAAAGAATACCTGGTTCAGCTCAAGGAACAGGGTATCGAGGATTTTGATGCATATTTTACTGAGAATACCGGGGAAGTTTCGAATTGTTTTCAATTAGTCAGGGTGCTTGAGGTAAACCAGCAGTCCCTGACCACTTTTGAGGCAAAGGATAAAAATCAACTACTGGAATCGATGGGGAATACTTTCACCGCTGAGACTGAAGACATTTTACGGCAGGAATTGATAACTCTTGCCGGCGGGAAGCTTCGATTCGGTGCAGAAATCCCCTATCTTACCCTGAAGGGAAACCAGATCTGGGGCAGCCTGGTGGTTTCCATTGCCCCGGGTTTTGAGGAAACCTGGTCGAAAGTACTGGTATCGATCCTGGATATCACAGATCAAAAAAAAGCCCGGGAAGCCATCCTGGAGGAAAAAGATTTCTCAGACAAGATCATAAACAGTATTCCCGGCATATTTTATGTCATTAATACCGAAGGACGTTTCCTGCGCTGGAACAGGAATTTTGTGAATGTTTCTGAATACAGTGATAAAGAGCTGCGCTCCCTGAAACCAGCTGCCCTGTTTACCGGGGCGGAAAGGGAGCTGATTGCCAAGAAGATCGGAGAATCATTTGCCCGGGGAGCTTCTTCTGTAACTGCCCACATTACATCGAAATCAGGTAAAAAAACCCCCTACTTCCTGACGGGTATCAGGGTGATGATCGAAGGTGATCCGATCCTGGTTGGCACTGGTATGGATATCAGTGAGCGGGTGTATGCTGAAAAAGCCCTGGCAGAAAAAGCCCGGGATCTGAAGCGTTCCAATAAGGATCTGGAACAGTTCGCCTATGTGGCATCCCATGACCTTCAGGAACCCCTGCGCATGGTAGCCAGTTATCTGCAGCTTCTTGATAAACGTTATAGTGATGATCTTACGGATGAGGCCCGGGAGTTTATGGCATTTGCGGTTGACGGAGCTACCCGGATGAAACAGCTGATTAATGATCTGCTGGCTTACTCCCGGGTGGGGACCAAGGGTGAAGAATTCCATCTGATAGATTTTGATCAAGTTCTGGAGAAAGTGAATCAAAATATCGAGGAATTGGTCAGTGACAGCGGCGCTGCTATCACTCACGATGATCTGCCAACTCTAAAAGCGGATCCAACCCAGATTTTACAGCTTTACCAGAACCTGATCAGCAATGCCATTAAATTTCGAAAAATGGATGAATCGCCAGTTATTCATCTCAGCGCTGAACTAGAAAATGGATACTGGAAGTTAGGTGTCCACGATAACGGCATCGGTTTGGATCTCCAATATGCGGAACGCATATTTGTGCTCTTCCAGCGTCTTCACGGTTCGGAACAATATCCGGGCACCGGGATAGGTTTAGCTCTCAGTAAAAGGATCGTGGAACGTCATGGCGGGAAGATCTGGGTTGAATCCCGGCCCGGCGAAGGAGCAACCTTTTATTTTACCTTACCCGATTGACATACAATCTAGCAAAACCTCCATACCAGGGACTGAATACCCTTGTCCAGGGACGGGTTAGCAGTTTGTAAAAGAATTAAGCGTGAGGTTTCATCGAACATGTCCGGAACAGTACTACTATTCAAGGAGAACTGATGGCAGAATATTCTGCAAAGCCAGTAGAGATTTTATTAGTAGAAGATAACCTCGGGGATGTGCGCCTGACTCGGGAAGCCTTACTGGAAGGAAAAGTCAAGAATAATCTTTCCGTTGCCGGGGATGGCCTGGAGGCGTTGCAGTTCCTGCGCCAGGAAGGCAAATACAATAATGCCACTCGACCTGATCTGGTGTTATTGGATCTTAACCTGCCCCGGATGGATGGAAGGGAGTTATTAGCAGAAATCAAAGAAGATCCGGATCTGAAAAAAATCCCGATCGTAATTTTGACCACTTCCAAAGCTGAAGAAGACATAATCAAAACCTACAATCTGCATGCCAATTGTTATATCACCAAGCCGGTGGATCTGAACCAGTTTTTTAAAGTGGTGAGATCCATAGAAGATTTCTGGATGACGATCGTTAAATTACCACCTCATAACACTCGCTAACCCTAGTCCTGGCAGGATATACTCCCGTTCTGGTGAATACCCATTGACCCCGTGTCTGGATTAGAATATGAACCCTGTCCCGGGTATCTGTTTTAGATCTGCCAGGAAACGGATAATTACCCCCGAATTTTATCAATAACTAACGGAATTGTTAACTTCGCTCAGGAAGAATTAAGTTACGATGAAGTTACGAAGGAAGACTCCTTTGACTTTACTGGGGAAGCCCCCCATTTCTTCTCCTCCTTAGATAAGCACTCACCTCACCGCGGGCAGCCGGTGAGGTGAGTGCCTTTAAAGAGAAAGAGGCGACGATGGGAATCGAACCCATGATAAAGGTTTTGCAGACCTCTGCCTTACCACTTGGCTACGTCGCCTTGATATAAAGAGGCTGATGGTTTCCGGCTGTTCAATTTCAGCCATCGGCCACCAGCCGGTTTTCTGGAAAGAGCGGGCGACGAGATTCGAACTCGTGACCTTCTCCTTGGCAAGGAGACGTTCTACCGCTGAACTACGCCCGCTTGAAAGTGCCGAGAGCCAGACTCGAACTGGCGACCCTTTGATTTTCAGTCAAATGCTCTACCAACTGAGCTATCTCGGCCTATTATTTATCCTTGGTACCGCAGCGTCAATTTTACTCGTTCGATATGGCCTTGTCAAGCTTCAGGCCTTTTTCGATAAGAAAGGCATATAGAGAATGAAGCCGACGGCGATGATGATTTCTCCGGCGACCACACCAGCTGCTTGGCTGGGGCCGAAAAAGGGCAGGGCAGGCCAGGTTTGAGTGCCAAACCCAAACACATCTGCCATCGCTGAGATCAATGAAACCAGGTAACCCGTCGCTACCAGGCGCACGCCGACATCCTGAGCCAGGGATTGAATCCTGTCTGCATCCTTGTGGCAGGCTTTGAAGCTTAGAAAACCACCCAGGCACAAGATTGCCAATCCGGTAGAAAATGTTGCGGTTTGCACAAAACCTATATATAGACTGCGGTCGAGCCCGACCATGGCAGGATTTGCGCCCAGAAGAAAGATCAAAAAACCAGCGATGGCCAATCCAAGGCCGATATATAATCGCCTTCTGAAAAATCTTCGATTAGATTTATTGCCGTGTTTATTCATGGTGGGATAGGGATTATAACTGAAAACCCTCTTGGGCAGGGATCACTTTATAAGAGAAGTTTTCTACGAATTTTAATAGGTTTTCAAGCAGCAGCAACCATTCCTTGGAAGCCATGATAACGTTAAGCGCGGCCCGGCTTTGAGTTCTGGCAGCAACCATGATCTGGGGTTGATCTCCGAACAAGGTATACCAGGCATCTACGTGGTGAATGCCCAACCGCTTAATTTCTGGAAGGAAGTCACTGATAACAAACTCAAAGTATTCCTGTTCCAAATTGGGCAGGATATCCCAGGTCATGAGTAGTTTTACGGTCATGCAGGACTCCTTCTATTCGGATTCCTGGGCATATTCCAGAACGACTACGTTGGTTTCACTACTGGATCGGCTGCTGGTAATATTGAGTTCCGGTCGGGGTTCTACTTTATCAAGTCCCATTTCCTTGATGAATTTCTCCAGGGGCTCCAGGTCCAGCTTGCACTCATCGGTTTGGTAGAACATGGGGATGGCATAACTGGGTTCAAGAATGCGTATGGCTTCTACTGCCTTGGAGGCGGTTAAGCTTCCACCGCCGCCAACTGGTACCAGGGCTACATGAATGTCTCCGGCAATAGACTTGACGTCAGACTGGTTTGGGACCCGGTTTAAGTTCCCCAGGTGAGCGATCTGGATACCGTTGTAATCGAAGATAAACATGATGTTCCGTAGATCATCTTCTTTGCTTTTATGATTGGTACGGATACCGGTGATAAATACTTCTCCAATTTCATATTCGCCTGGTCCGGTGATGATATGTTGATCATTCTTTCTTTTTTTTATGACCTTGGTGTGGTTGTGCCCGGGTGCATCATGACTTACAGTAACGATATCGGCGGATAAATTGAGTTCGTTATAGCCGATTTTTTTATGGTTATAGGGATCCGTGACTACAGTTGCCATTCCCCTTTCAGTCAATCGGAAACATGAATGCCCATGCCAAGTGATTTTCATTAAGCCTCCTGCCGGCTTTTTTTAATGATTTTAAGTGCCTTCTGCAAAATGTGATTATACTTCAATCTGACCAAAACTCATAGCACCCAAACACCCCCAGGACCAGGCGGAATCGGAATTCCTGGACCCGAATTATCCTCTAAAAATGAATTTTTCTATCCTCTTTAGGGGTAGATTCTATTGGAATCTCATTAGTTTTTACCCCAAAAATCCAGCTTTGAACTGTTGTTGGTATAATGTGCGATATTCCTGCCAGATCTATGCTGATCTGGCTTGATTTCGAACCAGAATCAAATCATAATAGCTATGGAAAACAAGATCAAAGTTGTAGGGGCCAGAGTTCATAACCTGAAAAATATCACTGTGGAGATTCCCCGTGATAAATTTGTGGTCATTACCGGTTTGTCTGGATCTGGAAAATCATCCCTGGCATTTGATACCATTTTTGCAGAGGGACAGAGAAGATATGTAGAATCCCTTTCCTCTTATGCCCGCCAGTTCCTGGGGCAAATGGATAAACCGGATGTGGATTATATCGAAGGTTTATCTCCTGCGGTATCGATTGATCAACGGGGCACCTCTCAAAACCCCCGTTCAACTGTGGGTACAGTAACAGAGATCTATGATTATCTGCGTTTGCTGTACGCCCGGGCTGGAATTCCCCACTGCCCGGAATGCGGCCGGGAAGTGACCACTCAATCAGCCCAGGAAATTGTTGATCATATTGAAACCCTTCCCGAAGGCACCAAATTTAATATCCTTGCTCCTGTGATCCGCGGCCGGAAAGGGGAACACCAGGGCATCCTGGACGAGATCCAGAAATCGGGTTTTGTGCGGGCCAGAATTAACGGTGAGATCCGCCGTTTGGAAGAGGATATCACCCTGGAACGCTACCAGCAGCATACAATAGAGGCAGTGGTTGACCGGCTGGTGATCAAGAAACCCGAATCCGAAGAGGATCTGAATAATTTCCGCTCCCGACTGACCGATTCTGTAGAAACTGCCCTGAAATACGGGGACGGCTACCTGACGATCTTTGATGTGACCGATCCAGAGAACCCCGTCAATACAAATTATTCCGAACATTTGGCTTGCCCCGTTTGTGATATCAGCTTCCCGGAAATTGAACCCAGAACTTTTTCATTTAACACTCCCCATGGCGCTTGTCCAACCTGCGAAGGGATTGGAACCAAACTTGAAGTGGATGTCAATTTGCTGGTTCCGGATAAAACTCTCTCGATTAACGAAGGAGCAATTGACGCCCAGGAATGGGGTGGTCCCAAGGCCCAGGGAGGGTATTACTGGCGCGCTCTGGTCGGCGCAGCTGACCTTAATAAAATCGATCTTGATATCCCCTACAAAAGACTTACCACTGATCAGGAACAGGTTATCCTTTATGGGACCCAGGGGGATGAAGTTCCGATGACCTATACGGATAAGGAAGGGCGGGAGTACGAGTTTTTCCGGGCCTTTGAGGGTGTGATTACTAACCTTGAACGTCGGTTCAAAGAAACCCAATCGGAATATATGCGGTCACGGATCATGGGGTATATGAATGATAATCCCTGCCCTTCATGCCACGGCGCCCGTTTGCGTCCGGAAGCTTTGGCAGTGACCATAAATGACATCAACATCGTTGAGATTTCCACCTGGCCAATTCAGAAAGCGCTGGAGTGGATCAATTTCCTAAACAGCAAGGATTCTCCTCTCTCGGAACGCCAGCAGATCATTGCTGACCGGGTCCTGCGCGAGCTGACAGAACGCCTGGGATTCCTGGTAGATGTAGGATTGGATTACCTGAGCCTGAACCGGAATGCGGGAACACTATCCGGTGGCGAAGCCCAACGCATCCGCCTCGCAACCCAGATCGGTTCCCACCTGATGGGTGTATTATATGTGCTCGATGAACCGTCCATTGGACTGCACCCCCGTGATAATGGACGGCTGCTGCGGACCCTGGAAGGTCTGCGAGATCTGGGCAACACAGTCATGGTAGTGGAACACGATGCAGAAACCATTGAAACCGCGGACTGGGTCCTCGATCTAGGACCCGGCGCAGGAGAACAAGGCGGAGAGGTAGTTGTAGCGGGAACTTATAAGGATATTCTGGCCCATCCAACATCCTTGACTGGTGCTTACCTTTCTGGACGAAAGAAGGTACCTGTCCCGGAGGTACGGCGGAAAGGATCAGGAAAATCAATTCAGATCCTGGGAGCCCGGGAACACAACCTCAAGAATATTGACGTCACAATCCCTCTGGGACAGCTGGTTTGCATCACTGGAGTTTCCGGTTCCGGTAAATCAACCCTGATGATTGAAATCCTTTATAAAGCGCTGGCGCGAGAATTAAATCGGGCCAAGACCAAACCTGGCGATCACGATGCCATCAAGGGTATTGAAAATATCGACAAGATCGTCAACATTGACCAATCCCCGATCGGGAGAACACCGCGCTCAAACCCGGGGACTTATACGAAATTATTTGACCATATTCGAGATTTGTTTGCGGATCTTCCGGAGAGCAAGATCCGGGGTTATGACAAAGGCAGATTCTCATTTAATGTTAAGGGCGGCCGCTGTGAGGCTTGCCGGGGACATGGGCAGCTGGAGATCGAAATGCAATTCCTGCCAGATGTTTATGTACCCTGTGATGTTTGCCATGGAAAGCGCTATAACAGGGAAACTCTCCAGGTACGGTTTAAAGGGAAATATAACATTGCTGATGTGCTGGAGATGACCATTGACAAGGCCATGGAAGTCTTTGAGGCTTTCCCGGCTATGATGAGTAAACTTTTAACCCTCCAGGATGTGGGGTTGGGTTATATTCGCATTGGCCAGGCTTCAACAACTCTATCCGGGGGAGAAGCCCAACGCATAAAATTATCCCGGGAGCTTTCCAAACGTTCCACCGGATCCACTTTATATGTCCTGGATGAGCCATCGGTTGGTTTGCACGCTGCCGATGTGCATAAGTTGATCGAAGTGCTGCAGCGATTGGTGGACGAAGGCAATACGGTCTTGATCATTGAACACAATCTGGATATCGTCAAAGTTGCTGACTATATTATTGACCTGGGTCCGGAAGGCGGGGATGCGGGTGGTGAAGTGATCGCTGCCGGCCAACCCAGCGAGATCTGCAGTTCACCCCAATCTTATACAGGTGAATACCTGAAATCTTATATTAAAGCAAATCACTCAAGTTAGGCAAAATATACGGGGTGCTCAGAGCAACCGGTATATTTATATAAATCAAAATAATTTTTGTTTGATTACTATAGATATACCAGTGATAATTCTGCTGTTATTCTATCCGGACCCGAACATCCACTGCGGCAGCGCCTTTCCCGGCTGGGAAAATACGCAGGGGATTGATCTCGATTTCTGCGAATTGGGGAAAATCATAAGCAAGCTGAGCCAGGCGGATCATCACATCCCGCAACGTTTTAATATCAGCAGGCGGGATATTCCTGTACCCTTTCAGTTTGCGTCCGGCCCAGGTTGTCTCAAGCATGGTATCGATTTCCAGCTCAGTTAATGGCGCCAGGCCGAAGGATAGATCTTTTAATCCTTCAACTTCTGTACCCCCTGAACCAAACATCACTATTGGGCCAAATTGGGGATCCTGGACAACACCCAGGATCACTTCCTGACCCAGGGGAACCATTTCCTGGACATATACTCCGGTGATTCGGGCATCAGGCAGGGCTGCCTTCGCCTGGTTGGTGATAGTCTGGTAACCGCCCCTGACAGATTTTTCATCCGCCAGATTCAGCAAAACCCCACCCACGTCTGTTTTATGGCTGATATCAGGAGAGGCGATCTTAAGAACAACTGGCATTCCAATTTCAGCGGCCAGGGCAGCAGCCTCTTCCTCGTCCTTTGCCAGAGTCATTTTTGCTGTGGGAATTCCGTAAGCTTCCATTATCCGGGCGATCACTGGTCCGGTAAGGTGGTGATCCCGGTTATTATCTTTGATCAGTTCCTGGACCAGATCTGTCTGGATATCCTCGCGAGTGACAGGTTCAGCAGAAGCATATTCGAGCAGTTTGACCCTTGTTACCAGGGCGGCTAGCGCGGCTGCCCCGCGTTCCGGAAAACGATATTCCGGTATCCGGGCGGCTCGCAGGTGTTCCACCGCTTCCTGGATAAGTCGATCTCCCATGACTATAACTACCACTGGCTTATGGGCTTGGTGAATGATGGGGATCAAAGCTTTGGCAACAGCACCTGCTGAGTGCATGGGCGGTGTGGGATAGATCACCATTACGCTATCTGTTCCAGGGTCAGCCAGCAGAACTCTCAAACATTCCGCAAATTGGATAGGACCCGCAGAAGCCAGCATATCCACTGGATTATGTATACTGGCAGCCGGAGGAAGTATTTTCTCCAGACCGGAGATGGTTTCCGAGCTGAAATTTGCCATTTCCAACCCTCTGATTTCAAGGGCATCGGCAGCGGTCACACCAGGACCGCCGGCATTTGTAAGTACAGCTACACGATTGCCTTCCGGAAGAGGACACCAGGCCAGAGCCCTGGCCTGGTCGAACATCTCCTCACTGGTCTCTGCCCGCAGCACACCCGCCCGGCGGAAGACAGCGTTATAGGCGCTTTCTTCGCCGGATAAAGCGCCGGTATGGGAGGCAGCTGCCCTATGACCGGCCGCGAACCTCCCGACTTTGAGGGCAATAATCGGCGTTTTTGGGACAACAGCACGGGCTTCATGAACAAACCGCCGGCCAGATTTGATCCCTTCTAGATAGAGGGCTATCACATCGGTGTGACCATCAGCTGCTGTAGGAGCCAATAAATCAGTTTCTGTAACATCGGCTTGGTTTCCCAGACTGATCAATTTGGAAATACCATAACCTTGACCGCGGGCCCAATCAATAGCAGCTGCGCAGATAGCGCCCGAATGGGATAGAAATGCCACATCTCCAGGATTAGGACCTGGAGGAGGGAGAAAGGTAGTGTCCAGCGGTAAGTGTGTATCCAGCAAACCGATACAGTTCGGGCCAAGCAGTCGGATGCCCTCTTCTTTGGCGGTCTGGAGCATTTCCTGTTCTAGCGCCAGCCCTTCAGCCCCAATCTCCCTGAAACCCCCAGCGCCAATAATGGCTGCTTTGATGCCGCGTTTTCCGCATTCTCGCAGGGTCGGGATGACGTATTTGGAAGGGATCAGGACCGCAGCCAAGTCTACTGGATCTGGCACATCCAAAACTGATTTATAAATAGTCCTTCCAAGCAATGAGCCGCCTTTCAGGTTCACAAAATGAATAGCGCCTTTGTAACCGCTTCTATTCAGATTGGTTGCCAGAAGGTAGCCCAACTTGGTTGGATCTTGGGAGGCGCCAATCACTACAACGCCCTTAGGATCAAAAAAGGAGGTCAGAGAGGTTGAGTCTGTCATAGTACAGATTGTAACCTATAGAAATCCCCCGGTTAAATCCGGGGGATAAATTTAGTTTGAATTTGGTTGAAAAAGGTCGGGTTGTTTATTCAGTGATAGTTTTACAAAAGACATCAACAATTTTAGGGTCAAACTGGGTTCCGCTAGATCGGCGCAGTTCGGCAATGGCTTCTTCATGGGTATGCGCTTCGGTGTATACGCGTTTATCCCTGATGGCTACGTATGCATCCACTACAGCAAGGATCCGGGAACCAAGCGGTATATCATTCCCGGCTAATCCGAATGGATAACCAGTACCATCAAATTTTTCATGATGGGCCTGAATGATAGGTGAAACAGGGGCCAGGTATTTTATGGGGGCAACAATTTGAGCCCCGATGACAGGATGCTCTTTCATGACGACCCATTCTTTTTTAGTGAGCGGTCCCTTTTTATTCAGAATATGATCAGGGACGCCAATTTTGCCGATATCGTGTAAAATTCCAGCCCAATGTAGGATTTCAACATCCTGGGGAGTGAGTCCCATTTCTATTCCAATCCGGGATGCCATATCAGCCATTCTCTGGCTGTGGTCGCCGGTGTAACTGTCCCGGGCATCCATGGCGTTAGCGAGTGAGATAACAGTTTGCAGGAAGTTTTCCTCCAATTTATTATGCAACATCGCTCGTTGAATGGAACTTGAGGCATAGTCTGCTATAGCATTAATCAATCTGAGTTGAGATGGTGTAAATGGAGATGCTTCACTACTATGGAATTCTCCAAGAATGAGGAGACCAATCTTGCCATCAGCACCTATTAACGGGCAAATACATAAAGTCCTGGCAAAATTAATAAATAAGGCTTGTTTTTCCTCATCTCGCCAGTCTGGCTCGTTAATATCTAATACAACAATATTTTCATCATCAAGTACCGTATCATAGAAATATTCAGCGACTATTGGTTCAACCCTTCCATATCGTAGTGGATCCGCAAGATTTTTAATTGGATATATTGCCCGACAATAATAATCTCCGTTTTCCTCTTTTATTAATATCCTGGAATATGTAACCTGAACATTTTCAACAACATGTTTGGTAACTATGTTTAATAAGGTATCCAGATCATCTGTACCAACAAGCTGATTGGACAGGTTGTATAGTGTATCGATTTCTTTTCGTCTGCTCTGTTCTGCAGTATAAAGACGAGCGTTTTCAATTGCAGCAGCCGTTTGATTTGCGACCGTTGAGAGGGTTATTATTTCTTCAGGGTTGTACGGTTGTTCAGAGCGTTTGAGCCCCAAAATAAATATTCCAACTAATTGAGATTGCACTTTGATGGGAATGAATAATTCTGCTTCCATGTCAATCAAGAGTTGTCTTTCGCTTTTCCAGAGAGATTGAAATTGGGGAAGGAGTTCCATATCTTGTCTGGTGAGGGGATGATTTTGATTGAAAAACCAAAGAACCAGGGGGTGACCTTGCCTGAATGATTGGTTTCCAAGATCATCTAATCCGATCTGTGTTGTCAGTTGGAATACTCCGGTATCTTCATCCCTGAAAAAAAAGGCAGCCCTGGGAAGGTGTAAGGTGGTCCCGACTTCAGATAAAATCATGTTCGTGATTTTATAAAGATCCAACGTAGATGTAGCCTGACTGCTTAATGTCTGAAGCATGATCCGGGAATCATATTTTTCCCGAAAGAACATTCTGTCTATCCGGGATTGAGCTTGAAAGCGGAGGGGTTCAACTACCAGAGCTGATAAAACAGCGACCAAAAGAGATAAGATAAAAATCTCTGATCCAGTGTAGAAATCAAGGATCCTGATAGCCAGTGTAATGACCAGGAAATAAGTGGCACCAATAAGAATTGTGGGTATTGAGTAAAGCAAGCCTTGACGTATGACAACGCGGATATCCAGCAGCTGGTACCTTAAGATTGCGTAAACAATTATTAGGGCAGTTACCGTATTGGCTACGATGTCAACTGGATATCCCCCAAGGGGGGGGTAAATTATATTGATACTGGAGCCGATAATCATCACCATGATACCCAGGATCAGGTAAATTAGGCGGTTTTGCTGGATTGGATCGCTGGTTTTTTGACGGGTGCGGATGAGGGTGATCAGGCTGATTACAATAATGATAGTTGATGGTGCGGCGAGAATTGCCCATGTTGCGGCGAGAGAATAGATAATATACCCTTCAATTACTGAGACAGACTCAGTGAAGAGGTTTGTAAATAGTGTGAGTCCTATCACAATCACAATAAGGATAAGAGCCAGAGTGCCCCACCAGTTTTTTACCTTGATTGTAGCCCTGGCGAATATGTAAATGCTCAAACTGGCAAAAAATCCGGCGCTGGTCATCATACGGAACCAGAATAAAGCCCTGGTTTGATCTGTATATAACAAGAATGCAGCAAATGACCAGAGGGCCATAGCCAGCAGGTACCACCGGAAACCATGCTTTATCTCAGTCTGGGGTTTTGAGACAGCAACAACAATATACAGACCTGTATACAACAGGAAAGCCGCGCCAGAAATAACTGTAACAATAGTCAGAACCATACTAACCTTTTACTTTTTTATCTCCCAGCAGCTTTTTCATCTGATCCTGGGTAGGTTTCATGTGGGGCGGTTTGGTATGTGCCAGATCAGCACCCTGACTTTGCTGGTAATCCATATACATCCCAAAAGCTCCCGGATTAAGCATCGATATTGAAATTGCCGTATAACCAAGCATCTTTTCTAGATCGTCATAATCAGAATTGATTTCCCTTAAGGCAGCGCTGATTTGGGCTTCAACTTTCTCTGTGTTCAGATCGGATACTGATTTTAGCTCAATGAAGAGCCGCAAATATGTTTTATTGTTTTTAATCTCTTTTCGGGCAACCCATTCGTAGTAATCAAGGTCAGTTTTTTCCAGAGCTTGCCAAATATCTTTTTCTGTGATCAATGCAAATCCTGCGATATTTATGATATCGCTATCTCTGGAGTAGAACTGTACTTGAGGGAGGTCAATATCCAACTCGTCGTCTCTAAGTGAAATTACCTCAAAAAGATCGCCAATCCGGTAGCGTGTAAAGATACCACCATGGAAATTGGTGAATACCAATTCATAAACCCCAAGCTCTAATTCGTTATATAGGACAGTTTTTGGTTGATAGTCCGGATCCACTTTGTTTTTATTATGTTCCTCATGGGGAATAAATTCCAGGAAGTTGTTTTCACAAAAGAATGACATTCCCGCGTAATTCCAGGCTTGCATACACATCGATCCACCTTCAGTGCAAGCGTACCCTTCCAGCGGCTTTTTACCCCAATAGTATTCAATTTGCTTTTTATAAATGGAAGCATCTACTCCGCCAGTCATAATACCTTTCAATTTCCAGACATCTTTTGGTAGAACTTTTCCACCCTTAATTTTTGCAGTAGCGTAACCTTTCAGCAATCTCCAAAGCACGTCTGGCCGGAGCATTTTAGCTGTAATTTTTACTGAACCGGAGCCTTTTTCAAATTGTTCTCCAATTCCAACCAATATACTGGCAAGTCCGTAGAAAAAATCCAAACCTTCAACCATGGCTAACTTAAATCCAGATTGAATACGGTCTCGAAAGCCCATTTCATCTCCTTCCTTGAGTGAAGGAAGGAATCGAAGTTTCATTTGTCCATCCGCACTTTTGGAAATCTCTCCAGACATATAAGGACTTGGAGCTGTTGCCAAAAGAACAGTATCGTTAGGCTCTAATAAAACCTCGCCCTTTTTTGTACAAGAAGCTAAGATCATGGAACCGGTAACAGACTCGCCAAGACGGTCAAACATCTTTTGGCTATAAGGAGCCCATTTCCATCTAAAAGTGCCACTCCTGCCCGAAGTGTGCGCCCAGGCAACCGGTTCACGAGGAAGGACATCGGTTCTTTTTTCATCGAGGAGTTCATGATAATCTTGATATGTTGTCAGAGGCACATTTTTGCGGAATTCTTCTACACTCTTTGGGATCTTGTCACCCATCAGCATGCGCCCCATCATGCTGCTTCCTAATAGATTGATCTGCTCCAGGAGGAGCCGTTCCTGAATTTCCATGAATTCATCGATGCTCAAATCAAGAAAACCCAAATACTTCATCCAAATTTCTTTCTGACGTCCTTGTTCGAGTAAAGTATTAAAATCAGTCATTTTTTCTCCCGTTCCCTTGTGATTGAATTGATAATGGCTCTGGTATCCACTTATATTTTGAAGATAACTTTACTATTTTGATACCAACGAATCCTGCATCTTGTAAATCCTCTTCCCAACCCTCGGGTGTCCTTAAATTGCTCATGGCAAGTGCCTCGGCCCAGGCCCGGACGGGATTTTCTTTCAAAAGAAAATAAATAAAAGCCACCACCCTTGCCAGGCCTTTTATTATTGGTAGTTCCCAGAACGGAGATGTACCCACATCAATGATCGATAATAAACCGTCAGGTTTTAATACTCGCTTCATCTCTGAAAGCATGAGTGGGATATCCATGTGATGAGATGCCAAACCGGACACAATGACATCAAAAGATCCGTCGGCATATGGCAGCGCCATGGCGTCAGCGCAAGTTAAGTTGATCGCTGATTGATTTCCTTCAGCTTCAAGCTGTTTTCTACCTTGCCTGAGCATGGATTCGGTGATATCGAGTCCCGTAATCTGTATGCCAGGTACTTTTTGTTCAAGTATCTTTTTAGGGATGATCAGGGTGCCGGTTGCGATGTCCAGAATTTTCTGATTTTCGAGGATGGTCGTCTGACTTACCAACTGTTCCAGGAATTTATGGTAGCTCCAACCCCAGAAGAGGTTGAGTTCTCCATCTACCGCCTCCTCATAGTGCGAGGATAGTTCAGTGAAAGCTTCCTGGACAGCTTTTTTTTCTTTCATGCTTGTTTGTTTGGCCTTATCCTCTGGGCTGACCAGATTATACACCCAATCAACTTGGAAGATAAACTCCGCGATATCTATATATAAAATTTATTTTTATCCACTTCCTCCCTCAGAATCCGCAGCTCTTCAGTGCTGGGTGGAGGGTTTTCTGTGATCTCATCAGCCACTAAAAGCTCAAAACCTGTGTTCTCCAAAACCTGGGCAACACTTGCCTCGGGCTGAACCGACAACAGTTTCATGCGTTTTTGTTCCTCGTCATAACCCAGGATCCCCAGAGTGGTCACAACTCTGTAGGGACCGGTTCCGGGGGGCAGTCCGGCTTCTTCTCTGGCACCCGGGCCTGAAAGGTAACCGGGAGTAGTGATGAAGTCCACTTTTTCAATGAACCGCAATTTATCATGTTTCATGATCGCGATTGTGCGCCAACAATGAGAGCCAACATCATTGCCGCCACCGCTGCCTGGCAGGCGGACCTTGGGGTGATCGTGGTCGCCGATCACTGTTGAGTTCAAATTGCCATAAGGATCGATCTGGGCCCCACCTAAAAAACCATAATCCACAAAACCTCGTTGGGCGGTTTCTACAATATCCAGGATCCCGGAAGCAGCCAGGGCTTTATGGAAGGTTCTCCGTTCGCCTACAGCGAGCGGAAGTTCTTCCAGGATAGCTCCTGTTCCTCCAAACTCAAAAATGCTAATTAAATTAGGAGCGTGCATTTTTTGTGCCAGAGCACCGGCCAGCATGGGGATTCCTGTACCAATAAATACAGTTGAATTGTCCTCCATTAACCTTGATGCCGAGCAGATCATTAACTCATTAAGATTGTAATTGGGTTCAGTCATTGGAAATCCTCCGGCACCATATCCTGTAATTCCTGCAGCCGCTGGCTGCCGACCAGATCCAGATAAGCCTGGTGATCTTTCAGATCATAGATATATTTCTGGAGATAGGCCTGGGTTGTTTCTGGATCCTTGGACGCCTCCACCCAGGCTTTGATCTGGGGTTCGTCCCGCTCATAAACGTAACACATCTCGCCTGGATGCGACCCGAAGGGGGCTTCGACCACTGCATCTACCAGATAGTAGGGAATGATGGTCCGATCGGGCTGGCTGCGGATCTCTTCCGTGGAAATGATTTCCTCGGTGCTGATCAGCAGACGTTTGGATGCCCGGGCCATCTCAAAGGCAAACCCGCTGATCCCATCGATCTGGCAGTTGCCATATATATCTGCCCGGTGGACGTGAATTAATCCCACATCCAGGATCAATGCCGGCAGCAAGGCGATGGGATCGCCAGTAAAGGGATCCTCGACCACTTTGGCTGCACTGTATTTCAGTGTATCTGTTCCCAACATGGATCTGGTGGGCAAAAAGGGCACGCCCATAGCGGCGGCTTTAAAACGCCAGGCAATGGCAGCATTGCTCCATTCCACACAGTGTTCTACCCGTCCGCTTTCCACCTCCCTTCGCAGACAGTTGGAAATTCCGTACACTTCCATGCCGATATAGGTATGATCAAGAGCTTTGATCAATCCAGCGCCCAGCAGCAGGTCCAGTTCATATACTCCCTGACCAGCTACTCGGAGTTCCTTTTTCCCCTGGCGAATAACCTCATTTATCAATGACTGAGGGCAGCGCACAGTGCCATACAGTTCTGTGCCAATATAGTCACCGTCATTGATGAATTTGGCTACAGCCTCCTTTTCAGTCATGCGTTTATCTATCAGCTCCCGAGGTTTGGCCCGGTTGTGCTCCCGGAAGCTATTCAGATCGGGGGGCTGCAGCATAACCCCTTTGCCAGATGAGATCACCTTCATAAATACCTCCTGCTTGATTTACCAGGAATACTTGTCAGGCAACTATAAGATCATGCAAAAATACTACTAAACAGCCAGATTGATTTAGCCGTTCAGTCCTCTCTCATTTTCAGATCTGTGGATCAGCGATGTAAGTATGGCGCAGCCAGGAATGACAAGCCATTTTCGGTTAAGGCCCAGGCAGTTTTATTCAGAGCAATGAATTTATCCATGAAATTCCCGGTCATAAAATCCCAATGCCCGGCTTGCTTGATCTCTTCTTTGTCCCGGAAATAATCCAGGATATCTGAAGGATGTTCGCGGGTCTTGTCAATTTCAGGATCCCCACCCTCATGTTTGGCGGAGATATTAGCCACATGGTCGGCGATCTCAATTAATTCATCCCGGCGGTTATAAGGCTGGCGGACAATACTCTTATAAGTCTCTGTGATGTGGTGTTCAAAACGGATAATATCCTCAAACCCCAGATCTTTCCGGAACTGTGCCGTTAATTCCATCGTCTGATTATCTACTGAATTGCTCCAGTTGAATCCTATTAATGGTGTGGTGCCGTCATCACGTGTGAAGAGTTTGGCTCCCAGCAAAGTCCATAAGGCGGCGTAGGGATTGTCATTTCCCATATAAACAGAGATCTTAAATTCGTTATTCACACCCAGACGGTGCAGCATATACCCCAGCAGTACGGTGCCAGGATTGATATTCAATACCTGGCGCACACCATAAGTTGTGTAATAGTACAGGAATTCATCCAACCAGCTGAGGGCATGCTGGTTTGGTTGGCCAACACCGCCAAAATAGCCAGTGATAGTCTCAGGACCACCCAGGTGGACGTTAGAACCATCTGTTCCTTTGGTATCCAGTGTTTCTACATAACTTGCGCCCACAATTTGCATGGCTGCGGCAAAAGCTGCCAGATCGCCATCTTTTTCCTGTTCTTTCATTTGCCGGACCCGAATGAAGCGTCCCGGCATCAACATATTTTCAGCTAGGGCTTTTTCTGCTATCATGCGCACCCAGGGAAAATATTGGCAGGCGCTGATCTCAAGGGTGACCGCAAACTCATCCTTGAACTTGGTCTCGTCAGCTTTATCGCCCAGAACTTTTTTGCGGTAATCCTGGACGGATATGAATTTTTTATTTTCTTTTTTCTCCTGCAGCCATTTCAAGTCTTCCAGATATTCCGGTTTTGTCTTCTCTACTATCGCCAGCAGATTGTCCAAATCCCGGGCCTGATCGGCTTTGGCATTGATCTCTTCGGGAGTGCCGTATTTCTCCACCACTTCCAGGAAATCGTTGATGACATCCATATCAGGGTTAAGCAGGATGCTGTTGATGGCGTCTAATTTACTGGGGTTGATTTTTAATCGATCTCTCAGTTCCATATAATCTCTCCGTTTTTAGAATTATGTAAGGGGTAAGTCGTAAATGGTAAAACGATTTGGTTTGAGTGTAAATTGGATGACATGTATTTAATTCACTGTTCACAAAAGCGACTCGCTTTTCTGATCATTCCGCCAATCAAGCCATTGATCTTATGACACAAATTGGCTAATTCATCTCTGCATTCATCCGATAAATAACCACATTTTTTCGAAATATCTAACCAATGTTCAGTTTCATTTAACTCTGCAGAAGCATTGGTAAGCATTAGAATAAAATTGTTTATATATCTTCTTTTACCCCAGGCCTCTGCTATCTGTGCTCCAACTGACCTGGAAGATCGTCTAATTTGATTGGTTAGTGAATAAACTTCCTCCTTTGGGAAACTTTTTGTTTCACTGAATACGCCTCTGCTAAAATCAATGCTTTTTTATATGCGAGCAGATCCTGAAAGGACCTCGCATACGGTAACTTGTCTTTCATTTCTTTCACCCCTATTTGTAAAAACAATCAAATTACGATTTACATCTTACGACTTACTTATTGATGGTTTATTAAAGAAGTCCAAGAAGATCCTCATACTCATCATCACTCATCGTGAACCAATTCTCTTTCTGGGGGAAGGTTTTATCCTTGACCTCTTTGTTGTATTGAATGAGCCCGTTCTGGAGCACTTCCCCGGCGTTGCCGTAGACCTTGGCCATCTTGGGAGTGAATTTGGGATAGAGTCCGAACATGTCATGGAAGATTAACAACTGTCCATGAGCGTCAGGCCCAGATCCTAGGCTCATGATCAGGCAGTCTTCCGCCCGTTCGGTAATGATCTTTGTTACCCGATCAGGTACCATTTCCAGAAGGATGCAGAAGGCGCCTGCTTCTTCAAGGGCCTTGGCGTCATCAATGATCTCTTTGGCTTGGTCTGCCCCCCGCCCCTGGACCCGGAATCCCCCTAAGGCTGCCACACTCTGGGGCGTTAATCCCAGGTGTCCGACAGCCGGGATGCCGGCGTTGACGATGGCTCTCATTCGATCTGCCATCACATGACCACCTTCCAACTTAATCGCATCACAGTTGGCTTCGGCCATAAACCGGCCGGCATTTAGCACCGCTGATTCAACACTGGCCTGGTAGGACATGTAAGGCATGTCTCCAACCAGGAAGGCAGTAGGGGCGCCGCGCCGTACTGCCTGGGTGTGGCGGATCATATCATCCATAGTCACCGGAAGGGTTCCATCATACCCGAGCATGGTCATGCCCAGACTGTCTCCCACCAATAACATATCCATTTCAGCCTGTTCCTGGAAGTGAGCAGTTGGGTAATCGTAACAGGTCAACCAGGAGATAGGTTCACCTTTGGCGGCTTTGTCGAATAAGGTGCGGAGAGTGACTTTTTTGCGATCGGTCATAGGTTTTCCTCCAAGGTAGATTGATCCAGGTTATTGGATCCGGGCCAAAAAAACACCCGTTGAGTAAACGGGTGAAATCCGAAAAGATTTATTTTTGTCAAGGATTTGTCCATCCAGGATAGTGGAGATGATCCTGAAATAGGTCGTTCGGCAGTGGAAATTTGTCTGGTCCAGCAGCATAGTTAGATCCTGGTCAAACAAAACGATCTGTGAACAATCTCTATTTTACGCCATATCCAACGAGGGGGCAATAAAAACAGGAATCCTGAAGCTGTTTATTTTTACGCTGAGGAAGGATTTATTTCAAGATCCCAAATATTTTTTTGTGATTAATATAACTTGCTAAGGATCGGCTTTTTCGTCATAATGATTTTTATTATGGCGTAATAGGCCTATTGAAAATCACATGTGATTTTCAAATCCAGTTACAATTCAATTCTCATTAACAAAGGGAGTGGTTTATGACTGCAAAAATCATAGATGGGCGAGCTGTCGCACAGGAAGTCCGTGATGCTGTAGCCGCCGATGTGGCAGCCATGGTGGCGGAAGGAAAAAACCCGCCAGGATTGGCGACAGTTCTGGTTGGTGAAAACCCGGCCTCTCAGGTTTATGTCAGTATGAAGCATAAAGCCTGTGAAAAAGCGGGGATCAAATCCATCGGACACGTCCTGCCGGCAACGGCAACCCAGGAAGAGGTTGAAAAATTGGTCAGGGATCTGAATGATGATCCTGAGGTCCACGGAATCCTGGTCCAGCTTCCCCTGCCGGATGGGCTGGATGATGAAAGTGTACTTAGAACGATCAGTATAAACAAGGATGTGGATGGATTCCATCCCCTGAATATTGGCCGGCTGGCGCAAAAAGGCCGGGAACCCCAATTTGTGCCAGCGACTCCGGATGGTGTTTTATATCTCCTGAAAAACGCCGGCGTAGAGCTTGAAGGAGCCAATGCTGTTGTTTTAGGTCGGTCCTTTATCGTTGGCATGCCTGCAGCCTTGCTGCTCGTAAAAGAGAACGCCACTGTCACAATTTGCCATTCCCGGACCAAAAACCTGAAAGAGAAATGCGCTGAAGCAGATGTCCTGATCGCTGCTGTTGGTCGCGCAGAAATGGTCAAAGGCGACTGGATCAAACCTGGTGCTGCAGTGATTGACGTTGGAACCAATCGTGTTGACGACGACAGCGTCGAACGTGGATATAGATTGGTAGGCGATGTTGATTACGAAGAAGCTTTAAAAGTGGCAGGTTATCTCACGCCAGTACCTGGCGGAGTAGGACCGATGACAATAGCCATGCTGCTGCGAAATACCGTTCGGGCAGCCAAATTGGCAAACGGAAATTAAATCGACTGGTTTAACTGGTCTTGGCGCTATTTATACAAAGGAGCGAACAGATGACTTTTGAGAAGAAGCCCGTAACCCCGTCCCCATTAAAACTGCTGGACCCTGTACCATCTGATATTGATATAGCTCATGCCGCTGTCATGAAACCGATCAAGGATCTTGCGGGTGAGATTGGGATCCTGGATGATGAGCTTGAGTTATATGGTAAATACAAAGCCAAAGTGACTCTTGATATCCTGGAACGACTAAAAGATGTGCCGGACGGAAAATATATTGACGTAACTGCCATTACCCCAACACCTCTCGGTGAAGGCAAAACCACTACCACGGTGGGGTTGAGCCAGGCTCTGGGTGCCCACCTGGGCAAGAGCCTGTTCACCTGCATCCGCCAACCCAGCCAGGGACCAACTTTTGGTATTAAGGGCGGCGCCGCCGGGGGCGGCTACAGTCAGATCGTGCCTATGGAGGATTTTAACCTGCACCTGACTGGTGATATCCATGCTATCACTGCTGCCAATAACCTGGTCGCGGCAGCGATTGATACCCGCATGTACCATGAAAGCCGGCAGAGCGACGAGGCACTTTTTAAGCGTCTTTGTCCGCCAGATAAAAATGGAAAACGGAAATTTGCCCCTATCATGTTCAGTAGATTGAAGAAATTGGGCATTGATAAAACTGACCCCGATCAGCTGACGAAGGAAGAATACAGCAAGTTTGTTCGCCTTGATATCGATCCCGATGCCATCACCTGGCGCCGGATCGTGGACACCAACGACCGCATGCTGCGAGAAATCGAGATCGGGCTTGGTCCCAAAGAGGGAGGATTCACACGCAGAACCGGTTTTGATATCTCTGTCGCCAGTGAGATCATGGCGATTCTGGCTCTGACCACCGATCTGGCTGATATGCGCGAGCGTTTTGGTCGGGCAGTGGTTGCCACCAGCAAAGCCGGTGACCCGGTTACCATGGATGACCTGGGAGTATCAGGCGCTGTCACCGTATTGATGAAAGATGCCATTAAGCCAACCCTGATGCAGACAGTTGAAGGCACCCCGGCCCTGGTACACGCTGGTCCATTTGCAAATATCGCCCACGGAAACAGCTCGATCATTGCCGACAGGATCGCCCTCAAACTGGCTGACTATGTCCTGACGGAATCCGGTTTTGGCGCCGATGTTGGCATGGAAAAATTCTTTGATATCAAATGTCGCTACTCCGGGCTGATCCCTGATGTGGTTGTATTGGTTGCGACCGTGCGAGCTTTGAAGATGCACGGCGGCGGCCCCACGGTTACTGCCGGTGCTCCCCTGGATCCCGCATATGTGACAGAGAACCTGGAGCTGCTGCAGAAAGGCCTCTGCAATCTGGAAGCCCATATCGAAAATGCATTGAAGTTTGGTATCACGACTGTTGTCGCCGTAAACAGTTTCAAGGATGACACCCAAGCTGAGGTTGAAATGGTGCGTGAAGCCGCCATCAAAGCCGGCGCCTATAATGCTGTGGTAACCCGCCACTGGATGGAAGGAGGCAAGGGCGCGATTGATCTTGCCAAGGCAGTTGTTGAAGCCTGTGAACAACCCAGCGACTTCAAATTCCTCTATCCCCTGAAAGGCACATCCATCAAGGATAAGATCGAGATCATCTGCAAGGAAATTTACGGCGCTGATGGTGTTTCTTATGAGCCTCTGGCAGAAAAGAAGGTTGAACTGTACACAAAACTTGGTTTTGATGAACTGCCCATGTGCATGGCTAAAACACATTTGAGCTTGAGCCATGATGGGACTTTAAAAGGCAGACCGACTGGGTTTACTGTTCCCATTCGGGACATCCGGGCTTCGGTAGGGGCGGGATTCCTGTATCCGCTGCTTGGCACGATGAGCACCATGCCTGGACTACCTACCCGACCAGCCTACTATGAGATTGATATCGATCTCGAAACCGGTCAGGTGCTTGGTCTTTCCTAAATCAACCACCTGATCTGGTTGATTTAATAGAACGTGTGTAACTCGGGGCGGTTGGCTAGAAATGGTCAACTGCCCCTGTTTCAAACCCAGTCCTGAAGGGGTCTTTACTGGTTTATTCATTTACTTGAATTGAAGGATGCGATGAAAAATCGCGGAGCAGAGACTTTCCACTGGTGGGATTTTCATCATGACTGGCAGCCGCATAGCGGGGATGTCATTGAAGAAATAACCCTCACAATATATGTTAATGGTGTGGAATTTGTTTCATTAATGGGGACGCCGCTGAACCAGGATTGGTTGGCGGTAGGTTTCTTGATGAATGAGGGCATTATTGAAGACCAAGACGAGATCACAGATCTCAGGATAACACCTAACGGCTGCTGCATTGACGTCTGGCTTGATCATGATGTAGATCTTCCCCAAAAAATGGTCCTTACATCAGGGTGTGGAGGAGGGCTGACCCAGGAATATCCGCGGATCAAGATCGAGCCGCTCCAGGTTGGAATCAGGACGGTACCAGATTTGATTCTGACAGCATTTACACAACTGCAAACAAAAGACAGTCTTTATGCCCGGGCTCGCGGAGTTCACGCAGCAGGCTTGCTTGACCTAAAATCTGGGGAACTTCTCCAGGTGACCGAAGATATCGGCCGGCATAACACTATCGATAAACTTCATGGAGCTTGTCTGATGCAGGGCATCAAAACGGAAGACAGGGGGCTGATCACTACGGGTAGGATTTCTTCAGAAATGCTCCGCAAGGGTGCGTTTATGAGGTGTCCTATCATTGTATCCAGGACTTCTCCAACCTCGGCGGCGGTTGATCTGGCCCGGACCTGGCAGATTACTCTGATTGGATATGCCCGGCATGGAAAACTGCGGGTATACTGTAATCCAGAACGCCTGGGGTTTGAGTTAAAAAGAGATCTATAGCAGAATACTATTTTCAGGATCAAGGGCAGGAGAGGGAGTGTTCTATGAGTGAAATTAACATTGATGTGGGATTGATTGAACCCATTCTCCAGGAATTCCGGGATCAGAAAGGAGCGGTGATTCCAATTTTGCAGCGCACCCAGGATCTTTATGGATATCTGCCTGAAGATGCCATGCAGGAGATCTCAAAGAGAAGCGGCATTTCAATCAGCAAACTATATGGTGTGGCCACCTTTTATGCCCAGTTTAATCTCGAACCCCGGGGGCGGCATATCATCCAGATCTGTGATGGTACAGCCTGTCATGTAAAAGGAGCGCCCAAATTGGTTGGAGCTGTTGAGGATGAATTTAATCTCGAGGCAGGCGGCAGTGATCCAGATTTTGAATATACACTGGAAATTGTCTACTGCCTGGGGTCATGCGGCCTGGCGCCCATCGCCCTGGTGGATGGGCAGGTCTACGGAAATACCACTGCCGATTCCCTGGTGGAAAACATCAAGAAAATCGAGAAATAGTTAGTATAGGAGATTCCCTATGCCGGTGTTAAAGAACATCTCCGAATTGAATGATTTTCGGGAACAATCTAAATTGAAGTTATTAAACAGGGAAGATAACAAACTCACTATCATCCTTGGAATGGGTACCTGTGGAATTGCTGCAGGCGCAAATGAAGTTGCGGAAGCGGTTCGATCCGAACTCGAGAAACATAACCTTGATGCCGAAATTATTAACGTGGGCTGTATCGGGATGTGCCATAATGAACCCCTGCTGGATATTCAGCAGCCTGGCCAGCCCCGGATAACTTATTCAAATGTAAAACCGGGCATGGTCGGGAAGATCTTCGAAAAACACATCTTGAATGGTGAATTCAATAAACGCTGGATCTATGGGCAGCTTCCTGCCCGGGATGGGACAACCATTGAAGGAATTCCCACTTATGAAGAACTCCCTTTTTATAGCAAGCAGGTTCGGATCGCTCTTAAAAACTGCGGCATCATCGATCCAGAAAGCATTGAAGGATATCTGGCTTATGGTGGATATGGAGGTCTTGAAAAAGCCCTTTTCCAAATGAGCCCGGATGAAGTTATAGAGGAAGTAAAAGATTCGGGATTGCGCGGCCGGGGAGGAGCTGGTTTTCTGACCGGTTTAAAATGGGAGTTTTGCCAGAAAGCAAAAGGTTTTCCAAAATATGTCATCTGTAATGCAGATGAGGGAGATCCAGGTGCGTTTATGGATCGCTCAGTCCTCGAAGGGGATCCGCATGCTTTGCTGGAAGGTATGATCATTGCCGGATATGCCATCGGCGCTCCGGAAGGTTATATCTACTGCCGGGCGGAATATCCCCTGGCTATCGAGCGTTTAAAAATTGCCATCCAACAGGCCCATGAATATGGCCTGCTGGGAAATAATATCCTGGGTTCCGATTTTTCTTTTGACCTGAAAATCAAGGAAGGAGCAGGCGCTTTTGTGTGCGGCGAAGAAACCGCCCTGATCGCTTCCATTGAAGGACAACGGGGAGAACCGCGCCCCAGACCCCCATATCCCGCAGTTTCTGGATTATGGGGAAAGCCAACCAATGTCAATAATGTGAAATCCTATACAATGGCCAGTCAAATCTTGATCAAAGGTGCGGATTGGTTTAATCAGATCGGGACTAAAAAATCTACCGGCACTGCGGTCTTTGCCTTAACGGGGAAGATCAAGAATACGGGTTTGGTCGAAGTTCCCATGGGTATCACTCTGCGGGAGATCATCTATGATATTGGCGGCGGCATTCCTGACAAAAAGGAATTCAAAGCAGTCCAAACAGGCGGTCCCCTGGGTGGATGTCTGCCCGTGGCAGCTCTGGATACGTCAGTCGATTTTGATTCTTTGACCGCAGCCGGGGCCACCATGGGATCAGGGGGTATGATCGTTGTGGATCAGGACACATGTATGGTTGAATTCGCCCGCTATTTTTTGACCTTTGCCTCGGCAGAATCCTGCGGGAAATGTGTTCCCTGCCGCATCGGCGGCCAGCGGCTGCTAGAAGTGCTGACCCGAATTACCAATGGTGAGGGGACTCTGGAGGACCTGGACGAAATTGAGGATATATCGAAATATATGCGGGAAGGTTCATTATGCGCTTTGGGTCAGCTGACTCCAGGTCCAGTTATGGCTTCCCTTCGTTTCTTCCGGGAGGAATATGAAGCCCATATCAGCGAGAATTATTGTGAAGCTGGTGTATGCGCAGATATGTTCACTTATCAAATTGATGAAGACCGCTGTACTGGATGTGGATTATGCCTCAAGGCCTGCACCACCGAGGCAATTATTGGAGAGAAGAAAGTGGTCCATGTGATCGATCAATCACAATGTATCCAGTGCGGTGCTTGTTATGATGCATGCAATCTTGGTGCAATCCTTGTTAAACGAAAACATGAAATCACTGAGGTTGAAACAGTGTAAATAGAAGGAGATATCCAAGTTATGGGAACTCTAAACTTCATCATCGATGGAAAACAGATCCAGGCTGAACGGGGACAGACAGTCCTCCAGGCAGCCCGGGAAGCGGGGATCTATATTCCTGTTCTGTGTGATCATCCTGCCTTGCCCCCAGAAGGTGCCTGCCGAATCTGTCTGGTGGAAATTGAAGGTCAGCGGGCTTTGCATCCTGCCTGCACTTTTCCGGTTTCGGAGGGATTAACAGTAGATACCAACAACGAACGAGTGCGTTCAGCCAGGAAATTCAACCTGGAACTGCTGATATCCGACCATCCTCTGGATTGCATGACTTGTGAAGCGGCCGGAGATTGTCTGCTGCAGGACCTGGCTTATGAATACGATGTGTCTGAGGATCGCTTTCAGGGTACCAGACATCATTTTTCAGTTAATGATCCGAACCCATTCATTCAGGTAGACCGCAATAAATGCATCCTGTGCCGCCGCTGTGTGCGGGCTTGCAGTGAGATTAACGGTGTAGAGGCGATCAGCGTATTTTACCGGGGTTTCAGCGCTTATATCGGTTTTGGGGCGGATAGCTCCATGGAAAACAGCCCTTGCGAATTTTGCGGCAGCTGTGTGGCCGTGTGCCCGACCGGTGCCTTGTGGCCCAAACTATCTCTCCGAGAAGGCCGGCCCTGGCAGGTTGAGCGAGTACAGACCACCTGTCCCTATTGCGGCGTTGGCTGCCAGTTGATCCTGGAAGTGAAAGATAACAAAATCATCAAGGTGGATTCCGCCTGGGACGGTCCGTCCAATCACGGTTGGACTTGTGTAAAAGGGCGGTTTGGTTATGACTTTGTCCATCATCCCGATCGTTTAGAAAAACCAAGGGTCAGGAAATATCTCCTTGACGGAAAAAAGAAACCGACTGCCAGTAAACGAGACTCTGAAAAGGAAGGCAATCCCTGGCAGTGGGTGGAAGTGGAATGGGATGAAGTGCTGGGTATCACAGCGGAAAGAATGAACCAGGCCAGAGAAAAATACGGTCCAGACAGCTTGGGCTTTTTAACCTCCGCAAAATGCCTTAACGAAGAAAATTACCTGATGAATAAATTGGCCAGGCAGGCGATCGGCACAAACAGCCTTGATCACTGCGCCAGGCTTTGACACTCTTCTACTGTGGCCGGTCTGGCCACCGCTTTTGGATCTGGAGCGATGACAAATTCCATCGCTGATATCGCTGATGACGCTCTGGCTTACCTGGTAATAGGTTCCAATACCACGGAGCAGCATCCTGTGATCGGAATGCGATTGAGGCAGGCTGTCCGCCAACGCGGTGCCAAATTGATCGTCGCTGACCCCCGAAAGATCGATCTGACTGATTTTGCCGTTTTGCATTTGCGCCATAAACCAGGGACGGATATCGCTTTGGTGAATGGTTTGATGCAGATCATCCTTGCCAATGGCTGGGAAGATAAAGAGTTCATCAAGAACAGGACTGAAGGATTTGATGAAGTAAAAGTTGTATTGAAGGATTACACTCCGGAAAAAGTTTCCAAAATCACCGGTGTGTCTGTAGAGGATCTTACCGAAGCTGCCCGGATCCTGGGAGAAAACAAACCTGCCTCGGTTTTGTGGGCCATGGGAATCACCCAACATACAACTGGTGTTGGAAATGTGATGAGCCTGGCGAATTTGCAGATGCTGCTGGGTAATATGGGGGTCCCGGGTGGAGGGACGAATCCTCTCCGGGGACAAAACAACGTTCAGGGTGCCTGTGATCTTGGCGGGCTGCCTAATGTTTATTCCGGCTACCAGAAAGTGACTGATCCCGACATGCGGGAGAAATTTGCCAAGGCCTGGGGAGTTAGCCCAGAAGACCTGTCTCTGGATGTGGGTAAAACTGTGACCGAGATGATGCCGATGGCTGTGGATGGGGATCTGAAAGTCCTCTATGTTTTGGGAGAAGATCCGATCATGAGTGATCCTGATACCAGCCATATCCGCAAAGCGCTGGAAACTTGTGATCTGGTTGTCCTGCAGGAAATCTTCCCCTCCGAAACTGCGCCCTATGCGGATGTACTTTTACCAGGGGCCAGTTTTGCAGAGAAGGACGGCACTTTTACGAATACTGAACGCCGCATTCAAATGGTGCATAAAGCTGTAGAATCACCGGGATTAGCAAAGCCAGATTGGTGGATCATCTCAGAATTGGCTAAAAAGATCCTGGCCGCTGGCGATCGCAAAGTCCAGGATGCTGAATACAGCGGCTGGGATTATCATTGTGCAAATCAGATCATGGAAGAAATTGCTGCTTTGACGCCAATCTATGCGGGGGTAAGCCACCAGCGGCTGTTGAATGGAGAGACCCTGCAGTGGCCTGTGAAGGACGGGAATCATCCTGGCACACCCATCCTGCACGTGGGGCAATTCTCTCGTGGGAAAGGGCAGTTCAACCCCATTCAAAATGTGCCCCCGGCAGAGATGCCTGATAAGGAATATCCTATGATCCTGAGTACCGGGCGGGTTTTATTCCACTGGCATGGCGGCCAGATGACCCGCCGCTCAAAAGGTTTGCTTGAGATCTATCCTCATGCGCTGATCGAAGTAAATGATCTTGACGCGGAGAAGCTCGGTTTAAACGGAAATAAAAGAGTCCGTGTTTCATCCCGCCGGGGAAGCATTGAAGCGGAAGCTTTGGTTACCGATCGAGTACCTCCGGGTATGGTATATGCCAACTTCCATTTCCCAGAAGCCTCTGCTAACGAGTTAACCATTGCGGCGCTGGATCCTGTGGCCAAGATCCCTGAATATAAGGTCTGCGCAGTTCGGATAGAAGCGGCCTAAAACAGGAAAATCCTATAAAATAGCTGAAATAAAAAAAAGCTGCTTGATCCCACTAGGATCAGGCAGCTTTTTTTATTAGGCTGGAGATCTCCTAAACCAGGTCCTCCACTCTTTGTTTTCCCACACCACCAGGATTGGTGAGGCATTAAATATGGAAGAATATGTTCCAGAAAAGACACCGATTAGCAGAATTAGGACAAAATGGCGGATCGTGCTGCCTCCAAATAAAACCAGGGAGAGCAGGGTGATCATCACTGTCAGCTGGGTGTTAATTGAGCGGGCCATAGTTTGAACGATCGAAAGGTTCACAATAGTTTCATAGGGTTCTCTGCGGTTGAGTTTTTCGTTTTCGCGGATCCTGTCAAAAACGACGATTGAATCGTGTACAGAAAATCCGATCACGGTCAACAGGGCTGTCAAGAATAGAGAATCAGCTTCCCAGCCAAGGAAGTGGCCCAGAATAGCTTCAACGCCCAGGACCACGATGACATCGTGGAGCATTGCTAGAATAGCAGCCACACCATAACGGAAAGCATGTTTCACGCCTCTAAAGGCGTAGGTGATGTAGACCATAATCCCCAGGGCAGCTAATCCAACTGCTCCGGCTGCTCGAGTAGCGACTTCTTTTCCGACAGTAGGCCCAACGCTTTCAAACCGATCCAACTCAATATCTGCGGTAAATTGGTCTTTGATTTCTGTCAGAATTGAGTTTAACATGCCCTCATCCATATCTTTAGTTCGGATGACCAGTTTATCGCCTCCAGCGGTTTGGACTTTGGCATCAGAGAAACCAAATCCCGATAAGATTTCAAAAACAGGAGCTGTTTCCGGGAGGGGGCTGTTGAAATGGATTTCAATCAGGCTGCCCCCTGTAAAATCTATGCCTGCCGGAAGTCCCCAAACCAGCAAAGCTAAAATCCCCGGAATGATCACAACCAAAGAGATCGCAAAATACAGGTAGCGGCGCTTGACAATATTTATCATAGATACCTCTTTACACACCAAACAGCTGATGTATTTTTGTTGTTTTAATATTATCCAGAATGAGATGGAGGAAAGTTCTGGTCGCGGTCACGGCAGTAAATAAACTGACCAGGACACCGATGGCCAGGGTCAGGGAAAACCCTTTAACAATACTGGCGCCGAAAGTGCTTCCAAACCAGAAAAGGATGGCTGAAGTAATTAAAGTTGAGGTATTCGAATCCCGGATGGAAGGCCAGGCTCGGTCCCAACCGAGTGATATTGCCTTATGGATAGAGTTACCTTTACGCAGTTCTTCCTTCATCCTTTCAAAAATAAGCACGTTGGCGTCGACAGCAACGCCGATGCTGAGCACAAAACCGGCAATGCCCGGCAGTGTTAAGGTAACCGGAATCCAGCGGTAGATAGCATAGGTCACCATTGCATACAGTATGAGAGCGATATCGGCGATGATACCCGGAAGGCGATAATACAGGGCCATAAAGAGCATGACAACAGCCATTCCAATTATCCCGGCCACCAGGCTTTTATCGAGTGAATCTTCTCCTAATGTCGGACCGATTGTTTCGGTTTGGACAACTTTCAAGGGAATAGGCAACGCTCCATAACGCAACTGGATTGCTAAATTGCTGGCGCTTTCATAGGTGAAATTCCCGCTGATAGATCCCTGTCCAGCAGTAATGGGTTCTTCAATTCGGGGAGCTGAGATCACGACATTGTCCAATACAATTGCCAGAAATTCCCCGGTATGTTGGGTTGTATAATCTCTGAAAATCTGGGATCCTTCCGGTGTCAACTCAAAGGCAACATGGTATCTGGCAAGGCTGTCCTTGGATACTCCAACCTGCTTGATTGAAGCCCCGGTCATGACTGTATGATATATCAGCCCCTCTGTTGTTGGACTGGCATTATCGGCTTGATCACTTGCGGTTTGAGTATCTGTGGTGATAGTAGTGTTGATCAGCTGGGAAACTTCCTGGGAGGACAGATCCCCAAAATCTACAAACTCTAATAAAGCTGTGTCCTTAATCGTGGTAAGGGCTTGTTCAGGGTCTCGCTGACCTGGTAGTTCGACGAGGATCCGGCGGTCTCCTGCGATCTGCACCACAGCCTCACTGACTCCTAGGCCATTAACACGGTCTTCGATAATCCGCCGAGCAGTCTCCATATTCTCAGAATTAACTTCTACATCAGGTGGTAAATCTGCTTCCAGCAGTGCCTGGACACCACCCACTAGATCTAGACCTAATTGGGTTTTGATGTCTTTGTCAAAATTGCCCAGGTGGATTCCCGGGTGATTGGGCAGATTGATATAGATCGACAGGGCAAACAGGATGAGTATTGGAATTATCCAGCGGCGATTTTTATTCATACGGTAGGCATTTCCTCCCGAGCCTTCAAAAAATGATCCAAATAATGCAGGATTGTCTTTCTTCGTATTAACTGACCAGGCAAGTTTATACTCCTTCTTAGCAAGAATGTCAAACTATTGCGTTGTATCGATCTAATCGTTTTTAACCTGGCATATGTTTTTGACCGGTATTTTATTGGTTGCCTTGAATCTCAACCGGATTAAGCTTTCTTTCATCCTTCAGATGGCTCTGGAGTCAATAACAAAACAATAGAGACCCAGGTCAGAATGATCCACCAACCCGCTTACTGTTTGTAATCCACTGGTTCCCAGGCTGATAAAATTCCGTTGGGTGAAAATTAATTTACAGGCATCGATTTACCTCTCAACCGCATGACACTCATGGCAGTAATGAGATTCCTGCAGTTCTGGATCCTGGCCGCAGTTTGTACCAGCTACTGGTCGAAAAACAAACTGCTGCCCAGTAGCTTTTCCAAAGAGTTCGTATGTTCCATCTGGTAATCTGCGTATATTCCAGAGGGGCTCTCCTTTCTCGGTTTCAAGGATCGTATCACCGATTTTTAAGTCGATGACCGGATTTAAAGCCGCATATCCCAGAGCTGGATCATTCCCGTTTTCTATGGTGTGGATTTTTGGTAAATCTGAAAGCGTTCCATGGCAGGTTAGGCATTGCACGTATTGGATCTCTGCCTGGTTGTTATGAATGTCGCCATCTCCCATAGCTTCGAATCGAGTGTGGCAATCGATGCAGTCTAAAGTGTATTCGCAGCGCACAAATTGGGCAATTGGCTGATAATATTCGTGAAACCTGCCTGTATATTGATCCTCTCGCTGATGGAATTTCATATCCAGCAGACTGTAATTTCCCCTGTTGTGACAGGTATTGCATTGTGTATAAGGCATGGCGGTAGTGAGCGAGTGCGTTTCTTCTCCCTCGGAATTCAGGGGCGAATGGCAGGCTGCGCAGCCAGTAAATCTGGAAAAATCCTCATCAGGGAGGGGATTGGCAGATAGATGGCAATATAGACAATTATCTGCAAAGGATATCAGACTCGATTGTGTTTCTTGCGCTGGATTAAAAGCTGACAGCGATGAGATTTGTGTTGCTGATTGGTGATCTTTTATGGCCAGGATGCCCATCTGGGCCTTGAGGTCTTGCTGGGCACCAAAGGAATACCTGACGCTGGCGATGGCACCGGCATAGGTAGTCTGGATGCTGGTTAACACCCTTTGAATGTGATTGAGATCGTCCGTTTCAGGACCGCTGTGACAGGCATCTCCACCGCAGGATTGCTCCACAACCATTAAATCTGATGGGTTCTTTCCGCCCCTCATCGTGCTGTGGGCCAGGGATGGATCAAGAGCCAATCTTTGACCCCCGTGGCAAATCACACAACCGAAGACTTCTACTGGATGAGAGCTGCTGATTTCGGGTAATTCTTGATGACAGGTCAAGCAGTATTCGACATTTCCAGACATGGACGGGATTAACTCGATTGGATCTGGTCGCCGGTTTTCAAGCCAGATCAAAAAGAATAATCCCAAGAGAAAAATCAAGGAAGCCGCAAATCGCTTTTCCATAAAATTAAAGTGCTCTGATGGTCAGAATCAATATGATCACTACAACCAAAATTACAGTAACCTGTGCAAGCCTACCGCTGGGGGCAAACCAATTACCAGCCTCCCGGGCATCTGGCCGGGGGAAAATATATGGAGTTACCGCTAGAATCCCAAAGAATAATAAAGGAATGAGTACCCCGAAAATAAGCGGGTTTCCGTAACGAAGTAGTTCCTGGATCCAGAGAAAGAACCAGGGAGCTTTAATTAACAGGGGGCTGAGGAATGCATCCGTAATCGGTGGTCCAATAGGAGCCGGGAACAAACCTGAAAGCAATATCAAGAATATCCCTCCGTAAAACATTGCCAGGACCTCGAGGTTAACCAGCTCGAATCGAGAAATCCGTGACGATTTCTGATTTGGTTTTGGGGGAGGTGCAGCAATACCCCCATCCCGCCTGACGCGAAATATGTGCCAGATCACCAATCCGCTAGCGATTAAAGCAAGCCCATAACAATGCCAGGCAAAAAAGCGGAGCAGGGTTATATTTCCCGGTTGGGGTCCGCCAACCACGAATCCGTAGATACTTTCCCCTATCAAGGGTATGGTTTTTATAAGGTTTGTCCCGGTAATCAAAGCCCACTGGATACCAATATCCCAGCGAAGAATATAACCGGAAAAATCCAGCAGGACTGCCAGAACAAACAATCCGGTTCCCAGTAAATAATTAAATCTGCGTGGTGGTGCATAGGCTCCGGTAAAGATGACCCTGAGGAAATGAAGCCCGGTGATGATCAATAACAACTGACCAGCCCAAAAATGAAGATTGCGGATAAACCCGCCCAGGGGGACAAGGTAGGTGATAGTCTGGACAGATAAAGCCGCCTGGTCTGTGGTTGGAATATAATAAAACATTTCCAGAATACCAGAGACTCCCAATACAATTGATAAAAATACTGCCAACCCGCCAGTTCCAAATGTGTAACTGAAACGGGCCTGTCTTTGGGGTATTGTTGTTGGATGCAGGTGGTGAAAAAAAGATGGACGAGGCATTGTGATGCGGATTTCCTCGATGCGCTGGATCAATATTATTTTAAGGAGTGACCTTGTACCGAATAATAAGAAAAACCGGCACAGGCCTTACAAAGGACCTTTCCGTTTTGGAGTACCTCTCGCTGGTTCATGATTTCTTCCCCACAAATTTGGCAATTGGTCCGTAGACCAGCTTTGCTGATGATGTCACTGATCGGTGTACAAAGATCAACCTGCTGTTGGGAAAAAAGCAATTCATCGGGAATCAACTGATATCCTACCAATTGGGTCTGCCATCGGCTTTCCTCATCAGGCGCATAGACCTTCGCGAGGGAACGGATTTCGGATTGAGGAGCAAGGCGAATGCATTCTCCTGTGATAGTATCCACGAAGGTTGCGGCTACTTTTCCAAAATCGTTTACACGGAGTGTTCGCCGTCCAACCCAACATCCCGTTGCCGCACTGATTCCACTTGCAAAACAACCATCAGTTTCAACAATGGTCAGGAGCCGTTTATCTATTTGAGGAAGTTCGAGGTCCAGCAAGGTACCAGCAAACATTCCCATTCGGACCCCGAGTACTTGTCGCGGACAGACACCTAAGTGCCAGGAAACCGATTCGGATAACAACTTCTCAAACTTTTCAGTAGCAATTATTTTTAACATAGGCATCATTTATTACATAAGGGTTAATAGGTCGTATTATTCAACACCCCCTTCTGAAATTTCAGCAGAAGGGAGAGTTTTAATACGCTTTTCGGTTTCCTCAAAAATGGGGAAGTAAAGAGAAACCAGTGTGAATACCAGGATAACTCCAGACAGCACTCCTGCCAGAATTATTACCTCTGCTGCGGTCGGGATGTATGTATATCCTTCCACAGGTTTCATCCCCCACCAGGATGAATTAAAACGGTTGAAGGATATACCAAGGATCAGGCATGTGGCGCTGACAAGTGAACCAAATCGGCTCTGACGGATTTTTCGGATCGAAAAAAGAACTATCGGAAGGATTACTCCAATCATTAATTCGAGTATAAACAGAACACTGTATTTTCCGCTGCTGAAAACAAGGTTTTGTTCATTGGTTGCGAATAACTCTCCAATTTTGGCAGCCAGGTAAATACCCATTATCCAGGGGATAAAACGTCCCAGTTTTTCAACAAGTTTTTGGTTCAGACTGCGTCCAAAGACCCAGTAGCTGACAGTTGACCCTGCGATGACCATGGCCACTCCTGATCCGATCGATGAAATCCAAAAGAAAACTGGCAATATCATCGAATACCACAATGGATGCAGTCGGTTTGACATGACGATAAAGAGTGTGCCCAGGGATGATTGATGAAGCGTTGACAGAGTTACTCCTGCAATTACCATCGGGATAGTCAGCTTCTTTATGATTCGATTTAATCTCTGAAAACGCTGATGTTTCAGGAAGACAGGGCTGAGCTCATATACCAAGACAGTTGAGTAAAGCAAAATACACCAGCTTACTTCAAAAAGGGCAGAATGAAGATTGGGATAAATCACAAAGTGGTAGAAACGGTCCCAACGTCCCAGGTCCATAAATAATATCACCAGTACAGAGGTATACCCGACTAAACCGGTTAATACTGTCGGGTAGACTGCAGGATGAAACTCTTTCTTCTGTAAAATATAAACGATAGCGGCCAGGGTAAATGCGCCTCCTGAAAAAGCGACCATAGAGAGGTCAAAACTAATCCATATACCCCATGGATACCCTTTATTGAGATTGGTAGTGGCGCCTAATCCCGCATACAGGCGGTAAAGCATTGTCAGGCCGCCAACTGCAACAATCAAAGCCAGAATGAAAACCGCTTTGGGCATTTTGCGCAGTTCCCCGGTTAATTTCTGGATCATGATTGATTCTCCTTCGTCTCTTCAGTGGTTTCATCGTGTTTGTGGTGGGCACTTCCGAAATGTTTAATGGCAAGGAAAATGCCACTCAATGTCAGAGCTGTTACCCCGGCGACAGTTGGAGTGGTATGAGTTACCTGGCGGTTTGAATAGGCAGTGGAATGGGTTCCAACGCAGGGGAAGCAGAGCTCATCACAGGATATGGGAGACAGGTAAAGAGAGGATGTGCCCCCGTTCTCGTTTTCTCCATAGATGTGGTCACATAGATCCGGGTTCTCCACCATTCTTTTCCTGGCTAATTGGAGCATTTCTTCTCGGGTGCCAAACTGGATTGCGCCGGTAAGACAGGTGGCCGCGCAAGCAGGCTCTAGCCCCCGGTGTAATCGGTCTTCACACATATCACATTTCACGATCAGGGGCAGTTGTTCAGCGAGATTCATATTGGGTACTTCAAAGGGACAGGCATACATGCAGTACCGGCATCCTATGCAGCGGTGAGCATCATATACCACGATGCCATCTTCGTTTCTCTGGAGTGCGCCAACCGTACAAGCAGATACACAGGACGGATCATCACAATGCATGCAATGAAACGGTGCCGTGAATTGGGCTAAATCCGGGAAAGTGCCCATAACACCTGTCCCTTTCATCCAGATCCGTGTGCTCGACATAGAGACATTATGTTCTGCGCTGCAAGCCACCATACAAGATCGGCAGTCAATACAAAGAGATGCATCGATCAGGAATCCATATTTGCCTTTTTGTATATTTTCTGACATCGTGATCAATCCTCTTTTTGGATTTTCTCTTTTCTGATGGTTACACAGGTTTGGCTCAGAGCCTGCCCGCCGCTGATGGGGTCCGTGAAAGTGACGTGCAATTCTGAATCGCTGGCGCCGTTGGCATATGCTGTCCTTAAACCTTTGGAACGATGGCCATAACCAAAAGCCATAAAAGCGCAATCAGAGCGGATTGCTTCAGTAACCAGGGCCTGAACTACAACCTCTCCCACAGGGCTTGTCACCCGGACATAATCATCTGTCTTTATATTTCGCTCCGCTGCAGTTGATGTGTGCAGCCAAATCCGGGGTTTGTCCTCATATTTGTGAAGGAGTTGATTGTTTTGAGTGGCTGACTGTGTGTGCTGTCCCACTTTACCCGATAACAAATAAAGTTCACCCTCTGCGGGAAGAGGGGGGTCTTCCCAGGTGGGCCAGGGTGAGAAACCGGCTCGCTCCAAGGTCTCAGAATAGATTTCAATCTTTCCGGTTGGTGTGTTAAAAACGATTTCTTTCCCGTTACCCGGCGCGGTTTCAGGTTTAATAACCCCGTTTTTTGATAGGGTGTCGAGCGATGCGCCCAGCGGCGCTAATTGCTGGCGAAGATAATCTTGTTCGTCCTGGTATTGGAAGTATTCATCCAGCCCCAGACGTTTACCAAGTTCTTTGTAAATCCAGAGTGCAGAATGGGTATCACCCTGGGGTTCAATGACTGGCTGGCGGATAAATACTTCATCACCTACTACATGCAGCGGATCATAGCGTTCCAGGTAGGAACTTTCAGGCAGTACCACGTCAGCATACCAGGAAGTATCGTTCATGATCACATCAACAACGGCAATGAAATCCATTTTTTCCATTGCCCGTAAGGTGCGGTTGCGATCGGGTATGGACTGGACTGGATTTTGACGTGAGACAAACCAGCCATGGGCCTGATAAGGCTCCCCGCTAAGAATGGCTTCTCGCATCTCCTGGAAAACACCAAGTTTAAAAGGTACCAGGGGGTACTTCCAGGGAACGCCGTCCAATCTCTTAGCAGCTGTGCGGGGATAAGCTGGTTGGGATGGTTTTCCCAAACGAACGCTGCTGGCTTCCGGGCTTTCTGCTCCCAGGCATCCACCTGGTGTCAGAATATTCCCGCTGAGTGCGTTTAAGGTTGCGATAGCGCGTTCAGTTTGGAATGAATTGACGAAATTTGAGGTCCGCCAACCAGGATGAGCCATCGCGTTTTGTTTGGCGGCGGCATATTCACGAGCAATTCGATCAATGGTTGCGGCGGGGACACCAGTGATTCCCTCTGCCCATTCAGGAGTATATTTCTGAAATACTTCCGGCATTTCATCACAGTGGTCTACATATTGGCGGACAAACTCGCAGTCAGCCAATTCTTCACTGACAATTACCTGGATCATGGCCAATAAAAAGGCCGCATCAGTACCGGGCCGGATGGGTATCCACTCCTCGGCTTTTGCAGCTGTTTTGGTAAAACGTGGATCCAGGTAGACAAGCTTGGCTCCGCGCTTGATGGCGTGGATCAGCTCGCCTGTTTCAGAGGTGGAAATCGCTTCGGCAAGATTACGACCAGTAAGCAGGATAAAGTCCACGTCATCGTAATTCCGGCTAGGTTCCTCAATCCCATAGGTTAGAAGAAACGCAGTAACCATCGAGTTAAAACACAAACTTCGCTGAGTACCGTAGTTCGGGGAGCCGTAAGCGTAGAGCAAATTCTCAAATTGTGTTTGAGAGAGATTGTGAGTAGAAGAGAAGATCATTGCTTCAGGACCATATTGGTTTTTTATAGAAAGCATCTTCTCGGCAGTAATATCCAGGGCTTCATCCCAGGACGTTTTGCGGAATTTCCCTTCCCCGCGTTTGCCTACCCGCACCAGGGGCTGAAGAACCCGATCGGGATCGTAGGTTGTCATCAGGCCAGATTGGCCTCGAGCGCATAACCGGCCTTTGGAATGCGGATGATCAGGATTTCCTTCCAACTTAACCACTCGTCCATTTTGTACTTTGGCTAAAACACCACAGCGCCAAACACACATCTCACAGAGAGTGTGTATATAGCCATTACCTTGGGAATCGATGAAACCTGATTTAGCAGCAGACGAAATTACTTCAGGAGGTATAAACGAGCCTAAAGCCAATGCCCCTGCAGTATTTCCGGTAATCTTTAAGAAATCTCGGCGAGAAATATTATTGTTCATGACCTGTCTCTTTGAGCATAATTAATCCATTATCTTATTCAAGGTCTTTCTTGCGCTGCATACCGGCCCGATCAATCAGATAAAACAGTAATAGAGCCATCAGGGAGAACAGGAGAATGAATAAAAATGGACTGACATTCCATAATTCTGGGATGACGATATTTCCGTAATTCGCAAAAGCAGAAATTTTTGGAAAGATTTGTTGATAGGTCAGGCCATAAATCACTGCGCCTGCGAGAAATCCAAGTAAACCAGGGATAATATAATCTATTTTTCCTTCACCGCACCCGGCGGCGCATGTACCCGGTCAATACCCGGTAAGGGCCATTCCTATGCCGAATATCAAACCGCCAACAAGATTGCCAACCAGGTAAGTTGAGGGGACATTTGGAAAAGAAATCCAGCCCAATCCGCGAAGTAAGTAGAGTCCACTCATGGCCACTACCAGTGCTGTCATCATAAACTTGAGGACGGCCAGATCGGTAAAACGAAAGACATTTACAATTTTATGGTATTTGGTCAATCCTGCTTTGTTGAGCGATAGGCCAAATAGAAGACCTAAAAATATGGGGGCTATGATCGACATATTTAGTACCTCTTCCTATATACTAATTTGGCTGTCAGTATCCCGGAGGCAAACATCCCCATAATAAAGATGAATGCACTCGGTGCTAATAACATTCCCCCTGATATGGCCAGGCCGCTGGTGCAGCCCCCTGCTATACCTGAACCATATTCCAGAACAATAGCTCCCAGGAAAGCGATGATCCAGCGTTTCCACCGTTGGGGACCAAATATCACCTTCCATTGTGCGTCATCGTTATCCCGAAGTTTGAGGGTTTTACTGGAGGCAGCTCCAACCATTCCACCGAAGAATACACCAATCAGCAGTAAAACCCCCCAGGTTAGCCCTGGCGGCATTACATAATTGAAATAAATATTGTCAAATAAGTCTGGAGCCAACGCCTGGCCAATCAGACCGGCCAGATTCTCAAAAGCTCCTGACGCACCAAGCAGATTATCTGCCAGGAGAACTGCCAGGATACCGACAATACCCAGAAGGATTCCTGCCGTATAAGGGGACCATAACTCTTTAGAGAATTGAGCTTGCAACCATTTCATTGTATTGACCTCCTGTGTTTAATCGTCAATATCAGCCACGGCCTTGAATACCTTGGCAGCTTTTTTGGGTTTCTTAAGTAATTTCTTTAGGGCCTGGCGGCCTTTTAGATCGATTTTCTCGATCAATGGCAGCAATGCTACATTCTCGGGTTCAAACCCATCAATCGATTCTGGAATTGGTTTTGTGGAAATTGTCAACCAGCCTTCGTTGAGGGCTACAAATAATCCACCACCAAAAACTAAAGCGAATATAAAAATGCCAAGAATTAGATTGCCAGCATTGAGGTCTCGAATACCAAGAACGGTCCCCTCATATTGATTTGTATAATCAATCAGATCTTCCTCGTCGTAATAAATAGCAGTATCCATATCACAATCATTTGTCGATGAGGAGGTTTGGGCGGGTTGGGGTTCCGCTGCTGCAGAATCTGATCCTGTAGTACTTGTTGTCTGGTCTCCAAGCTGTACTCCCAGTGTGCTGGCGTAGCCCTGGGCTAATTCCAGGTAATTATCATGACAGGTGGAACAGGCGACTTCTACGTTTGAGAGTGGGGCCATCATGCCGCGATGGGCTTCTTCTTTAACAGGGCTTTGTACGTTCCCGGCATGGCAGAATTCACAGAAATCACCAAAGGCATGTGGCTGGTGCCAAGTCGTCCCATCCTGGTTAACAGGATCGTTGCCCTGTACTTCGTGGCAATTTTTGCAGGAGGAGGCCTGAGAGCCACACTGGGCTTTTACGTGCTGCGGACTTTCAAATAGGAATAACAATAAAAACAAGCTAAGAAATCCAACAAGCGGTATCAGGGGATTTATTTTTTTAATTGACATCATTTCCTTCCAAGAGTGATAACTGAGTGGAATAATTAGGGGTTGTTCTCTTGAAATCTATCCATGATTTCTGCTTTATACGCAATTCCATCACGCAAGACAGCTCTTAACAGATTCAACGCTTGAATTAAACGGTCATCCACCAGGGTGTAAACAACGTTTTTTCCTTCCCGTGTGGTTTGAACAATGCCCCTGTCTCGCAGTATCTTTAAATGACGAGAAATTGTTGGTTGAGGGATATCTAAATCAAGGCCTAAATCAGTTACGTTGGTGGGTTTTTCATCAAGGGCATACAGGATCAGGATCCGGGTGGCATCGGCCAAAGCGTAACATAAATCGGCCTCCAGTTGTGATACTTCTTGTCGTAATGTTTGTGAGATCATTCGGTTATCCGCCTATTTTAATATTCGTATAAGTGCATATGATGAAATAAATCATATTACCAAAAATGATTATTACTAGTGATTATTGTCACAAATAAATATCCGAGACGAAAGTATCACATAATAAATGGTATAAATGCAGTCAATTACTGATTAGATCTGCTGCTGCCGATCGAAAGCCATTCTATGGAATTTTGATCCAGGTAGTGAAAAATCCAATCATTATTTGCGGGCTTGGAAAAGGATATTAATTAAGCGGGTGTAACAAGGTCGTGACGCATATGTTACAGTCAAGATGATTCTCAAATCCATATCTCCTGACGGAAGAGCTGAATTTTATTTGTTATTCTCACAGTAAAATAACGTAAAAATATCATGATCTCCTTTGCTGAAGCTTTCAAACATGTTGCTCAAATAAGCCCGCTCTGCTCGGAAAAAATTGATCTATCATTTGGATCTGGCCGTGTGGTTGCTGATGATTTAATTTCAACAATTGATTGCCCCTCCCTTGATGTTTCCCTGAAGGACGGTTTTGCCGTCATTTCTTCCGATCTTAAGAACGCTTCTCCCGATAACCTTATTACTCTCCAGCTGATCGGTATGGTCACTGCAGGTGAACGGTGGGAGGGAGAAATCAAATCGGGCCAAGCCTTGCGAATATTGAGTGGTGCACCTATCCCTCAAGGAGCTGACGCTGTAATCTCTGAGGAATTCACGTCACAATCAAACCGATTGATCATGGCATTTAATGATGCTGGACCTGGACGAAATATCTTGTCCGCGGGGAGTGATGTCAAAGCCGGCAAAATACTGGTCCCAAAGGGAACCACCCTTTATCCTCCAAAGATTGGATTATTAGCTGCTGCCGGTTTTACTAAAATCCCGGTTATTAAGCGTCCCCGCGTGGCTATTCTAGCCACTGGAGATGAAGTAATTGCTCCTGGAGAACCCTTATTGGTTGGAAAACTTTATGCCAGCAACCTGGTTACTCTGGCTGCCTGGTGTCAATTATTTGGATTTGATCCAAAGCCCCGGGTTGTCAAAGACAATGAGATTACGATTCGGCAGTCCATCACTGATCTTCTAGGAGAGTGTGATGCCCTCTTAACCAGCGGGGGAGCTTGGAGTGGAGAACACGACCTGGTTGTGAAAATATTGGCTGAGTTGGGTTGGCAAAAGGTCTTCCATCGTGTTCGGATGGGACCTGGAAAAGCGGTTGGGTTTGGCCATCTTGAAAACAAACCGGTGTTTTGTCTTCCCGGCGGACCTCCTTCCAACCATATGGCATTTTTACAGCTGGCATTACCGGGTCTGCAAAAGATGGCAGGTAGTACTAAGCCGGGTCTTCCTCTCCAGAAAGTGCGCATCGGAGAGAGTATCTCGGGACAAAAAGACTGGACTCAATTTATCCATGGAACCATCAACGAAGAATCTGGTGAATTTGAGTTTTATCCAATTCGTCAAATTAGCCGTCTACAGATGTTATCGAATACAGAAGGGATCGTGAAAATTCCCGAAGGCCAAACATCGCTTAAGAAAGGAGATTTTACCCTGGTCCAAAAATTATTCTGGTAATGCTCCTAAACCGCCAGAAGACAAATCAGCTAAGATCCCGGAATACGAGGTCAGGGCAATAAAAGCTGAAGCTGCCTGATAAGACAAACTTAAATATTAAATAAAGGACATTAGAGATCGTTAATGTCCTTTATTTTTTTCCCAAACATCATCAGATACTGCCTGATTTGGACTAAACGATCCAGGGTTGCTTCTTGTCACAAATCTGTCACGCTTTTCTCATGAATTTTATAATCTCTTCTTGTTAAAATATTCACAAGCGATTCCCCTACTATCCTTTCTCAAACTAGGAGCATATGATGTCTAAAATCCTGATTGTTGATGATGATCCTGATTTTTTGAATGCAACCCGGATATTGATGGAACATGAAGGACACCAGGTGAAAAGTGCCACAGGGGGGAAACAAGGTTTTGAAGAAATTTTAGAGGAAAATCCAGACCTGGTTATTCTTGATGTGATGATGGAATCTGTTCTGGAAGGAGTCTCTGTTTCTCGCAAGATGCACGCCAACCCCGCTACCTGTGATATACCGATCATGATGGTCACAGCCATCGCCCGCACTGATTATGCCGCACTGTTCCCAACCGATGAATACATCTACATTGATGCCTTTTTAAGCAAGCCGGTTGATCCAACCATGATGGTAAAAAAAGTCCGAAGGGTGCTGGCATAGATTTCTCCGGTAATCCTGCTCAAAGTGGGGATGGTAATGGAATGCCCAACGGAACAGGCAGGTAAAAAGCCTAGATTGGATTTCTCTTATGATGAATAATGGTTCGAGCCAGCAGACCAAACTTCTCGCTGCACTGTATCTTGCTCAGGAACAATATGGCTGGTTAAGCCCTGAAGCTATTGAACGGGTTTCCACTCGATTAAATATTCAGCCGGGGCAGGTTTTATCCTCGGCTAGTTTTTATACTTTGTTTAAACTAAAGCCGCAGGGAACCTACATCATCCAGATTTGTGAAGGGTTATCTTGTTATCTGGTTGGGGGTGCGGAACCATTAATCGAGCACCTGAGCGCTCGGTTGGGGATCAAGCCGGGAGAAACCTCAGCCGACGGACATTTTTCTCTGGAAGTAGTCCAGTGTCTGGCGGCCTGCGGCTCTGCGCCGGCACTCCGGGTTAATGATGATCTTTATGAAAATATGACCCTGGAAGAAATTGATGATCTGATAGATCAGCTAAAGACAGGGGAATTTTGATGGATAGAGATTTACCGGATCCCCAATATGCTTATCTACCCGTTTTAACCAAAAATATAAACAATGAAGGTTCTGAACGAATTCAAGTTTACCTTGAATCTGGCGGCTACCTAGCTGCCAGAAAAGCCCTGGAAATGGAGCCGGCCGAGGTGATTGATCAGGTGAAACGCTCTGGCTTACGGGGTCGGGGAGGTGCCGGTTTTCCAACCGGGGAGAAATGGGGATTCATGCCCCGGGAAACCAGCGTCCAAAAGATCCTTGCTGTGAACACAGATGAAGGGGAACCGGGGACGTTCAAAGACCGTGAGATCGTCGAGCAGGATCCCCACCAGGTAATAGAAGGAGTGCTGATTGCGGCCTATGCCGTCGGGGCTACCCGGGCTTATGTGTATATCAGAGGGGAATTTTTCCTGGGTGTAAAACGGTGGATCAAGGCCATAGCAGATGCATATGAATTTGGATTCCTGGGTGAAGATATTCTCGGGTCTGGTTTCAATCTGGATATGTCCGTTCACAGGGGTGCAGGAGCTTATATCTGCGGCGAGGAAACAGCGATGCTGGAATCCCTTGAGGGGAAACGCGGTACCCCGCGTTTAAAACCACCCTATCCGGCTACCAAGGGATTATTTGGATTACCAACTCTGGTTCAGAATATTGAAACCCTGGCATGTATTCCCCATATCATCCGCTATGGACCAGAATGGTTTTCAAAGATCGGGACAGAGCAGAGCACTGGACCGAAAATTTTTTCAGTAAGTGGGAATGTGCGAACACCGGGAAATTTCGAACTGCCGATGGGGATTTCCTTGAGAGAGATAATAGATGGATATGCCGGCGGTGTGCCTGGCGGAAAAAAGCTAAAAGCTGTTATCCCGGGAGGTGTATCAACCCCCATCCTACCTGTCGATGCCCTGGATGTTCGAATGAGTTTTGAAGACCTGGCCGCCGCAGGATCCGCGTTGGGAACCGGGGCGGTGATCGTTATAGACGAGACTGTTTGCATGGTTGAGGTGGCGAGGAGATTGAGTAAATTCTTCGCTCACGAATCCTGTGGTTTATGTACACCCTGCCGGATAGGTTCCAGACGGATCTTTGAGATCCTTGAAAGGATAGAAAACGGAGCGGGAAGACCGGATGATGTTGATTTGCTGCTGGACTTGGTGGAAGGAATTGACGGACGTACGTTCTGCCCGATGGGCTCGGCTCTGGTTAACCCGGTCCGGTCTGCTATCAAGCACTTCCGGACAGAATTTGATTATCACATTACTCATAAAACATGCCTGGTGGCATCTTAGACTCCTGGAAAAGAGGATGAACCATGAAGAGAATATTGATCATTGATGATGACCCTGATTTTATCCAGGCGACTCAAATGGTTTTGGAAAGGCAGGGCTATTCCGTAGGCAGCGCCGGAGGAGGAAAGGCGGGGTATCAAAAAACTAAGAGCGAAAAGCCAGAGTTGATCATACTGGATGTGATGATGGATTCGGTCCTCGATGGAGTGACTTTCAGCCGCAAGGTGCAGGCTGACGAGCTGCTTAAAGACATCCCGATTATCATGGTCACTTCGATAGCCAATACCGATTATGCTGAGTTATTTCCTACAGACGAATATATTCCAGTTGATGCATTCCTCAGCAAACCCATAGATCCGGACAAGCTGGTTAAGAAGGTTAAATCAATCCTGGGCAAGATCGTTGTTTGAGCCATCCAAACCATGAAAACCCTTCTGAAAAAACTGAAAGACCTCTTCGATGGACCCTTCCAGGCTGCGCTGATATTTTCTTTCACCATGGTTGCAGCCCTCACAATCGGGATCGGGACCTTTGTGATCTCTCGGACGATTTCGGCCTATCTGGCCGAGGCTATGGATGAACGTGTTCAGCAGGATATTCAATGTGCAGAACTGTTTTACAAGACCAGGCAGGAGGGCCTTTCACTGACAGCAAATCAGCTCTCTCTTTCGGATACTGTAATCCAAAAGTTTGAGGAGGCCGCTTCGGGGGAGGCTTCTGCCCTTGAGGCCCTTAATAAGGAACTCCTCACTGCGCTGTCTGACGATACGTTAAAAGGGAACCGTGTGGCAGCGATTTTAGATGACAGGGGAGAGGTGATAACCGGTGTGATGATCAAAAACGATCAAATCCAACAGATCATGATGGGCGGTGGGAACTGGTCACTTTTTAGTCCAGCTGCGGCGGTTTTGGAAACCGGATCGGCCATTTCCTCAACTGAGGTACTCCCATTAGAGGTACTCCGCGATGCTGATATGCTGGAACAAGCCCAGATCGATTTGCTGGATACACCAAAGGCTCGTCAGGAACTATATGATGATCGGGAAGGCAGTGCAGGTTTTGGAATAGCCTCCATCTCGCCAATTTTTGAGGAAGGAGACCTTGTTGGGGCAGTGCTGGTCTTTCATCTTTTCAATAATGATTTTACTCTGGTTGATTCCATTAAGGACTCGACCCAGGTAGATACAGTGACGATATTTTTTGGAGATTTGCGGGTATCAACAAATGTTATGACAGAGGAAGGCCGGCGAGCTGTAGGAACCCGTGTTTCTGATGAAGTGAGCCGGGTAGTTCTCCAGGAAGGATCAGAATATGTGGGAAATGCTTTTGTGGTCAACGAAGAGTACATAACACGTTATGATCCCCTGTTTGATCATCAAGGAAACATCGTTGGTATTTTATATGTAGGGGCCCGGCAGAAAGTCTTTCTGGATTTTTTAAATACCTTTCACAGGAGATTAACCCTGGTAGCTGTGGTGACGATCGTAATGACCTTTTTATTGGCCACACCGGTCTCCCGGGTCATCACTCGCCCCTTAAAAGATTTGCATACCCTGGCGAATACAAGTCAGCTTGTGGCTGAAGGTGATTTGAGTGCCCGCGCTCCTACAACTGCAGGAGGGGAAGTCGGGATGCTGGCGGCCTCCTTTAATGACATGTTGGACACCCTTCAGGTAACTCAGGAACAATTGCTCCAGTCAGAAAAATTGGCTTCCCTGGGACAGTTGGCGGCAGGGGTTGCGCACGAGTTGAACAATCCTCTAGCCACTGTGCTGCTGTTCGCAGATGTTCTGGCCCAGGATAAAACTCAGACGAACCAGAACCGTACAGATATTAAAGCCATTATTCGTGAAACAAAACGCTGTAAAACAATTGTCGCCTCACTGCTTGACTTTGCCCGTCAGCATAAGGTTGAGGCAACTGAGGTTAATATGAACGAACTCATTCAACAAGTGGTGTTTCAGGAAAGAAAACAGCCACGTTATGATCGAGTGAAAATAACAATCAACCCGGACCCCAATCTACCGCAGATAATGGCTGATCAGATTCAGCTTGAAACTGTGTTAACCAACTTGATGACAAATGCGGCTGATGCTATGCCGGAAGGTGGAGAGCTGGTTATCCAAACCCGGCGAACAGACGGCCACAAGATCGTCCTGGAACTGACGGATGAAGGTGTCGGAATTTCTGCTGAGAACCAGGCTCATTTATTTACGCCGTTTTTTACCACCAAGCCGCCAGGAAAGGGGACTGGATTGGGGTTATCAATTGTATACGGAATAATAAAAATGCATGGTGGACAAATTATGGTAGAGAGTGAACCAGGCCTGGGTGCCAGATTCATCATTCATTTGCCAATTAATAATCCCGGAGCCCACCCATATGGTGTCAGGGCAGCTGCAGCAGGTGATGGCATATCAAATGAGAATGAGGATTACTCGAATGGAACATAAAAGCCGTGTATTGGTTGTTGATGATGAGATTGGGATCTGTGAAGCAGTAAAAAGAGCATTGGAGTCGAACGGGATTCCGGTAGATATTGCTTTGGATGGCCCTGCCGGTCTGCAGGCTATTAAAGAACAAGAATATGATCTGGTACTGCTGGATATAAAAATGCCCCAGATCAGTGGTTTGGATCTGATAAAAATGATCCACAAAATTGATCCCGATATTATTTGCATCATGATCACCGGATTTGCGACCATTGAAATGGCAATTACGGCGATCAAAGAGGGAGCATACGACTTCCTAACCAAACCTTTTTCAATGGATGTCTTACTTCTGGCTGTCAATCAGGGTCTGGAGAGGAGATCCTTATCACTGGAGGCAAAAAGGATTGCCCAGGTGGAGCTGGAAGCCAAAAAACTGGCTGAAGATAAACTCCGCCTTGAAAAGCTTGATCAAGCGAAAAGGCAGTTCCTCAGCTTGGTGACGCACGAATTAAAATCGCCCGTATCTGCGGTGGAGAATTACCTGAAATTAATTTTGCAGGGTTATGTTGATCCGGAGAATGAGACACAAATCCTGGAACAGTGCATCATAAGGACCCAGGAAGAACGTAAGCTTATCGATGACCTTATGGTTTTGGGGCAGCTGGAAGTTATAGAATCTCCTCAGGTAACTTCGATTCATCTAGGGAAAATTTTGGAGGATGTGCTTGAAGAGTCACGGGGAGAACTAATCAGGAATAATCTTCACCTGACCTTGAAAATCGGATCGGATATCCCTGAAATTGAGGCTGTGCCTGAACAAATCAAGGTTGTCTGGCGTAATTTGATTAACAACGCTGTGAAATACACTCCTGAAAAGGGCGAGATTTTGATTGGGATCCAACTTGAGGACAGCAATCTGATTGGTTGGATTCAGGACACTGGGATTGGGATTTCAGATGAAGATCAAAAAAAGTTATTCAGTGAGTTTTTCAGAGCGGCAAATGCCAAGGAAGCTGCTATACCAGGCACGGGATTGGGGCTAGTGATTGTAAAAAGGATTGTTGAGAGCCTGGGGGGAAAGATCTGTGTGGCATCCCGATTGGGAGAGGGAAGTACATTCCAGTTCACAATCCCATTGGCTAAAGATCAGACTGATTGAAGTTTATTCCTGTTTTCCAAAACATAAAAAAAGTCCCGTAATTAAAAATAAGATTCAATTCTTGACCTGAATCGCCTATAATATTAAAAAATTTAGAGTACAGGGCTTAAATTATGTCTGACAGAAAACCAGGTTCGAAGGGATTGCGAAAAGTTAATCCTGAAGATTACATCAAGTATGAAGAGCAGTTCTATAAGAAAGGAAGCGCTGGCTCCGGGGCTAAAGATTCCGGGAAGAAGGGGGATAAGACTCTCAGAGATCTAAAAAAGCAGCTGCGGGAAGGATCCCTGGAACACCGCCAGGCTGAGCTGGAAAGTGCTCTCAAGCTGGTGCTGGATGGTTTCCCGGATTTTGAGACCGATCTTGTGCGGGACCAATTCCTGGATAAGTATGTCGCCTGGGTTTCAGATAATCTGACCGGGTTGAAACCCCTGGATTCGGCCCAGATCGAAATCAGCTTCAGTAAATCCGGAGGCCCGGGTGGACAGAATATAAATAAACGGGAAACCCGGGTTGCCCTGCTTCACACGCCCACCCGAACAAGGGTTGTGAACGATCAGACCCGGAGTCAAACCAGCAACCGGGAGTTAGCCCTTGAACAGCTTCAAACCCGCCTCCAGGACCATCTCCGGGATTGGAAGATGTACCTGAGATCTGATCAGCGAATTGATACCGGGCTGGTCAGAGAGCTGATCGAGAGTGGAAATTAATCCCTGATTGTTTTCTTTCCCTCACAACTTTTCTGATATTTGATCTGATACTTATAGAATCACCTGCCAGAGCCCCTGTCTTGCTTCCCGAAATGACGAACCAGGCGTCGTCTTCATGATCCAGCTATTTGGTCTGTAAGATCCTCAGCCTGTTTAGTCCCCAAGCAAAATATCCCTCCATCCATAAGCCACACTTAAGGGATGTTTTTGGCTAGAAATCCAGGAGAACTGCGTGGTAACCAGTCAATCAGATACTTGTTTCCCGGGGCTGGTACTGCAGTGCTTCAGCCAGGTGGATAGGAGAGATATCTTTCTCGCCAGCCAGATCCGCAATAGTCCGGGACAATTTAAGCACCCGGTGGTAAGCCCGGGCGGATAAACCCATCTGCTGGGTCGCACTCCTGATCAAGGCCTGACATTCACTATCCAGGGAGCAGAACTCCCTGATCTCTCTGGGAATCATGTCTCCATTGGAACTCCGGGGAGAATTCTTCAAACGTTCTTCCTGGTATTTTCTGGCCATTTCCACTCGGTCACGAACTTTTCTGGAAGGTTCTCCCAGACGATCCGAGCTGAGTTTGTCAAAATCCACCCGCGGGACATCGACATGGATATCGATCCGGTCCAGCAGAGGGCCGGAAAGTCGTTTTTGGTAGCGTGTGATGGTCGAAGTGGAGCAGGTACATTCTTTGACCGGATCGCCATAATATCCGCAGGGACAGGGATTCATAGCCGCCACCAGGGCAAAGTTGGCCGGGAATGTCAGTGAACCCTGGGCACGGCTAATGGTGACCACTTTGTCCTCAAGGGGTTGGCGTAAAACCTCCAGCACGCGGCGGCCGAACTCCGGGAATTCATCCAGGAATAAAACACCCCGGTGGGCCAGGGAGATCTCTCCGGGCTGGGGCCAGGTGCCGCCGCCCACCAGACCAGCATGAGAGATGGTATGGTGGGGCGCCCGGAACGGGCGGTGCTGGAGGAGGGGTGTTTCGGAGGGAAGCTGGTCGAGGATGGAGTAGATCCGGGTCACATCCAGGGCTTCGTCAATCGACATGCGGGGCATGATGCCCGGCAGTGAGCGGGCCAGCAGGGTTTTACCCGCACCCGGTGGGCCTGTCATGAGCACATTATGATTTCCAGCTGCGGCGACTTCAAGAGCTCGCTTGACATGTTCCTGGCCCTTGATCTCCTGGAAATCGGTCTGGGTTTCAAGATCTGGAAGTTCGTTAATGGAAATATTTTGATAGGGAGTGATAGCCTGGGCTCCGATCAAGTGCTGGGTTAACTCAAACAGGCTGTGGATCGGAAGGACCTCCAGCCCCGGGATCAAAGCTGCTTCAGGAGCGTCCTCTGCCGGCACACAGATCGTTTTAAATCCCTCATCCCTGGCCATGGCTGACATGGACAGCAAACCCGGAGTATGGCGAACGCTGCCATCCAGGGAGAGTTCTCCCACCACAATCATATCATCCACCGAGTCCGGCGGGATCACACCGGTAGTAATTAAAATGCCCAGGGCCATGGGCAGGTCATAGGCAGGACCTTCTTTGCGCACATTGGCCGGGGCTAAATTGATAACAAGCGATTTTCGGGGGAAATTTGTAGGCAGGTTCTTGATAGCAGCCCGGATACGCTCGCGGCTTTCCTTAACAGCCGTATCCGGGAGTCCAACAACATTGATATAACCTAAACCATAACTGGTATCAACTTCTACTTCAATTAAGACCCCCTCCAACCCCAGCAAGGCGCAGGAGTAAACGCGTGCAGGCATGGTTTCAGTGTAAAAAAAACAGGACCGCTTGTCAACGGTCCTGGGCTGTGGCTTGTTTCCAATCCGGGATGGGTGATCAGTCCTGGGCAGAGGATTCCTTCCCGGCTAACTTACCCCGGGCTTGGAGAAGCAGCCGGTATTTATTAAATAGTTTTTCCTGGTTCCCGAACTGAAACGCCTTCAGCATATCCCCTTCCAGTTCGGCCACTTCCAGGCGTTGGTAGTAATCCAGCATTTCTTTAAGATGAGCCAGGACGATCATGCCTGTCAGTAAAGGATGGTTGTTGGTCACATTGGCATCGGGGAATTGGGTCCCGTGTTCCAGCTCAACTTCAAGTCCCATCTGAAATTCCTGGGTGGAGATCTGTTCCGCTTCGCTGCCCACCGCCTGCTGGATGATCCTGGCTTCTTCTGCAGTGACCCGGGCGTCAGCCAGCTCGCTCCAGTCTCGGATCCCCAGTTCCTGGCAGATCCGCTGCACTTCTTCTTTGGGGATATATTCTGGGATTTTCATCACTATCATCCATCCTTGTTTAAGTCTTTCATGTATCTTAAGTTCTTTAGTTTACCTCATCCTCGAGATGAAGACGGTGAATAACCCGGTGGGCAACAGGGGTGATGATGACGCCGGCGCCGACCAGGAAGATCACGCCCGAGAAAATCGCGTAAAAGGAAGCAAATAGTTTTCCTGGCACTGTGGTTAAGGGATTAACTGGCCCCATACCTCCCAGGATCATGGCGGCATTTAAGAGGGCATCTATCCAGGAAAACTCTTCCAGGATCCTGTAGCCCAGTATACCAATTATGAGGGATATCAGCAGCAATCCCAGGGATACGATCGCGTGTTTAAGCAGTCGGGTCAGGAAGGCCTTTCTATCCAGCAGGGGTTGCGACTGGTGTTCATAGATCATTTTTTCTCCAATACGGTTCACCTGACGATTTTTCTTATTTCAAGTCACATTCTAGCAGAGAATTACAAGGATTGGCTGCTTGCCTGATAATTAGATCCATCTCTTGCGGCGGAAATAAAGTATCATCCCCGTGACTGTTAAAATTATCACTGCCCAGACCATGGCATAACCCCATTTCCAACCCAGCTCCGGCATATACTTGAAATTCATTCCATACAATCCGACCACAAATGAAAGCGGAATAAAAACAGTTGAGATGATCGTCAGAACCTTCATGACCTCGTTCATATGGTTGCTGACACTGGAAAGGTAGATATCCAGCATGCCTGAGGCCATTTCCCGGAAGGTTTCTATGGTATCGATGATCTGGATAATGTGATCGTAGGCATCCCTCAGGTAAATCAGGGAAGTTTCCTGAAACATGCGAGATTCACCCCTCTCCAGGGCGCTGATGACCTCCCTCAGCGGCCAGACCGATTTCCTGAGGAAGATCAGCTCCTGCTTCAGATCATGGATGGCATGCAGGGTTCCTGGATCAGGATCAGTGACCAGTTCTTCCTCTAAGGTTTCAATCTGCTCTCCCAGGTTTTCCAGAACGATGAAATAATTGTCCACAACAGTATCAATCAGTGTGTATGCCAGATAATCTGGCCCACCCTTGGCCAGGCGGCTCTTGCCTTCCCGGATGCGTTTTCTTACCGGGTCAAAAACGTCCTTCTCATGTTCCTGGAATGTGACCAGGTAGTTCTCACCCAGGAGCATACTGACCTGTTCTGTATCAACCCGGGAGAATTCATGGTTCCAGGAAAGCATGTTCAATTCAATAAAGAGATACTCTTCATAATCCTCCACTTTGGGGCGCTGATTTGTATTAAGGATATCTTCCAGAACCAGAGGGTGGATATTGAGCCGTGTACCAATCTCTTCCAGATGATTCACCTCGTGGCTGCCATCAATGTTGAGCCAGTTAACCGGGATCCGGGGATCAAATGGAAAACACTCTGATAATTCTTCAATCTGACGCTCCTCAACAGGCTGTTCAGATCCATATCGAATGATGGTGAGCTCGATTGGCTGCTGGTCGATGATATCGCGGGGGATCAGTGTACCAGGAGCATGACCAATGGATCTGGGTTTGTGGAAGAATCTTTTCATAATTTCTCTCCTTGCCTGGCCAGAATCGATCTCCTGAAAGTAACCATAAAAGGAAGCCGATCTTATATTTCTTGACCTAAACTGTTGACGGTCATTAGCTGGTTAGAAGTTTGGACCCTATGCTGTGATTAATGGTTGATTAGTTGATGTTTCATAACAATGCTGATTAGATTATTGGCCAGCCGAAGTTACAAAATAATCCCCCAATCATGGTGGTGCATAATAGGCTTATTGTGGTGGGATCAGGTCTTTGTGCTGGAGAGGAGTAGAGAACTCTGTCCCAGTTCTAATTCACAGCTTGAGGGCGAGCACGATCACGCCGCCAGCGACCATGGTGATTCCGATCCATTCGTGAAAGGCAGGCCGCTCCCCCAGAAAAGCAAATGCAAAAATAGCGACCAGCACCAGGCTCAATTTATCTACCGGAGCCACTTTGGATGCCTCACCAATTTTTAAGGCTCGAAAGTAGCACACCCAGGAAGCCCCCGTTGCCAGGCTGGATAGGGTGAGGAAGAGCCAGGTTTTTCTGGACAGCTGAAAGGGATTACTCCATTTTCCGGTCAGCCAGACGAAAATGGTTAACACAATAATAATGATCACAGTCCGTATCAAAGTGGCCAGATCGGAATCAACACCTTGAATACCAACCTTGGCGAAGATGGCTGTGAGTGAGGCAAAAACTGCTGATAATAAAGCCCAGATCAACCAGCTGGAGGAAGTAAACATTTTACCTTCCTTAATGGTGGAGTTTTATATTCGTATTAATTATATATCAAAGCCCTGCCAAGCTATCGAGATAAATTCAATCAAGGAACTGAAAAACGGATCCGCAGAAAAATCGTCCCGGACCGGATCCCCAACCCCTTAAAAAATTAGATTTGGAGGGTCGTTTTTTCTAATCTGGAGGGAATAGTAGTAAAATGAAAAGGAAAAATGAACCCGGCTGTTTGATATTTCCTGGTTCTCTCTTGTCTGATTGGAGCTGATAATGAATAAGGAAAACCCCCAAGATTTACCTAAGATAGGCTATCTCTACCACTTCCCTTCCGTAGACCACCCGACCGATAAATTTCGTCTGGATATTTATATATCATCCATTCCTACCGAACAACATTTTGATGTCTTACACGTTATCTTAAATACAGAATCCCAATATGGAGGCCTCGAAAGATTAAAGGTGACTCATCCCTGGGAATATCAGAGCCCTTACCGTGTTTGTCCTGGAAAGGTTATTCTGGAGGACAGAAAAGATAAGAAGGATGAGGCTTTCTGTTTTGGAGGCCAATTAACGGTTAATGTCAAAAAAACGTTAACTGAATGTGTGCTTACATCCCCTGCCCCGATTTTAGAAATCAATCAAAACAGACCCCTGCAGGCTCTGTTTATTATGGAAGTGGAAATGTTATTGGCAGAATATCGGGCAGAATATCCTGATGAATGTGATTTTGAGATGCATTTGTGCGCCGCTGATCCATTTGATCTTTATACAGCCTGTTTAAGGAAACTGATAGTGTCCTATTCGAGTAAAACTTACAAGGAAAATACTAATCCTCAGTTTTTAAATTATCTGCATAAAGAAGAATATCGTTTGCATCTGGCGGGATTGTTCAAAGACTTGGCCCCCAGCTTGGATGAGATCTTTACAACAAATAAATAAAACCAGACCCTTGTTCTGGAAGATCTGGCTTTATCTCAGTCAGTTCCCTCCAGTTGCTGAATACCCACTCTGCGAACTACTCGAACTATCGTAGGGTCGGGTTTTGATGTTATTAACCTCTCCTGATTATCTATTTCTATCACTTTCCAAAAGGGCTTCCGCTGCTTTTACGCGTTCAAGAGTATGCTGGATTAACGCTGCCGGGGATTTATCAAAAGCCTGGCTGGAACTTATTTGAGTAAATTCTTTGCCTTCGTCCATCACATAAGGCGCAATCAGAACATGATAGTACTGGTACTTTTCCGCCAGCTGGTCAAGAACAAACACATCCGCCAGGAATTCCTCCATATAGGACAGGTATTTCTGGTAATAGACAGGATCATCACGCAGATAACTCACCAGAGGCCAATTATCGCCAACCCCGCTTAGATTCAATGGAAGGGTTTCTCTATCTCTCATCTGCCCGTTAGTTTTTAAAGACTCGTTATTATCCCACGGGATCCAGACAAGCTGTCCAGTATCGGGATTGTTGTAGAGGTAGTAATTATGATTCATTACCCCGTAGGTATCCCAATTCTGGATCACGGTATTTACGGCCAGCCAGTTTAGGAATGTATCCACATCGAATACAACTTCTAAATTTTCCCTCCAGTTTTCTGGGTCAGAGATCCGGGTTTGATCATGCAGGATATCGAATAAGGCCAGGATATCACTGTAATCATCGTCATCCTGGTTGGTTTCCTTGTCAAAGGATCCTTCTGAAAATGAACCTGCCGCGAAGGTTGCCCCCGAGCCTTCAGGTTTATATACATTGCCGCTGTCATCACTGAACTGAGTTTCGATCAGGGTATCGTCCACAACTTCAACCGCGGTATAGAGCCCAAAATAAACAGGCCCTTCACCATAATCAACGGTCACCGCATAATAAGCCGTTTGAGCCGAAGGCACACCGGCTTCCCTGAAAATATCCGCTGCGATTTTTTCCCGCAGCATGGAATCGTCGTGGAATCCGCTTGAAAAACTTACTTGTTTAAAACCGTAAAAGCGCTGGTCTTCTGTTTCAAAATAGTCATCTTCATACTGATCAAAGTCCAGTTTAAAGGGCAGTTTGAGGGAACCGCTGCCCCAGGTTGATCGCAGGCTGGAATTGCCCTTAAAACGGATGCCAATATGCTCCCAACTATCTTGATTAAAGGTAAGCTCAGCTTCCACCCAAACCGGATTCTGATCATCAGCGCCACCCCTCATCCCTCCGTCAGGCCGCCCCGGGATCATTTGGTCGGGAGGTAGGTTCTGCCCGTCGGCGGCAGGTTTTTGATCATCTCCAGGTGCCTGCTCCGGCCTGCCGGCAGGACCAGCTCCCTGCCCACTTCCCTGTTCGCCATAAATTTCTGCCATATCTTCCAGCATCAGATTCCAGTTTTCAGGCGAGATCGTGATGGTAATTTCATTTACACTGTCCTGGGGGAACACAACATCGTAGTCAGGTTGATTGTTTTCTGAATCCTGATCCGGCTCACCCTGTTTATTTTCAGCAGAGGAATCGATTTCCCCGGAAGCCAGGACTTCCATAGTGACGGAGGAGTTTGCCGCTGCAGGCGTACTGCAGGCAGATAATAATACGAGAGTGATCAATACAGAATTGAAGATCGATTTGGTCTTTTTCATCATTTTTCCTTCTGATAGCTCAGTCTGTGAATAATAAATTCTGTTTGGTTTTGGATTGACTCTTTTCTGCTGGGATCTGAAATCTGTTCAGTTGTTGGTTGCTGTCGTAGTAGACCCGGATAGTGGTTGTATCACGCAAAAAATTGATTTTCCCGATTTCCAGACGTTTGATGTTTAATCCGGTTCTTTCTTCAAGATCTTTCAAGAGCAAAACGCGATTTTCCGGCCGGATGAGCTTGATCTTTTCATAGGTAATGGTTTTAGATGATTCAAAAGCAAAGCCCCATTCGTTTTCTAGGATGAACAGGAAGCAGATCACTGACAGATTTGCTATCAGCAATTTGGCCCAATAATCTCCGGTTGCTGCTGTTGCGTTCATGACTGGCAGGGCAGCAATGATGAACAGGTAGGTCATTTCCCGGATAGGAATGGGGTTTGTGCGATACCGTAATACCGAGAAAATAGCAAAAAGGCCAAAACCTACACCGATGCTCATCTCCACGCTGGTCATCATACTTAACACCAGGAAGATGATCAGGTTAAATGCTAAAAAGGTGAAAACATATTTTTTACTGCGGTGTTTTGGATAATAGATCCAGCGCACGATGATAATTGATGTAACCAGATTCAGCCCGAGGGCAATCAGGAAATCACTGAGCCCGTTCATGTGGATAGTCTCCTTCCAGCAGGTTGCTGACCTGATGAAGTATGGGTTTAAATTTGTTGTGTTTGATCTCCGGGTATATCAGGCTGGTCCCGATACAGTATTTACTGAAAGGAGAAGGACGAACCCCTCCAGTTTTGATTTGGACCATGAATGGTGATACGGGATCGAAGGCTGCCTGTTTAATTTCTGCGATCATCAAACCAATTAAATCCCGGGTGATTTTTCCATTGGTAAAATAAAGCTGGCTGTCCAGGGTAACTCTTTCCAGACAATCACTCTTCACCAGGGTTGCTCGGGTAAAGCGGACCTCAAGTTTGGGATGAAGCTCTGATAGGAAGCGGGGCGCATTAGCCGACAGAAAAGTGTTTTCGTTATCGGAAACGGGATCCAGATCGAGTTCTGTTTGAATCCTGCTCTTGCTGGTCCTTTTTCGGTTGTCTTTATATTTCACTTCCAGGAAGTTAGTTCGTGAGTCCAAATAAGTCCGTCGGCGGATCTTCCAGCGTTGGCCGGATCCATTATGATGCTGCAGGAAGAATTGGAAATCAGATGTATCGTAATACATCGTCTGGTATCTGCAGATCCGCTGTCCGTTGATCTCCAGAATTCGATATTCGGTCCCAAGCGCAGAGAGCAAATCGTAAATTTGATCTCCCCGGAAGATGTATTTGGTTTCCAGCCGGTTCATCAAGGCTGCTTCGCCCAATTGCTCCAGAGAGATGGGGGAAAACTGGTTAAGCATGAACTGAAGTGACCACTGATCAGTATCAAATACTGGAAAGTTGGCGATATTCTGCTGCTGTATGGGTTCTTGATCCCTGACGAATACACTATTCATTATTATTCCTTCTAGATTTGATATCAGGATAACAATTAATTATTAAGGAATATTTAGGTTAATGTAAAAAAACAGTAAAGATAGGATCGGTAGGTAATATTCAACGGAGACGGATAACACTGCTGGCACTGAAGAGCTGGAGCCAAATCCGTGCTACAATATCGGTATCATGGCAGATAAGAAAAAAGCCCCTGCGGGATCAAGCTTCTGGCAGATCATATTTCCTACCCTGGTTGGAACGCTGCTGCTCCTGCTGGTGGGTATTATGATTGTTTTGTATACAAGCACGGGGAATGTTTCCAGGTTTGCAGAAATATCCACGGTGTTATTGGTCATCCCGGTTTTGTTCAGCTCATTCCTGGTGATGTTGCTGCTTGGAGCGCTGATAGTCCTTATTTATAAAATCATTCAGGGTTTGCCATCCATCACTGGATGGATTCTGGATAAAGTAGAAAGGATCCAGAAAGTTGTCCAGGCAGTATCGAAAAATGCAGCTGTACCTGTTATTCGTCCTGCTGCTTTTCTGGCAGGATTCCGGTGTATTTTTACAAAAAATAAATCCCGAGGTCAGATTGATTGATAAAGGTGGTATGTTGTTATGAATGCTGAAAATCAGGATCAGGAAAAACAATCCAGTAGCCTTATGTACATCATCCTGGGTGCTGTTCTGGGTGCGATCACAGGCGCTGGTGCGGGATATTTGCTCAACAAGCGTATAGAAGAAGGCGAGGAAATTCAACTCACTGCTGGTGATGGGATCAAAATTGGGGGATCCATTATTACCTTTTTGAGACAAATTTCCAATTTGGGTAACTAAAAGAAAGTTCCGAATCATCCCAAACCTATGGTTCACCAAAAGCCCACTCCCCGGGATGTTTTTGTGGGGGAATTCCGACGGGAATATTATCTAACCGCTGAGGAAGACTGGATCCTGGACTCCCCTGGCGGAAATGCTCTGTACGCCGCAGTGGGATATCTGGTCTGGGAAAAAGAACAGGCCCCGGGAATTTTGACCAGGGTCGGAGAAGATTTTCCCCAAACCTGGCTGGAAGATTTTTCCAATCAGGGTATTGATGTAAAAGGAGTTGTAGTTCTCCCTCAGGCATTGGATTTGCGAGCTTGCATTATCCAGCACAGAAACACAACTGATCTGGTTGGAAATCCCATTCCCTATTTATCTCGACTGGGGCTGGCCCTGCCTCCTGGGTTGATAGGCTATCAAGATCTGGATCAAAGTCTGAATAATCGCCGCTCAGCCAAAATCACTGCTATTCATGAGAATGATATTCCCCCTGGTTACCTGACAGCAACAGCCGCCCATCTCTGCCCTTTAGATTACCTGTCTCATAACCTGCTTCCAGCAGTTCTTCGCCAACAGGGTTTTTCGACGATCACTCTTGATCCTTCCCCATCTTATATGGATTCTGTTTATTTCAGCGATATCCCTGCTTTGATTACAGGATTGACTGCTTTTTTACCAAACGAGGCGGACTTATTGAATCTTTATAAGGGAAAATCAGCTTCCCTGTGGGAGATCGCAGCCGATCTGGGCCGATTCGGTTGTGAGATGGTGATCATTAAGCGTGGTGCTGCCGGGCAGTATTTATTTGATACGACATCTGGCAGGAAGTGGGAGATCACTGCTTACCCATCCAGGGTCAAAAATCCCGGTGGTATTGGAAGTGCCTTCTGCGGAGGTTTCCTGGCTGGTTTCCGGCGGACCTTCGATCCCCTTCAGGCGGTCTTCTACGGGAGCGTTTCGGCATCACTGGTCATTGAGGGACCAGGTCCTTTTTTTGCCCTGCAGGCTCTGCCGGGATTGGCTGAGGCCCGCTTGGAGTATATTCGGGGATCGGTGCGGGAGATTTAGTCACGTAAATCGTAAGCCGAATAAAGTATTGAGGATTGTAAGGGCGGCGTGCTAAGACGCCCTTTTTTGATACCCGGTCTGTTATCCTGCCCTTGGTTCCGAGCCAAACCAAGGAGGAAAGGGAGGGATCCAGCAGACCAAAGAAATCCCGAACTATCGCCTAGTTAAGCTAATTACTATTGATGTCAATGTGGATGCTTCACCTAGGTCCAGAATGACAATCCAAGGTGCCCAGCAATGTCGAGGTTAATGTTTACTTTTGCTCCCTCCGCCCCCGCGGTCGAATATCCAAAAAACCCTCATTAGTAAACAGCCCAGAGAGTCCCTTTGTTTCAACTTCCATTACTTTGCTGTTGGCAAAAAAAGCAAAATCAAAGTTGGTGTTTTCCCCGGCTATTTTTCCGGGAATGGGCATTAACCTGGCTGTGAGGGGTTTATCTAATCTGAGTGATAACGCGGCCAGGTCCATTAAGATTGCGCTGATCTGGTCTGCGCTGATGTCTCCCGGGAGAGGGATTGTATCCAGACCGGTACCGCACACCGTGGAATAAAGCAGCAGGTCTTTGATCGAAAGAATACCCTCTGCCGCGCGTTTGGCAAGAATGGAATCTTCCAGAACTGGCAGCATTAAACCGCTGAACCCTGTCCGTTGAATATTTGCCAGGTCGATGGTATCGGCCAGAAATGCCGCTCCCGCCAGGGATCCATGCTGGCCTAATTCCTTCAGGCCAAGATTCTCGAGAGCTTTTCCTATTGACAGCCCTTTATCCGGGAATGGCGCCAGCGAATAATCAATTCCGGAAAAATCAATTCCCGTTGTATTTTTAATGTTATCGGCTATCAGAATCAATCTGGCATTCAGATCTTCAAGCTGAGTTATTAATTCGTTCCGGGCGGCTTCAAATGAGGGAGATCCTTTAAATGCTTGATCCGCCAGGTCTGCACCCTCAATGGCGATGGCAAATGAAGGTTGACCATCGTGGTGGTAAGCAGCGGGAAAAAATGGAGCTCCGGCCGGGACATTGCCAAGAGCTGCGAAATACAGATTGGAAAATCCATTTGGGTCGAGCGGGGTTAACCGGTGGATGATTTCAGCGCATTTTTTTACAGCTTGAAGAGATACTCCTTTTACAGGATCAGTCATCAACCCGGAACAGAAAGTGTTCTCTGTTGACTCGATCAAATCAGGTACCAACCCATAACTTTCAGGAAAATCGGGCAAGGCCGGACCCAGTGAGATAAATTCATAATCCAGGCTGTTCAGAGTTCTTTCCAGCTGGATGGCATAATCTATCACCTGGTCTGTTTTCATATCTTTCAGAAGAATTGGATAGGGAGGTGAGGCGAAGCGGATCGTTTGCAATTCAATGTTGGCATCCTGGAATGCTCTCTTTACTTCCTGATTGAATTTTTCAGCCTGTCGCAGGAAGTCCGATTTTAGGGATGAACCGGGGTTGTCAAAATATGTTACTGAACGAATTTTCATATGATTTATTCCAGGGATTGTTATTAGGTTTTTTTATCTTGCCCATCAGATGAATGATTTTGATCCTTGCGGTAATTTTCCCTGATCAAATCAATACTGACATACCTGCCCTGTTTATCCTTTATATACCAGTACAACCATCCGTTGGCAGGTTTACCATTCAGGATGTGCTTGGTGGTCTGGTGGATAGAACCTTCAAAATTCCCAAAATGGAGAATCCCGTTGGGTTTGACTTTTGCAACTTGGGCCGGGTCCTGATTAAAATAAAGAGATTGACCGGGTTTGATATATCCGGTTTCAAGTAATTGTGAAAACGGAACCCGGGGTGCGAGCCTTTTTTCATCCCGGATATCAAAGGTTTCTGTACTGTAATCTTCTATCTTTATCCGTTTTATCCGCTCTTGAGCGATGGGTATATAGGTCGGATCACTCTCGATGCCGATCCAGTTTCGGTGCAGGATTTTTGCGGCTGCTCCAGTCGTGCCTGTCCCGAAAAATGGATCGAGAACCACATCTTCAGGATTTGTGGATGCCAATAACACCCGGTAAAGCAGGGAGAGCGGTTTTTGGGTTGAATGAGCACTTTCGCCGTTTAACCGGATGCGTTCTTTGCCCTTGCAGATGGGCAGATGCCAGGTACTGCGCATCTGTTTCCCATTGTTAAATGGCTTCATTGCATGATAGTTAATTGTATATTTGCAATTCTTGTCCTGTTTGGCCCAGATCAGAGTTTCGTGTGCGTTTGTAAAACGAACGCCTTTAAAATTGGGCATGGGGTTGGTCTTTTCCCAGATGATTTCGTTGATAACCCAGAAACCCAAATCCTGGAGGGATTTCCCAACCCGATAAATATTATGATAAGTACCGATGACCCAGATTGCTCCCTCGGGTTTTAACACACGACGGGCAGCTTTTAGCCAGGCTGCTGTAAATTCATCATAGGCCTGGTAATTGTCAAATTTATCCCACTCGTCATTGACCCCTTCAACTTTGCTGAAATCCGGTCTGGTTAAATTACCTTTGATCTGCATGTTATAAGGTGGATCGGCAAAGACCAGATTAATGGAGTTTTCTGGCAGCTTGTTCATGACCTGAACTGCATCGCCATGAAGTATCTGGTTTAGAGGGAGATTTTTTTCAATCATAAAGCCTGCATATAAGTTTGGATTAATTTTAAAGATTTCGCTGGCGGCGAATTTCAAATAGAAGAACAGCTCCTGCCGCTGCCGCGTTTAATGATTCTGAATGAGTGTTCATGGGGATATGAATGATATGGGTTGAGAGCTCACGGGCATTTTTTCCGGGACCATTGGCTTCTCCCCCCAGAATGATTCCCAGTGGAGCAGTCAGATCGGTTTCCCAACAACTCTCCCCTTGATTCATATCTGCCAGGTAAAGAACCAATCCAGCGCAGATCCGGGAAATTTCTTCCCAGGAGGCGGCAATTGCAGGAAGTCGAAAATGCGCTCCCATCCCTGCCCGAACGACTTTAGGCGAATACAGATCCACCGTTCCGGGGGAAAGAAGGATCAGATCTGCACCTGCCGCAAGGCTGGATCTCATCAATGTGCCAAGATTCCCGGGATCCCGGATTTCATCAGCAATCAGTACCAGATCTTTCTGTTCTGGAATGGGAAGCGGTTCGATCGGAAAAATAGCCACAATGCCTTGTGAGTTCTCAGTGTCGCTGGCAGCATTTAGGACATCTGGAGCAGCGAGCTCGCAATTCACCTGTTGATCCTGAAAGATCTGAACTAGGGTTTGGCCTCTCTGATCGAGGTCTGGAATATAGAGCACCTGCTCAGGGACTTGGTCTGCCTGGAGGGCTTCTTCCAACAAGCGGATCCCTTCAACAACATAGGCATTTTCTTTTTTACGGAATTTTGCCTGGGATGTTAATTGTTTGATTCTCTTTATTTTTTGATTCTGCCGGGAAGTGATCATATTATAATTTGGTCCCAGTTGGTTGAAAAAACTTTTGCCGCTCGATCGTTGAAGAGGACGATCTGGACTTGGTGGACAGTTCCCGCTCCTCGAGAGCAGACTTCATCAACCGCTGTCAGAATAACCCGGGATGCATCATCCAGCGGGAAGCGAAAGATCCCTGTTGAGATAGCTGGAAAGGCGATTGATGTAAGCTCCCGCTCTGCAGCAGCCTTGACTGCTCCCAGGACAGCTGCCCTTAATTTTGTTTCTTCATCTCCGGAGCCCCAGACCGGGCCCACTGCGTGAATGATAACCCGGAACGGGAGATCGCCTGCGGAAGTGTGTGCAGGTCTGTCATGTGAAACAGGACCATGCTCCTGAATCCAGAGATCGGATTCCTTTTGGAGCATGGGGCCAGCTTTTCTGGAGAGTAAACCTGCTAACCCTCCGCCGTGCTGCAGATGCGTGTTTGCCGGATTGACAACAGCATCTACTTGAGCCAGTGTGATATCTCCCTGAACGAGTTTTAAGGTCATTCCAGATAAATAATTCTTATCCCTGAGTACAATGTTCATAATCTGTCGAGATCATACAAAGGTTGAAAATCCCGCAGAATCGATTGTAGCATTAAAAACAAAAAGGACAGGTGGCCCTGTCCTCTCTGGTTTTGGTTTAGATAACTTATGCTGCGGCTTTTTTTGCCTTTTCTACAACCTGGGCAAATGCTTCCGGGTGGCGGACAGCCATGTCGGCCAGCATTTTACGGTTGAGGGTGATCTTGGCCTCTTTTAATCCATATATCAAGCGGCTGTAGGTCAATCCGTTAATGCGGGCTGCGGCGTTGATCCTGGTGATCCAGAGCCGGCGCAGATCTCGTTTCCTTGTCCGTCGGTCCCGGTATTCATACCAGAGACTTTTCAACATGGCTTCGTTAGCGCGGCGGTAAAGTTTACTGCGCGTGCCGTAATTCCCTTTTGCCATCTTGAGGATCTTCTTGTGCCGACGACGACGATTCGTTCCTGTTTTTACTCGTGCCATTCTATTCTCTCCTGCAGACCCCTGGGCGCCGGTTGCCTGTTAGCACCTGTTACTGCACCCAGCAGTTGCGATACTTGGTTTTTACAGCCCGGTTAATATACCATATCAAGTATGTTTTGCACACCCAGATAGGTGTGGGTTCGGACTGAAAAAAACCCGCGTTTAATAACTCTGAGATATATGGTAAATGGGAGTATTATTCTTTTGCGGGGGCTATTACCATTAACATCGAATAACCTTCCCGGGATGGTCTTTGCTCCACCACGCCGACATCACTCAGCTCTTCGGCGATCTCATCTAACATTTTCAAGGCAATCTCAGGATAATGAACCTCCCGGCCCCGGAATTGGACCCGGACATTCACCTTTTTCTTACTTTCCAGCCACCTTCTGGCGTCACGAACTTTAAATGTTGCGTGATGGTCAGTGGTTTTTGGGCGCAGCCGAATTTCCTTCACTTCTACGATCTTCTGTGATTTGCGGGCTTTCTGGCGCTTTTTTTCCTGTTCGTAGAGGAACTTTCCCAGATCCATCACCTTGCATACAGGTGGTTTGGCATTGGGCGCAACTTCTACCAGGTCCATTTCAGCGTCCCTGGCAATCTGTCGGGCTTCTTCTATCGGTACTACTCCAATATTTTCCCCGGTGGCGTCAACAAGGCGGACCTCGTTAGCCCTGATACGTTCATTTGCCCGGTAATTAATGTCTCCTATTGCTTGCTCCTTTTTTAATTTTCCAGTTAGACTTCAATAATACCATTATTTTGGGAATAACGTAACGGAAAGCAGGGGGCAGAGAGGTAATAACCAATCCTAACTGCCCCTATTTCTAGATCTGGGCGTGCGTTTTGATTTCTTCCTGCATGCGTTTCATGAGCTCATCAATACTGATAGGATCCAGCTGAGCGCCAGATCGCAAACGGGGGGCTACTGTGCCGGCTTCTTGTTCCCGGTCACCCACCACCAGCATATAAGGGATCTTCAGCTTTTCGGCATCGCGGATTTTTGCACCCATCCGATCGCTGCTGTCGTCTACAGTGACACGCAGTCCCTCTGCTCTCATCTTTTCGGCCGCGGCATGGACGTAATCCAGGTTGCGGTCTGTGATTGGGATCAAAACGGCATGTGTGGGTGCCAGCCAGAGCGGGAAGGCCCCGGCGTAATGTTCCACCAATACTCCCATGAAGCGTTCTATGGATCCCAACAATGCTCTGTGGATCATATAAGGCCGATGCTGTTTTCCATCTTCGCCAATATAGTTGAGATCAAACCGATCCGGCAGGTTGAAGTCAAACTGGATCGTACTCAGCTGCCATTCCCGGTCCAGGGCGTCGATCATTTTTAGGTCGATCTTAGGTCCGTAAAAAGCGGCTCCGCCCTCGTCGATATCATAAGGCAGTTCAGCCCGGTCCAGGGCTTTCCGCAGGGCTTCGGTGGCAGCATCCCAGCGGTCGACCTCACCGGCTGATTTGTCTGGATCCCTAGTCGCCAGGTAGGCATGGAAATCTTCCATCCCAAAACCGCGCAGGATGTGAAGACAGAAATTAAGCACCTTGTCGATTTCCGCCGGCATCTGCTCGGGACTGCAAAAGATATGGGCGTCATCCTGTGTAAAACCGCGCACCCGCATCATTCCGTGCAAAACCCCACTGCGTTCATAGCGATATACAGTGCCCCATTCTGCCCAGCGCAGCGGCAGTTCCCGGTAGCTGTGGAGGGAATTCTTGTAGATCATGATGTGGAAGGGGCAGTTCATCGGTTTTAGATAATACGATTCCTGGTCGATATCGAGTGAGGAATACATATTCTCTTCATACCAGGTTAAGTGACCGCTGGTCTCCCACAGATGGGCTTTTCCGATATGGGGTGTAGAGACGAAATCATAACCATTCTTGAGGTGTTCTTCCTGGCAGTATTGTTCAGCTTTGTAGCGGATATAAGCCCCGTTGGGATGCCAGAGCACTAAACCACTGCCAACATCCGGATTGGTGCTGTAAAGGTCAAGATCCTTGCCCAGCCTGCGGTGGTCGCGCCGTTTTGCTTCCTCGAGTTTTTCGAGGTAGGCATCTAATTCCTCTTTCGTTTCCCAGGCGGTTCCATAGATACGCTGGAGCATGGGATTGTGCTCATCTCCGCGCCAATATGCTCCCGCCACGTTCAGTAATTTTAATGCTTTGGGATTGATCAACTTGGTACTTTCGACATGGGGTCCCCGACAGAGGTCCTCAAAATCATCGTGAGTATAGGTTGAAATGACGGTTTCTTCATCCAACGGTTCGCCGTACTCATCCAACCCCCCGGCTTCCAGCCCATCAATCAAGTCCAGCTTATAAGGCTGGTCCTTAAAGAGTTCCCGGGCTTCATCAGCAGAAAGCTCGCGGCGGATAAACCCGTGATCCTCGGAGATGACCTTGCGCATTTTATTTTCGATCTCCTCCAGGTCTTCCGGGGTTAGCGGTCTGGGCAGGTCGAAGTCGTAATAAAATCCATCGGCGATGGGAGGGCCGATAGCAATCTTTGCTTTACCTTCCGGGAAGATATCCCGGACTGCCTGGGCCATGACATGGGCGGTTGAATGCCGGATCTTCCATAAATCCGATCCCACATATTTTTCTTTTGACATAATAAACCTCCATTTAAATAAAAGAACTCCTGCCAACTGGGGCAAGAGTTTCTCGCGGTTCCACCCAGATTTAAGTCCTATGCTGTGATCCTGGACTCATCTCAGAGGGCCTGTAACGGGGCTAACCGTGTCACCTTACTCTCTTATGATTTCAGGTTCACGCTCGCGGGGGGTTTTCGAAGTGGGTCATTCAAGAAAGCTCTCAATCTGTGGCTTTCAATCCCTGTTGAAGACTTTTTCCCCTACTCGTCCCGGTCAACACGTTAATTTATTGCTGGTTATTATAGCGTCTTTTTCCGGAAAATCAAGTTTCCTGTATTAACCTCTCATTTGATCCATGTATTTTTTGATCTCTGGAACAGTGGTCAACTTTTCATAAAAGAAGTTGTTGACAATATTGATCACCTCATCGCGGGCTGCCTCAACGGTGCGGGGTAGGGCTTCTCCCGGATTCTGGTCTTCCAGCGCGTCCCTCAGATTAAGAAGGTGCTGAACAACAATCGTTTCTTCGTCCCCTTCTAAGGTACTGACTACTTCGAGGATCAAACTATCTGCCTGGGATTGGACTTGTTCCCCGGTAATGCTTGATCCCGGGTGGCTGCATTCCTCCATTGTGCGGATCAGCGCCCAAACTTGATACAACATTGAAGATGGTTCATCAAACAGCTCCCTGATTATAGCTGCTTCATTATAGCGTCCTGTCAGCCGAAAGATGTTATACATTCGCTTTGCGGCCTTGCCATAGTTTATATTTTTTGTTATGTATTTATTAACTTCTTTTTCAAGCTGTTCAATATATTCTTCCAGGGCGTCGGCGGAGACATGCTGGGAAAGTTTTGAGAAGGTCGGGATGGATTCTTCATCCAGATATATTTCCTGAAAATACGGATCAAGAAAACCATCTAGCGGGGTGATCGTTCCATCTGGCGCTTCCCAGCTAACGTCCAGCATATTGCTGACATTCACCAATTCGTTACGTACAGGATCTCCAAACACCCAATCGAGCTTACACCAACCCGGATCGAGAGCAATTTCAGACCAGTAAACCACCACCGGGCTGCCATCTGGAGAACTCGCTTCGATTTTTCCCTCCATGATTTGCTTGGGAGTCCAGGATATTGAGCTGCCGGCAGGATATTTGTGATTATCGATCATGACATCCTGTGGAAAGGATCCAAATCGCACTTCCATTAAATGGTAGGTCGGTCCGCTCTGGGTTTGAAGCGCTTTCTGTTTAATAAGCCTGGAAAGCTCAAGGCAAGCTTCATCCCTGCTATCTGCCAGGATATTGATTCGTTCAAAATAATCTGCATCCCCGGGGTAGGTTTGAATCTTTGATTGGGCCGCTGATCCTGAAAGCGCCAGGGCGGTTTCAACTTTGCCTGGAATATCCTGGAATTCAACTAGCCGGCCAACTTTTCTGAAGTGGGCCAGATCCTCGGAACTGAAATCCAGCATGGAAATTTTATGTCCAAAAACCCCTGTGCGATCGTCAAACACAATATCCTCTTCCTGTTTTGAGGCTTGGATGGCAGTTAACCACTGCAGGGCTGCGGATTCGTCCAGCTCAATGCCCAGACGCTCGGCCGATTTGATCAGGTGTCCGATGTTCTGATCTGGACTTATGTTTTTATCTGGCATGAGAAGGCTCCTTCTGTTTTATCAAAGTGGTAAATCACAGAATAAGAAAAAGCACAACAAAATATCATTTTGTTGTGTTTCTATTCTACCCTGATGTTCAAGTTTGTAGTTTATTATTCGGGAGGTTGGCATTCCCCAATGAAAAATTCATATTCGGGGCAGGTACTGCCGTCATTAAATGTGCAAATCGCTCCCTCGTCCCCTTCTCGGATGTTAAAACCCTGCCTTTGGCAGAAGGTCCATTCAATGGAGCAACCCCCAGCCAAAAATTCCCATTCCTCACATTCTGCACCATTTGGCATTATACAAATACCTTCGCTGCCGCCCTCGGAATCCCTGAGTTCCAGTTCATATCCCATTTCTTGACAGTAAAATGAGGCCGGGTTGGGAATGCCGATAAAGGCATCTCCCCCTTCGGTTTCAACAAAAGGAGTGGGGTTTAATTCTTCCTTGCCTTGGCATGCAGAAAGAAGAAATGCTCCGATCAAGATCATAATAACGATAATTAAAGGTCTGGTCTGCTTGACCATTTCATACTCCTTGTGAAAATCCTTGGTTTTTTGTTGTAAAAATTATATCCCAAACCCCAGGGGTCTAATGATTATACAATCTCAATGCCTGGCATTCAGGAGAAAAACTCTTGTGAGTTATTTATAACCTTTTCAGAGAGTTTGAGACTTACAGTATGGAAAAGGGGTAGGGGTGTTTAACAAAAAGGATCATTTAAAGCTTGTTGTTTTTATTCAATCAATGAAGCTGGTTTGGGAGACAAGGTCGAGCAGGAAAATAGGTGGATTTTTCGTTTCCGCAATAAAGAAAATACTTATCCGGCTAACCATTTTCCCGAATACTTGTTATTTAACACCCTCGAATTAGATTGAATTTGGGTCTTGACAAAGACCTTAATTATGCTATGATATGAGCATAACCCGATAAAGTGGGTAAATTGAATAACCCGACTAAGTAATAAAAAGGAGTAATAATGCCAGGTCCAGATGCCATAGTTCTTCCAGAGGTAAACACCATATCGGTTCAACTTGACCCGGTGCAAACTTTTATCAATAGTATGACATTGATCAGCAGAAGTGAAGAGCTGTCAGGGTTAAACCCTTGGATCTACGAAACTGCGGCAGCTTTCACCAAAGAACAGATGGCTCAGCACAACCTGGTTATCATTGGTTTTCATTATGCTGTAGTGCCGGTTAAGTTTTGGAAAGATATTCCTTCTTACCTGAGCTACTTAAAAAATTGTGATCCTGTCATTCTGAGGGACCAATTGCTGGATGTATACATTGATTATGAACCCTGCGACATGGCAGATAGTGTGCCTGATACGGATAAGGACACATTATTAGCAGATCAGGATTTCTTCCTGGACTATCTGGAGAAAAAGTTCACAAAAGCAAAAACTGATCGAAAAGTTGAAAGCAAAGCTTTTGAGTTGTTGAACGATCCGCCTGAAATGCAGCGCCAAATTACCTCTCATATGCAATTTTTATGGGATGAACATTTCAAAGCTGAATGGCAGCGGATCCTGCCGATGCTTGAAGACGCAGTATTGGCTTTTGAGCAGGTTGATTTTAGAAATATGAGCCGGGAGGAAATCGCCAAATACATCATTGGCACAGACGTTAATGCTGATTTCTTAGAAGAGATCGGTGAGAACCAGCAAATGATTTTTGTGCCCAGCGCTCACAATGGACCTTATCTGGGGATGTTCCACTACAAGAATTCCCACGGCGTGATATTCGGCGCTCGACTTCCCGAAGATACCCAGGTTCATGCGCCGGACTTGAGCAGAAACGAGATTACCATCCGGCTCAGCGCTCTGGCAGATGACCTGAGATTGAATATCCTGAAAGTGATTGCTGAAGAAGGGGAAATGAAATCCCAGGAAATTATGGATCGTTTGGATTTGAGCCAGTCAGCTGCCTCACGGCATCTGAAACAACTGAGCGCAACTGGTTATTTGACTGAACGACGCTGCTCGGGAGCAAAATGTTATGCGCTCAATGAAGAACGGGTGCAGGATACTTTGCGGGCAGTAGCAGCATTTTTACTATGTGAGTAGTTAACAAACCGGAGGTGGAAAATGGAGATGATAAAAAGATAATACACCAACGTATCAAGTAGATTATTTGTACAGGATTGAAAAGAAAACAACTGGCTAACGGGAGAAAGATCATGGTTACATGGAATACCTATTACGTAGAAACTCAGCGGCGGCAGGATGAGATCGCCTATGCAATGCAAGATCGTTATGTTCGATCTGTTGAAGAAGTATGTGAATCGGTTTTTACAAGAATTAGCATTAAGATGTTGAATTCGGTGGGTTCGAAATTGGTTGAATGGGGATCCCAATTGCAGTGCCGCTGCGCTGAATTGGCAATGACCAGCTCAAAACGCGCCATCTAATGAAGAAAATTAGAACAAAAATAATTCATCCTCTTAGCTGAACCGGAGCATCCCAAAGGTGCTCCGGTTTTTTTACTCTTTCCAATTTTGACCCATGTTGAATATCCAGGTTCGATACGATATAATCCCTCAGTTATTGATATCAATAAGGAGTAATAATGGATTCATCGGCAAGCATAATCATCACCGCGGCACTTGTTTTTTACACCGTTGGGGTTTGGAGTGAACGCATCCAGGGGGGCTTAAAACCCTGGCACCTGGCCTTTTTTGTATTGGGCCTGATCTGTGATACTTTAGGAACGGGTATGATGTTTGATTTTGTGGGTGGGATGCAGTTTGACGTCCATGGAATATCTGGTTTACTCGCAATATTATTGATGTTTGTTCATGCAGTTTGGGCACTGGTCGTTCTGATTCGAAAGGACGAGAACGCTATTCAGAACTTCCACAAGTTTAGCCTCTTCGTCTGGATCATTTGGCTGATCCCTTACTTCAGCCCGATGGTTTTCCAGATGGCTGGGTAAATGGAGATTTGATGATTTGGTTAAGAATCGCGATTGGGCTATTTGTCTTTTTAGAGCTTGGTAATGTTATGATCCTGTATTTTAGGCCGGATTCAAAATTGGCCAATGCGATGGGTTATTTTAAAGCCTGGGAGAAATCAAAAAGTGATCCCGATGTCCACGAGATGACGAAATATCTGGTCAATTGGGTCGCAGGAACAAAATTGATCTTTATCCTTTTACTGATCGTTTTCCTGTTTTGGGGAGATGCTCAAACCCTGCCTGTTGTGGGTGCAGCAATGACCTTATCCATTGCCACCTTTTTCTGGCGTTTATATCCCAGTATGAAAGATATGGACCAGAAAGACCAAATAGATCCCAAAGGTTATTCAAGAACTTTATTATGGATGATCGTGGGTATGATTATCATGTTTTCTGCGGCGACTCTACTAGCAATGATGAGCTGATCATTTTAAAAAAGAAATCCACCGTAACTCTCATTGGTTATTGGCGTTAACAATATTGTTCTACTTTATATTATTTTGTACCAAAGGAGAAAAAATGAAACTCACTCCCCCCAAACAAAATGTATTCTGGATTTCAGTGGTTCTTGCTGTCCTGGGTCTTTTGGGTCGCTATGCCAATATCCCGTTTGTATCTGATTATTTCTTTTACTTTGTATTGGTAGCCTATATTGTCTTATTCCTGGGCAACACAGTAAAAGGTCTTTAGTCTTTTTTCTGACTCCTTTTGGTGAAGCCCCGGTGAAAACCGGGGCTTCCTGTTTTAAAACAACGAAATATTTTACAACATGGGAGAAAAATCAACGTATTATATGATTTAACAATCAGCATTGGAGTTAAGATGGAAAATATATTAAAAGTGATCTTGCCTGGAACCCTTTTTCTTGTAGTGGTCGGTTTTGGTTTCTGGGTCAGCAAGGTGGGGAAACCGTATAATGGCCTGTTATTTAACGTTCATAAACTGGTCGCCCTGGGAGGGGTCATCCTCACCGGGGTGCAGATTTTCAGGTTGGATCCCCTGGATACCTTTCCTGTTCCGGTACTCCTGTTGATTGCCCTGGCTGGACTGAGTGTGATCGCCATGTTCGCCACTGGCGCAGTCATGAGCATCCAGGATCAAGTAAAAAGAACCCCTAAACTGGTTCACCAAATTTCAGCAAGTATAATTACGGGAGCAATGATCATTGCACTCTGTATCCTCTACCAATGATCCTGTAATTTGATCACTCCTTGAATCTAATCTTTTGGACTGATTTTATTCTGATCTCACCAAAGGTGCAATTTATGAAAATTACTGTACTCAATGGAAATCCCAACCCATCGAATTTTGATAGATATTTAGAAGACCTTGGATCCAGTCTGGAAGATAAAGGTCATGTTGTCATTCAACTCGACCTGCGGGAACTCGGGCTGAAATACTGCACTGGATGTTTTGACTGCTGGACAAAAACGCCCGGTATTTGTGACACGGATGAAGCTTCCCGTTTAATGGGAAAGGTCGTGATCAACTCGGACTTTACACTGTGGGCTGCTCCCCTGAAAATGGATTTTCCTGCAGCACTCATGAAAATGGCTTTGGATAAACACCTGCCCTTGATTCACCCTTACATGGTGGTGGATCAGAACGAGGCTCATCACCTGAAAAGATATGAAAAATATCCCCGGGTAGGGATGCTGGTTGAAAAGGAAACTGACACATCGAAAGAAGACCTGGAGATCATAACCAATTTCTTTGCCCGGACCACCCTGAATTTTAAATCCAAACTTGAATTTATGAAAACGGAGAGCTGGATCCTGAGGTTTTACGGTCGATTGTTAAGCCAGAACGTTTTCCTCTCATTCTTGGCCCTTTGTTCAGGGTTTTCCTGAAGACCAAAATGGCGCACCGCTATTTTGACAATATGCTGGTTGAGAATGATGCCGTTGAAAGCAGAAATGACCGTCCATTATTAGAATTGGATTGAAGTCGAGGAATTATATTTATTAAACGGGAGAGGATCTCAGCTTTCCTTTTTGTTGCATAAATGCCTTTGATTGGGGTATTATTATGGGATATGTAACTTTCTATCGGGAGCCTATCATTCGCGTATGAAACGTCTTCAATTCATTCCCGTAATCTTGTTGGCAGGATCCTTAGGTGTGCTTGGGATCATGTTTGGTATCCGTATTGTAGGTAATAAACGCCAGGTCACTGCTATCATCCAGACCCAGACTGCGGTTGCAGCCCAGATTACAGCAACCCAAACGAACACAGCAGTCCCTCTGGTGACGGATACTCCTACGTCAGAGCCGACTTCAAGTATCCCAACAGACACAGTGACGCCATTTCCAACACCTACTCCTGAACCAGGAAAAACCGTCGAAGCGGGGTGTAATGTTGCTGTTTTTATCGCGGATATCACCATTCCTGATAAAACAGAGATATTCGCTGATCACAAATTCGTAAAAACCTGGCGCTTGCAGAATGGAGGCAAATGTACCTGGACAACCAAAACTGTCCTGTATTTTGTCTCTGGCAGTCAGATGTCTGGTCCGGATAAAACAAGCGCTTTCCCTGTGGACGTTGAACCCGGAGAGTCAATTGACATTTCGGTAACATTAAGAGCACCCAAAACTGCCGGGGTATCCAAGGGCTACTGGGGACTCAAAGACCAATATGGAAACGAATTTGGTTTAGGAATGCTGGGAGATCCATTTTACGTGGAAATTGTTGTGGTTGAATAACAAGATACAAAGGTTCAAAGAAAACGATCTAACAGCTCCCATAATTGGGAGTTTTTAGATCATACAAGCGGGACATTATTTCAGTATTGAATGGGGACGGGAGATCCGTTCCGACCAGGCGGTTTGATTATTTGGTATTCTGTTTATTTAGCAGAACAATAAGGGACGAAGTCAGCTAAATAGACTTCGTCCCTTTGAATATCAAAGTACCTCGATCACATCCAGCCGGATCAATTCATCCACAATATCCTGGATCTCGGCAGAATAGTCTGATCCCACATTGGCTTTTTCCATGATGTCTGCAACCGAAAGCGGGCGGGCTTTAGGGAAAGGTAAATGGAAAAGGAATTTTCCTTGAGGAGTGGTCAGGCTGATCTTGTGCTCCTGGCGTTCTCGACCTTCACCTTCCCGGATTGTGACCCCGCTGAATCCATCACCGGTCCGGGCTACTGAAAAATTGGCTTCATTCTCTTTTTTTTCCCTGATCAATCTGGCCAACCCTTCTCCCGGGTTTTCTTTCTCAAATTCAGATAGATCTACCTCGAGGGAAATCATTGATTTAAGCAGTGTGAAGCGGAAATAGGGCCTTTTCTTTTCAAAAACCTCAGTCTTTTCTACTATCCCTAATTCGGCCAGGCTGTCCAGAAAATCCTGGGCGGTCCGAATATGTAAACTCAGACGGGATGCGGCTTCCGAGGATGAGATATCCTGATAGTTCACAAGCAGCTTGAAAAAATCTTCCGCATAGTCTTTGGATAAGATTGCCCCTAACCGGGCAGCTGTTTTAAAACTCATCGTATCTTCCTCATTAAGCGAAAGGATTTAATCGCAGGGAGTTCATGCGATCGATGATCTGGGATTCCTGACCAGTCTTGGAAAGTTCCAGGAACTCCCTGAATACGTCGCCGAGTGACTGGCAAAGCTGGTCAAAATCCAGATCCATCTTGAATAACAGGTAGTCTTTTTCAGTGATGTTCACTGTAATATTCCCGTCGTAATCCACGGCTACCCAGGTATCTTCAATATATTCCTTTTTAATTCCAAACATATAAGGAAGGTCATTCCCAGGCAAGGTCAGCACGAAAACCACCCGGTTTTCCTCCTTGAAAGGGAAAGCGATCAGATTGCGGGAAATAAAGTCCACAAAGCGGATCATTTCAGTTTTGCTGACCGGCACTTGTCCAGCAGGGCGGGGGCGGGCTGTAAAGCTGTTACCAATATCCTCTACGGGTAAAGCTGCCAATTCAAAGACTTCTTCCCCCCTCCAGCGCAGTCTTCTATTAAAAGCCTGATAGGCAACAACCATCAATAACCCATACATAATGGGGATAAAAATGGGAATCAGGCCAATTTCGTTCTTGTTTTCAATTGCTGGGGGTGCACTGATACAGACCAGCCCGACAAAAATCTGGAATAAAACCACAGCCAGGTAGCTACTATTGCGGGTTTTCAGTACAGTGGCAATAGGTATGATCGCAGCAAGAAAGTAGATCCCGCCCAATGTATAAAATGCGGGCGCTGGCCCAAACAGGCTAAAGATACTGAGAAATATTACCAATGTCAGGAAAGGAAACCAGATCGATTTTAAGATATTTTGTGTTTTTGTCTTTCTCTCAAAAAACATGTTGCACCTCTGATCGTTTGACTCGCTGAATACTTCAATTGTTATGAAGTATAGCAAAAGAATACTATAAATCAATAGTACAGAAGTAGGGTTTAGATTGATACTTTTTACGTAGGAAAACAACTGGATTTCTGGAAACTCTGGGCTCTGATACCTGGATAGGGAACTGCATCGAGGCCCTTGATGACATAAAAATACTTCCTAAATCCTCCCGCACCTCGCGAGAGAGTTTCCTTATTTTCCGATGATTGAATTATGTTACACTGAGATAATTGAAATAATGGGCCTGCGTAAGGGGTTTTTGCTCTGGGGGAAGTATTCTCATTTCAATATATTTTCCTCTTTACCAGTTTGATTATTTCAACTGTAACATTTTCACTTAAGTTTACGTTTGTAAAGTAAGGAACATTATGGCACAACCAAGCAATCCGGATCAGCAGTTGGTTCAAAAAGCAGTTAATGGCAATCGGAAAGCGTTCACTTCATTATTCAACCGCTATTTTCAATCCGTGTACAACTATGCCTTGATGCTTTCACATGACCCTGCCCTAGCGGAGGATTTAACTCAGGAAGCTTTTATTCGGGCTCATGCCAACTTGGGGAGCCTGGGTCCACCCTGGAACTTCCGGTCCTGGATCTTCCGTTTGACCCGTAATTATTTTATTGATCTGATCAGAAAGGATCGCAATGTAGATCCATTAGAGGAAGACACACCAGTTAGATCAACTGGCCCAGGTCCTGAAAGAGAAACCATGTCGAGAGAAGCGGCAGATCGAGTCCAAAATACATTGAACAAGCTGACTCCCCAGAACCGGGAAATCCTGGTGCTGCGCGAATTGAACCAATTCAGCTACGCTGAAATTGGCGAGATCCTCGATATTGGCGATTCGAATGTTAAAGTATCCCTCCACCGAGCCCGGGAGGCTTTCCAGGAAAGTTATGGGATCCAGTTATTGCTGGAAGATCCGGAAGGTGAATGCAAGGAAGTGACTGCTTTGCTGGAAGCCCTTCATGATAATGAAGAATTACTGGATCGTGAACAATTTGTCAGGGAACATCTCAAAGTATGCCCGGAATGCAGGGAACGCAGACAGATGCTCATTGCCCAATCGGTCGCCCTGGGCGCTTTCATCCCTGTGATTCCTCCCCAAGCCCTTGCGGAACGCATCCTTAATAAGACCGCCAGTCCCCTGCAGGGACCTGCCGTTCAGAAGCCGAGTTTGATCAAGGGAATATTTGGTTATGGAGGTGGTGCGATCGTCTTGGGAGCTATGGTTTGGATCGTATATAGTTTGATCTTCAACACCCAGATGATCCTGCCCAATTTTCCGTGCAGCGAGAACTTACCGCCTACACCGGAGGTGTTGGCCTTACCCGCTCCTACAGAAGCAGCAGCTGAAGTTCCGCCGCCTCCTCCTCCTTCAGTCTCGGACCGCTGCAAACTCTTTGAGGATCTGGAGACTTCGGTGATGCTGCTGAGTATCAGGCCAGAGGATATGATCTTGCCCGTATACTTTAAGATGGAAGGCGGTATCCTGGGTTTGAGCGTGGAGCTGCCTGATTATCCCCAGCCCTGGGAATATTATGCCGATCTGGGCCCCATTGAGTTATCTGATTTTTCGCAGCAGGGTTTTAATGACAGGATCTATTTTAATTTTCCCATTATGGATACGATGCCGGGAACGATCCAGGACATTCATTTATACCTCAAGGGATGTGATGACCCTATTATTTCATGGAATGGGGTCAGCATTCCCGAACTCCTACTTCCAGAAGATCCTGCTCCTGAAAACGATTCCTTAATCTGCACCAAAGATCTGTCCCGAACATCCTGCGAAGCAGCCGGAGGCATCTACCATCAGCCCATGACCGTTCCATCCATCTGTGAGTGTCCCTAACGGCTAAGACCTGGTTGAATCCAATTTTCTGTAATTATCTGGTTAAACAAGTGTATGATTTGTAGACTTATCAGAACGATTGAAGTCATAAAATTGCAACATTTGGCTTTGTTAATTTGTTTTTAATTTAAGAATGAATTAACTCAATTAGTTCGATAAGTACAAAACTTGTTGTCTGAATCTAATCATGGAGGATTAATTATGTCCCGCCAGAAACTCTCTTGTTTTGTTTTCCCACTTCTTTTAGGTATGGTTCTTTTATTATCTGCCTGCGGATATAACACACCTACCCCGCAGCCGACCATTTATAACCCCGGCTGCAGTGTTCCCACGTTGCTCGCCAATCTGAATACTGCAAATCAAAATTCTGAACCCGCCATTATCAATCTGGAAGCCGGTTGTGAATACAGTCTCACTCAGGTTTATGACACAGCTACTATTAGTGGATCAACTGTTCAAAATGGTCTGCCGCGTATCACTAAAACGATCACTATCAATGGGAATAACGCAACCATTGATATCCAGGGTCCAAATATGGGACATTTTTTCATCGAACCTAATGGTGATCTGGCACTATATGATTTGACATTAAGTAATGGAGCCAGGCCAATTGGCGGGGCAGTAATTAATTTACAGGGAGATTTCTTTGCCTCTCGCACAACCTTTCTGAATAATGTGGCTTACCCAGATGGGGACTCAGTTGCCGGGGGTGGTGCAATTTACAATAACTCTGGCCGGGTAAGAATTATTGATAATTCTCGTTTCCAGGATAACCATGCCGGGGAAACGCTTACCACTGGTTATAATCTCGGCGGCGCAATATTTAACATCAATGGGTTGCTGCTCGTAACCGATTCCGTATTCGAAAATAATCATGCAGCTGGTCAAGGAGGAGCAATTTATTCTATAAAAAATGCCTCCGATGAAAGTGGGGGTATGATCACCATCAATGATGTGGAATTTTTTGATAATTATGCGATTGATAAAGGTGGTGCATTATTTGTGAGGAATGAGAATAATGGTGTTTATATTGTGCGAACTGATTTTAATTACAATCAAACGGATAACTCTGGGGGAGCGATATTTGCTGAGGGATCAAATGTTGAAGGAATTGAGAATTTGTTCTTTAACAACAGGGCTACTTATGGCGCTGCAGTTTACACAAAATACTCAGAGGAAGGATTTGAAAGTACCTATAATAGTTTTCGCACAACGTTCTGGCAAAATATTGCTTATGAAATGGGTGGGGCTATTTTTTCTGAGGGTTCAGATCTTTCAGTTGATGAAAGCACGTTGAAAGTTAATTGGGCTAATAACTGCGGAGCGATCATTAGTGGGGGTACCACCACGATAAATACGACGACTGGAGAGTATGAGATACCAAGCATCGCATCTACCATCCGGATTATCGATAGCGATTTCAACAATAATCAAGCTTCTGGGGGTTCCGGGGGGGGGATTTGCCATATTAGTGGGGATTTGATGGTTGAGAACAGCACCTTTTTTGAAAATCAAGCTAGCCAAGATGGAGGAGGAATAATCATTCACGATAATGCGGTGTTAATAGGTGCTAAATTTATTAATAACACAGCGGATATTGGTGGTGGAGGACTCTCCATCGGACTTGAGAGTTATCTTTCTCTAGGTTATACAATACCAATTGGTACGAATTTTATTACTACAATTTCCGGATCAAATTTTAGTGCCAACTCAGCGGGAAATGCTGGGGGAGGAATCAAGCATGTCGCTTTTGGAGTAGTTGAAATTGCTAAAACCGACTTTATTTATAATACTGCAATTTCTGCGGGCGGTGCAATATCAGTGTACTCTGGCGATATGGATATCCAGAACAGCACATTTTCAGGAAATAGTTCTAAAAGGGGTGGTGGAATTAAATCCCGTCAAGTAGGTGTCAATAATTACACACTTGATATTAAGCATTCTACTTTTGCCTATAATGTAGCAACTGAAATTGATAATGAAGAAAACCCTTATCATAATTTATGGGGAGGAGGAGCATTGAATGTGTCCGAAAGTATTAATCTGGAAAATAACTTGTTTGCTTATAATACAAGTATCGACTGCCAACTAGAAAACGGCATGAATTATTCGGGGTCAGGAAACTACAGCACAGATGGTACTTGTGGCGGAACTGTAGAAACCAATCCCTTAATTGGGCCACTAAAAGATAACGGCGGTGGTACCCAAACCCACGCATTGTTGAGTGGTAGTCCCTTGATTGATGTGCTCTCAGGGTGTGCAGGTATGATTGATGACCAGCGCGGAATCACCCGCCAACAAGGATCTGGCTGTGATCCGGGTTCTTATGAATTCGACCCTAACGAAATTCCTCTGCCTCCGCATATACCTCAAACACCTCAAGGTTCAACGGACTCGTCAGACCGCTGTGATCCCTTTGCCGGTATGGAAGTCTCTCTCTACACTTTGGGTCTGCCAAAAGACACCTTGCAACTCCCCGTAGTCCTGAGAGTTATTGGTGGTGAGATCCCAGGATTAAATCCAGAATCTATGAATGGATTCCCTCTCTATGAATACAGCGCCCAACTGGGCGATTTTCAATCTAATAAATGCGGCTTGCAGGGATTTCCGGACCGGCTGTTCTGCATGTTTCAGATGCTGCCTGGATCCCCAGGTTTGGCTTTGGATTTTAAGCTCAAACTGGAAGGATGTGAGGACCCGGTTTACAGCCAGCCAATGTTGTCGATCCCGGAACCACAATCTGGAGATGTTCCAGGTGATCCGGGACTTGTTTGCACTAAGGACCTAAAAACTCCTGAATGCGAAGCAGCTGGTGGAGAGATGAGTAAGAGCATACAAGTAGGACCTGTTTGTATTTGTCCTGATGGTCAATGACATTTCAAACCACACCGATTATTTATTCGGTCTGGTTTTGGTTTCAACAAACATTTCTGCATCCACTCTGGGTGGGAGGAAATTATTCTCATAGGTTTATGGGCATGTATAATTTAAATTATGAATAAACTTATTGCCGGGTATAAGACCCTCAATGAGATCGCTTCGGTTGTCAGCCAATCACTGGATCTGAATGAAGTCCTGGACAGCGCCCTGGATAAAGTCCTGCAGGCAACCTGTCTTCAGATCGGGGGTATCTATCTTCTCAATCAACAAACCCAAATCCTATCCATTCATGCCCAAAGAGGTTTTTCAGCTGATTTTGCCAAAGCCATCGATCACCTGGAGATTGGAGAAGGATTCTCCGGCCAGGTTGTAGAGTCCGGCGAGCCCCTGGTGATCCGGGATATTACAAAAGATAAACGTCTATCACGAGGGATTGTTAAAGAAGAAGGATTTAAATCGCTCCTGGTTGTTCCCTTATGTTCTAAGGGCAGAACTCTGGGAACGTTATTCCTGATCTCTAAAGAAGTGCGGGATTTCAGTAATGACGAAATCGGGTTATTGATTTCAGCCGGTCAGCAGATTGGAGTAGCAGTTGATAATGCCTCGATGTTTCAATCCCAACAACGAAGAGCAGAGCAATTCCGGGTTATATCTGAAGTAGGGCGACAGATCACTTCAATCATGGATATCGACCAGCTGTTGGATCAAGTTGTTCATCTGATCCAAAAAACTTTTGGATATGATCATGTGGCGATTGCCATGATCGAAGATCAATATGCTGTCTATCGAGTTGGGGCGGGCCGACTATGGGAGGATCCAGCTTTTAATTTTAATCCCTCGCACTTGAAGATCGGATCCGAAGGTATAACTGGAAGGGTGGCCGCTTCAGGGAATTTGATCTATTTGCCCGATGTCCGGGAAGATCCCGCCTATGTGGAAATGCAGGGCAGCGGCACTTTATCTGAAGTGACAGTGCCTGTAAAAGTGAAAGGCAATGTGATTGGTGTTCTGGATATCCAGAGTGACCGGGTTAATGCTTTTGATGAGACTGACCTGGTTGTGCTGCAGTCCCTGGCTGACCAGGCTGCCGTAGCAATCGAAAACGCCCAGCTCTATAAACAAGCCAAACAACTGGCAGTTGTAGAAGAGCGAAATCGGTTGGCCCGGGAACTTCATGATTCTGTAACCCAGGCACTGTATGGAATTACCCTGCATGCAGAAGCGGCCTTCAGGCAGCTGGAGGCCAAAGAAACAGGACTGGCTAATGAACAGCTTGTTGAGTTGAGGATTACAGCCCAGGAAGCTTTGCGGGAAATGCGTTTATTGATCTTTGAACTGCGTCCATCGGTAGTTGAAATGCAGGGTTTGGTGCCAGCCCTGCGAGCCAGGCTGGAAGCAGTTGAGGAAAGGGCGGGCTTAGAAGTGGAGATCAATATGGATGAAAACCTGGATCTTTCCGACAGGATCCAGGATGGTTTGTACCGGATCGCCCAGGAAGCTCTCAATAATGCCCTCAAACATGCTAAAGCAAGTAAAATTATCCTTAATTTAACCGGCACACTCTCAAAAGTTACTCTTGAGATCATGGATGATGGACTGGGTTTTAAACCTGATGAAGCGGTAGAAGGCGGCGGATTAGGATTGGACGGTATCATTGAAAGGGCAGAGCTGATGAATGGCGAACTGATTATGGACAGCTGGCCCGGGAAAGGCACGACTATCCGAATCGAGGTTCCTTATGAGTGATGAAATCATCCACATTCTGATCGTCGATGATCATGCAGTGGTGCGAAAAGGCATCCGGGCTTTGCTGGATACTGAACCAGCTCTGGAGGTTATTGGCGAGGCGGAAGACGGTCTTCAGGCCGTTGCTCAATACGAGGCACTAAAACCCGATGTGCTGCTCCTGGATCTATTAATGCCAAAAATGTCCGGCATTGAGGTGATCCGTGATCTTATGGGGAAATTTCCCCAGGTGAAGATCCTGGTCCTGACCAGCTTCGCTGCTGACGAACAGGTCTTTCCTGCCATCAAGGCCGGCGCCCTGGGATATTTATTAAAGGATTCCCAACCAGAAGAATTGATCGAAGCCATCCGCCAGGTGCACCAGGGAGAATCTTCCCTCTCTCCAACCGTAGCACGTAAGGTGCTGCAGGAAGTATTCCATCCCGGAGAAAAACCTCTCAGCCCTGATCCCCTGACCAACCGGGAAGTGGAAGTCCTCCAGGTTCTGGCCAAGGGAAAAAGCAACCGCGAGATCGGTGAGAAACTGTCGATCACAGAAGCAACAGTCCGGACCCATGTCAGCAATATCCTGGCTAAATTACACCTGGCCAGCCGGACCGAAGCGGCCCTGTATGCCATTAAGGAAGGCATGGCCAAGCTGGAAGAAAAAGATTGATCTGATCCCCTCGCTCATGCCTGTTATTCCTACCTGATACTTTATCTACAGCATTTGGATGATTGGCTTTCATCCAGAGATCTGTCTTTTTTGGGAAAAAGATAGTCCTTTATGTTTGCTAAAAATCCCTTCTTTATCCGATGTGGTTTAGAGGGGATTTTTGTATGATTGAGGCAGTAAAAACAGCAGAACATCAAGTAGGAAAGGAAATCTGAATGACAGCCCCAAGTGACACTTTTTTTCCGGCAGCTGTTCTTTCTTATCCACAGCAACAGTCATTATTCAATAGATTCTTAGAAAGGAGCGCTGTTTTGTACAAAGTCCTGATCACAGACGACCGCGTGACTTCAAGAAAAGGATTACGTGCCTTAATGTTAACCCAACCAGATATTCAGGTGGTAGGTGAAGCAAATAATGGAGAGCGGGCAATCCAATTCATTGAAAAGAAAAAACCGGATGTAGTTCTGATGGATGCCTTTATGCCAAAAATGAACGGGCTGGAGGCGACCAGGATCATCAAAAAAAGGTGGCGGAATATCAGGGTAGTGATCCTCACTTTACATGCCGATATCAGGGAGGAAGCTATTGCGGCAGGTGCAGATGCGTTTTTAGTCAAAGGATGTTCTCCAGATGACCTGATCCTGGAGATCAAAAATGAAAGGAGACAATAAGATGACTTTTAGTCCCGGTTATGCCGAATTTATAGGCAAGGAACTGCAGAGGGATCGTATGCGGGAAGCGGAAAGGGAGCGTTTGATCAATCAAGCGACTGCCTGGAATCCACCTCTACCCAAAAAACTATCTGTGATCCTGCGCAGCCGCTGGCACGATTTCTGGACCAGCTTAAAAAAGGATAAATATCCACCCATATCACAAGTGCCAAAAAGCTCACCCAGCCTGTGAGTTTTACTCTCATTCTTCTTCTCTTGGTTGCCGCGGGCGGCGCCGCTGTTTGTATGCAGCAGGCGCCGCCCGCGGCGGAGACAGGGAATGAAATGAATTGTTTCAATATTTAGTAGGAGGAAAAATGTCTTCAGAAAATGAAACCAATAAACCTGTCAGAATCAGTTATACATCCGCAGGAATGGGGCTTGGCCTGGTTTTGGGAGGCATCCTGGGCCTGTTGATCGA
>CAZVIH010000014.1:0-8359 GCA_964627755.1 uncultured Anaerolineales bacterium
CCGGGTTATATTGTGTGACTGGATCAAAAGGGATCAATATCAACGGCGGGTCTGTTTCCGGCAATGGAGTGACTTTGTTCATTCAGACAGGTGGCGTGACGATAAACGGCAACGTATCACCTGTCGATCTTCGGGCACCAGAAGAGACCCCAGACCCATCACCGGCTATTCCAGGTGTGTTAATTTACCTCGCCAACGGTAATTCAAATACCATCAGCGTGACTGGAAACAGCACATCGTTTTACCTGGGGACGGTTTACGCTCCTGATGGCGACCTCTACTTTTCGGGATCATCTGGGACGGACCCGACATTCAATACTCAGCTGATCGGCAATAATGTTGAAGTCAGCGGCGGAGCTACGATAGATATCAACTTTAATGACGATGAAAACTTTGAACAACCGCCCTATATGGATTTATTGAAATAATTCATCTGCAAATTGTTGGTAATAACGCCCTGGTCTGTCCGCCCCGATAGATCAGGGCTTATTATTTACTCTTAACAAAGCTGTGATTAGCGTTTCGGTAAAATGAGTTTTATAATTGAAATAATGAAGAATTTTCAGAGATATTTTACAGTCAGTGTTTTGATTATTACAGCTTTCTTGAGCTCCTGTCAGGGGACCCGAGCAAGCTCTGATGTTCTATCCCCTGACGAAACTGCTCAACCAGAAGCGCCTCCTTCAGATACTCCCAAACCAACTGCAACCTTTACACCTGAACCTACATTCACACCTTCAGCCACTCCTATAGTGATATTGGATCCTGAACCCATTATGGTGAATTTCATTACGGAAGATGGTGAAGAACTTGAGGGTATTTACTATCCGGCCCCGGAAAACCCTGCACCGCTAATAATTCTTCTCCATTGGGCCCGGGGAGATTCCACGGAATGGGACCAGATCGCACCCTGGCTTCAGAATAGAGATCAGCTAGTCAGAATCCCGGACTATAACCATTCCTGGAGGTCTTCAGATTGGTTTCCTGAATTCTCTTCGGAAGGTCCATTGGGGGTGTTTGTTTTTACTTTGAGAGATTGCCAGGACGGCTGTCAAACCTACGATCCGGAAGGTTGGCTGCTGGATATTGAAGCTGCCATGTTAAAAGCTTCTCAACTGCAAGGAGTTGATAAGAACAGGATCCTGACTGCTGGAGCGTCCATTGGCGCTGATGGCGCTTTATACGGCTGTGCCTGGTTAAATCAATCTGGAACAGGTTCCTGCAAAGGCAGTTTCTCTTTATCCCCGGCTTCCTTATTAACACTGCCTTATGAAGAACTGGCAGGTCAGCTGATCGGTTTAGAGCCGCCTCTCCCGGTATACTGTTTATTTGGGTTGCGGGATGATGCTTCCGTAGAAACATGCTCTGAAATCCCGGGGTTGATTTCCGTAGACTATGGCTACATCGAGAATCATGGATTGGAACTTATCCAATCAGGCCGGGGTCCTGATCCGCTGGTCCTATTGAACGAATTTATTAATAGTTCCCTTGCTGAGTAGGGGAGTGGAATTTATGAAACGATTTGTTTACACCCTGGTGATTACTGGTTTGCTGATATCTTTTATTAATATCACTCCCGCTCAAGCAATGGGGCAGGGAGATGGTATCTGTAATGGACCGGAAGAAGTTGTGTACATCCTAGTGGTTGGAACAGATACCAGGAGTGCAGGCTACCTGTATGGCCTGGCTGATTCTTCGATGGTTATTAGAGTAGATTTTCAAAACCGGGAAGTAAGCGTGGTAGGTTTTCCGAGAGATCTCTGGGTAGTAATACCGGATGTTACAGAAGATAATGGCAGGACCCACGGTAAATTTAATCAAGCATACTTTTTTGGGACCGAAGGCATGGGATATTATTCCGGTGAAGGGTACGGTGCCGGGTTAATGGCAGAAACCATAAAACAAAACTGGGGTCTTGAAATTGACCACTACATCGTCATGAATATGCGAACATTCCGGGATGTGGTTGATGCGATTGGTGGAATAGAGGTTTATAACCCGGCGCCGGTATATTCATTTCAACAGCCCAACCAACCCAAAGTACTTGTCGGAGGATATTTTTTCTCGGGTCAGGATGCGCTGATGTATGCCCGCTACCGTGATCCAAAAAATTCCGTTGACCGGGTAGACCGGCAGGCCATCATCATGAAAGGACTATTAAAACAGATCTTTAGCTTATCTACTATCCCCAAAATTCCTCAATTGATTGGGTTATATAAAGGTAATGTTCTGACCGATATGCATCTGGCGGAACTCAGCCAGTTTTTGTGTCTGGCAGCACAGACAGAATTTAATGATGTCCGGTTTGGAAGGATTCCCAAAGATTCTCTGTATATACCTGATTGGGAAGGGTTCGTCTGGTTGGAAAAAGAACCAGGGTCGATCGAAGCTTTGCTGCAGGACTTTCAAGAAGGGGATTGGCCTTAGTGATCCCAGTTGCCAGGTGAAATAAATAGAAGATCCTGCGAATCATTCACAGGATCTTTTTTCAATGTATGACCTTTTATGAATGGATCGTTAAAAAGTCTCGCTGTTATTTTAAGGGCAGCAGGCAATCAAGGGAGCAAATATGGAAAAACCAGATGTTGACCAGATGATAACATTTATCCATGTAGCAGACCTGTTAGAATCAAAAAAATTTTACGAAGGGATAATGGGTTTTCCGCTTCGCCTTGACCAGGGAGAATGCCGGATTGTGGAAACAAGTCAGGGGGGAGGATTATTGGGGTATTGTGCCCGAGATCAGAGCTCAGAATTAGGAGGTAGTCTCATTATCACTCTGGTTACGTCTTCAGTGGATGAGTGGTATGAGTATTTGATAAACTGCGGAATTATAATCGCAGATCCTCCCGGGTTTGATCATAAATATAAAATCTACCACTTTTTCTTTAATGATCCAGATGGATTTAAATTGGAAATCCAGGAATTCAGGGATCCAGACTGGTAATTATCGTTCAGAAAAATGATAACTGGTGGGCAGGGGATTTTCCATCGATCAGGATATATGGAGCAGTTCTCTCAGTTAATAACCTGAGCCTTTTTAACTGAGTATAGGATCTCAATCGTTCAATCCGCCTTAAATTGAGGATATTTTCAACTCTTAGCGGTCCCAGACCCGGGACCCGCAGCAGCTGTTCCCTGGGGGCATGGTTTATTTCTAGGGGTGAATGTAGAAGGTGTTGATCGGCCCAGGCAGATTTAGGATCCTTTTCCAAGGGGAGATTTCCTGAATTATGATAATTGAGATCTTCGACAGAAAACCCGTAATCCCTAAGTAAGAAAAATGCCTGATACAATCGGAACTCCCTGAGAGGAGGGGAGGGAGCTTTATTTTCAAGGGGAGTACCCTGAATAGGGTTAAAACTCGAAAAATAGGCTCGGGTAATTCCGCTATTTTTATGCAAGTAGGCAGTTGTTGAGAGGATATCAAGGTCTGTTTCACCTGCTGCGCCAACCACAAATTGTGTTGTTGAAGAGGGCCATTTACCCTTCCAGGCCTTGGCTGGGGATTTATTAAACCGGATCTGCTGGATCCATGCCAGGGGAGTGAGCAGATCTGACTGGAGGTTCTTCTGGGGAGCAAGAACTGCGAGAGCAGCTGAATGGGGTGCCTCCAGATTAACAGAGAGGCGATCTGCCAATAACATGGCTCGTTCAACCTGATCATATTCAGCCCCTGGCATGATCTTCAAATGTAAATAACCTTTAAATTGAAATTTATCACGCAAGATCGCAGCAGTATCTAGTAATTGGTCTTGGGTTTTGATTGCGCCATCAAATATACTCGAGCTGAGGAATATACCTTCCACAAAACCACTCCGGTACAGCGAATCAAAAAGATGGGCAAAATCATCAGGTGTGAATGCAGCTCTGGGCATATCCCGTTGGGCCCGAAAAGGGCAGTAGCGGCAGTTATTTTCGCAGTAAGAACTCAGCAACGTCTTTAGAAGCTTGATCCTGCGCCCATTTGGCATAAGGGCGTTTTTTACTGTAATAGCCTCGCGCCCTCCAGGAGGTAAGGGATTTAGGTGGCAATCCTCTGCTGGTTCAAGGTGCATTTGTTTTGTGAGCAGTTCAAGGCGTTCTATATCACTCATAACATTAGTATAGCACATATGTTCTACTACAAGAATAATAAACAGTTATAAAAGTGAAGTAAAACCTGAGCTTGTGAGTAAAATAAATAGGGCATTTAGTTAAACCCCAGGATGATCCAGGAATAGTTTATTGCTGACATTATCTTGGAGCAGGGGCTTGACGAATTGCCAGAATACCAGTAAAATCCTTACGGTTGTGATAAGTATTATTATCGTAAGCATTCGTTTTTGAGGGAGGATCGCCCTATTTTGGCAAAAAGCACTTCTTTCACCCTGCTTCAGACAGTTCAGGACTATCTGGATAGTGTTGGTTTATCACGGAGCGAAAATACTGCCCGCACTTACTCTAATGCCATGCGCTCTTTCTTGGAATCGTGGTTAAAACATGGTGGAGATCCGCAGGAAGATCCCGTAGAAAGAATATCCGAAAGTTTTATCGCTGATTTCGCAGCAGATCTTAAATCTTACTCACCCAATACGGAACAGCTCTATATCACAGCTGCAACAGGGTTTTATGAGTATCTTGCAGCAGAAAGACTGGCAGATATCAACCTGCCTCGGCTGAGGATGCTGATCAAGCGCAGATCCAGGAGAACGGGACAGCGTCTACCCCAGTTTCCTAAGGAAGATATCCATAAAGTATTAAACTATGCGAAATCACTAAATATGGCCCCGGTTGAGCATAAGAGGCAGCGATTACAGCTGTTAAGAGACCGAGCTTTTATTTTGACATTAGCTGATACGGGTTTAAGGGTCCATGAAGCATGCAACCTGCGCCGGGGGGACCTGGATTGGCAAGAAGGAAAGGCTGTTATCATAGGAAAAGGCAACCAGGAAGCCGTTGTGCGATTTTCTACCCGAGCTTTGACCGCCTTAAGGGACTATATCAACACCCGGGCGGAAATTGATGGGGCTTATGGGAGATCACTAACCTCGTTACCCCTATTTGCCAGGCATGACTTGGGAGCCGGAGATCGTGTGGAGCCGATCAGTACTACCACGGGGAGGAATATCATCAAACAACGTGTCCGGGAAGCATTAGGAGATGATGCAGTAGGGACGATTACTCCCCATTCTTTTCGGCATTATTTTGTCACAGAAGTTTTGCAAGGTTCAGGTGGCAATATTAAACTGGCGCAAAAGCTTGCCAGGCATAAGAACATTCAAGTTACCCAACGCTACGCTCATCTTAGTGATGAAGAATTGGACAAAGGATATTACGATATATTTGAAGAATAAGGAGAATTTAGTTATGGAATATCGAAGATTTGGGAGTTTAGATTGGAAGGTATCCGCCCTGGGTTTTGGTTGTATGCGTTTACCCACTATTGATGGCAATAATGGCCAAATCGATGAAAAACAAGCAGCAGAAATGCTCTTGTACGCCATTGATCAGGGTGTGAATTATATCGACACAGCCTATCCCTACCATGGTGGTACCAGTGAAGGTTTTGTAGGAAGGACGCTGGAAGGCAGCTACCGTGATAAGGTAAAGTTAGCAACTAAATTGCCCAGCTGGAAAATAGAAAAAAGCGCTGATTTTGATTTCTACCTTAACGAACAACTAGAACGTCTCAAGACTGACCAGATCGATTTTTATCTGCTCCATTCTTTGAACGAAAAGCTTTGGAAGACGATCGACGGAATCGGTGTTTTATCCTGGATTGAGAAAGTAAAAGCAGATGGCAGGATCAAACAGATTGGTTTCTCGTTTCATGACGAGTATCCGGTCTTTAAATCAATTGTGGATGCTTATGATAAATGGGATTTTTGCTTAATCCAGCATAATTTCATGGACGTGGATTATCAGGCTGGTACAAAGGGTCTGCAGTATGCCGCGGCCAGAGGGATGGGCGTGGTTATCATGGAACCGCTCCGAGGCGGCAGGTTAGTTGATCCGCCCCAGCCTGTCCAGAAGATTTGGGATGGCGCTGATGTTCAAAGGTCAGCAGCTGAATGGTCACTGCAGTGGCTCTGGAACCAACCGGAGGTATCCCTGGTTTTAAGTGGGATGAGCACTTTGCAGCAGGTAAAGGAAAATATCTCCAGTGCATCGAGATCTGGTATAGGAAATCTTACCAGCGTTGAGCAGGATCTGGTGATGCAAGCCAAGGCAACCTATGAGGGATTCCAATTGATCCCCTGCACAAGCTGCGGTTATTGTATACCATGTCCGGAAGGTGTCGATATTCCCCACATTCTGAAGATATATAATGATGGCATCATGTACGACAAATTGGAGCAAGCTAAAACAGATTACCAGATGTGGGTCCCGGCTGAGAACAAAGCAGATCTATGTGTTGTTTGTGGTGACTGTGAAGAAAAATGCCCTCAGGATATCCCCATTTCTGATTGGATGGCTACAATCCATAAGGAATATACAGAGTAGCAGTTATCAGAGAGTTGCCCCCCTGCTCTATTGGAAGGGATATTTAAATTTGTAAATATAACACTATACGCAATAGAAGGCGAATAATGCTCGTAGCCTCAGATTTAAATGGCACATTAACCACGGGTTCCCCTATTTTGGCAGTCGCACGCTGGGTGAAGAAAAATCAACCTGAATCCTACCCACCGGGTTTTGCTCTGGGTTTGTTTGCCTCTTACCTGCAGGTCAAACTTGGGTTGAAAAAAATCGATACCTGGGGAGATGTCAACATGCGCCGGGTGCTGAAATTGATTTCTGGGCCAACCCCGGAGATCCTAGACCTTGTTATGGATTCGGTGGTGGATGATGAACTCTGGTTAAAGAAGAGAGAAAAGGCGGTACATTTACTGAAAAATTACCACCAGCAAGGCGCGAAAATCATAATTATCAGTGCTGCTTATGAACCAGCTGTCCAGAAATTTGCTGTCAAGATCGGGGAAGTGAATACAGCCGGGATAGGCACTCCCGTAACACTAACCGAGAACGGTTTGAAACTGGCAAAAACGCTTACATCAAGAGAAGTCAAACTTGATAAACTTAGGAACTTGATTGGAACCCAGCAGATAGATGTAGCGCTGGGAGACACTTTTGCAGATATTCCCCTACTTGAAGAGGCACTCGAACCAATTGCGGTATTCCCGGACAAAATATTGCGTGAAACCGCAATTGAACGCGGTTGGAAGATCATTGATTGACAAGTAATAAGGCTTGCTTCACAATCCAGACAGGAGTAAACTAATCAAGTAAAAATTTATTCATTTGGTATATGGGAGGATTAATGAACGATATGATCAAACGAATTATGCGGGCCGTTATGTTGGATCGCGAGTTCTATAAAGAAGCAGAAGCGGATACCAGCCTGAACCAGGAAGCTTTGACGATCGTGGTTATAGTCTCGGTTATTGGAGGCATCGGGTCATTTATCAGCGCTCTGATGGCGCAGAGTTTTGGACGGGCGATCTTAGCTCTGTTAGTAACCTCCGGACTTGGGGTGGCGAATTATTATATCTGGGCTTATGTAACCCATTTTATCGGCACAAATATGTTCAAGGGTGATGCTGAACCAGGGGAATTGCTGCGAGTCCTTGGTTACGCCAGTGCTCCAAGGCTTCTGGCTTTACTGGGATTTATTCCTTGTATTGGTTGGCTGATCAGTCTTGCGGGAGGCATCTGGGCTCTGGTGGCTGGCTTTATTGGTGTCAAGGAAGCTCTCGACCTGGATACTACCGAGACCCTGGTTACAGTTGTTCTGGGTTGGTTGGCGATCTTGATCATCACCGCCATCGTAACCAGTGTGATCGGTATAGGCACGGCAGGTGCTGGCGCTTTATTGTCCAGTTTTGGTAGTTGATATTGTCAATTGTCTGAAAGACTTAGAACCTTAAAACGACCAGACGTCTTCGGGCAGCTGGTCGTTTTGTTATTAAGGAGGTCTAGTTATGAATGGACTAAAAGTTAAAAAATGGATCAGATACCTGGCAGGTTATTACGGCATCCTGCAGACGATGCATCTAATATTTCTGGGAAGGGCTGGCCTGATCTTGATGCGAACGGGAAGAGTACCATTTCCTGCTTCACCTCCACCCGGGGGCTGGGATGACACGGTGATACCATTTTTGATGGGAATGGCTGCTTCTGATGTGATCGCTGCCTGTATCGGGATCTATTTTGTTTACTCCCTCACAATAAAAGAACAAATCAAACCCCTGGCCGGGATTATCTCACTGACTATCGCCCTTTCCTCCGCAGTTGTCTACCTGGTGGGTACTCTGCCGGCAGGAGCCTGGAATCATAACCCTGTATCATATTTGATTGTAATATTGGCCTTTTCTCC
>CAZVIH010000015.1:0-15650 GCA_964627755.1 uncultured Anaerolineales bacterium
GCCTGCTCCAATTTATCAAAAGTTGGATAACAAATGGAAAAACCAATCAATAAAATCGGAATCATTTTCAGGATCATGCTGGCTGTGATCCTGTTCTCATTATTTATTAAGGTTGACTCCATACTCCAGATGGCGGATTTCCTAGTTGATAGGGGCTGGTCATTGCTCCAGATCCTGCTGGTCATCACGGGCATCAGGTTAATCCTGGCAGGACTGGCGGTTGTTTTTGTGATGCCCCTGATACTGGGAGAAAAAAATATCAAGGAAAGTCTAGCGCGATATTTACTGACTGACTCGAAGGTGCTTGTTACAGGGATCCTGTCCTTTGTCCTCTTCTGTGTTTTGGCGGTAGTTTTATCCCTGACATTTGGGATATTTAAGGGAGATCTGGCAGATGTTTTTGCCTTCCCGGATTTAAAATCTGATCCGGATGTTATCGGCTGGGGATATTTTCTATTGGCATTGGTTCCCGGCATCTGGGAAGAATTGGCTTTTCGAGGTTGGATCCAATCCTCGCTTCTGAAGAAATTTACCCCCTGGATTTCGGTGCTGCTAAGTGCCTTGTTTTTTTCCCTATTTCATTTTTCAAATCTAATTCACCAGGATTTCACCCAGGTAATCCTGGGAGTCATGATGGCTTTTTTCTTTGGGATTGGCTGGGGTTGGTTGGTTTTCAAGTCAGGGAGTGTGGTCCCGGTGATCATCTCCCATTATCTGGTGGACTCATTGGGACAGATCTTTCTGAACGTCAATGACACAAATCAAATTTTGACATCACAATTTTTCCTACTGCTGACCCTGTTATATCCAGTTTTGACAATACTCCTGGCGAATTTCATGTATTCAAATAAGGAATAGAGAAACTTAATGGCAAATAAAACAACCCTCCAGCAGCAGCTTCCGGTGAAAGATAACATCTCTTTAATTTTGCTCCTGTCGGCAGCCATAACGTTGATAATGACTGTTTTTTCCGGATTGGGGTTCCTCTTTCCTGATGTGTTCTATCCGGATCCTGGATTGTTGGAGCAGTATCTGGCCAACGATCTGGTCAATATCATCCTCGGGCTGCCGCTGTTCATCGCCGCCTTGGCCCTTTTTAAAAAAGGAAAACTGCTGGGAGCCCTCCTGCTCCCGGGCGCTTTGATTTATGTGATCTATAACTACCTGGCCTATTTGCTTGGCAGAGGCTGGTCCTGGATATCCTATATTAACCTCCTTCTGGTCGTTCTCAGCATCATTTGCCTGATCCTTCATCTGAGATCCATCAACCATCAGGATGTAATGGGAAAGCTGGAAGGCAGGGTGGGAGAAAAAGTATCGGGCTGGATCCTGGTGGTTTTCGGCCTGGCTTTTATCGGACTCGCGGTATCAACCATTGTCGCGGGAATTCAAGAAGGTACCATCCCTCCTCTGGGCGAAAATGCGGTTTCAGTAGCGGATATCCTGGTTTCATTGGGTTGGGTAGGCGGCGGGATCCTGCTGCTGGGTAAGAAACCCCTCGGATATACAACAGCTTTGGGGTTATTGGTCTCGGCCAGCTTTCTCTTCATCGGTTTGATCCTGTTCTTCTTCCTGGCCCCACTGGTATCTGATAGGCCATTTGACTGGATCGAGGTCATTACCGTTTTAGCGATGGGGCTGATTTGTTTTATACCCACAGGATTATTCTGGCGCGGAATCGCCAGAAGTTCTTCTTTATCTCCAGCAAAGGAATAATTTATGTTTAATTCGATTTTCAAAATCATCTATTTCATTGAACTAGTCCTGATCACTGCGGTGCGCAGTATCGGCACGGCCAAATACAAAAACCTAAAAACAGAGCTTGATCGCTCCAGCACTCCGGACACGATTCTGCTGGCATTAAACGGTGTAGGTATGCTGGTGCCGATCTTTTATGTCTTCTCGACCTGGCTGGATTTTGCGGATTATTCCCTGCCGGCCTGGCTGAGCTGGATCGGGGTGGCCCTGTTTGCCCTGGCGGCTGTGCTGTTGCACCTGACTCACCGGGCCATGGGCCGGAGCTGGACACCCACCCTGGGTTTGCGGGAGGACCACAAGCTGGTGACAAATGGGATCTTCAAATACATCCGCCATCCCATGTACGCAGCCCATATCCTGTGGGCCATCGCTCAGCCACTGATCCTGACCAACTGGATCGCCGGTTTCTCTTTTTTGATCCCGCAGATCCTGCAGTATTGGTTCCGGGTCGGGGACGAAGAGAAAATGATGCTGGAGGGTTTTGGTGAGGAATATAAAGTTTATATGGGAAAGACAGGCAGGATCATTCCAAGAATCGGAAACAAATAAATTACTAAAAATTGACGAGGATATCAAATGAACAAGAACATACTTGCCACAAAACGCCCCTGGAACTGGAAAGTCTTCCTGGTGCTTGTTGGATTGATCATTCCTGCAGCTTTCGCTGTGGTCCCATTTTCCCTCCATCTCATTAGGGCATATGGGGAGGCTGGAGCTGAAGGACCCGGATGGGTGACGATCGTGACCAATGCTCTGATCAACGGCTTGCTGATTAGCTGCATGGGTGGCCTCGGCCTGTTGATTTCCAATCGAATTGGGCTTGGCTTACCCCTCATAGAAGGCTGGCTAAAACGCGAACCGGGGCTGCCGCCCTTCCGGAATGCGGTCGCGATTGGCTGGATTGCAGCGGTAGGCTTTGTAGCCGCGATCCTTGTTCTTCAAAATTTTGTTTTCGGACCACCCATGCAGGACATGTTCCAGGAAATTGGTTATGTTGTTCCTGACGAAGCAGTCACACCACCCCTATATGGGTTCCTGGCCGCGATCTCTGCTGGAATCACCGAAGAGACCATCTTCCGCCTTTTTGGTCTGTCGCTGCTCGCCTGGCTGGGCAGCTTGGTTCTCAAGGACTCGGATGGAAGGCCCAAATTATCTGTACTCTGGGTTGCAAATATCATTCTGGCAGTGGCCTTTGGAGCGGCGCATTTGTCGTCTGCAGCCAGCCTGGGCTGGCCGATCAATGCCCTGGTTATCACAAGGACAGTGACATTAAATACTGTGGGAGGGATCGTCCTGGGCTGGTTGTTTTGGACTTATGGCCTGGAAACAGCCATGCTGTCCCATTTTCTGGGGGATGTTATTCTTTATACCTTGCTTCCCATTGTTGCCTTACAGGAAGGTGAGACAGCCAGGTACATTGCGCTTGGTGGTGTTGTGTTTTTTTGTGTCCTTGTTCTGGTTTGGGCCTGGCGAATCCTGGTCAAAGACCGGCGGGGCCAGCCTGTTTTGAATGAGAGGACAGTTGGGTAATATCCCAAATCACATAAAAAAAAATGAGAATTTGGAATTTGGGAGGAGATATATGCAGAGCAAAAAGATCGAATTGAAATATTTATTAAAAGGAATCTGGTTTCAGGTTTTGTTGATTCTGATCCTGACCCTGGTGATCTTTTTCGCAGCCTATTATCAGCCGGGTAAATCCTGTACGATTTTCACTGCGGTGCAGGGAGATAAGGTGTTGTACGGCAACAGCGAAGACCAGCATAATCCCGATCCGGTGATCGGCTTTTTCCCGCCATCTTCTGAGGGATACGGGTCTGTTCATTTCGGGACCACGGGGGCGGATGGACAATATAATTTCGAAGGGGCGGTTAACGATCAGGGCTTGGCCTGGGACTGCAACAGCACACCCAAGGGAAAACTCGACCCGGATCCTAACCCCGGCAAACCTTATTATCTGGATCATCCCAATTTCCTGTATCGGATCACAAAAAAGGCTGCTACTGTGGATGAAGTCATCCGCATCGCAAAATATTATCATTTTGGGGACGTATTGCTTGGCCAATACCACATTGCTGATGCTAACGGGGGAGCAGTGGTGATCAGCGCCGGTCCGGATGGGAAAGTCGCCTTCACCCTCAAGGATCCAGGTGAGGGTTATCTTCTCTCCACCAACTTCAATCTGGCTCAACCTGAAAAAGGACCGGTGGATTTTCGCTGGGATGTTGCAAAGGAAAGGCTGGAAGCATTATTCACGGGTGTTGTGTTGTCGCCTGAATATGCGATGGATACCATGGAATCTGTACATCTGGAAGCGCTGACGACCTATACGCTCTACCAGAATGTATTAGATTTGAACGAGAATAAAATCTATCTGACCTATATGTCCCAATATAATGAGATCGCTGAAATCGATATGGAGGAGGAGTTTTCTAAAGGTCAGCGGGTGGTGGAAATGCGGGATTTCTTCAGCCCGGAGACAGCAGCCGAGGGGGATGCAGCTTACCAGCAGTTTGCGGCCCGTTTCCTGATCGCCAAGATCAGTGTGATTACAGTGGGTATTTTGCTGATCCTGGGGTTGGTGTTCTTGATTGCCAGAAAAGTCCAGAAGAAAAACGCAAATTCAGCCTGATCGAATTCGAGCTAAGACAACCAGGAAAGATTTAGGACACTGATCTAATAAATAAAACCATCGAGGAGAAGAAGATGAGATCAGAAAGGGAAATGAAAATTGTTGGACTGACCATCAAAACCATTGTTGTCCATACAGTCACCTATATGGCCGTAGGTTTGCTGGCTTTGTTGTTTTTGAATTATTCCGAGGGCTTTTTGGCTCCTGAGCTGGCCTGCTGGATGCGTCCTACCAACGATCCCGTTGTGACTGCAGGACCACTGATCCAGCCCATTCGAGGGATTATCTTTGGCCTGGCTTTTTATCCAATCCGCGACGTGCTGTTCCGCAAGAAATACGGCTGGCTGGTGACCTGGTGGCTTTTGGTTGCACTGGGCATTCTCTCTACCTTTGGGCCGGCGCCGGGATCTGTGGAAGGCCTGTTATACACCATTCTGCCAGTCTCGGTTAAAACCTACCTTGAAATTGGCCTGCAGTCATTTCTTCTTTCCGGTTTGCTTTTCATCTGGGTGAATAATCCAGATAAAAAATGGCTCAGCTGGGTTTTAGGCATCCTGTTTGGCTTGACGATCCTTCTCTCCCTCATGGGGGTGATCACCAGCGGTTTGATCTGATATCATCCTTCCTCATTGTCAAAGGGTTCATTGCTGATATCAAGGAGAATAATATGCTGAGGAACATATTTTGGAATCAAACTGAAGATCGGATCAGGGCTGGCTGGCGGATCCTGATCCAAACCCTGCTCACAGCAATCCCGCTGGCAGTGTTGGGTTTGGAAGGATTTTATTCTGAAGGAAATCAGAATTTAAGGGTAGCCCTGACTGCCGGGCCGATCACGGTTTTAAGTGTGATATTCTGCAGCCGATTCATTGATAGGAGAGAATTTTCAGATCTGGGGATTCGACTGGGTGAAAAGGCCTGGTGGGCAGATTTTGGTGCAGGGATCCTGGCTGGTTTCCTCTCCGCAACAGCTTATGTTCTGCTCCTGAGGAACTTTGGTTGGGGGAAAGTGATTTTATCCAACCAGTGGAAGAGGGATTTCCTGTCATTTGCCGGTTCACTCCTGATTGGGATATTCTTGTACTTGATTGTGGGGATATTTGAGGAGCTGATGCGAACCTATCAGATCAAAAATGCCGCTGAAGGTTTATCTGGAACAAAATTGAGCCTGATGGGTGCTGGATTGCTGGCCGTTCTCCTGGGTGCTTCCTGGTCAGTTGTCGGCCACCTGGCCAGCGGGGATTTTTCGTTCCTGGTGTATATCCTGGTGACGGCAGCGATCTACGGTCTGTATTTCCTGTGGACCGGGAGGGCAGCTCTGGCTATGGGAATCCATTTTGCCTGGGATTTTACAAATTCCAGCATCTTCCAGCTGGGATCTTATTCTGAGACATCCCTCTTCTTCGTCAATCTGAATGGGATGCCTGACCTGGGAATAGACGCGTTGTCCCTCCTTGGGATTGCCGCCAAAGGTGTCGGTTTATTGCTGGTATTGTGGTGGATCCGAAAGCGGGAAGGAGAAATCCGAATAAAGACAGATCTGATTTCTCCCACACTTCTATAAAGAAGCCAGATACACTGGGGTTGTGGTTAAAGGTTCGATGAGGGCATTAACACAACTTTTTTAAGCCCTTCCCGGCGAATTTCTGCAGCCCTTTGAGGTGTGTTGGTCATCAAGCGCAGGAAGCTGGTCCGGGAGGGATAAAAGACCAGGGCGAAGTCATGCCAGCTGTTAGATAGGGCACTCTTCTGGTCGCCGATATAGGTACCCAGGATTTTCCCGTAGATGTCCGGGTAGCCGCCCACGCTCACCAGCCGGGGCATGATCATGGCAGAATACAGGTTATATTCTCTTTTGCCGCCGTGCTGAAACTGATTCAAATTCATCATGTAGATAGGTTCGTCCAGGTTCCAGGAATGAAACTCTTTTAGCTTGCCTGCCTCGGGGTCTGTGTCAGGTCCCAGGTTATCTGCATGTTCCTGGATCCACTCAATCCCTCTGGCATCGGCGGTGCCCAGTAATTTTGTGAGTAATCCTGCCAAAAATCCGAGCCCTTTAGTAACCTTTTTTAGAGCCGGATTGGGCTGGACGATCAGCGCATAAACTTCGTTGAGTGCTTTCTGGCGGATTTCCCGGGTATTTTCATGGGCCAATAACAATGACTGACTGGAAGGAAATCTGTCTACAGTGAGAAATTGGTATGGCATCTCACCAGCTGTGATAACCTGATCGATCCTGAGTTGATGGACCCTGTTCCCACCTTCTTTCTGGACTGCCTGGTGGGTAGTCGCGAGATAATCCCTAGCCGTCTCAAATTCCTTCATGACCAGGAACTGGACCAGGATCAGTTTTGTTTTTCCGTGAGCGAGCATCTTGTCCCGCTGAATACTGGAGGGTTCTAGGGCCATTATTTAGTCCTTCTGGAAATGATCGATCAATAATTGGCTGACTTCCGGGGCTTTATCATGCTGGACCCAATGCGTGGCATCCTCAAAATAAACCAGCTTTCCATCCTGGCAGTGCTCCAGGCTCAAAGGCGCCATCTGGTGGCTGAGGTGGGGATCTTTTTTACCCCAGATGATCAGTGTCGGCGGCTTCACAAGGTCTGAAGTCCTGGAGGATCGGGATCGGCTGAACATCGCTCTATACCAGTTGATCATGGCGCTGATCGCTCCGGGTTGAGCCCAGGATTCCCGATAGCGGTTGTATTGATCTTCTCCCCAGTAATCCGGCATCGCCCCGATCAGGAATTTCCAGTTGGCAGCCCTTACAAACCGTTCTGGCACGCCAGGAAGCTGGAAGAACATGGCATACCAGCTCTTTAACATCTGGGCCGGATGGGTTTTTAAATAACTGCTGAATACAGCTGGGTGGGGCACATTAGCGATGACCATTCGCCTGATCCTTTCTGGCGCCCGAAGAGCTAGGCTCCAGCTGACCATGGCTCCAAAATCGTGACCGGCCAGGAAGAACTTCTCATAACCCAGCGTGTCTGCCAGCCCTAGAATGTCATTTACCAGGATCTTCATTTTGTACTGATTAACGCCGATCGGTTTGTCGCTCAGGTTATAACCCCGCTGGTCGGGTACAATCACCCTGAATCCAGCCTTTACCAGGGGTTTGATCTGGTTTTCCCACCCGAACCAGGATTCCGGAAAGCCATGTAAAAGAAGGACCGGGTCCCCATCTTTGGGGCCGGCCAGAGCACAATGCAGCTGTACGCCATTGGTTTTGATCTTTTCAAATCTGAGGGTCATGTTCTTTTCTTCCATAATCCATACATGAAAGTTAGAATACAAACAACCATGTAAACCATCATCATCGGTTTACCACCCCAGGCAGCTTGGGTATTGGATAAATCTGCGCTGTAAAAACGGATGGCAAGGCCCCCGACCAGATAAGCCGCTGGGATCACCCCCATCATGATCCAGGCCAGTTCCCTGGATTTCCAACCCATCAAGATCAATGCCAGGCCGCTGATATAGTTGGAAATGCCAAAGGATCCCATCAGAACAAGCAGGTCACCCGCCTGAAAGGTAGATAGATCAAGTCCGGCAATACTGGTGGCTGCAAAACGGATCAGGATCGTATGCATGAATCCCCTGATGAGATCCAAACTACCCAGGGCAATGGCAACGGTTGAAATGATTTTTGGGAGATTCGTTTTGTTATTCATACTCCCAATCATAACCTTTTTTGAGAGGTTTTTATAAAACTTACGTATATTGTTGTCAGGCATGAATACAAATTGCATCAGTAATCATTGGCTGTGCACCAATACATCAAATGGAGAGATTATAATGCGTACAAAAACCAAACTGTTTTTAGTTATTTTCGTCATCGCTGCCGTCACGGCTGCTTGCGGTATACCGTTCCAGCCGAAGCTGGTCCGGGGATCAGGGGATGTCGTTATTGAAAACCGCACTGTCAGCGGTTTCGACAAAATCCTGGTAGAAGGGACAGGCAGGATCATCCTTACCCAGGGAGATACTGAATCACTCACGGTTGAAACCGATGACAATCTGATGAAGTACATCAGAACTGAAGTAAAAGGCGATACGCTGGAAGTCGGTTTTGAGGATGATGTGGTATTCAGTTCTGGCAGGGGCCGGATCGCCCTAGACCCGACAGATGGATTCGTCTTCCGGATTAGTGTGATCGACTTACAGGCGATCTCGGTTTCCGGAGCAGCGGATATAGAGATGGAGAAGATCAAAACTGAACAGTTTGATATCAATCTCTCTGGAGCGGGACAGGTATCTGTTGATGATCTTGACGCCAGTTCATTAAATATCCTTGTCAGCGGCGCGGGCGATGTGGACCTGGCAGGCAGGGTTGAAACACAGGTTGTCAGACTCAGCGGTCTTGGTCGTTATCAAGCCTTTAATCTCGAGAGCCAGGAAGCCGACGTGACTATCAGCGGAGCAGGCGGCGCTAATGTCTGGGTAACTGAATCGCTGGATGTGAGCATCAGCGGCGCAGGGGATGTGAAGTATTATGGTGATCCTTCAGTTAACCCGCAGATCAGCGGGGTTGGCAGGATCCAGAGCCAGGGTGAGAAATAAATGAAGGATCTCGTTTTATCGATATGTTAGGCCAGACCAGGGCCTGAGTCCTTCCCAAGGACTCAGGCCCTTTTGTTGCTAGAACTAAATCCTTTTTTTGTTTACGCCCATAACATCGTCATCACTGCGGCTATAGCTGTAATGATCAATGAAATCACCACAGTCACCCGGATCACCTGGCTTTCTTCTCCAATCCTGTCGATGCTGGCAGCAGCGTTCTGTAATTTGGCCGGGGAGATCACGCTGGCCAAACCACCCCCAATGCCGCTGGCGGCGGCTACCAGCAGTCCTGCCGCGCCAATCTTTTCCGCAGTACTCAGATGAATTCCTGTCAACATGGCAATAGCTGAGGTTTCGGAGCCGCTGATAAAGCCGGAAAGCAGGCCCAGGAAGGGGGCAACTGCAGGATAAAATCGCCCAAAGAGGTTGCTGGCTGCGTCAGCTATCACATGGACCATGTTCAGGTTTGGGTTTAGCAGTTCCCAGGCTGCGTTTTTCCCGGAATGATTGATCAGAAACGCGATCGCAAAAAAAACTGCCGAGGCTGCCATCGGTCGCGGTGCCCGCTTGAACCATTTTCCGAGAGATGTTCTTAGGATGGTTTGATTCACTTTTAAGAACGGAAAAGCCAGAACGGTGCTGACCAGGATCCAGAAATAGGCCTGCCAGAATAAGCGTATCTTTTCCGGGGAACCGGGAATGATCTCTACCGGCATGCTAAAGCGGCTGAAGGTAAGTTCATAAAAAGGGAGGAAGGGGGCATTCAAAAGCAGGGCAAAACCTGTCAGGATGATCCAGGGGGAGATAGCGGCCGGAAGTGAAAAATTCTCTTCTGCTGCCAGATCAGATTCGGAAAGCTGGTTTCTCCCTTGTAATACCTGGCCTGTCAGTTTCAGATAAACCAGCATCACAATGACCACACCCAACCCCGCCGCAATCCCGGTTATGGTTACCAATCCAAGGGCATTCATGCCAATGGCGATAAAACCGGCGGTGGTGCCGGACAGGATGGTCGGGATCAAGCCCCGCCACAACAGTTTCCAGCCCCCGACCAGCCAGAGCATGGCCAGGGCGATGCAGGTGCTGATCACTGGCATAAAACGAGCGAAATACCCCCCGACTTCCTGGACTGGAAGCCCCACAAAATTGGAGAACACCACCACCGGGATACCCAAAAGGGCATAAGTGCAGAGGGCGTCATATCCTAAAGATGGCAAGGCAATGGCTACAAATGAGCTGTATCCCAGGGCAATCATGATCGGCGGTAGGATCGAAACCGGGGTTGCTCCCAGGGCTGCCAGCAGTGTGCCAAAGCCGATATTGAGGATCAGGATCTGGGCTACCTGGTTTCCGGGCGCGATGGTTTTGATAAAAGCCACCACCCGGTCGATGGCGCCGGTTTCTTTCATGATCGTAATCTGCAGCAGGGATGTAGCCACCATGATCGTGATCGGTAGGGATGCAATCACGCCCGAGTAGCTGATCAGCAGGGTGTTTTTCAAGGGCGTTCCAAAATAGAGCCAGACAACCAGTGTGGAGCAAACCCAGCCAAACAATCCAGCAATATCTGCTGCCGCCCGGCGCCAGACCAGCAAGATTAGAATAAGAATGATTGGCAGCAGTGAGAGGAGAATGGAGAAAAATTTCATGGCGGCTCCGATCTTGGCGCTTGATAATATTTATTGTAAATTTTATTCTAATCTGAAAGTTCTTTTTCGGAGATAGTTCGCGGGGAGGTTTCCAGGAGGCAAGAATCACAGCCCAGGCAGGTGTGGATCTGTTCCCGATCAGGTTCATATGCAGCCAGGTAGAGCTGGGCTTCCGGATCAGAATCGATTTTCAGCTGAACAACATAGCTCAAATAACACTCACTGGTAGAGCATTCTTCACGGGGGAAGGTTTGTTCAGCCTTCTTAATTCATTCTTTGACTTCAAAAATCGGTAAGTTATCAGCCATAACTGATGCCAGGAATTTATGCTACGTTCAAGGCGTGGTTAATTGAGTTTATAGAGGTCCGGGAATACTACCTGATTGAGGGCGATGACCAGGATACAGCCTATCCCAGAGATCATGGCCGAGGTTGGGGCGCCGATCTGATCTCCCAGAAAACCCATTAAAAGGGAACCTAGTGGATAAAAACCGCCCAAAGCCCAGGTGTAGGTGCTTATGACTCTCCCTCTTAGATTGTCAGGAACGATGGTCTGGATCATGGTATTGGAGATCACCAGCTGAGTGATCAGGGAAAATCCCATGACTGTCATCAAAGCCATGGTGACCCAGGGAGTTCGGGAGAAAGCAATTCCCAAGATGGCAGGGCCGATTAAGGTCCTGCTGAAAAAGAGCAGCTTTCCTTTATGGAATTGATCACCAAAAAAGATCAAAAGAGCGCCGCCCATCAGGGCGCCAACCCCCTGCCAGGAGAGCATCTGTCCAAATCCGGATACGCCGATCCCCAGGATATCCTTGGCGAAAACAGGGACAAGGGTGAGCGATCCAAACCCCATAAAGCTGTAAACAGCAACCATCGTCACCAAACCCAGAATATCCTTTTCGCTGGCAAAATATTGAAATCCCTCCCGCATTTTTTTCAGGTTGGATTCACTGGATTCTGGTAAAGGAGGAGGTTTTACTCTCATCAGCAACAGGGCGGCGATCACTGCCAGGTAAGATAAGCCATTAATCGCAAAGGTGGGAGCTTCCCCAAGAGCCGCGACGATCAGGCCGCCAATAGCCGGCCCGATGATGCGGGCGACGTTAAAGATCGATGAGTTCAGACTGAGTGCGTTGAGCAGGTCATTTTTATCGTCATCTACCATCTCTGTCACAAAAGCCTGGCGGGCGGGCATATCCAGAGCGCTGCCAATACCGAGTGTAAAAGAAAGAACCAGGATGTGCCAGTATTGCACCAATCCGGACCAGGTCAGTGCCGCCAGGACCAGGGCGCCCACCATGAACCAGCTCTGGGTGATTAGCAGGATCTTTTGGCGCGAGAACCGGTCGACGATCACCCCCATAAAGAGCGACAGGATCAAAACAGGTAAAAAACTTATGAAGGTCACTAATCCCAGGCTGGTTTGGGAGCCGGTGATGCGGTAAACCAGCCACTGCTGGGCAGTGGATTGCATCCAGACTCCGATCACGGAGATCAGCTGACCCCAGAAGAAAAGCCTGAAATTCCGGTGGCGCATGGCCCGCAAGGAGTCAGATAGATTGAGAGTTGAAACTAGTTTATTCATAGGAATATAATGTTATCCATCTTAATGGATATGGAAAAATTTGAGTAGGTGAGGATAGTACTAAAAAAATCTGGATATCCCAGATTTTTTCAAAAATTACTCTATCCAGAGTACCTTAAATCTTTCCAAAACAACAGGCATTTTCCCAGCTGGATGTTTGCCAATTTCCTCGCACTCTTTTCTGAAAAACTCCCAGTGAACCCCGCGCCAGAATTCCAGGGATTTATCTCCCTCCCCTTCTTCAAAGGCAAATTCTGCTGTGACCTCGTTAAAAGGTTTGATCTCGATCCCGGCGACTTCAACAATACACTGCGGGATCCCATCCCAATTGGTGATCACACTGAGCTGGCCTACTTCCGGCAGGGGTTCATTTTCTGCTTCATAGCTCCATAATAGACCCGCAGTGGCTCTTTTTTCTCCTTCCAACACAAGATTGGCACAGTGGTTGGCGCTTTCTTCATCAGCACAAAAATGATAGGCGTCAAATTGGGTATAGCTGGGTCGATTCTTGGCTGGTAAAGATGATAAAAAGCGTTCAAGGTAAACTTTCGATTTGGAATCCATAAATTTTCCCTCTTGGCATGGTATGTGCTGGGAGTCGCACTGCCGCCCACTCCTATCCAGTCTGTGTGGAATAACGCGCTCCTGGGCCTGTCCAACCTTTCTGAAGTACGGGCTCCTTCATCGGCACGGGTGTTTCTGGTGCTGATGAACAGAAAACCTCTGGATTCGCGGACTGGTGTTTTTACATACTGCGAGGACAAATCCGTCGGGGAGTTAGCCATTCACTGGACCTTCCCTGTTTATGTCAACCTGGTTTTACCAAGTATATATTATCTGAAAATATCCTGGAATTTTTCAACGGCTTTTCTGCGCTGGCCCGACCCAGCCAGCTGATTATAAAACCCCGCCAGATCTTCCGGTTTTTGGTTCATGCCAGATTCAAACCAGGGGATCAATAGACCCAATAAACTGTAGGCGTTAAAGCTGATCACATACCTGGCCAGTTCCAGATCGACAGAGGGCATTTCCCGGCTGACTTTCTCATAAAAAAACCGGGTGAAAAACACCTTAAGCCTTTCCATGATCACAAATTCAATATCGATCGATTTTAACAGATTAACAATTTCTTCATGATCTTTCCAGGCTTGAAAGAACGCCGTTAACATGGCCTTTTCTTCGTCCGGCTCAGCAAGAAACAGGTTCCAGTTATCCAGATTCAGGAAGAATTGATCCAGAACTGAATCGACCATATTATCAAGAAGGTCCTGTTTGGTTTCGTAATGATTATAAAAGGTATGCCGGGCTATTCCTGCTCCTTCTGTGATATCTGTGATTGTGATCTTTTGATAGGATTTGATCCGCAGCAGATCTTTAAAGGCATTCTGAAGTGAGGTCCGGGTACGAACGGCCCGGGGATCAAAAGATTGTGTTTGTGCCATCTAATTTTCCTTGTTTGTGTACACTGACTTCAATTTGGTATGGAAGGTTATGACCATTTCAATTATAGTACAGGTGTACAATAAATGTCCAATTATCAAGGCTGGTTGAGGTTTGATTACTAATCTAGCCTCGGCGCGGGAGAAAAAATCATGAGAGTAGACCTGCTGCACAGCAAACACAGACCCTGGTATATGAGCCTGGGATTAAAGATCGCGAAATGGAGAGTAGGCGCTCTGCCTGGACCGCCCCTGACGATTTCCTACAAAATGGACATGTTCCAGAAGGATTTTATAGGCTATATTGTGCGGGGAATGGCGGGCTCGGGCGGCTGGACCAAAGGTGAGGCTGAATTATTTGCCAGTTTTGTATCCAAGCTTAATCAATGCAGTTTCTGATTGGAAGCACACACCGCGGTCGCGGCCTTACATTTACCCCAGGTAACCCTGGATGCTGTCCTGGATGACTGGACCACAGCTAATATTCCGGAAAAGACCCGGGGAGCCCTTAAGCTGCTGGAATTCATGACCGTGCATCCCCAGGATATTAACAGTGATTTGATCGACGAACTGCGGAAAGCAGGGCTGTCCAAGCTGGCGATCCAGGAAGCTGCCAACGTGGGTTTTCATTATAGCTTGATAGACAGGGTGGCTGACGCCTTTGATTTCCCGGTCCCACAGGGTGTTGCGCAAAAACGCCTGGCCAGAATGCTTAATATCACTGGTAGATTATTGAGTGCACCTCAGGCAGAAGAGGATTGGGTCATTGGAGAAGGCGAAGTGATCCGGCCTCCGGAGGTAGAAAAAGGCAGGAGCCAGCTCTTATCGGTACCTGGTGCCACGGACCCAAACTTGAGAAGAGCGGTAGAAGCCTATGTGGTTGCCCAACGGGGCATGATCCGCGAGGATGCCCTTGATCTTCCACCCGAATTGGAAAATTACCTGAAAAAGTTGTCCCTGTACGCCTACCGGATCGTTGATGAAGATATTAAATCCCTCAATGGTTCAGGATATTCGGATGAGATGATCTATGAAATCACCCTGGTGGGAGCTGTGGGCGCTGCGCTGGTTGGGTTGGAAAGTGTATATAAATATTTGTATGGCCCAAAATAAACAAAATTGAAGGAGTTTATGAATATATCCAAGATAATGAGTAAAACCCGGATGTTCACAGATGTTGACCAGCTGGAAAATAACCTGGCGGCCAGAACGGATGTGATCCTACCGACGGAAATATCTCCAACTCGTTTTGATATTTTAAAAGGCAGGCTTGAAAGCAGTGAAGGGGGTCCACCGGTCAGGCTGCTTCCAACTATGCTGCAGTGCCTGGCAGGCATCAAGGAATCCCTGAGGAGCCTGGATCAGAATCCTTCAGCACCTAAGACCGAAGCCTCTCCAGAACTGATCGCGGATTTGGAAGCTGAAGCCTTCCGGTTGGGCGCCAGCAGCATTGGCTATACCAAACTGCCCAGGCGCTGGGTTTTTAAAGACAAGGCGGTCCTGTATGATAATGCTATCGTGGTCTCGATGGAAATGGACGCGGATGGCATCAACTCTGCGCCCAGTATCGCCTGTATGCGAACCGTGATGGAAACCTACCGGGACCTGGGTGTTATCAATAATAAAGTGGCCATATTCTTGCGGGAAAGGGGCTACGGCGCCCATGCCGGGCACCCGCTGAACGGATTGGCGCTTTATCCACCCCTGGCCCAAATGGCCGGCCTGGGCTGGATGGGATTAAACGGTTTGATCATCACTCCGGAATTTGGCCCCAGGGTGCGCCTGGCGGCGGTGTTTACCAGCATCCAAAACCTGCCGGAAAGTAAACCCAACGAGCATGGCTGGGTGAGGGATTTCTGCGATAGCTGCCGGATCTGCCACCGGGAGTGCCCGCCGAACGCGTTTTATGAAAATCCAGTACTTCACCCCGATGGCCAGCAAACCTATCTCAGGAACGCGGACTGTTTTCCCTATTTCAACAAGTACCACGGCTGCTCGGTCTGTGTGAAGGTTTGCCC
>CAZVIH010000016.1:0-12492 GCA_964627755.1 uncultured Anaerolineales bacterium
TTTAACAAGGAACAATCTTATTCCTATGATGTGGAGAATTTTATAACAACTCTCCAAAAAGCCGAAAAAGAAGCCTTGATCCAGAAGCGGATTGAATATTATCAGGAAGCTGTGGGTATATATAACCATCCCTATTCACCCCTGCTCGACGGAGTCTGGGCTGAACCTGTCCGCCAGAAGTTATCTCGCAAGTATGAACATGCGTTATTGATCCTTGCAGAGTACAAGCTGGATCAAAATGAATACCGGTCTTGTTTAAAATACTGTCGAAAAGTTCTGGAAATTGAGCCTTGCCACGAGAAAGCTTACCAGATATGCATGAAAGCATATGCAAATCTTGCAGATCGGACAGGTATCGTTAGGATTTATGCTGAATGTGTAGACCACCTTAATACATTTTATGCCATTGAACCTTCATCAGAAACTGTACAACTTTATGAATTATTAATCAAATAAGGATTAAATATCTTCCTCTAGCCTAGAAAGCTATTTAAGAGACTAATTAGTAGTCCAAATAAGATATTATGTTGAAGTAAATTTCTTATTAATTTCTAGAGCAAGAGGAGATAATGATGGATAAGAAAAATTGTTTGATAACATTAAAAAAATACTTTATTTATTTTTCCTCTATTTCGCATATTATTGTGCTAATTATAAAAGTTATAGCCATTCCGCTTAATACTCCCGGAGCTCAAGGTGGAACAGGAGGTTGGTAAACATACAGATTCGTACATTTTTCTTTATTTTAACCAATCTCAAATAAAAATCGATACATTATATAATCTAACCTAATTCCGCTGATCCTTCTTCAATCTGCGTATTTTATCTCGTGATAGAATTTAAATATTCGTGAAATATTGATGGCTCGATAAAATACCAAACCGAAAGAAATCCTTACTTAATTCATTAGGAACTCCATTGAGGTTGATTAAAAACATCTTCTGGAATAACCCGGAAAATCGCTTGCGAATGGTTTGGCGTTTAGCGTTGCAAGCTCTTTTAATGCTTATCCTATTAGTTATCAGCGAGCTGCTTCTAACTCTGTTCAATACCTTATTGTTCAGACAATCTAACCTAACAAATACCGCAGGTGATCTAGAGGGCTCTTCCCCATTGATGTTGTTAATGGCTTATTTGACCAGAGGCTTATTGATATCACTGAGTATCTGGCTTGCTGGATGTTTATTCGACCGGCGTCCTTTTTCTGATTTTGGTTTCAGGATCACTCACACCTGGTGGAGAGACTTCTGGTTTGGGGCAGGATTGGGTGGGATTTTGATTACCACCATCTTTTTAATTGAACTTGCTGCTGGCTGGATCCAACCTATTGATTTTTTTGTGACACAATTTCCGGACTTGCCTTTCCCGGTTGCCATCTCAATACCATTCGTGGTATTCAGCATGGTAGGATTTTACGAGGAATTATTCAGTAGAGGTTATCAGTTAACTAATCTGGCGGAAGGATTCTCTAAGATTTTCCTGAAACCTGGAGCGGCCATCCTGATGGCCTGTCTTATCAGTTCTGCTTTTTTTGGGATCATCCATGCCTCGAACCCCAATGCCACTCTACCAAGTGTATTAAATATCTTCCTTGCCGGATTATTGTTAGCTGTCGGTTTTATGCTCACCGGAGAACTCGCTATATCGATAGGGTTACACATCAGCTGGAATTTTTTCCAGGGAAATGTTTTTGGATTCCCGGTCAGCGGCGCCGGTATTGTATCAGCCACTCTGATTCAGATCCAGCAATCAGGTCCTGATTGGCTTACGGGAGGAGCTTTTGGACCAGAAGGAGGTTTATTAGGAACTGGTTCCAGTCTCCTTGGTATTCTTCTAATAATCCTCTGGGTTAATAAACGAACCGGAAAGATCAGGCTTCACAAGGCAATCAGCTCACCACCAGAGGGACAACAAATAAGCAGGCTTACAAATCACCTCTCGACTACGCAATCTTCTGAGTTATTCCAGGGTATCCAGCACATTATCTGGGATTGGAACGGAACTCTGTTGAACGATCTTGATCTCTGCCTGGCAACGATCAATGATATGTTAAATAACCGGGGGCTGAATGCCGTTTCGCGCAAAACTTATCTTGATATCTTTGGTTTTCCAGTCAGGGATTATTATGAAAAATTAGGTTTTGACTTTTCAGAAGAACCCTTTAAGGAAATCAGCACCGAATTCATTATGTCTTACGAAGCAGGCCGTCCAAACTGTTCCCTTATGGACGGATCTGTAGATCTTCTTCGACTTTTTCATTCCAGCGGAATGAGCCAGTCGATCCTTTCTGCCAGTAAAAAACATTATCTAGACCAGGCTGTGGTTGATTATAAAATTCAAGAATATTTCTCAATGATTGAAGGACTGGATAATCATCATGCAGCCGGTAAACTATCCCTGGCCAGGGAACACCTGGCAAAACTCAATATCCTTCCCAGATCCATACTGCTGATTGGTGACACATTGCATGATGCTGAGATTGCCCAGGAATTAGGTTTGCGATGCTGTGTGATTCCAAATGGTCATCACAGCAGGCAAAGATTGGAAAAGTCAACAGCCACACTTGTTGACTCACTCAGTGCCTTGAAAATTATTTTTCTCTCGTCAATCGAATAAACTGATAAATTTCTATCATCAACCCCTGCCATACATTCACCTAGTTCCTACTTTTACTGAGAAGGGCCTCGACTTTATCGCTAATATCCATTTTTTGTTATTATCTTTCAAAAAAGGTACAAAGACATGACAACCTTCAAGATAGATATTCCCGATCAAACCCGGGATTGGCTGCTGGATCCAGCTGAACCGGGAGAAAGGTATCTTGCTCTGCACCTGCTGTCTTCCATTTCCAAGGATGAAATTATCAAAGCCAGAGAGATTGCTCATCAACAGGGTCCAATTGCTAAGATCCTTGAAAAAATGCATCCTGATGGATACTGGGACAACGATGGTCCCGGTTACCTGCCAAAATACCGCAGCTCAGTCTGGTCAATCATCCTGCTTTCCCAATTGGGCGCTAAAACCGAGATGGACCCAAGGATTTCTACAGCATGCAGTCACTATCTAGATAAAGCCATGTCATCAAATGGGCAGATCTCCACTACTGGCCCACCTTCTGGAACCGTTGACTGCCTGCAAGGAAACATCCTTTCAGCCATGATTGACTTGGAGTATTCTGATTCCCGCCTCGAGGATGGATTGGAGTGGATGGCTAGGAGTCTAACAGGAGACGAAGTAGCTCCCATGGGCGATAGAAAAGCAGCTTTGAAATATTATTCCGGAAAGGTAGGACCGGGATTCAAATGCGGCGCTAATAATAAAATGCCCTGCGCCTGGGGAGCCAGTAAGGTAATGCTCGCATTCAGTAAGGTGCAGGAAAAGAACATTACTCCACTCATTCATAAAGCAATCCAACAAGGAGTCAACTTCCTATTCAGCTGCGATCCAGCTACCGCTGAATATCCTAATGGATGGAACCCAAAACCCAGCGGAAACTGGTGGAAATTCGGTTTTCCTGTCTTTTATGTGAGCGATCTTCTCCAGATCTGCGAGGCACTAACAAGACTTGGATACGGTAAAGATCCGCGTCTTAAAAATGCCATATCTCTCATCCAGAACAAAAAAACATTCCAAGGTAAATGGCTTCTTGAATATGATTACAAAGGCAAGACCTGGATAGATTTTGGTGAGAAGAAAAAACCAAACAAATGGGTAACGATCAGGGCTTACCAGGTTCTTTCACAAATCTAAAAAGGGGAAATTTTTCTCCTTTATTGATAAAACTGACCCTTCAAATAAGCTATAATAAAATACCTGGTAATCCTATCTAATTTCTCACCTGAATTTTTACGTTAGGTATATCAATGACTCCTGATATCATCCTGGTCCTGGCTATATTAGCTGCAGCCATACTGCTTTTCATTACTAATCAAGTTCGAACTGACCTGATTGGCCTGTTGGTAATGGGCAGCCTGGCTGTTTTCGGGCTGATTACCCCTGTGGAAGCTTTGTCAGGATTTAGCAACCCGGCCGTGATCACAGTTTGGGCTGTTTTAATATTAAGCGGCGGGTTGGCTAGAACTGGTGTTGCAAGTAAACTTGGCAAGTTTCTCCTGCAATTAGCGGGTGACAGTGAAGTAAAATTATTGACGATCATAATGCTCACAAGCGGGATCCTATCGGGATTCATGAACAGCATTGGGGTCGCATCACTCTTTTTACCAGTACTTCTTGATATTTCTCGCCGAACCGGACGCCCTCCTTCCAAACTGCTGATGCCCCTTGCTTTTTCCGCCTTACTTGGTGGCCTGAACACCTTAATAGGCACTCCTCTAAATCTTCTTATCAGTGAATCGCTATTTGAAGCAGGATTACATCCATTCCAGATGTTTGATTTCACTCCCATCGGACTTACCATTCTCATTTGTGGGACTTCATATATGGTCCTTCTTGGTCGGCATTTACTTCCCAACAGAGACCCTTCCAGGGAACTTTCCCGTGGGACTCCTGATGTAACAGATCTATACGATTTCCAGGAAAGAATGGTTTTTGTCCACCTGCCTGACAATTCACCCCTGGATGGCAAATCCCTTCAGGAGAGCCATTTTGGATCAGCTCTGGAATTAAATGTGGTTACTATATTCAGGGATCAACAAACAATCCTGGCTCCCGGCCCAGACTTTCTTCTGCACTCGGGAGATCGTTTGCTTGTAGAAGGACAACTAGACCGATTATTTGATATTTACAACCCAGACCATCAATTTTTAGATCAAGAACCCCTTCCGATCGAGAAGATCTATTCAGCGGAAGTAAAATTGGCCGAAGCGACCTTACCTTCTGGATCAACATTAATTAATTCAACTCTTCCTCAAGTTGCCTTCCGGCATGTATATAATTTAATCGTGTTGGCTATACGCAGAAACGACGTCACTTATTACACTGACCTAGAAAGTCTAACGCTTAAGGAAAATGACGTTTTGTTAGTCAAAGGCAGACAGTCAGATATAAATGCCCTTCAGCCGGATAGAGATTTAATTATCTCCATTCCAGATTCTTTTAAAGATTATCAATTGGAAGATCATCTGATGATGGTTCGCGTACCCCAAGGATCTTCCTTGGCTGGAAATACCCTTGTATCAAGCCGACTTGGAGATGCTTTTGGATTAAGCGTTCAGGGTATTATCCGCAAGGGCAAAACTGAATTAATGCCCTCTCCAGAAGAAACTCTTCAGGCCGGAGATACCTTGATAGTGAAAGGGAATATTGAAGATCTTCATGCTATCCAAGGCCTTCAAAACTTGTTAATCGAATCTGACACACATCCAAAACTGACCGAACTGGAAACAGATGAAACCGGCCTGATCGAGGCTGTGTTATCTCCCAGGTCTACCCTTGTCGGTAAAGCCATTCGAGAATTGGATTTCAGGTCCAGGTACGGCTTAACCATTTTGGCCATTTGGCGAGAAGGTCGCGCATATCGGTCTCACCTTCGCGATATGAAACTACGCCTGGGTGATGCCTTGTTGCTATTTGGTCCGCGGAGACGTCTCCGTCAGTTCGGCTCTGAAACAGAATTCCTGCTTCTCAGCGAAGAATCGATGCCTGCTCCCAGGAATAAAAAAGCACCTCTAGCAATAATCATCATGCTCATGGTGCTGCTTCCTGTTATTTTCAATTGGCTCCCGATAGCCATCTCCGCAATTGTTGGAGTTACCCTGATGATCCTTACTGGCTGCCTGCGCATGGATGAAGCCTATCAATTAATCGAATGGAAAGCGGTTTTTTTGATTGCAGGAATGCTTCCTCTTGGCATCGCTCTGGACCAAACGGGCGCCGCCAAGCTAATCAGTAATAATTTACTCTTACTGGTAGGCAACACAGGTCCAGTAATTATTACTAGCGCGCTCTTTTTTCTCTCCACGCTCATTTCCCAGTTTATGCCCAATCCTGCCGTGGCTGTTCTGCTGGCACCAATCGCTTTAAGCGTAGCTTCTAATACGGGAATATCTCCCTACCCCTTGATGATGGCTATCGCAGTCTCCTCATCATCAGCATTTCTCAGCCCGGTTGGCCACCCAGCGACTCTGCTGGTAATGGGACCCGGGGGATATCGTTTTTCTGATTATTTTAAAGTCGGTTTACCGTTAACAATCATTGTTTGGCTTGTTGTGATTTTTGTAATGCCTTTATTATGGCCGTTTTAGACTTGGAAAGTACTGGAGCTAATTATGGAACAACTGCTTGGAATTTTTATCGGCATCGGACTAAGTGCCACATGTGGATTCAGAATCTTCGTGCCCCTTCTGGGAATGAGCATCGCCCATCATGCCGGTGCGCTCTCTTTCTCAGAGGGTTTCGATTGGATCGGATCTTGGCCGGCAACCATTGCCTTTGGGATCGCTATGGTAATCGAGATCGCAGCCTATTACATACCCTGGCTGGATAATATGCTTGATACAATTGCCACTCCAGCGGCCATTGTTGCCGGAACAATTGCAACAGCCTCAATGGTGGGTGACGTTTCTCCATTCTTGCGCTGGTCGTTGGCACTTATCGCGGGCGGTGGAGTAGCTGGCTTGATCCAGGGATCGAGTGTATTAGTCCGTGGCGCTTCAACTGCTTCAACTGGAGGGTTGGCAAATCCAGTTGTGTCTACTGGTGAACTTGTGGCCTCAGTCACCGGCACATTGATCAGCATCGTTATCCCTACAATCGCTTTTTTAGTTGTGATCATCCTGATTTCCTGGCTCTTACCTAAATTTTTCCGGAAAATATCAACCGCTTAATTCAAATATGAGGAAAAAAGAAAAGGCTATCACTGAACGAGAACTAATCAACAGGATTATTGACCAATCCCAGATCTGTCATCTTGCTTGCTGCCTGGACAACCAACCCTACGTAATACCAATCTCATTTGGATATGACGGAAATACTATCTACTTCCACACGGCCAGGGCCGGAAAAAAGAACGAAATCTTCCTGAAAAATCCCCAGGTATGTCTTGGCTTTGAATCAACTGTAAATTTGATTACAGATCAGGAAAATGCTTGCGGCTGGACATTTGATTTTCAAAGTGTAATTGCTACAGGTGAAATCGAGGAAATCACACAACCTGACCTGAAAAAATACGGTTTAAATCAAATCATGCTCCATTATTCAGGCAGGAATTGGAAAATGCCTGAACGGGAGATCAGCAAGACAAAAATCTGGGGGGTGAAATTGAAAACAATAACAGGTAAAAGATCACCATCCTAAACAAAGAAATCTATAGAAACCTCCCGGTTGATTTCCCAGCTAAAAAAGTATCTGATCCAATCTAAAAGGGTACATCCACCTCGGGGTGATATTTCTCTTCATTCTCGGGAATGATATACAATGGTATCGAACCTTCACTCCAGGAGAAAAACCTTTGAAGATAGCTTTTACCGCAGATAATCATCTTACTACTCGGTCAAATAATCCGGAGCGATTTCAAGCACTTGAGGACATTTACAAGCAGTGCAAAGAAAATGATGTCCAGCTGCTAGTAATTGCAGGTGACTTATTTGATAAAGATCTGCCAAATTTCGCCGAATTTGAAGACCTTTATCGCTCCAGCAAAACGGAAGACCTGGCGACAGTGATCATCCCTGGCAACCATGATAAGCGGCTGACCCAGAGCGCTTTACTCGGAGACGGGTTACTGGTTTATTCGGAGCCAGCTCTGCAGCCCTTGAACGATTCCCGCAAAATCCTTTTCCTGCCCTTCCAAGATAATAAAACTATGGGGGAGCTTATTGCCCCATTTTCAGATGAGCTGCAAAATCAACGCTGGATCCTTGTGAGCCATGGGGATTGGACAGCCGGTATTAATACACCGGATCCTTATGAAAAAGGCCTTTACATGCCGTTGACCCGGGCTGATCTGCAAATCTATCAACCTGAATTGGTTTTCCTGGGCCATATCCACCTTTCTCAGGAAGATCAAAACGTATATTACACCGGTTCACCCTGTCCGCTAAATATTTCTGAAACAGGCTTGCGCCGGTTTTTGATCCTGGACACTGATAGGGGCAAAATCACTACTCACCTGGTAGATTCTCCGCTTATCTATTTTGATGAACGATTTGTCATGCTGCCTACAGAAAACGGGCTGGACCTGCTTCTTCAAGAAATCGACTCTCGTATCAAAACCTGGAACATCCCCCAGGGTTGGGAAAGTAGGGTTCGGCTCCGGGTTGAAGTTTCAGGATCCTCCGCCTTGGACAGGCAGACGATCCTCAACAGTATCAATAAAGCTTTTTCAAGATTCTCATATTACAGAGACCAAGGGCCTCAACTTACAGAGCTGATCTACAGCAGTGATCCAGATCGGGCAGAAATATCCAATCAGATCAAACATTGGATTGATGACCTTGATTGGAAAACAGATCCTGGATTGCCAACAAGAATGCAAATTTTGGATCAGGCTCTAAAGATCATTCATGGGGGAAAATAGTGGCGATTAACATTGAAAGCATCCAAATCCAAAAACTTGGCCCACTAAGTTCTATCCAGCTTGAGCTCGGGATGCTAAACCTAATCTACGGCCACAATGAAAGTGGCAAGACTTACCTGGTTGAATTTTTGCTTCGCTCCATTTTTCGCCATGCTAAAACTTGGAACCTCAGAGATATCGCTCCGGAAGGATCTGTAAATCTTCAGGGATTAGAAGACCAAACGACGATATTTTCCCCAACCAGTTCCAAGAAGATTGAAGATTTTTGGAATGAAAACGAGAGAGGTTTACCTTTAAACATGGCCCGTCTGCTGGTCGTCAAAGGTGGAGAACTGGCTTTGTCGAACAACAGCCCCGGTGGTGTAAACCGGGAGACCTTGAAAAACGCATTAACCAGCCAGGTCCTTTTAGATCAAATCCGTGGCAGCATTCAATCTACAGTTCAAAAGGCGCAGATTATTGATCAGCAAGTCATTGGAAAGGACCAGGGTCAGATCAATGATCGCAATATCCTCCAAAACAAACTGAAGGACATCGACAATTTACTCACTTTAATTGAAGAGAAATATTCCAGGGGGCCAGCTCGGCAGATCGAGGACCAAATAGAAATATGTGAAATGGAAATAAACCAGCAGCTCAAAGCAAAAAAACACCATGCTTATCTGCTATCAAAAAAACAAAAGGAATTACGCAAACAGAGAGATCGAATATCTGACGATAGCTTCCTTGCTCTTCGGGATCGAGTACGCGACCACAAAAAACTCAAATTAGATCTGGAGAACCTGACTGAAAAGATTGGCTCTTCCCAAGCAGAAACTGAAACCTATCACTGGCTGGAATCAGCTGTAAATATTTGGGAAGAAAAAGGATTAGAAAATAAAAGGTTGCCAGAAAAATCCCTGCTGATCATCGGAGCAGGATTGTTGTTTATTGGACTGATAATTACTTTTGCGCAGAATATTTTATTCAGGCCTGACCTTTTCTGGCCAGGCATAATCAGTGCGTCAATTGGTAGTGTACTCCTGGCATATTTTGGTATCCAGCTGCTTGTGGTATCAAAAAATGCTGTTGATACTCGTGAACAAGCATCGATCCGTTTTTCATACAAAGAGAAATTCAACCGTACTCTTACTGGAATAACTGATCTGAGAATGCAACAGAACAAACTCCAGGCAAACTTTCTCAAAACCAAATCCATGCAAGAAGAATTTGGAAAGCTGGAGATCCAGTTAGAAACAGCGCGGCAAAGGATCAAAGATACTTTTTCTGAATTACTAGGAGAGACAATTAAAGAAGATTCCTGGGAAACGAACCTTGAAGCTATCAAACATCAATCGCTTGCTTTAGATGAAAAAATCTCTGATCTGGCTATAGAAATAACCAAACTCAATCTGGACGAAAACGAATACCTTGTCGATCCCCAAGATCAAGAGTATGACCCACAAATCTTGGCAGATTTAGAGGAACATTTAACCGGCCTAACTAACCAACTGCATACACACCAATCAGATTTGGATACATTGAAGGTCAGGGCCGCTGAATGGACCAGGGATGATATTTCCATCCCCTGGAGTGATATTTTACATCGCCTCAGAACAATGCGGAACGAAATCAGCCAATCTCTTATAAATCTCACCGCAGAGCTTGTAGCTAAAATCGGCCTTACAGAAATCCTCAGAATAATCGAATTAGAAGAAGACCAAAAGATTCTCAATAATATCAATACCGGGGAAGTCTCAACGTTTTTAAAAAAATTGACCGGAAAATATCAAAGACTGAACCTGATAGATGACCAGATCTACGCCAGTGATCCTTATCAAGAATATCCTCTCCGAGATCTGAGCACTGGTGCCAAAGAGCAAATTCAGCTCTCTCTTCGGCTTGGTATTGCTTCGCATGTCAGTGGAGGAGAAGCCCTATTTATTATCCTCGATGATGCTTTCCAGCATTCAGATTGGGATCGACGGGAATCACTGGTAAAAGCTACTGTGGATTTAGCCAAGAATAATTGGCAGGTGATTTATTTGACCATGGATAACCACATCAGAGATTTATTCCTAAAAATAGGAAAGGCTGCATTAAAGAGGAACTTTGTTTTTTTCGAGATATGAAATATTTCTCTAATCTACCATATTAACTAATATTTTTGATTTTCTCTATTTGCTATTTTCCATGTTATAAACAAATAAATATGCAAAATATCAACTCCCGGAGGATTCAAAATGAACAAATCTGCCTCGAGATTGTTTATCGCTGTCTGCCTTCTTGTCTTGATCTCCTTAGCCTGCAATAAGCCAATCTTATCGCTATCAAATTCATCAGAATCTGTCACAACCCTATCCGAGGATTCCGATTCAATTACACCTCATAATACCGATGGCGCAGAAATCACTTTCATTCCCGGGGCAACTTTTTTAATGGGAAGCTCAGCCTTTGATCCTCAAGCCGAAGAGAATGAGTCACCTGAGCACGAAGTTACTCTTGAAGATTTTTACATATATACACATGAAGTGACGAACCAAATGTACGAAACCTGCATCGCAGCTGGTGGGTGCATCGAATTGAAAGTCTTGGAAACTGGCACAACATCTCATTATGGTTCCCAAGTGTTTGCAGAGTATCCTGCAGTGGGTGTTGATTGGGTCATGGCCAGAGATTATTGCCAATGGGCGGGTAGCCGATTACCAACTGAAGCAGAATGGGAATTAGCTTCCCGTGGACCAGAAAGCCTTGTCTATCCCTGGGGTGAAGAGGACCCAACCTGTGATCATGTAAATATGAGTGGATGTTCCGCTTCCCCTGACACTCAACCTGTTGGATCTTATTTAATGGGAAATAGCCCTGATGGCGTTTGGGATATGTCCGGGAATGTTTGGGAATGGGTCCATGATTGGTATGCTGAAGACTATTATGCCCAATCACCCTCTGAAAATCCAATTGGACCATTAGAACCCAGTGACCCAGAAAATCCCCTTCGTGTGATCCGCGGAGGAGGTTTATATTCTAATCCAGTCCAGATGCGATCTGCAACCCGGATGGGCCTCAATCCATATCGAACATTTACCGATGTAGGATTCCGATGTGTTGTCGGCGACGGCCTTGTGCTGCCAGATACATATGATCACGGCGAGGATCGCCACGATGACGTCCCACCGGATAGCGCAGACGGCGATGACGACCCCGGCGATGATAGCGGGCTAAGAAGCATACGTTTGCTTGCAGGTTGCAGAACTTCAGAAATTGCGGATCTCGGGGTCGTTTTCGACCCTGCTGATCCAGCTTTATTTAGTGCCTCCACAGATTTCGGACCACTGGTTTGCGACCATCACCCTCCCCCAGACGGGGCTTACTATTGTTATGATTTACCCGGATCTACCGGCGATACGATTAATTTACATTTCTCGTTTACGGATGCTTCAGAGATGGATGCCTCGGTCGTGTACCCGCCTTGTGATGTACCTTTCTGGATTGATGATTTCTGCGAAGAGGATGCAACCGGAGCAAACGTACCACATCTAGTTCTTCATTATCCTCCTGGTGGACCGGCCTTTGTGGGTGCTGCTGCATCGGCAGGAGGTGATCCTTCTGTCGATCTAGATTGTATCGTTACTGCGTTAGGAACCGCTGTCTGTACCGGCCTGCCAGGTCATACCGGCGACGCGTTAGGTATCTTCGCGGCTTTTGACGACGGTTCAACATTGCTCGGTGATCATACGTACCCATTTTGCCCTGATACTGTTGGATTTATCCCTCTCTGGGATGTGTTCCTGTCCTGCATCGATCATGGTGACGGCACAGCAGAATATCGTGCAAGAATCGATACAAATATGGCAGGGTTAGATTTTATACCTGGTAGTTGGACTTTAACAGGAGTCCCAATAGTCCCAGAACCGAAGAACTGTACCTTAGAAGATGACGCGGCAAATATCTGGGGCTGCACTTTTCCTATTGGGACTTATGGCGATATGGAGTTCTGCGCTGAATGGGTTGGCGGTCCTGGTTTGTATTGTGAAACA
>CAZVIH010000017.1:0-21337 GCA_964627755.1 uncultured Anaerolineales bacterium
TTTTCACCTGAGGGAGGGTCTATGCCAATAAAGACCGATTCTTTGAATAACATAGGTTTTCCTGTTCTAGTGGGACGGACCAGGTTCTATAATGAGTGTAGCGTAAAATAACCAGAATGACAACGTAGCCCTTCCCCGAGCAGGGGCGCAGGGGGCTGCCCCTCAGGTTTTCCGTCGGTCATTTGACAAAAATTATTAATATTGAGTATTCTGTAAACAAAGAAGAATTCCCTCTAATAAGCCAGCATCCAAATAATGTTAGGATCACAGGTGATCGCAGTTTTCTTTCAGAAAATTAATGGGGAAAATTATTTAGCGATTAAACTGGCAAATTGCCCACTTAAAGGATCGAACATTATCCCGCATTTGAAAGATAATTACCGTTAGTTTTCGATATATGCAATTGACAAACATGGCAGGGGTATGATATTATGTCATACCGGAGGTTACCAGTATGCCTAAGCAAAAAGTGGCAGTAACGATTGAAAGGGAGCTGATCATAAAATTGGATCGCCTTGTCTCTGAAGGCAAATATTCAAGTAGGAGCAGCGCTGTTGAAGACGCTGTGATTGAGCGCATGGTCAAAGTTGAAAAAACAAGATTAGCTGAGGAATCAGCAAAACTTGATCCTGCCTATGAACAAGCTCTAGCAGATGAGGGTCTATTAGGAGATTTATCTGAATGGCCAGAATATTAAGGGGGGACATCTACTGGGCCGATCTAAATCCTACTAAAGGCCATGAGCAGGCGGGGGTTCGGCCAGTTGTGATTATCAGTCATGATGTTTTCAATAACAAGTCTGGCACAGTTATTGCCATGGCTATTACTAGCCAGCCTCCCAGGGCTGGTTTTCCTTTAACATATGAACTAAAAAGCGGGGATTTACCAAAAAAGTCGTGGGTCAAGATCAGCCAAGTTAGGACAATATCCACCACACGTCTTGATGATAAGGTTGGTCAGGTTGATTCCGAAGAATTGGAAATCATTGTGGAAGGGTTGAACGAGATTATCTCAAACTAACACCCGCTCCACCTGACAGCGGGTAGCGGTGGCCATTCAAGGCGATGGCCTAGGTGTGTTAAGCACAAGATCTGCGAAACCTAGTTCACACTGATTAAGCGCTGCAGGTGAGCTCATCCGTTAGCCTATAAGTTTGATATATATAGATGCAATCTATGAGTAAAATTGATCTCAATTCCAAGTACTCTATTGGGAAACGTGTGGAGTCTGGTCAGATCACCTGGCGCTGGCCCACACTCATCGTGTTTTCCCGATTGATTTTTGCGGCAATCACACAGGGGCTGATTGCATTATTGTTTTTTAAGAGTTCACCTTCCCCTCTCGATGCAGCTGGAAATTGGTGGCCAGTTTATGGCACCCTGATCGATTTAAGCTGTTTTATACTAATTAGCAGATTGCTCAAGAAAGAAGGCTTACGCTTTTATGATCTGCTGAATTTTAACCAAGATCTTTTCTGGAAGGATGTTACAAAGGGTCTGGGGTTCATCCTGTGGGTTTTCCCGCTAGCAATGGCAGGAATAATTGCTTGCAGCCTGTTAATTTTCAGTAACCCACAACCGCCTTCTATCTATCATCCTTTGACTCAATGGGCCAATGTTTACAGTCTGTTGATTTTTCCTGTAGTTTGGGGAGTGATGGAACAAGCTACATATCAAGGTTATGCTCTACCCCGATTAGAAGCCCTGTTTAGAAATCCAGGGTTGGCAATCTTCATAGTCGCTTTTGGTTGGGGTATCCAGCATATTGCCCTGCCATTGATGATTGATTGGAAATTTATGCTCTTTCGTTTTTTGTCTTTTTTACCCTTGGCCAGTGTTATGGCTCTGGTCTATCTCAAAAAGCGCCGCTTGATTCCATTTATTATCGCTTATTGGGCAGTCGATTTTCTTGGTGTAATAAGCGGTATCATTATGCCAATATTGATCAAATGAACCACTGGCTGAAAAAAACCATGGGCTACCCCCGCTCCACCCGACAGCCAGGAGCTGACCGGGGCTGAGGACGGAAGACCGGGAAGGGCAAACCCGGCTCAAGCGTCCTTACAGGATGCTTCGCGAAGGGCACCCGTTAGACAACTATAAAGATTCATTAAAAACTGGCTGCTGCATGATCTAAAAGCCGCCAAATTATCACAACAGGAAATTGCATGAGTACATTATGTTATGTTAATGGAGAGATCCTGGCGACGAGCAAAGGGGTAATTGGTGTCTCGGATCTTGCTTTGCAGCGAGGATACGGTGTTTTTGACTTTGCGCGAACTTACAATCGAAAGCTCTTTCACTTTGATGATCACCTTCAGCGCCTTCGGCTGTCAGCATCAGAGTTGTATTTGAAGTTACCTATCACCGACGAGGAGATTACTTCAATAGCAAGGCATCTGATACGGGAAAGCGATCTGAACAATCCAGCGATTCGTCTCATACTGACGGGAGGCTATTCCAACTCTCCTTATCTCCAGCATCCAAACTTTATCATCATTGCCGAGGAGCTCCCGACGTATCCGGCACTGGTTTACTCAGAGGGTGTGAAATTGATAATGGTGGATTATCAGCGGGAGTTGCCTCATGTTAAATCGATAAATTACATGAACGCCATTCGCCTTGAACCTTTCAAGCGTGAGGAGGATGCATTCGATTTACTTTATCATTCTGAAAATGGTGTTACCGAGTGTCCGAGATCCAACTTTTTTGTTTTTCAGGGCGACACACTGGTGACGCCGTCTTCCCATGTTCTCTATGGAATAACTCGAGAGATTATCTTGAAACTTGCTTCAAATCATTTCCCGATTGAAGTCAGAAAAATTGACCCTGAAGAGCTCTCTTCCATCGATGAAGCCTTTGTGACTGCAACGAGCAAATGTGTTATTCCGGTAACAACAATTGATGCTCATCAAGTTGGCTCGGGTATAGTGGGGAATCGCACAAGGACAATTATGCAGCTTTTTGACGAGTATTCTGCAAACTTTTGAAATAAACGGAATAATCTCTTTTAGATCCGGCGAAATTTATGTCAATTATTTTAGCAACCTAGAAAATGATCCGAAAATCAAAAGTCAATTGAGCGAGAACGAAAATTAATCTGCAAGATCACGGCTAACCCCCCGCTGAGCCCATCAGCCGGGTATACTCGGCATTGGTTTTTATCTCCAGTTGACTGGTTTTGTCCTATAATGAAAATTACCTGGCGCCGGGGCCAGGTGAGTTCATCTGTCAGGTACCGTATCGATAAAAGGAGGTATACGATGAAAACTGATTCTGACACTGGTGATCGTGCATTAAAATGGATCCGCTGGATTGCACGTATCTGGTCCATTCCGATCATCATTTACGCTCTGATAATGGCTGCCGGCTATACCTGGAGCTGGGTGACCACTGGTGTAACAGACCCCTATGCGGTGGAAGGATATCCCCCCACAGAAGCCCTGCCCCCCATCTTGATGTCTCTAAGTGTCTTGGGATTAGCCATCGCCTGGCGCTGGGAGAGACTTGGGGGAGTGATTACCCTTGTTTTCCTGTTTGCAACGTTTTTAATGCTTCTCATTCAAAGCCCGATCACTGATGATTTCTATCACTCAGCGATCCCTTATTTTTTGTCGCTGGTAATCGCCATTCCTGGAATATTATTCTTGGTTTGTTGGTGGCAATCGAGAAAGGTGCCAATAGTTTAGAACGGCCCTACCCCCACTCCACCCGACATAAGGTAGGTTCACTGCTTGAACAACCAGGCGGCTTTCGATCATTTCGGGGCTAATGCAAGGCTTGGATTGCGCAAGATACTGGAGGTCATAAAAAGTACTTTTTCTCCGATTCATGATCGAATGTGAAGGGGAGTCAATTTGTGTTGCAGCTGCCGTATTCTTCTTTCCAGTAAAAAGATCGGAGTTCTCGTCATATGCGTATCATAAAACAAATCTATAGATCGTTAATCCAAGGGCCAATCTACATCATCATTTTCGGTTTGATTTTTTTTGGCATCGGGGCCAAACTTACGCTAAATCAGGTCCTACTAGAGAACGATGGGGGTCAGGTGCAGGGAGAAGTGATAAGTTTAACCACACGCTGTGATGATGATGGATGTTCATACGCCCCTGTTGTGCGTTTCGAATTGCAGAATGGGAAAACGATTACCTTCGAATCAGCCTACTCATCAAATCCTCCATCTTACGATATTGGTGAACGGGTAACGGTACTTTATCCCCAGGAAGCACCTGAAAGAGCAGAAATCAAAGGTGGTGGGAAGGTGTTACGAATTGCTTTTACGATTATTGGTGGAATCATCATTTCCGTTGCTATGGTTATGTTCTATCGAAATATGGGAGCTGATATCTCTGCCTAAGGTCAGTCACCTTAACACAAATATGCGAGTGCTGAGATATTCAATTCGGACCTGGAAAGAAGAATGCTGCACCAGATTTGTGGATAAATCCAGCGGCAGAATGAAATATTCGACATCTACTGCTCACTCTACCCGACAGCAGGCTGTTTTCGCTGTGCCAACGACCGGAAAATTGAGACTGGGGACGGACGACAGGTAAGGAGAAGCCCACCTGCAGGTGCCCTCCTGCTCGAAGGATGGGAGCTTGGCAGCGCTCATCAGTCAGGCCGCAATACCCAAGTTTATACAATACATTTAATCGGTAATTTTCCGGTCCGTTTTAACATATACTTTGATTGAATCTATCAAAACACTTCTCATAATTATTGACAGAGGATCGGTATGGAAAAACACAAATCTCAGCTATACATTCTCACTTGCCTGGCTGTTCTCGCGAGCCTGCTCGTTGGATGCAGTCCCGCTGCCAAACTGCCCTGCCCAGAGCCAGGTGAGCAAATACCTGACCCAGGTCCCGGGGAAGAATATGTCGCCTTAACTCTAAAAAACGATTCCTGTATGAGCGTCTGCGTGCTGCTTGTTTCACCGAATCACTGTGAGTATATGGGAGGGGAGAACTGGGTGAAGGACCACCCCCTCCGCAGTGGAGAGTCGGTCACCAAACAAATTCCAGCAGGAAAATATACGGTCTGGTCAGAATTATGTACTGAAGAATTTATAGCCGAGGATAACTTGAAGATTAACTCTGATACCCTGCACCCCATTACGGATAACAAACCCGGGAGCTCACCTCCCTGTGGGACATCACTGACCATCGTCAACAATTCACCTACCCCCATCTGCAATTTGTGGATTGGGATTGGGGAGAGTGTTTACACTGGTTGGAATTGGGTTGGAAAGGAGTATATCCAGCCTGGCGATTCCCTATCCGTCGCACTCCGGCCCGACACGTATTTCATTCGCGCCGAATCCTGTGATGCTGCCTGGTTGCGCTCCGAGGTGGATGTAGAAGTCTCCGGTCACCAGACTTGGATAGTGCCCTAGGGCACCTCAATCCTTCGTAAATAAGCTGGATTTTGGATCAATCCTATGATAACCCCATTCCACCCGACACTTCAATTGCACAATGCTCCGCCTATTGAGAGTGCCCTTAAGGATGCTTGGCAAAGCTCATTCGTGAGGTAGCTATAGCGGAGAGATATATAAATGGAGATAAAAGCTAAAGACACTTATGAAGCTGAAAAACGCTGCAGATTGACCCATAGGATCATCGGTCTGGCCATCTTGTTAATGGGTCTTATTGCCGCCCTCCTGGGCCCAATTGAGATATATTGTTTTTACCTTTTTTCTGAAGGCGGTGTTTTCCATTATGAAGGTTTCAGATTCGGCTCCTTTATGTTCGGCAATCTTGCTGCCCAGATCATGGGGTATTATTTCATCGCCGCTGTACTCATACCTGTTGGTTATGGGACATTAAGGCTGAAAAGCTGGGCAAGACATCTCACGCTTGCTGTGATTCGCTTCTGGGTTGTTGGGGGTATCCCATTTATTTTCGCCTTCCTATTTATTTTAATGACATCAAAAGAACTCAGCCTGCCCGTTTTAATAATCAGCTCTTTTTTTATTCTATCTTCCTATTTTCTGCTGCCCTGGATTGCAAACCGGTTTTACGAAAGTCAAAAGACAAAACATATTTTTAATACAGATAGAATTGGTGAAACCTGGATTGAAAAGAAACCTATTCCTGTCCTAGCGTTAAGTTATATATTCTCTTTTTTCATGTTAGTCCTTCATACCCAAATTTTCTTTAATGGCATATTTCCACTTTTTGGAATTTGGATAACTGGACTTCAAGGGATTATTTCCATTTCAATCTCATTTATTCTTTTGTCTTTTATTTTATGGGGAATGCTGCAAACCAGAATTTGGGCCTGGTGGAGTATGCTGGTTTACTTTTGTATGATGAGTTTATCTTACATCATTACGCTGCTGAGATCCAACTGGAAGGAGATCCTTGCTGTGCTTAATCTGCCTGCTTTTGAATTCGAGATGCTTAAGGGTATCCCCTTGCAGGGTTACCATTTTGCCATATTTGTAGCTTTTCCTTTTCTATTAACTGTTAGGTTAATCATCCGGGCCAGAGTTTATTTTAAAACCTAACAATACTTTCGATATAGTTAAGCTGGTTTTGAGAAGAAACCCAGAAGGATTTTTAACAGAGACCTCCGGTCTATCTGCGTTAACTAAACTACTATCTTAGCAAGGATATATATGATGAAACTTATATTTGGAAATCGTATTGGCAAAAATCTCCCAGTATTAGTGGGAAGCTCTGCCCAGATTTATGATACAACAGGTGAAAAAATCTTGCTAACAAAACGAGGAGATAATGGTCGATGGTGTCTTCCAGGCGGTCAATTAGATTCTGGTGAAAGTGTCTCTGAAACATGCGTCAGGGAAGTTATGGAAGAGACTGGATTAGTGGTTGAGGTTGGGCATTTGATTGCAGTCTATTCAAGTCCAGACATGGTACTTTTTTATGACGATCAACACAAATATCAAGTCATCTCCTTTCACTTTGAAGTAACCGTAACTGGAGGTGAACTTGGCTTGAGTAATGAAACCACTGAAGTTGGTTATTTCTCACTTGATGAAATAAAAAATATGGATGTAATGGAACATCATCAACAACGAATAGCGGATGCTTTATTGAGAAAAAAGGAAACTATCGTTAGATAAAGCTTTGTTGAATATATTATTCTGCGGTTAAATGCGTATTACCTCACCAGCAATCTGAAGGATTATGAATTGATCAAGACTCAGGGAGCGTATTTTATGTGGGTTGGCGAGGATCTGGAGAAGATCAAAGAAAAAAAAGTTAAGTTCTTAAAAAGTGTAAATTTAGACTGAGTCTGATCGCTGGTTATAAAAACGATCAGAGATTACTAACTGGAGACAGATCGTGGATAATTTACTTGAACATAATCGAACAGCCTGGAATGAAGAAGTAAAAAAAGGCAATATATGGACCATTCCAGCCACCGAGGAGGACATCAATAAAGCCCGGAATGGAGACTATAAAATAGTATTGACACCCTTTAAACCAGTGCCAAAAGAATGGCTGGGAAATATCAAGGGGAAAAAGATCTTATGCCTGGCATCCGGCGGTGGGCAGCAGGGTCCAATTTTGGCAGCGGCCGGTGCCAAAGTGACGGTATTTGATAATTCTGATCAGCAGTTAAAAAGGGATGCAGATGCAGCGGAGAAATTTGATCTGGATCTCATTACATTTCAGGGTAATATGCAAGACTTGAGCTGTTTTTCGGATCAGACTTTTGATTTGATCATTCATCCGGTTTCAAACTGTTTTATCGATGATATCCTGCCTGTCTGGAAGGAGAGTTATCGGGTCCTCAAGCAGAATGGAAAACTGCTCTCCGGTTTTTGTAATCCCATCATGTATATGATCGATTGGAAAAAAGCAGAAAAATCCAATCGTTATGAACTGGTTCATGCTATACCTTATTCTGATCTTAAATCGTTAACACCCAAAATGAAACAGAAGTATATCAAGGAGAAAACGGTTTTCGAATTTGGACATTCCCTCTCAGACCAGATCCAGGGGCAATTGGATGCCGGATTTGTGTTAACTGGAATGTATGAAGATCAAGGTGGGGACTTTTTAGATAAGTTCACTGACACATTTATTGCTACCAATGCCCTTAAGCTGGGATAAAAGGACAGAAGACAGAGAAAAAAGACAGAAGACCGGTGGATTGTATACCTAGAAACGCGACTTGGGGAAATTGAAAACCATCCTGAAGGATGATGCCAGCACGCTTCAATCTATTTATGATAAAGCAGGGAGGATCAATGATCATCAAACGGATCCTGTTCTGCAGATTGCTTATATGCTTCCTGGTCTGGCCATTAATAGCCTGCCGGGGTCCTCAAACACCCCAATCCACCATCTTAGAAACTGAGCTTCCTCCGCCTGAAACTGGTGCTAAACAGATTTCCAGTGCTCGTACGGGTGAAGTTACCCTGCTGGCAACCTACCCTGGTCATGTTGGCAGAGTTCTGGATGTGGTTTTTTCTCCTTCCGGAGATTTCTTTGCCACCAGCGGGCAGGACCTTATGATCAGGATTTGGGATACCAGCAGCAACGAAGAGCTGCAAACCTTCCCGATGCACTTGGTAGACATGGCTGATATTGATATATCACCAAATGGCAGCCTGCTGGCTAATGGTGAAGCAATCTGGGATCTGGGAAGCGGCCAGGAGCTCTTCACCCTGGAACGGGGATCACCGATCCCCGCGTTCGCAGCCTTCTCACCGGAGGGATCCCAGCTGGCGCTGACCCGCATGGACCAGTGTGTTAAACTTGTGGACACCTCCAGTGGAGAGATCACTCAAACACTCGAATGCGGAGAAGATCTGCGTACCAAAAGAATGGAATTCTCTCCGGATGGATCCCACCTGGCGGCCGGTGTGATCAACGGCACAGTCCGAATCTGGGACATCAAGAGCGGGGAGATCATTCAGACGCTGCATTACAGCGGGGAAACCGACATCCACGACCTGGCATATTCAGCAGATGGAAAATATCTGGCAGCGACCGGCCGCCTTCCCAAATCGATCCTGTGGGATGCTAACAGCGGTGAGATCCTGGGCACTTTTCCTATGCGCGATAACGGGCTGGGGATAACATTTTCCCCCGATACCACTTTACTGGCAGTTTCAGCCGGTTTCGAAAAGGCAGTGCTGCTCTTTGAAATTCCCAGTGGTGAGCTGCTGCGGACCCTGGATCTGGGGGAGCAATCCCTGGCAATCAGCTTTTCCCCGGATGGACGTTTTCTGGCAGCCGGGACTTTTGACGGCCGGATCTTGCTGTGGGGCCTGGCGCTGGATCCGTAAAGGCAGAAAACAAAGTTGGATTCGAGTTCAATACCGCCCACTATAATGAACTCGAACCAACAATATAAAAAAACCCCGACACTAAAAATGCCGGGGCTTTTCCATTTCCGTTTAAACCAGCTACTTCTTCTTAAAAACCAGCTTATCCTCCGTCTCGGGATCCAAATCCACCTGGATCACATCACCCGACTCAAACTCGCCTTCCAGAAGTTTCTTGGAAAGTGGGCTTTCGATAAATTTCTGTAAAGCCCTGGTAAGGGGTCGGGCTCCAAAATCTGCCGAATAACCGTTTTGAGCCAGCCACAAATGGGCTTTTTTGGTCAGGGTAACCTTTAATCCGTTATCAGCCAGTCTGTCAGCAACTTCCTTCAGCTGCAAATCGACGATCTTTACCATATCTTTCTCGCTCAGAGGCGAGAAAGTGATGATCTCATCGATCCGGTTCAGGAATTCGGGTCGGAAGGCGTCTTTTAATGCTTTATTGATCTTGTCCCTGGCTTCGATATCCTTATCAGTGGCTGTACTGTCCAGGAATCCCAGGCTGCCGGAACGGCTGACATACTCTGTCCCCAGGTTGCTGGTCATGATCAGGACACTGTTGCGGAAGTCCACCTGCCGGCCCTGACCATCCGTCAGGCGGCCGTTATCCAGGATCTGGAGCAGGGTGTTCCAGACTTCCGGATGAGCTTTTTCGATCTCGTCAAAGAGGATTACCCGGTAAGGTCGCCTGCGGACTGCTTCCGTAAGCTGACCGCCTTCTTCATACCCCACATATCCTGGGGGAGCACCAAATAAACGTGATGCTGTATGCTGTTCACGGTATTCACTCATATCAAGCCGCAGCAAAGCATCCTCATCATCAAAGAGGAATTCAGCCAGGGCTTTGGCCAATTCGGTTTTTCCAACACCGGAAGGTCCGATAAAGATAAAGGAGCCTATCGGCCGGGTCGGGTCTTTTAAGCCAGACCGGGCCCGCCGGATGGCATCGGATATGACTGTGATAGCCTCATCCTGGCCAATAATGCGTTCGTGAAGCCGTTCTTCCATTTTCAGCAGTTTTTCCGCTTCGGCTTCCAGCATGGAGGTCATGGGGATTCCTGTCCATTGTGAAACGACCTCTGCCACATCATTTTCATCCACAACTTCGTCCAGCTCGTGTTCCGATTCCCAGGCATCCCGGGCTTTGTGGAATTCTTCTTCCAGGCGGACACGCTGGGTTTGCATGGTAGCCGCCCGTTCATAATCGCGTTCCTGACCGGCAACCTCTTCTTCATTCTTCAGGTGTTCAATTTCGGTTTGTTTTTCTTTGAGTTCCGGGGGCAGGGAGTATAAGGCCACCCTCAATTTGGCCGCGGCTTCATCCATCAGATCGATGGCGCTGTCCGGCAAATGCCGGTCGGTCACGTAGCGGTTGGCCAGAGTCGCAGCAGCTACCAGGGCTTCATCAGAGAATCGGACCTTGTGATGGGCTTCATAGCGGTCCCTGAGCCCTTCCAGCATTTGAATGCTCTCTTCCACAGAAGGTTCTTCGATAAAGACCGGCGCAAAACGCCGTTCTAAAGCACTGTCTTTTTCTATATACCTGTGGTACTCGTCCAGGGTGGTTGCGCCAACACACTGCAGTTCTCCGCGAGCCAGGGCTGGTTTAAGCATATTGGAAGCGTCCATCGCACCCTGTGCAGCGCCAGCGCCCACCACGGTATGCAGCTCATCGATAAAAAGTATCACTTCCCCTTCAGCGGCTTTGACATCATCAATAGCTGCTTTGAGGCGCTCTTCGAATTCACCCCGGAATCGTGATCCGGCGATCATTCCGCCCAGATCCAGGGAAACCACACGTTTCCCAGAAAGGATCTCAGGCACATCGTTGGTGGCAATTTTCTGGGCCAACCCCTCCACGATGGCTGTTTTTCCCACGCCAGCCTCACCGATCATCACCGGGTTATTTTTGGTTCTGCGTGAAAGGATCTGGATCACCCGCAGGATCTCCGAATCTCTGCCAATCACGGGATCCAATTTCCCTTCCCGGGCTAATTTTGTCAAATCGCGGGAGAACTTTTCCAGGGCCTTGTAGCGGCTTTCTGCTTTGGGATCTGTCACCCGCTGTCCTCCCCGGATCTGATCAATCGCTGCATAAACGCGATCTTTGGTAAGCCCTTCAGTTTCCAGCAGGCGGGCCGCCGGAGTGTTCTTTTCATCCAGAATCGCCAAAAAGAGATGTTCTGTGGATATAAACTCATCCTTCAAACGGTTAGCTTCCTGATTGGCTACATCCACAATCCGCTTCACTCGGGGAGTGATAAATACCTGTCCCGCCCCACGGTTGCCAAAAATGCTTGCTTTCTGGGTGTTTTTCAAAACGTAATCCAAGCGATCACTGAGATCGACTCCCTGGATGTTGAGGTTCTGCAAGATCTGGGAAATCGCACCCTCTGGCTGTTCGATCAATGCCAACAGGATGTGTTCCGTATCAATCTGATTGTGCCCGTAGCGCTGGATAATTTCCGCAGCTCGCTGGGCAGCTTCCTGTGCCCGTTCCGTAAAACGGTCAAATCGCATCATATATACACCATCCTTCCTTCAATGGGTGATATGTATTCTTAAATTAACAAGGTTGTATTTACTCTCAAAGTATTATAACAAGCAGACGTTAATGAAATGTATGAATCAACCCATATATAATCAAATCCTTTTTTAGTTTGATCCATCGTTATAGTGCAATATTTATTCCTTTCCGCGGTATAAATCCCGGAGCTAAATCAAAACAAACCAGTCTGAAGGGAAGTTTAAAAAAATAAGGGCGGCGCGCTGCACCACCCTTACATTTGTTCTGATATTAATCAACCCCGGGAGAGCTGGCGTTCTCCCTCGAGCGCTCCTCTGTTTCCCGTTTTCGATCTCCCGTTCCCCGATCTCTTTATCCCCGTCTCATCAGTCCGATCTTTTTTTCCCGGTCACGCAACTACTCTTCTCCTTTCTGTGCCAGGTACTCCTGGTAAGCTTTCCAGCCTGGACACCAGGTGGTATGCCAGCGCCAGAAACGGGCCATTAATGATTTGGGTCTTTCTTCCGCTTTCAAGTGCATTGGACAAGTTGCACATTTGGGTTCTTCCATCATTTCGACCATTCTATTCTCCTTTTCTTTTATCAAACAAGAACACCGCACCAGTCACAACCAGCCCAAAACCTAATCCATATAAAAGGAAATTAAGGATCCGTTTATGATCTAGGATCGGAGTCCGACCCTCGCGCCCGCTTTCCAGGATAGGAATCCCCTGAGGATTCTCCTCAAATAATCTCCGGGGTCTGCCAGACAGATAAACTGTCCGGATTTCCGGGACATATTTTCTCTCAGAATTGTCAGCAATCTTATTTGGTCCAGACCCGAGATTGATATACTGACTTTTCATATTAAGCATAGTTTTCCCCTTTTACCTTCATTTGCTGAATGACAGGGTTCTGTCCGGTGATTTATCAGCGAATTTCGATCGATGACACACCTGTTTCAATCCGGATATCAACCTTGTTTTCAGCTTTTTCATAATCTGCAGATTGGTACACACCGCCTTGTTTTGGGAACCTGGTTTGATCCACATCTATAGCTGCCAGGCCTGCCCCTGTTTCAACCCTGGCAGCCACACCATCTGGGACACGAATATCCACGGAAGCGGCTCCAGCTTCAACTTTAAGATAGGTCATTCCAGCTGCTGCCGGAAGTTTTATCATCGTTGAACTTGCCCCGGTCTGTAAAGAGATATTTTTGACCAGCAAGGCGGTCAGGTCCAGATGGGCATCAACAACCCCGATCTCAAAGACCAGGTCCAGGGGAAGTTCATTGGACAAACCGAATTCCCACAAGAGCCCTTTTCCACCGATCCAATTTCCCGGGAAGAGCATATCGGGGAAAGAATAGTGTTGGGGCTGCAAAACCACATTCATTTTATCCCCTGTTTTCGAGACTTTAGCATCGAGGCCAAAGGCAAATGTACCTGATACCAGTTTGCCGGGCTCAGCGATCCCGGTCAATTCCAATTTTCCCGCTCCATGTTTTACAACAATTGAAGCGCTTTTGGAATCATCCAGGTCCACAGATCCTTCTATCATCTCCAATTCGGGGGTCCCGGTCACGGTTCCGATCAGGAACCAGACACCCAGCCCGATCAGGAATACCGGCCAGAAAAATCTCCAGACATTTACTGTAATTATTCCCAGATTGTTGGCCAGCAGGACAAAACCGAACCCTACCAGCATAACTGCCCAGAATAATCTGCTTGAACGCATGATTACCTCTCCTACCTAACCGATGAGACGGTTAGAGTTCTTTTTTATTAAAGAATGTGCGGACCATTAAGACCACTCCCAACAGGATCAAGAGCACCGGCCAGTATTTACCGGCCATACCAACAGCACCAAAGAATGAGCCAAATACCGCCAGCATGATAAAGCTGATGAATATCAATGTGCCGCCGTCTTTCAGGGAAGCATCGCCGCCCAACAAGCTCATCAAGACAATACCTATACCTACAAAACCCGGTATCAGGGTCCAGATATAAGACCAGCTCTGCCAGTCGCCTGTATACCACTGGTAGGCCAGGATTCCACCCAGGCCGCCTACAATGGTGGCGGGTACTGCCATGCCAGGTTCACCTAAAGCTGCACCGAGGATAAATAAAATCAACCCGATCCCGATCACAATCCAGGGCCAGGAAAATACTGCCCAGAAATCAGGCATAAAGTCCGGTAGAACTTGAGCCGCAAATAGAACTGCCCCGACCAGGATCAATATAGCACCGCCAACGATACTAGTCCGTTTTCCCTTATCCATTTTAACTCTCCTTTTGTAACAAAATGATAGCTTAATTCGTTTATACATTAACTGGCTGGAAATTCCAGCCGTTATTGGAGGAAAGATACTTTACTGCCAACGGGCGGAGGATTTCCACCCATCTTCACACCATAATATTTGGTAGAATAAAATCAGGCAGTTCTCTTTCCCACCTATTTATACGTATAAATTCAATAAAAGTTTCTCAGGATCCTGATTTTAAAATTTATTTTTAATAATCCAGAGGAGGCTCTAAAATGAAATCTCCAACCAAGTGGACCATCCTGCTGATCTTCGGCATCATATTGTTTACCTTGACAGCTTGCGGTCCTTTCCCCACACCAGCACCTTCCTGTGTGCCGATCTATGACGTCACCAAGACGGATGATACTGACGATGGAGTTTGCTCTCCTGGGGATTGCTCCCTTCGTGAAGCGGTGGGAAATGCCAACGCTTGCCCGGGCAGCCAGACCATCAACCTGCCGGCCGGCGGTTATTCACTGACTATTGACGGTGATGATGAGCAGCTTAACGAGACCGGTGACCTGGATGTGACAGACGACCTGGTAATCGTTGGAACAGGCGCACCATCGATCAACGGCAATATTGAACGCGCATTCTATATTCACTCAGGGGTTACAGCCACCTTTGAGGGTATCTGGCTGTCCGATGGAGATGCTATCTACGGCGGTGGTCTGGTCAATGAAGGTACCCTGACCCTGAATAACTTTACCTGTAACTATAATAATGTATCTATTCCCCCGGGAGGAATGGGAGACGCCATGGGCGGGTGCATTTTTAACACCAGCGATCTGACTATCAACAATGGTCATTTCCTTGCCAATACTGCCGGTTTTGGGGGTGCAGTTTATAATCTGGACGGCGCTACCCTGAGCATTGAAGGCAGCTCTTTCACCGGTAATGAAGCGGATACTCACGGAGGTGCGATCTGGAATGGTGTTGGATCCGATCTGATAATCAATGACAGCACACTCGATTCGAATGTAGCCGGTCTCAACGGAGGAGGCATTTGGTCTCACGGGAATGTAGACGGGGAAAGCCTGATATTTGAAGACAATGCTGCTGCTGGCAGCGGAGGCGGGATATTTAGCTGGGAAAGCTCCGCAATTTTCACCAACGTGTGGGTAACCCAAAACACAGCCAGCCTGGGCGGCGGGATCTATAACGATCACAGCATGGTCCATTTTTATGAAAGCGGGTTCACTGCCAATCATGCCTTTGGAAACGGTGGAGCCATCAATAATTACGACTCCAATCCCGCATATGCAATTGGCGGTTTATTATTGTCCAATGTCACCATCAGCGGCAACACCGCCGGCGCTGGCGCTGGAATCTATAACAGCGGCAATTTTGACCTTCGTTTCATCACCGTTGCTGATAACAATCCAGAAGGTATCCGGATCGACGCTGGAAACGAGATCAAACTTCGAAGTTCGATCTTATCAAATAATACCGGCGGCGATTGCGCCGGGATCACACCCGATTCACTGGATTACAACCTTACCAGTGATAGTACCTGCGCCTTGCTTGGAAGCCACGATATCCTTAATGTGACTGCCATGATCGAACCGCTGGGGTTCCACGGCAGCATTGCACCCAGCCACCCTCTTACTTATGGCAGCCCGGCTCTGGACAGCGGTGTGCCTGATCTGTGCATCTCTCATGATCAAAATAACACCTCAAGACCTCAAGGGGCCTGGTGCGATCGGGGTGCTTTTGAAAACTTGTATGACAAAGGCATCCTGCGCGGCTGGACTTATATCGACGCCAACAGGAATGATTTCCGCGATCCCACAGATGGAGCTGTCTCGGGTGTGATCATGGAGCTGAAGGAAGGCCCCTGCCCGGGTGGAGCCATTGCAGCCACAACCCTGTCCAATCCGGATGGTTACTACCGGATCTATGAAATCGAACCTGGTGATTACTGCATCGATACTTCTCCCACTCAGCAGACGATGTATCCTGAATACATCGATGTCAGCTTTGGACCAGGTGATGTACTGGAAGACGTCAATTTCCGCTACCTGCTCTCCCCTCTGGGAGATTCATCTGTCAGTGGATTGGTTTGGCATGATGAGTGTGCAGTGCCTTACGGTACGCCGCCTACGCCTCCCCCAGGGTGCATCAACTTGTCCGGCGGCGGGTTGGGCGCGGATGGCATCTACGATCCCTCAGAGCCTGGCATTGAAGGCCTAAAAGTCGTTATCGTCAGCGGACACTGCACTTACGGTCCGGCCGCTTATGCAGGGATCACATACACAGATATCAACGGTGAATACTCCTTCCCAGGACTGACAGCTGGAGAATATTGCGTGGAAGTAAGCACCCTTACTCCCAATGACAGTATCCTGATCCCGGGAAACTGGACCCACCCGGTCCGGGACGCGGTACCATCAATCTATGAGTTCACACTGGGGTCCAGCGAAGACATGGTCGATGTCAATCACGGATGGGATTACCTGCTCTTACCAGAGCCGCTGACGCCGTTCAGTTATAACTGCCCCGCGATTTCGGATGCGTTTATTCGCTTAGGCCCCAGCACAAAATATCCGAAACTATTCACTATCCTGGAAGGAGAAATGTTTGAAATCCTGGCCAAATCTGAATTGGACGGACCCGTCTGGTACTATGGCTATAATGAAGCCCAGGAAGAAGGCTGGATATCTGACGCTGTTCTTGCCTGTGAAGATCCAGAACCGGAGAATCTCTGGACCAGGGCAGCTCCCGTGCTGCCTGAACCGGAGCCGGAACCAGATGATCAACCCGGTGATCGGCCGGATGAGGCTCCCGTATGCGATCCGAAACTGGATCGAAGTCAATGTGCGGCGGCTGGAGGGACATGGATAGTGAACGTGACAACACCCAACGGCAGTTACTGCCAATGCCCGTAATTACTGGAGCAGATAAAAAAGGAGCAGTCGTAAGACTGCTCCTTTTTATCACTAAAATAGCTGATTAAAGAAAAATTTATTGACGAGAATTATCAACAATCTTCTTGTTTGACATTTTATCCAAATATTTATACACTGAAAGTAACAAATCCTGGAAATTAACCAACGGGGAAAAATTTCCAGCCCATTCCAACTAACATAAATATCCAAATTTAGAGAGGTGAAATATGAAGAACTCTCAGTGTTTGGTAAAAACTATGAGTGTAATCCTGGTGTTTTTATTTACACCAATCCTTTCTTCCTGTGCCAGCGATGGAAGCACGGTCTACCGGACCTGGATCGATTTTCCCCGCCAGGGGGCTGAATTCAGCCCGGGATCTGTTATCCCGATTACCATCCATATCGCTGAAGAGGAAAATCTGGCTGAGGTGACCATCCGAGTGGGGGAAGAAATAATCTTTGAAGGACCTCCTCCCCCTTCAGGAGACCCGGTAATGGCCATCAGCCAGGAATGGATCCCTGACCAGCCGGGGCAATATACCATCGAAGTAGATGTAACAGATGGAGATGGGAAAAGTGTCAGTAGATCCCAGGTGGATATCAGTGTGCTGGATGATTTGGAATTTTTCAGACCTGATCTAACCGTGACGGATATCATCCTGGTTGGAAATGATCAAATCCAATGTGATTTCAGCAACCTGGGGGGGGCTGTTCTGCCAGCAGGGCGGGATGTCTGGATAGACATCATCCTCGGCCCTGCCGAATCAGAACTACCACCCATCTCCCGGGCAAATATTGGTGTGGGTGACAGCCTGGAGGGCGGTGACACACGGTCATTTATTACAGCTCCGATTTCACCTGTCCCAAGCTGGCCTCACCTTGTAACCTGCAGGATTGATGTCGATGGCCAGATCACCGAATCTGATGAGACTAACAACCTTTTAATGGTCACTCTCAATTCGAGCCTTGCTCCTCCACCAATACCCTCAACTGAAACACCAACCAACACTCCCCTTCCACCACCGCCGACAACTCAGGCCCCACCGCCGACAACTCAGGCCCCGCCTCCAACCACTCAACCTCCTCCCTCGATCACACCCGATGCATCACCTCCAACGATCTCAGGCCTTAATGCAGTACCAAACCGAATCGCTGAACTTCCCTGTGCTCAAAATACAGTGACAATCAGCGCCCAGGTCAGTGATCCTTCTGGTATCGACCAGGTCAAACTCTACTACCGGGCAGCCAAAGGTAGCACTCTTGGAACCTGGCAGGTGCAGAATATGAGCCATGCTGGCGGCAATAACTACCAGCTTGCTGTTGGACCGGCGCAAATCAGCGCCAGCTATACACCCTACGGCGGAATGACACTGCAGTATTATGTTAAAGCCTGGGATTCAATTGGAAATACCAATCAGACCTCCAGCGGCAACCTGCCACTGGACCCCTGCGTTCAATAGGCTGATTCTTTCCTAGGAGATTACCATGTTTAAAAAAGTAATCCAAAAAATGCTCGTCCTGGCCCTGATCATAATCGGTGTGATCATTATTGTAACGGGCGGCCTGTGGTTATTGGGAAGGCTGAAGGCTGAAAATCCCGGCCCGGTCGTATCAATTCAATCCCCAGCATATGGGAGTGAGTTCAGCCTGGGAGAGATCCTGGCAATTAACTCAACCTCTAGTGATGATAAACAATTCATCACCAGCGTTGAACTTTGGGTTATTAAGGATGGAACCATAAAATTGGAGAATCGCTCCTTTGCTGGAGAAGGATCCCATTCGATTTCCATCACCCAGGGCTGGCAGCCGTTAGCTCAGGGAGATTACCGGTTAATAGTCCGTGCTTTTAACAATAGTGGTAATTCTGGTCAGGCTGCGGTCGATCTCAAGGTATTTGAACAAACATCTGAGGAAGAAACCTTCATCATGGATGATGGTTTATCAACAGAGGCAGCAGGAGGTTTTATCCCCATTCAAACCTCCCCCAACAGTACGGATCCAGAAGGTAACGATCCTTCACCTTCTCCTCCTCCCCCTCCGCCCGATCCGGATCCGAATCCTCCCGGTCCAGGTGAATTCATGGCTGTTATGTTTGATATTTTGATGGATGCCTTTTTCCCTGTCGAGCAGCAAGGAACCTGGGTTGAAATTGAAGCAGTCGCTTTCCAGGTTCAGGAAGAATATGATGAGCTGTATTGTTATGTTGGGTTAGGAGATTATCCTGCCCAGCGGGTCCCGCAAACTGATTCTTTTCATGTTACCAATACCTATGAATGGGATCTGCCAGAGTACCTGGGCGGAGACAATATAAAAGTCGTATTTGTTCCTGACAATGAGAATCTGGATATTTTCCTTGATTGCTGGGCTTTGGGCCAAAACGGCAGTACACCTCGCTGGGCTGGCCTCTATAAACAAGAACATCCCCCTGCAGATTGGAACGGTGAGCTTATCGAGGGAATCAGCAGCGACGGTGAAGGTTTTACTGTTTCCTACCGAATCAATCCTGCTGGCGGTCCGCTCATGGCGCCCACCAACCTTCACCATGTTGTGTTAAATAATCGGGTCCTGTTGACCTGGAACTGGGCCGGGGTTCCTGCTGAAATCGATGGGTATAAGATATTCAGGAACAACTCCTATGTAGCCACCGTTCCTGCAGCCATCTACACCACAGAAGTCCCACCAATGTGGATCGTTCCCCCCTGCGGAGAGGAATATACCTATAATATCATTGCCTATAAGGATAATGTCCATTCCCCGTACAGCAACGACCTGGTCTATCAATCTGAGAACTGTGATGGATTGGATAATATTGATGAGATCAGCCTGACTCAACCATGCGGGGGATCAGCTGCGGAAGTCAAAGCCTTATATCAATATTACTCCATGCATGGGGCAGCCTCGATAGACATCCGCGCTATCAAAAATGGGGAAATCGTTTCTGAGATCTTTTCAAGCCGGGTTCAAATTCAGCATGGAACCGGAACTGCGGCAATCGAACTGACCAACTTCAGTACTGATCCCCTGCAGACTGACCAGCTCACTTTTTACATGTATGACCATACCAACATGCCCTTCTATGTGGAAACAATAGACTACCCCATAGATTGGGACGCCGGATTACCCGACCTTACTATTCCTTCCGCGTGGGTTGATCGCCCAAACAACAAGTTAAACATCAGGGTCAGGAATGACAGCTGTTCCGGCCTTGCGATCACTCCTAATCTGTCGTTTATCAGGCAATCGGATGGATTAAGAGGATTCCAGCAGATAACAAGCAACCTCAGACCCGGCACACAAAAGCTGATCACCATTGATCTCGATCCGGGAGAGATGGACTTGTGGGCCGGGGAGATCGTTCTGACCGTGGACCCATTGGAGAAAATCGAAGAAGTCTCGGACTCCAATAACTTCTACCATATCGATGTCGCCAGGGTTAAGAGAGTTGTTTTCACTAGTATCGATATCTATGACGATCATGATTGGATTGGTCCCGGAGAATGGGATACATACTTCTATTTTTGTAAAGATCAATGTACACAAACTGAAATTAATAGAATAAACAAACTTTACCAATGGAATAACGGCAGCCATACTATTTACGGAGTGTTCTTTAATCCTATAATCAGCAGTAATGATGCCCTCATTCTTGGAGTATATGGATATGAAGCAGACTATAATGATTATTCAGGAACGCCATTCGGTAAAGTCGGGGTTTACCATTCCCCGGACGGCAATAATATCCCTGCCTTGGACAACGCGGGGTATACACATATGGGCAGCTGGAAATCAGGGGGCACTTTCTATATCCGTAGTGATGCTGATGATTATCGGATCCATTATGAGATCGTGATGGAATATTATTAGTTAAATCTAATAACCGCTGTAATGAAAAACCACCTGGGATATCAAATCCATGTGGTTATTTCAGATAGTTGGTTCCAATTATCATCAATATAAGTTTTACTCATTTTTTGGTGCTGAGGATGAGAGCTGGTACATCTCCGGGCCAGATTTCAGACCCGGGATCTTGATGATCTCATATTTTATCAAGAGCCAGAAAATTCCGATGATGATCATCAAGCCCGCTGCAACCCGGGAATAACTGATATCCGTGCCGGCGATGCGGGGCTGGTCCGGGCGGAAAAATTCGATGATCTCCCGCCCAACACCTTCCAGGATCAACCAACCAGCGAAGATGGTGGCAGGTTTGATCTTCTTTTTGAATTCCAGGGCAATCCAGAGCAGAACTCCAGCGGCCAGGAAATTCCATAACATCTCATAAGCAAATGCTGGATGGAAACGTGTGGTCTCAAAGGGAAACTCAAACATA
>CAZVIH010000018.1:0-66297 GCA_964627755.1 uncultured Anaerolineales bacterium
AAAAACTTGTCATCCTGAACGCCAGCGAAGGATCCATTATGAGTCCAATTGCCTTGGCCATTGCCCTGGTTAAGTTTTGTCCATGGTATTTAATCTGAGTATGGATTCTTCCCCTTCACTTCGTTCAGGCTCAGAATGACATAAAAAAGTGGCGCAACCAAAAAGCCTCCCCGCAGGGGGACGCTCCATTATTAATTACACTGCACCTTCAGTTGGAAACCAGCCCTACTTCCACGGTCCGGGTCCGGGTTGGGCCAGCATCCGAGCGATCGGCCGCAGATCCAGCCACCATTGTTTTTTGGGGCGGCCAAAATCCCAATCTTCCAGGCGCTGATAGTTTTCCATTCCTGTGAATTTGATCTTGCCCCCTTCCAGACCAATGAATACTTGCCGGGGTTCTTTTTGCCCGATCTCTTCAAGAAGGAAATCTATGCTCTTGACTGCCAAACGTACACCCTGGATGCGGTCAAAGGGTGAAGGGTTTCCTCCTTGCTGCAGGTGCCCCAGGATAGCCTGACGGACATCAAAGAGCTCCTTCCCTTCAACCTCAAACAAACGCACCATAAAATCAGTTGTGTAAACTGGATGAGCCCTTTCGTTGCGGATCATCAATCCCAGACGTTTGCCCTGGTTGAATCCAGTCACGAGGAGATCGACATCATCCTGAAGATCCTGCAATGTAATGCCCTCTTCATGAATATAAACCCGTTCTGCACCAGTAGCCAACCCACTCATCAAAGCCAGGTAGCCGCAGAAGTTGCCCATGGTTTCTACCACAAAACAGCGCCGGCTAGCCACAGCGGATTGTTTGATCTGGTCTACTGCCTGAATAATACTGTTTAGAGCTGTGTCCGCCCCGATACTCAGTTCAGATCCTGGGCGATCGTTATCAATAGTTGCCGGCAAACAAACCATCGGGATCCTGAAATTGGGGAACTCTTTCTGGCGGTTGGATATCTCGTACACACTATCATATCCGGCTTCGCCGCCTATAAGCAGGATAGCATCGATCTTCTGTTCCTCGATAGTCCGGGCGATAGCGTAATAATCACCCTCACCCGGTACAGTGCGGTTGGTACCGAGTTCAGCGCCACCCAAGCCGACCATACCACGCACATCCATCCAGTTCAATTCTTTGATATCTCCCTTTATCAGGCCGGGGAATCCATTTTGGATACCCAGCATAGTATGTCCCTGATTAGATCCCCAGCGAACCGCTGCTCGGACAATCGTATTCATACCCGGTGCGGGGCCGCCGGCGTGCATAACCGCAATCCTGAAGCGATTTACCCCTTCCTTCATGGGTTTGGGTTCCGCCTGGATCATGGTCTGGAGGATCTTATACGTAGTTTGGAATCCAGTTCCTCTTAACTCCAGAACTTTGTCATATTTATTCTCATCTGAGTAGGCAGCAATCTGCTGGGTCAGGTCAACGCATTCCATCAAAGATGAGCTTTCCATCCTGTTGCCGCGCATTCCAATCATTTGGGGCGGATCCTCTGGAGTGGCGTCCGTAAGATGGCACACAGCCGCGTGACCCAGGAGTGTTCCCAGGTTGCGATCGAATGCGGTCGGAGAACCCCCTCTTTGATAATGACCCAGAACTGTGATCCGGGTATCCTCACCAATTTTATCTTCCAGGGTCTCTTTGATATCCTGACTGGTAATCGGCTTCCCTTTTTTATCAAGCGCACCCTCAGCCAGGACCACAATGCTATCCCGGCGTCCTGCCAGGCGGCCGGCTTTCAGTGCTTCGCACATTTCATCCCGCCAGGTTTCTGGATCCGGCGGTACTTCCGGGATGAACAACCAATCCGCTCCTGCTGCCAGGGCTCCCATCATTGCCAAATAACCGCACTTCCTGCCCATAACTTCCACCACGAAACTGCGCTGGTGTGAAGAAGCTGTGCTGGTGATGGCGTCTATCACTTCTGTGATGCGGTGCAAGGCTGTATCGGCCCCGATAGTCATATCCGTCCCATACATGTCGTTGTCGATCGATCCTGGTAATCCGACAAATATCAAATTGGGATATTTTTCAACACTTCCCTTGGGCAGATCTTTGGATTTGACCAGTTCGGAAATTAACTCTGGCCATTCTCTCCGGAAGATCGAAGCCCCAGTTAAACTGCCATCTCCGCCAATAATGATCAATCCATCTATCCCCTTTTCAACCAGATTTTTAGCGGCTCTCTTTCGGCCGTCTCTGGTACGGAATTCCTCACTGCGAGCAGTCCCTATCACCGTGCCTCCGCGCTGCAGGATACCACCCACGGAATCCCAGGAAAGCTCGCCTATCATATCCCCACCCTCAACCATGCCCCGGTAGCCTTCATTGATCGCATAAATGCCAATACCCAATTCCAGCGCCATTCGAACGGCTGATCGCAAGGCAGCGTTCATGCCTGGTGCATCTCCACCGCTGGTAAGAATGCCTATTTTATTCATATGAATAATCCTCTTTCATTTGGAAACTTTTCATCAACATACCATTAATCCAGCATTGGAATCTTTATGCCGTGTCTTTTAGCAGCATCAATCGCTTGTTGATATCCCGCATCCGCATGGCGCACAATACCCATCCCCGGGTCGGTTGTTAACACTCTTTCGAGCCGGCGGGCTGCTTCAGGGGTTCCATCAGCGACAATAACCTGGCCTGCGTGTTGGCTGTAGCCGATTCCAACACCACCGCCATGATGAAAAGATACCCAGGTTGCGCCACCAACCGCATTGATCAGGGCATTCAAGATTGGCCAATCGCTGACAGCATCCGAACCATCCCGCATGCCTTCTGTTTCACGGTTGGGGGAAGCGACCGACCCGGAATCCAGGTGATCCCTTCCTATCACAATCGGTGCCGAAACGATTCCTTCCTTCACAAGTTGATTGAATCCCAATCCAGCTTTAACCCGCTCTCCATATCCCAGCCAACAGATCCGGGAAGGTAATCCCTGGAACGGTATCCTGTCCTTGGCCATGGTGATCCAACGTTTGAGTTTCAGATCCTCCGGAAACAGATCCAGGATCAATTCATCAGTCCGATATATATCCTCCGGATCTCCAGACAGGGCCACCCACCGGAAAGGTCCTTTGCCTTCACAGAACAGGGGGCGGATATAGGCTGGTACAAAACCCGGAAAGTCAAAGGCGTTCATTAGACCCTGGTTATAAGCCTGCTGGCGGATATTATTACCATAATCAAAGACCACGGCCCCTTTTTCCTGCATCGCCAGCATGGCTTTTACATGCTCAACCATGGATGCAAGTGATCTGCTTCGATATTGATCCGGGTCTGATACTTTTAATTCCTTTGCTTCCTGGATATCCAATCCCAGCGGCACATAATCCAGAGGATCATGGGCAGATGTCTGGTCTGTGACCACATCTGGTATCACCCCTCTCCGGACAAGTTCTGGAAACACCTCTGCTGCATTTCCCACCAGACCAATTGAAAGCGCCTTGCCGTTATTTTTGCATTCCTCAACAAGCTTAAGGGCTTGATCCAGGTCCTCCACTACTTCGTCAACATATCCGATCTCCAGTTTTCTCTGGGCGTGAGCCGGATTTACTTCCACGATCAACCCAACTCCCTCATTCATGGTAATCGCCAGCGGTTGGGCTCCACTCATCTCCCCCAGTCCTCCGGTCAGGACGAACTTTCCTTTCAAAGACGGCCATCCCTGCTGCTCAGCCAGCGATCCCAGCGTTTCATAGGTACCCTGCAGGATACCCTGGGTCCCAATATATATCCAGGAACCAGCTGTCATCTGTCCATACATCATTAAGCCATCGGCGACTAACTTGTCAAAATGCTCCTGGGTCGCCCAAAAAGGAACCAAATTGGAGTTGGCGATCAACACCCTCGGAGCGTCAGTGTGGGTCCTGAACACCGCGACTGGTTTCCCGGACTGGACCAGTAAGGTCTCGTCTTCGTCCAAATTTTTCAAACTTTCCAAGATTGCGTCAAATGATTCCCAGTTCCGGGCGGCTTTTCCACTGCCGCCATAAACGATAAGCCGATCTGGGTCACCAGCAACCTGGGGATCCAGATTATTTTGGATCATCCGGTAGGCGGCTTCGATCTGCCAGTTTTTGCAGGTAATTTTTTGTCCGCGTGGTGCATGAACTTCTCGAGGGCCAGACATTGATCACTCCTTAACTATATCCACGCTCATCAGCGCCAATCTTATTATATATTAAGTACTGCCCTGCTGTGTTTTGAAAGTCCAGGTCCAATTCCAACTCCGTTTGCCCTGCTCCACTAGAAAGGATTCCAAAGGGACTTCCTGGCCAGTTTTTCTGCAAAAAAGAGGTTGGATATGGTAAGATTTGGGCTGACGAAAAGATAATATCACTAATCACCTTTAAGGAATAAGTATGAAAAACATATGTGTTGTCGGCGTAGGTTATGTAGGGATCATCACTGCAGCCTGTTTTGCTGATCTGGGAAATAAAGTTGTGGCCCTGGACATCGACGAAAAAAAGATAGCGGGCTTACAAGCAGGTAAAATGCCTATTTATGAACCTGGCTTAAAAGAGCTGGTTGACCGCAACGTTCTAGCAAACCGGATCCAATTTACCAGCTCATATACAGAAGGGTTGAAAGATGCTGAATTTGTATTTATCGCTGTCGGCACACCCTCCGGCGTAGATGGAGAGGCAGACCTGCAGTATGTTGCCGCTTCTGCCCGCTCGATTGCGGATCATATCAAAGATGGATTGATTATCATCAACAAATCCACTGTACCTGTTGGCACCGGCGACTGGGTTTCCGATATTATTCGGGAGCAAAATCCAGATGTGGAAAATTTCTCAGTAGTATCATGCCCTGAATTCCTCCGGGAAGGATCGGCTATCGGCGATTTTATGAATCCTCACCGGATCGTCGTTGGCTCCCTGGATGAAGACGCTGCCGACAAAGTCGCCCAGCTCCATCTACCCTTAAGAGCACCTATCGTAGTGACAGACCTGCGAACTGCGGAAATGATCAAATATGCTTCCAATGCGTTCCTGGCAACCAAGATTTCCTTTATCAATGAGATCGCCAATATTTGCGAGGATTTAGGCGCGGACGTGATGGAAGTCTCTAACGGGATGGGGTTTGATTCCCGGATTGGTCCAGCTTTCCTTAACGCCGGCATCGGTTACGGTGGTTCCTGCTTCCCGAAAGATGTCAAAGCATTGGCCTATATGGCCGAACAAAGCGGCCGACAACCCCAGCTGCTGCATTCAGTGATGGAAATCAACGCCAATCGTCGGCTGATGGCAGTGGAGCAAGCCAAATCACTCCTCGAGAGTGATGACCTTTCCGGAAAGGTGATCGGGATGCTGGGATTGTCTTTCAAACCGAATACTGACGATATGCGCGATGCACCCTCCGTTACAATTGCCAAATTGCTGCAAAAAGCTGGAGCGATGGTAAAAGCTTTTGATCCAATTGCCATGGAAGAAGCCGCCACAATGCTGCCAAATGTCGAAATGGTAGACAATCCTTATACCCTGGCTGAGGGTTGTGATCTGTTGATGATCACTACAGAGTGGAATGAATTCCGCCAGCTTGACCTAGAAAGGATTAAAAAAGCCATGAATTCAGCCGTGCTTTTTGACGGTCGCAACATCTACGATCCCAAGAAAATGGTTGAGATCGGTTTTAAGTACCGCGGTGTTGGACGTGGATACAACGGTCATTAACAGGCAATCATGCAAGATCAAAGCAGCAAGTCCCCCCCCGTAATTGATTACGAAGGCTCTGATTATCAGACCAGCTTTTGGAAAGAAGGCGGCCGGGAATACGAAGATCGCTGTGAGCAGATCGCACTAAAGAGGCTGCTGCCTGACGAAGGCGACCTGCTGCTTGAAATCGGAGCTGGCGCTGGACGCAATACCCCCCGTTATACTGGATTCAAGAGAGTTGTACTGCTGGATTATTCTCTGACCCAGATTCAGCAGGCCCAGGAATACCTGGGGAAAAGCGACAAGTATATCTATGTCGCAGGGGATGTTTACCGTCTGCCTTTCGTGGACAATTTATTTGATGGCGCCACTATGATCCGCGTATTACACCATATGCAAGATCCCGTATCAGCCCTGAAGCAAATTGGGCGAGTATTAATGCCAATGAGCCCCTTCCTGCTTGAATATGCCAATAAACAGAATCTAAAAGCCATTTTACGCTACTTGTTTGGCAGGCAAGAGTGGAATCCTTTCAGCCCGGAAGCAATTGAGTTTGAAAAATTGAATTTTGATTTTCACCCCAAAAGCATCAAGAAATGGCTGTCTGAAGGGGATTTTAGATTGGAACGTCAGTTGACGGTCTCACACTTGCGGGTCAACTTCCTCAAGAAATGGGTCCCAACCGGGATCCTGGTTGGCCTTGATTCCATATTCCAGACTACGGGAGACTGGTGGCAGTTATCCCCCAGTGTTTTTTCTCGCAGTATTTCGGAAAAACTGTCCCTAGTACAACCTTTTGAAGGTTTTTTCCAGTGCCCGGCCTGCAAGAAACCTCTGCCCAAGGCAGAACCAGACGCAGGCAAACTGCTTTGCCCATCTTGCGACAAGACCTATCCAGTAGTCGATGGAATATACGATTTCCGTAATTAATTAACAATTAAGGGACTGAGTCCTTTGGAAGGACTCAGTCCCTTTTGATTTAGGAAATTTCTAAAATTCTGGTCCGCTTACCAGCTGCGCAGCTTGGCTCCGATTTCCTTTTCCAGACGTTTAACGATCTTATTCCTGATCGCCAGAACTTCTTTATCGGTCAGGGTCTTTTCAGGATGTTGATAGACCAGGCTGTAAGCCAGGCTCTTTTTGCCTTCCCCCAGTTGTTCGCCCCGATAGACATCAAACAACCTCACATCCCGCAGGGTTTTCCCAGCGGTCTGCTGGATCAACGCCTGCACATCCTGGGCTGGCACATCATCGTCCACTACCAGCGCCAGATCCTCTAAGACAGGCGGTTGATCCGGAACCGACTCCACATCATAAAGATCATCTACTCTCTCCAGGAGAGCTTCAATATTCAAGATCGCGGCTGGAAGAGGTAGATCCGGCAATTTGTAGTTTTGTTTAACCTGCGGATGTACTTCACCCAGGTATCCCAGTAGATTTCCATTCACATCTATCCGGGCAGATTTCCCGGGATGGAAACTTGGGATAGCTTCCGGCAGGTATTTCACTCCCTCAATATGTAGGTCAGCCAGCAATTCCTCAATGATCCCTTTAAGGTCGTAATAGTCCATCAGCTCTTTCTCCGCTCCCCGCCAGGAGGGATATGATCGGAATCCATACAAACACAAGGCCAGTTTTGGAACTTCAGGGATATTCAGATCCACATCTTCCGGCAGGAATATAGGTCCGATTTCGAACAGGGAAATTCGGTCCCTGTTGCGGAAATTCTTTTCTACAACTTCCAGCATACTTGCCAGCATCTCCTGGCGCATAACGGTTTTATCAGCGCTGATGGGATTGGCCAATTCCAGGTACTCGCGCCCTTCTTCTTTACCAGTCGGTAAGGCTTTCATATCTGCCTGGGGGGAAGTGATCCTGTAGGTAACGATTTCCTGCAAACCCAGGCCAGCCAGTTTATCCCGGACTTTTTCTTCAAGTTCCAGATCACGATTTCCCACCTGCAAGGGCAGCTCATCAGCAAGATTGCTTTCCGGGATCTTATCATACCCATAGATCCGGGCAATTTCTTCCATTAAATCTGCTTTTCCGATCATGTCTTCCCCGATATCCAGGCGATGCGGTGGGGTTGTTACATCCAGTTGATCGCCCTTGATCGAGACAGAGAACTCGAGTTTTGTCAGCAGTTCAGCAATTTCTTTGGCGGACAGAGAAAAACCTAACCAGCGTTCGACATCAACCGGAGCCAGGCTCACCTTGGTATCCACCTGCGGGAGGGGATATTCATCCACCAGACCTTTGGCAATAGTTCCGCCTGCCCATTTCCTCATCCACTCCAGACAGCGTTTAACACCGATGGGAGCAATCTCCGGATGGACACCGCGTTCAAATCTATAAGCCGCCTCTGATGGCAAACCTTGAGCAGACACCGTTCTGCGGATATTGACATAATTCCAGGAGGCACCCTCCAGGAGCACATTTTTGGTTTCGGCTCGAACTTCAGACTCTGCGCCGCCCATCACACCAGCCAGCGAGAGCGGTCCAGCCTGATCAGTCACCAGGACCGTAAAATCATCCAGTTTCCTTTCTACGTCATCCAGGGTGGTCAGTTTTTCGCCTTGTTTTGCCCTGCGGGTGGTGATCACAGGAGCCTTACCTTTGGCTCGATCAACCAGGACATCGTAGTCAAAAGCATGCAGTGGTTCACCAATTTCCAGCATTGTATAGTTGGTAGCATCCACCAGCGCATCAATGGGGCGCACTCCTGCCAGTTTCAAGCGCAGCTGGACCCAGTATGGACTTGGTTTAATTTCCACGTTTTCAATCAACCCCAGTACAAATCTTGGATTGTCTTCGGGGTTCTTGATATCAATCGAAACTTTGCCCTGGATGGGTTCTCCTTCCATCACCGGTTCAATTTCAGGATATTTTAACTTGGCCCCAGTGATGGCAGCAACTTCCCGGGCTACTCCCAGAATATTTGCCGCCCGTGCTATATTGGGAGTGATAGCAATATCCAGAACGGCGTCACCCAAATAATCCGCTAAAGGCATCCCCGTGGGAGCATCTTGATCCAGCAGGATAATGCCTTCATGTTCATCTGAGATGCCCAGTTCCTTTTCTGAACATGCCATGGAATAGGATTCTACACCCCGGATCTTTTTTCTCTTTAACGTTGTGGTCGCATTGGGATTGCTTTCATTATATGCATCAATGATCGTGGCACCCTCTCTAGCATAAACTACTTTTAGTGGGGGATCCAGGACGCCTTTGCCTTTATAGGGAAATAAATTCGGCGCTCCGGTCAGCACAGTATGGTGTTGTTTCCCATCATCCAGCTGGCACAGAACCAACCTATCAGCATCGGGATGAGGCATTACCTCACTTACCTCTCCGACAACGATCTTTTCGGGTTCCCATGATAATCCGGTGATTTTTGTCTCCGACCCTTTACCTTCTGGCAAAGGTAGACCAACATACCAGATCTCCTCAACTTCCAGGCCGGCCAGGGTCAATTTATAAGCCAATTCTTCAATCGGCAGGGAAATCTCCACATATTCTTTCAACCATGATATGGGTACTTTCATATTTTCTTCCTTTCAATAATCTCGCGGCAGTTGATACCTGGCTTGAATTAAAATTGATCCAGGAAACGCAGGTCATTGGCCCAAAAATTTCTAATATCCTCAATATGATGGCGCATCATTGTTATGCGTTCCGGTCCCATACCAAATGCAAAACCGGAATAAATTTCGGGGTTGAATCCGCCATTTTTCAGCACTGTGGGATGAACCATTCCGCATCCCAGGATCTCCAGCCATCCAGCTCCCCTGCATACCGAACAACCCTCCCCTTTACACAGGAAACAACCCACATCCATTTCCGCACTGGGCTCCGTGAACGGGAAGTGAGAAGCCCGAAAACGCGTTTTTGCATCCTGTCCGAACATTCTGCGGGCGAAATTACTCAAAGTGCCCTTTAGATCACCAAAAGTGATCCCCTTCCCCACAGCCAGACCTTCCACCTGATTGAATTGGATCTCTGATCGAGCAGTGATCTGCTCATAGCGGTAGCACATACCTGGCAGAATGATCCGAATCGGGGGTGGATCCTCAGGATATTTTGTTGTATGTTCCAGCATAGCATGGATCTGCCCCGGTGAAGTATGCGTTCTCAGCATCAAGGGGTCATCTCCCCTTTCCTCAGCGCTTTTTACGAAAAAGGTGTCCTGCATATCCCGGGCAGGGTGGTAAGGTGGGAAGTTCAAGCGCTGGAAATTATTCTGATCTGTTTCCACTTCTTGAGAGCGATAAATTTGAAAACCCATATCGCCAAACACCCGGTAGATCTCCCTTAGAGTCTGGGTTGTAGGATGGAGTCCGCCGCTAACAGTCCGCCTGCCTGGAAGAGTAACATCGATCTTCTCTCCGTCCAGGGATTGTTTGATACGCTGCTGTGTGAGCAAGTTCTCTTTTTCTCCGGAAGCCGTTTCCAGGGCAACCTTTACGATATTGGCAGCTTTGCCAACAGCCGGTTTTTCCTCTTTTGACAAAGTTCCCATACTCTTAAAGACATCCATTAACGCGGAATTACGTCCCAGGTATTTCACCTGCCAGGCGTCCAGAGCGCTGATTTCAGTAATAGCTGCCAGCGCATCAAGGGCATCTTTCTTGATTGAATCCAAATTATTTTGCATAGGTCCTCCTGTACTGCTCAATATTCCCTATTGGAATAGAATAACCGGTTCTGGAAACGAAAAACCCGCCCCCAGAAAGGGACGGGATTTGCCCGTGGTACCACCCAATTTAGCCGGTTCTCGGCTCACTTTAGCCCAACAGCAGGAAAAATGATCCTGCGATTGGTTCCCCTGATAACGTCGGGGCTGCGGCTCAAACTACTCGGATTACCCTTTCCCTTGAGCTCTCGGGAGTGAACTTCCCCTGGTTGACAATCTGTTACGGGATCTCAGTCTCTGCCCCGTATTCCCTGTCAGCACCAACCAGCGTACTTTTCTCCGTCAGCGATTTTCTTATTTGATTATCGTTGTAATTTATCCTTTTATTATGAATAAAAAACCTATTCTGTCAAGGCTAACCGGGAAGTTATCTCAATTTTGGTAAGTACTGGTTAATTGACTTGGGGGTTTTTCAGAATCATCTTCGGCAGACCCGAAAACATATGAAGCCAACCGGGCAACCAGCTGAAGCAGATCCAAATCCTTATCATTAAAGTGATCTTCAGAGCGTGAATTTACTACTTCCATCACACCCAATACTCTGTCATCCAGGATCAAAGGGACAGCCATCAAACTCTGGGTGTGAAATCCAATAGACTGGTCCACTGCGGAGATCCAGCGGTCATCTTTCCTTACATCACTCACCAGAGCGGCCTTTTTATGCAGGTTGACCCAGCCCGCGATACCCGATCCTGCCGGGATCCGAAAATCAGTCAGTTCTTCTGCCCGATCACCCACAACCGCCACAAAAACCAACTCATCATCATCTTCATCCAGAAGCAAAATCGACCCATTTCCCGATTCCACGGCATCCAGAGCAATAGTGAGAATATTCATTACCATATTAAGAAGGTCAGATGGAGATGTAATTGCCTGGGGGTTGTCCTGAAGCTCGTTCAAAGACCGGATGACCTTCCAGAGACGGCTGTTCTGGTCTTTCAGATCTTCATTTTCACGTTTAAGTTCAGTATTCTCTTCTTTCAAGGATCGTAATAATTGGGAATCCACCATTAGAAATACTCCTTCTGCATCTCCCACCTGCCGACATGAATAATAGCAGGAAATAAACTTTTCCTCATTATAATGCGATTTTAGCAAAATTGAGATTTGCTTCAGATGACCCTCTGTAAGCGTTTATAATCTACTCATATGAAAACTGAACAAAAATTCAATAAGATCATTGTCTTTGTCTTAATAACGATCATCCTGATCAGCGGATGTGGTAAAGGCGGTTCTGCTGCTCCATCTGCCACTCCCGTTTTGCCAACCAGAACACCGTTCCCACCCTCGCTCACACCTATTCCAACAGCGGCGATTGTAAATGGTGATTTGATCACCATGTCAGAATTCCAGGAGGAATTGGCTCGCTATAAGGCGGCAGTAAATCGAGAGCTGACCCCGGAAGATCACACAATAGTAATCAACGATTTGATCAATAATACACTTCTGGCCCAAGCGGCCGCTTCGGAAGGTTTTCAGATTTCCGAATTAGAGCTCGATAATCGAATAGCAGACCTCGATACTGGCGAGCAGCCCCTCACAGATTGGTTGGCAGCTAATGGTTTTACTGAAGAGAGCTTCAGGGTCTATTTTAAGCGGTCCCTGGAAGCCGCCTGGATGAGAGATGAGATCACTAACGATGTGCCTCAGGCAATGGAACAGATCCATGCTCAGCAAATGTTATTTTATGACCTGGGCGCTGCAGAAACCGCCCTGGAAACCCTGAATGAAGGTAAAGATTTTTCTCAGCTTGCCAGCGTCCATGATCCTCAAACTCAGGGAGACCTTGGTTGGTTTCCTGAAGGGTTTTTAGTCATCACCATGCTGGATCCAATCCTATTCAGCCTCGAAGTTGGGGAAACTAGTGATATTATAGAAACAGGAATTGGGTATCACATCATCAAAGTTCTTGATAAAGATCCAAACCGCACTCTTGATCCTGCTATTCGCCAATTACTGAAAGAAGATGCCCTGGATGAGTGGCTTGAACGCCGTTGGAAACTGAGTACAATAGATATAACCCTGCCATCATAAGTTGCTCCGAGGAGTAAATTTATGTCTGACCCTTTTGAAGATTCCTTTGAAGATTTACTGGATGATCCTGAACCGGTAAAGAAGCCAGCTCCTATAACCCCCCGGAAAAAAAGAAACCTCGGCGGGTGTTTATTAAATACGCTCTCCGGCATCCTGGTGACTGCTACCATCGTGGTGAGCTTGATTTTTGCCATCATTTACATCAACCCGCAAACGATGATAAACCCGCTGCCGCCAACCACATTGCCGGCTCTTGTACTGACCAATACACCAACACCAACCCCGAAAGGTGTGCTGCCGCCTACCTGGACTCCCACGAGTTCTCCCACGCCCACGCTAACAGCCACACCCCAACCGACTGACACACCCCTGCCATCGATTACACCCATCCCTACCGCGGATATTGAAAGCGGAACAACTTTCATACTCCAGGATGGCTCACCCAGCTATGAGGTCAACACCAATCATCCAGATGCTGGCTGCAACTGGCTGGGAGTAGCAGGGCAGGTTTTTGATAAAGATGGCGTTCCTGTTCCAGGAATCCTGGTCGAAGCAGGCGGCACATTGGGAGAAATTGATCTAACGGGATTGACTCTATCCGGTATGGCGACAAATTATGGTGAGGGAGGTTATGAAATCACCCTCCACGACACACCATTGGTATCAGAAAATACCATCTGGATCCAATTATTAGACCAGGCAAATTTGCCGCTGACAGAAAAGATCTTTTTCCAAACCTACGACAGCTGTGATTCAAACCTGGTTCGAATTAACTTTGTGCAGGCTGGGCAATAAAAAAAAGACCGATATTAATAAAAATAGATAGGGCAACCTGATGGGTCGCCCTTTCTGATTCAACCTCCAGGACAAGACCTCATTAAATGGATCTTGTCCTTTTATTTTATTGGGGGAAATTTTGCTGACGCTGTTCCCGTATCAAAGTGATTGCCCGATCGATCAAGCGGCGGTTCTCATCAATCTGATGCCAACGGCTGGCACCAGAAGAATGGGGTAAGGGGATCACCCACCGCCCTGATACTTCCAGTTGTGTGCCAATGATTTCCTGCAGCTTCATTTTTTTGGGATAAAACAGATTTATAGCCAAACGGCCGATTGGAATTATCACCCGGGGATTGACCAATTCAATTTCCTGATCGAGAAAAATTCGGCATAATTCCTGTTCCCGGCGGCCTGGAACCCGATCTCCGCTGCCGGATGGTTGCCTTCCCGGGTAACATTTGGTCACAGAGGTCATGTACTGGGTGGATCTGAACCAGTCCTCTTCAATCCCGGCCCTACCCAACCACTCAAATAAACGTTTCCCGGATCCGGCATTAAAAGGGCGTTGTGCTTCCTGTTCTGTGATACCAGGTGCCTGACCGATGGTCATAAACTCGGCTGAACCAGGGCCAGAAAACACTGCCGGGGGATAGATCTCAAAGCCCTCCTCCAGACAGGCGCGGCATTTTTTCATGGATTGATGCAATTTAAATAATTGCTCTGATAAATGAACCATAATTACGAATCTATTCTGTTTTTTTCTGGAAATCAACCGCGATTGCTGGATGTGATCAGAATAACAATCTGATCCAATTCCAGAGATGGGGACCAAAAATCAACAAGCCTACCAGGACAGATACCAATACGCTGATCAAGACAGCTCCTGCGCTGATATCTTTGATTTTTTTAGCATTAGGGTCATAATCCGGACTGATAACGTCCACAGTAATCTCAACTGCTGTGTTGAAAATCTCAGCAGCCCAGACTAACCCAACCGTTAACAATAATATGACCCAATCCAGACGAGGCAGTCTCAACAGTCCCGCAAATAAAAAAACCGCCAGGGTAAAAGCCGCATGGATCTTAGCGTTTGGTTGGGTGATCAGAACGGTCTTAATGCCTTCCAAAGCAACTTTGATAGCCTGGAGTCTTGATTTAGCTAAATCTTTTTTACTCAAAAGTCTTATTTATCCTCAACTTCTATATTCAGATCCAGTTTTTCCAGGATCCGGGACTGAAGAGACCACATTTCTTCTTTTTCCTTTCTATCTCCGTGGTTATATCCCAGTAAATGAAGCACACCGTGGACAACCAATAACTGAACTTCAGCCTCAACAAAATGCCCTCTTTTTTGAGCCTGTTCTGCTGCCCTGGGGTATGCAATCACAACATCACCCAGATACCGACTCTCCAAATCTGGGTCCGTAAAATCGGCCGGGAAAGAAAGCACATCCGTAGTTCCGTTTATTCCACGATACTGCAGGTTCAGGGCTTTCAACTCTTCATCATCAGTGATCCTGATCAACAATGAGGGGAAATCCAACACTTCACATTCATGAAGTACCATCTCTGCTGCCCTGGTCAGAATCTGATCTGTAATCAATTCTCTGAAATCTTCTTGGATTGTTATGAGGATCACCGGGCTTTCTTTTCACTCCCGCAGTTCAACCAGGGTGGCATCATCATCCGAGGTTTGTTGATCGCCGGGAGATGATATCTCATCTTTAGGATAATCCACCCGGGCATGATAGGTTCCCTTTAGAGTAGTTGTGAAGGAATCAATGATCACCTTCAAATCTCTCAAGGTCAGTTCGGTGTTATTCAGCTGCCCCAGAGCTACCCTTCTATCAACCATATCCTTGATCAAAATTTGGAGAGCTTCATCTGTCTCCGGGTTCTGAGACCTAACATAAGCCTCACATCCATCTGCCAGCATCACCAGGGCAGTTTCTACAGATTGCGGACGCGGACCGGGATAACGGAATTTGGATTTGTCAATCAGACTTTCATCCCCATTCGCAATTTCCAGTGCTTTGCCATATTGGTATCGAGTGATCAAAGTACCATGATGTTCTGGAATAAAATCCCGGATGCGGCTGGGAAGGCGATACTTCTTAGCTAATTCCAGTCCATAATGAACATGGTCGATAATGATCGCGGCGCTATCTTCCGGTGGCATATCATCATGAGTGTTTAGCTGATTGGGACCCTGATTTTCAATATAAAACTGGGGGTTTTTCATCTTGCCGATGTCATGGTAAAGAGCGCCAACCCTGGCCAACATGCTATTCGCCTGGATGCGCTCAGCCGCCTGCTCGGCCAAATTAGCTACCTGGAGTGTATGCTGATAAGTGCCGGGAATTTCCCTTAGCAAACGCTGCAGCAGGGGATGATCCGGACGTGATAACTCGACCAGCTGTAATGTAGTTGTCAGATCCAGCAAGGGAGCCAGGGCGTATTCCAACAGGACAGTTAAACCAGAAGAGGCAACGCCGTAAAAAACAGAAGCTGCTATCAAGGTTGCCAGGCCAGCAACATCTGTCGCGGGATCAATGATCCGGTATGCAATCAGGACCACAGAGCCTGATACGGCGATAATGCCAGCGACTGAAACGTAAGCGGATAATCTTTGAGGACGCCTTAAGATCAGCAGCCCCATCAATCCACCCAGGCTGTAGTAGAGTGTTAAATCCAAGGCGTGCGGCAAACCGTAGGCGGCCAGGATCGCCAGGGGGATAGTGGTGAACAGGGCTGTCCTGCGGTCAATCAGGGCAGCAATCAGCAGGGAATAGGCTGCCATAGGGAATAAATAAGGGATCACCAAGTGTCCCGGGGAGACATAACGAGAAAGTCCCAAAAAGATTAGGAACAGGACCAAAAGGACGATTAATTTTTTCGTATTTCTCAAAATATACGAATGTGATAGGAAATAAAGAATGATCAAGACGGTGCACAAGACGACCACTGCCAGGGTTCCGGCTTGATTCTGCCACCCGGAGAAGGAAGTTAATAAACCAACTTCTTGTAAAGCTTCAATATCCGCCGCCTGGACAATCTCGCCCCGCCGGACAATAAATTCTCCGGCCACAATGGACCGAGAAATCGGTGTAATGCCCTGGATTGCTTCCTGCCGAGCTGCTTCTGTTGCTTCTTCGCTGTAAACACTATTTGGCGCCACAAATGCGGACGCTAATTCAACGACCAGGTTTACCTGGTCCTCCGAGAGAGATAAACTGACCAACGAGGGCAGCTGTTGGCGGGTTTCTTCTAAATCCACTTCCCGGATGGCTGTGCGCATCACCTGTTCCAAGATGACCACAGATTCCTGCCTCACCGTTTGCCAGCGCACATCGCTAAGCTCCAGGATTTGTTCAGCTGAATCCTGGGATAAATATATGCCATCCAATGCAGCCAGATCAGTGAATTTCTGTTCCTGGCTGGCAAATTGGTCATTTCTGACTGAATCAATGAACGTCAGGGCATCTTTGAGATGGTTAAGCTGTTGGCGGGCAATAGCAGAATCCTGCCGGGTATAGATCGGTTCTACTCCTTGAGCCACTTCTTGTTTTAACTCATCTGTTAACACCTGGCTTTGATAAGTCACCGCATAGGGTGACATCACGTCCTGGGAAGCGACACTGCCTTCCGACACCAGCACCGTAGAGAGAGCGCCAGTCAGTGACCAGTTGATCAGCCACCAGATACCGCCCATGCACAGTATTAAAACCAGAGTTAACACTGCAACTCTGATCAGGGATGGTTTGAGAGTTTTATCGTTCATAATCTAGCGCAGATATTCAATTTCATCACTTGCTTTAAATAGATATCTTTCCAGGCAACTGGATCTAGTCTGCGCCCAGCAATTCCCTGACAATCTGATTGGCTTGTTTTCCATCTGCTCTGCCGCGAATCTTTGGCATTAAAGCACCCATTATTTTACCGATCTCAGACATAGAGCTGGCACCAGATTCCTGAATCGCTTCCTGGACCAGGGCTCTCAATTCCTCAGCACTTAGTTGTTGAGGAAGGAATTCATTGAGGATTTTTATCTCTTGTTCTGCTTTCTCAATCAAATCCGGTCGTTTGGCCTGTTTGGCGCTCTCGATGGTTTCCTGCCGGGCTTTCACTTCCTTTTGAACTATATTCAGGACCAGATCTTCATCTAGTTCTCCCCGGGCTTCCACTTCAGCGTTTTTAATGGAGGCCAAGGCCATCCGTAGCGTGGATTTACGCTGGATTTCACCTGATTTCAGAGCCTCTGTTAATGCATCTCGTATTTCATCTTTTATACTCATATCTTAATTATACCCTTTTCAACCCATTAGCCCATGGGATGCTTCATTTCTCCACCACCAAGCACATGCATGTGAAGGTGGGGTATTTCCTGATGAGCATCCGGGCCATTGTTGATGATCAACCGGTAACCAGTCTCAGTTATGCCCTCTTTTTCAGCGGCAGCTTTTGCAGCGGAAAACAGTTTTCCTAAAACGATTTCATCGCTTTCATCCATATCCCGTACTGAAGGGATATGTTTATTTGGAATCACCAGCAAATGTACCGGGGCAGCAGGGTTGATATCTTTGAACACAGTAATCGTCTCGTCCTGAAAAAGAATCTCGCTCGGAATTTCCTTCTGGATAATCTTGCAGAATAAACAATTAGTCATGATAACCTCCTAATCTTGGTACAAGATTTCCCCCAGGACCCCATCTTGTACCACTTCAATTATTTTAGTCCTGGAGAAAGTATTCCATACCTCCCGGGAGGCATGGGCTTCAACACGAAGATAATTATCAGTTAATCCGATGGCTTTCTGGGTTTTATCATCCCTTTGTTCCCAGAGAACTGCTAATTCCGATCCTAAAAAACTACGGCGATATGTCTCAGCTGAATCATTCAGGAGTTCCCTGATCTCAGCGCTGCGTTTTTTCCTGAGGGAATGTGGTATCTGATCTGGGTAATCAGCCGCCGGAGTACCTTCCCTGGCAGAATAACTGAAAACATGCCCGCCTGAAAAATCCATCTGGCGGATAAAATCATAACTTTCCTTGAATTCAGTCTCTGTTTCGCCTGGAAAACCCACTAGGATATCTGTTGTGAGGGCAATTTCAGGCACAGCGAACCGAATACTCTCTAGCAACAAAGCATATTTAGCCGGATTGATCGCCCGGGCCATTCGCCTTAAAGTGGCAGCTGAACCAGACTGCAGCGGGAGATGCAGATGGCGGGAGACTCTTTCCTCCTGCAAGAGCTCGATCAGCAAGGGGTGGACATCCCAGGGTTCGATTGAGGATAATCGCAACCGGGGAACATCAGTATCCTTCAATACCTGGTAAACCAAATCATTCAATCCCTGAATAGGATTAAGGTCTTTCCCCCACGATCCCAGTTGAACACCTGTCAGAACAACTTCCTTAAACCCGGCCTGGACCGCGGCGTTTATTTCCTTGATTACGGTTGCAGCTGACTCACTCCGGGAATTCCCCCTGGCGACAGTTGTTATACAGAAAGTGCAGTGATGGTGACAGCCATCCTGCGCCTTAATAAAAGCCCGGGTTCGCTGGCGGATGCCGGGAATTATTATCCGCTGAAGAGGCTCCTGGTCAAATTTCTCCGGATCCAAAGTAAGCAGATCTGCAACCAATTGGCCTTTCTCTGCATTGGAAACCACCTTGGTAACGCCAGGAAGATCCAGGGCTTGATCAGGATAGAGCTCGCTCCAACAGCCGGTTGAGATAATATTCTTCACTCCACTGCGAGCTATGCGGCGGATAGTTTTGCGCGAGTCAGCCGCGGCAGCGGATGTCACCGTGCAGGTATTAACCACTGCCAGATCCGCCTCAGCCGGATCTGCAACCAGGTGATGCCCTGCCGCAGAAAACTGTCTGGCTAGAATCTCGATCTCGCTTTGATTCAAGCGGCATCCGATCATATCAAGGTATATTTTCATTTTTGGAAACCTTGAGATATAAGGAAATCCTTAAACTTCCTTAGGGATTGGTCACCATTAGATTATCAAACCAGATATCGACTCCGGGCATATCAAAGGAACCTACAATCAGGCCAATATCACCATCAATGAAGGTACTGTCATATGCTTCACCGATAAACTCACCGTTGACAATCAGCGCCAGCCTGGGACCATCGCAGAATGCCTGGATGTGATTAGCGCTAACTCCAGTGTGAATGAAGTCCGACTGATACATCTGAGGGGGGTGAAGCAGTTTTTGCTCTCCACCCTCTACGATACCTATTCCGTAATAACCATCACTACTGATAATTAAGAAATAGAAGTTCTCGTTATCCTGGTAACGGCATAAGACACCGTAGTTATTATCATCCGGTCCACTTATCTTCCCGGCATCCACTTCGATATGGACATTCATGAAATACAGGCCTGGGTTGGACCAATAATCCGCATTCATGGAATCTACCAGGATCCTGTATCTGTCATTTTCATAATCAGTCAAACCTTCCTGAGTTCTGACCTGGTCCCAACCACTGGAAGGGTCAGAAAAACCATCCTGGAACAGCAAATCGCCCGGGTTAGTGGGATACTCACCAAATATCCTTGAAATCTGGGAAATGTTGCAAGCCAGGGAAGCCAACACAAAAAAGGTAGAAGTAAATAATAACCAGAACCTTTTTTTCATAAAGTCTCCCAAAATCCTCTACTGATAATTTGATAACAAACGCTCAGCCTGATCGAACAAGGCTGGATTTTCAGTGTACTTTAGCGTCTGCTGCAAATGGTAAACCGTTCGTTCGCTATCATCGTAAGCTGAATAATAAATACCCAGATGATAATGAGCTGGCGCATAGATCGGGTTTGATTCCAGCGCCATCTGGAAGAACTTCACGGCATTTTGATTATCATCCAGCGCCAGCAGCACCTGTCCCATGATATCGAGGCTTACTTCATCGGAAGGATCGAGCTGAACAGCAATCCGACTGGCGGCTAGGCCGATTTCTTTTACCTGGTAGTCATAAAGGACACAAAATTCAGCCAGTTGATTGTAATATTTTCCATCCAGTGGATCAAGCTCAACAGCTTCCTGGTATTTCTCAAGAGCGGCATTCAATTGACCGAGTGCGGCCAGTGACTTGCCGGTTTCTACCCGGACATCAGCATTTGCGGGCCAGAGATCTGCCACAACCTGAAAATAATCGAGGGCTGTGGGATGCGAACCCTGGCGCTGCCAGTACAATCCCAAAAAAAGATTTGCCAGGGGAGAGTCCTCATTAAGGGCCAAGCCGGTCTCGAGTACATCCAGAACATCTTCCCCAGGTTTATCCAAATGTTGAAGAGCTTCCCCCAGATACAGCCAGGCTTCCTGGTAATCCTGACGCAGTGAGGTCGCTCGATCAAATGCGTAAGCTGCCAGGTTCCATTGGTTGATAGCTGCCAGGGCTTGCCCCGCGGTGACATATTGATATGCCGGTTCCTCAGATACAGCGCCCCTGATCGCTGAGGCAACTCCTGCAGCTTCCGGAAATTCCTCTCGTGATTGATCAAGGTAGGGCAGAGATTTTGGTGGAGTATCCGCCGCGATTAATAATCCAAAATGATAAATCTGATCTGATGTGCTTCCATCCGCTGATAGAGTCAGATATTTGTGCCAGATTTCGATTGCACGGGTGATTTCGCCATTCCCTTCATAGAATAACGCCAATTCTTCCAGAGCCTGAGAGGAATCTTCAAGTGCCTGCCAGGTCTCAACCGCCAATACCTGTTCTCCAACTTGCAGATAAGTCTGCCCCAGTTTTATCTGTCCTTCAATAGAAAGATCATTTTTCTGGAGCGCCTTTTTATAAGCGTTTTTTGCTGTTGGATAATCGCCTCCAAGATAAGCGGCATTGCCAGCACTTTCCCATAGGGTTGTCCACCAGGGATTTTCTTCTGCCAGGTCGATCAAGATCTCAGCCCCGGTTGAATAATCCTCCGCTGCGAAGGCCAGCCGCACCTTCCGAGTATTTTCGGTTACACTATAAGCAGAAGGTGAAATACCGATTAGCGAACCAATCAGCAGCAGCAAAACAAACCGAAGAGCAATTTTTAGGCGATCATCCATACCTGAGATTATATTGTATTTATTTCTGAAATGAAACCGCAGGGGCAGGAGTCGGGGAAAAAGGTATAATCATTAAACTCCCGATATTTTCGAAAAGATAAGGAGCCAATTTGAATTTTGGATTGTCAGAAGAGCATCAGATGGTGCAGCGGATGGTCCGGGATTTTGCGGCCAAGGAAGTCCTTCCAACTATTCAGGAACAGGACCGAGTTGGTGGAATGGCGCCATTTATCATTCCCAGGATGGCCGAATTGGGAATCCTGGGTATCACTATTCCGGTGAAATATGGCGGCCAGGGAATGGATTACATCTCCCTGGGGTTGGTCAGTGAAGAGCTTGAGTTCGTTGACACTTCCCTGCGTGTGGTGATTTCTGTACATAACGGTTTAACTTGCCTAACGCTGCTGCAATGGGGGACTGAAGAACAAAAAAAGCACTATCTGGTGCCCCTGGCCAAGGGAGAGAAAATCGGCTGCGGAGCCTTTACTGAGCCGGGTGCAGGATCTGATTTTGCCCATATCCAGGCAACTGGTAAAAAGGATGGACAGCACTACATTCTCAATGGAGAGAAGATGTGGATTTCCCTGGCCTCGGTTGCCGATTTTGCTGTAGTTACAGTAAGGACAGACCCCAAAGCCGATCAATCCTACCGCGGATTATCAACCTTTCTGGTAGACCTGGAATCTTCTGGTGTCACGCGGGCTGATATTCACGGAAAACTTGGTGTGCGGGCCGGATCAACCGGTTGGATAAATTTTCAGGATGTCCGGGTTCCGGCTGAAAACCTGCTGGGAGAAGAAGGAGAAGGATTTAAAGTGACTATGTCTGCCTTTGACAGCGGGCGTTATACAGTAGCGGCCGGTGCTACCGGATTGATCAGGGCTGCTCTGGGAGCCAGCAAATCTTATGCAGAGGAACGGAACGCTTTTGGCGGGAAAATCAGTGATTTTCAACTGATTCAAGCCAAAATCGCCCGCATGGCCCTGGATTACCAGGCTGCCCGTCTGTTATATCTCAATGCCGGATGGTTAAAAAACCAAGGTGTCCGCAATACCCGTGAAACATCAGCCGCCAAATGGTATGCCACGGAAGCATCTTTCCGGGCTGCCTCTGAAGCGGTCCAGATCCACGGCGCCTATGGGTTCAGCGATGAATATCCCGTCGAGCGTTTTATGCGCAATGCCAAAGGCGCCATGATTTATGAAGGCAGTAATGAAATCCAATCCCTCATTCAAGCCGATTACGCTCTGGACAAACGCAGGGACAAAAAGATCCGCCGGGAACTACCGCCCTATGACCACCAAACCTGGACTATTGATCCAGGATAAAAAATGATCAACTTTCTAAACACAAGGAGGGTAATAGTGTGAAAATTATTGTCTGTGTTAAGCAGGTCCCAGACACGGCAGCTACCATGAGTGTTGATAACGGTGCCATCAGTTGGGGAGATGCGCCACTGATTATCAACCCGTGGGATGAGTACGCCGTGGAAGCCGCCCTGAACCTGGTTGCAGATCAGGGAGGTGAAGTTATCGCTCTCTGTCTAGGCAAGGAAGGGGAAACCGAAGCCATCAAACATGCCCTGGCGATGGGCGCAGACAGCGCAGCTATGGTATCGGATCCAGCATTAATAGGAGCCGATAATGTGGCTGCATCTAAAGTACTGGCAGCTGCGATCCAAAAGATCGGTGAGGCTGATCTGGTCTTGTTCGGGCAGCAATCAGTAGATACAGACACAGGTCTGCTCCCTGTCCAAACAGCCAGGCTGCTAAAATGGCCCTCCCTTACTCTGGTCTCGAAATTTGAATCCGTAAATTCCGGGAGCGGCAAGATCCAGGTTCTTCGCTCAATGGAAGAGGCTGGACAGGTGGTAGACAGCACCCTGCCAGCTGTTGTTAGCGTGACCAAAGATTATGGCGAACCGCGCTACCCTTCGTTCATGGGTATCCGGAAAGCCTCCAAGGCTGAATTTCCCATCTGGTCCCTGGCTGATCTGGGCCTGGAAGCACCATCCTCTTCTATTGCCTGGCCAGAAGTTACTGAGCCGATTCAAAAGGAAATTGTGACTGAGATCATTGAAGGCGATACGCCTGAAGAGAAAGCCAAATCCCTGGTTGATAAACTTATCTCCGAGAAGGTGCTCTAATGACAAAAAAAATACTTACCTACATAGATCATTTTCACGGAAAAGCCCAACCTTCCTCCTGGGAAGGCCTTGGACTGGCTGTTGAGATAATAAAGGATCTGGGCGGAGAAACCGCAGCCCTGGTCCTTGGAGATGGGGTAAATGAACTGGCAGATACCGCGTTTCAATATGGTGCAGATCAGGTTCTGCTGGCTGACAGCCCACTACTGAAAGATTTCCGACCCGAACCCCTGGCAGACATGGTTGCTCAGGCGGCCAGAGAATACCAACCCGACCTTATCATCTTCCCAACCACTTCCCGGGGCAGGACCTTGGCCGGTATGGCTGCAGTGGACCTCGAAACCGGCGTAATGGTGGATGTGATCGCCCTAGATTGGGAAGAAGGTAATATCAGCGCCACTCGTCCAATCTATGCCGGAAAGCTGCTGGCCAAACTTACCTGCAGCACAACTCCTCAGATTATTACTCTGCGGACGAGAGCATTTACCAAACCGGAACCAGACCCATCCCGATCCGGCTCAGTGACTGATTTGGATATTAATATAGACGAGGCTGGGGTAGTTACTGCTATTGCCTCTCATCAGGAAAAAGGCGGCGGAGTGAGCTTAAGCGATGCCAGCGTGATTGTCTCAGGCGGACGAGGTGTTGCGCTGAACCCAACCCTGGAACCGCCAGGTGATCTGGATGAAGCAGCTGCTGAAATCTGGAAAGCAGAACAGGGATTTGCCCTGGTTCAAGGGCTGGCGGATGTACTGGGCGCGGCAGTCGGCGCAAGCCGGGCCGCGGTAGATGCCAAATACATTGAATATGACCACCAGGTTGGACAAACAGGCAAAGTGGTCTCACCTGATCTGTATATTGCTTGTGGCGTTTCAGGCGCGATCCAGCATCTGGCCGGAATGCGCAGCAGCAAAGTAATCGTGGCCATCAACAAGGATCCTGATGCCCCAATCTTCAATTTCGCCCGTTTTGGGGTAGTTGGAGATATGCACACTATCCTGCCCCCACTGACAGAAGCTTTGAAAGAATACCTGGCAGGATAAATTGTTTGTGTTAAACAAAAAGGGTCTGAGTCTTTTAAGAGAACTCAGACCCTCTCTTTTTTTATTCAGGCCTTGACGGCATCATCAACACGCAGCGGTTGGTATTGGCGACGATGCGTTCCGAGTCAGCGCCCATCATCATGCGGCCAAAGTTGCCCCTGCCGTTGGAAGTCAGCAAGATCAAACCATAATCACCTTCTTCTGCAGTTTCCACGATCGTGGTGGCTGGGCGGGATCCTTTAACAAGGATATCCACCTTGATGCCATCTTTTTCCAAATCACGAGCTACTGCCTCGAGAAAGTTGGTCATTTTTGCTTCCGCCTCAGCGCGCAGATTTTCTATCACATCTGCCGGGGCACGGTAGTTCTCTGTTTCCGGGATCTGAGGTACGGAAATCAAAGTTATATGGCTGCCGTAAACCTGAGCCATGGTCCGGGCATAGGGTAATACTTTTTCTGACTTGATGGACCCATCCAAAGCCACCAGCATCTTTGCCGGTTTCCTTCCCAGATCCTTGGGCTGTTCACCCTGGACCAGATACACCGGGATGTCAAGGCGCATCATCAACTTGGAGGATACTCCCCCGCTCATCCAGTGTTTTTCACCAGATTTGCCCCGGGTGGTGGTGACCACCAGGTCTATGCCAGCAGATTCAACAAAGGATTGGGTAACTTCGGCAATTGAACCCAATCTGACGGCTTTATCAACCTTATAGTCTTCCGATTTCAGCTGTTCGATCATGCTTTCGAGGTATCTCTCCCGGGCAGCCAGATCCGCATGAAATTGCTCCTGAGGGCCATGGGAATAGGATTTTACTCCAGATAGAAGGGTCATGGAGGCACCCGTTTCCTTGCAAATCCTCTTTGCTGCCGGCAGCGCCTGGGCGGCGTAAATCGACCCGTCCAGTAAAACAGCGATTTTGTTTATCTTTTTATGATCACTGCGCCAATGGCTCCCTTCGATAGGTTCCGGGTCCCAGGTGATTTCCGGCGCAGGGCCAGGTGATCCAGCGGTAACTACTGCTGGCGCCATCTGTCCAAAACCAAAACCAGCCAGAAGGGCTGTATCCAAGCCGCCGAGGTAATCCAGGATTGGATCTGGTTCTCCAAGTTTAGATCGAGAAAAACTAAAACCAACAAATAAGATAGGGATAAAAATCAAATAGGTCCAGGCACCTTCCGTAAACCGTTCTTCGAATATTATTACCGTCGCTCCCGTGGTCAGAATTGCCGCGATAGTCGTACCAGGTATTAGCAGAGCTTTCTTAATAGAAAGGTTTTCCCGGGCCTGGAGAACCAGGCGTTTGGTTACTGCCCACCCGGTCATACTCAACAAAATGAACACACCAGCGGCATAGATTGCTAAATAGGTTTCTTCATTCGTACCAAATAATAAAAAGGAAATACTGACAATAGCAACTTCCAGCCAGACCGGTTTATCAGCCACATCAAATTCGTTCTGCTGGCCAAGATTGGGCGGGATGTAGTTGCGTTTTTTCAGGCCGAGAGCCAGGTTCTGCAGTCCCTGGGCACTAGCCGCCGAAGCCGACATTAAAACCGCGATGCCAACGATTGTCCCCAAGTAGGGCAGGGGAGAAGGAAGGAGTGCATCCATGGTCTGGGTGAAAACGGATACTTCAAGATTAGTTGGGTCAGATATTTCCAGGATTGCCGGGCCGACAATTAGCATAGTCGCCGCTGTAGTGCCCATAATAATCAGCAAACTGTTAAATGCTCGTCGGCTGCTAACTTCATCCGTTCCTTCATAAGCAGCAACAAGGTTGGCGAAGACCTCAATACCAGTCATTACCGCCAGGATTCGAACGTATCCTGCCAGTGTGAAATGGAAATATTCACCTTGAAAGGCAGCCAGGTTAAAGTCCGGCAGATGAAAACCCCGCTGCCAGAGCGTGGCGCCAATCATAACCCATAATAAAACCAACACTCCTGCCGTGGCTGGACCAAATGTGCGGGCAGCCATTCTTGGCCCGCGATTGACCAACCACCCTGTTAGAATGCTGAGAGCAATGGCCACAAAAGTGCGGTACTGGAAACCGAAGATGGTTTCGTTCAAACCAGGCAACCGATCAGCAATGAATGTGATCATGGCTGCCATGCTGACTAGAAACGTGAGGGTATACTCTACGAAGGTGATGGCCGCATTGACTTTCACAGCCCAACTGCCAAACTCCTCTTCGCTCAATCCACTGCCGCCACTGCCATCAGTAACCCAGCGCATCACCAGGCGGTACATGGCAGAAACCACCATGATGGTTATGATTACCATCCAAAGTGAAGCGCCAAAAGTAACTCTAGCCACTCCAGCACCGACAATTAATTTCAAGAAGGGCCCAAAGACATATAAAGGTGAGGTGGCGGGATCACCGCCGCCTGCCAGAGCACCTTCAAAAGCATTATTTAATTTATTAGATACTTTTACAGCCATACCCTTCTTCACTTTTCGATTCAACTTATATAAAAACGGAAGTGCTCACGGATATCTGCGGCGCACTTCCTCAAAGTCAACATCCAAAAAAAAAGCAAGGATAAACCCTGCTATCTATTCCTGAAGCTTGACTTTATAATTATACCGTACTTCAAAGCCCAATCCAAGACCAACGAAAGGCCTGTAATGAACAAGCTAAAATCCCTATTTTTCCTTGATCCGGAAGTCACTTTTCTAAATCACGGATCTTTCGGGGCCACCCCCCGACCGGTATTGGAAAATTACCAGGACTGGCAGCGCCGCCTGGAAAATCAGCCGGTATTATACCTTGTCCGTGAAATCCAGGAGCATTTTCGCACTGCCAGAAAAGAATTGGCGTCCTATCTGAAAACTGATCCGGACAACCTGGTATTTGTTCCCAATGCCACTTTCGGAGTGAACGTGATCGCCAGGTCACTGGATTTTCAAACAGGAGATGAACTGCTTACCACCAACCACGAGTACGGCGCCTGTGATAATATCTGGGCTTTCCTGAGCCAGAAAAAGGGCTTGAAGGTCATTCAGCGGAAAATTCCCCTGCCCTTACCCTCAAAAGAGGAAATAATCGAGATAATCTGGGAAGGAGTATCACAGAAAACCCGCCTGATCTTTCTCAGTCAGATCACATCCCCCACTGCAATCCGCCTGCCTGTGGAGGAAATCTGCCAGCGCGCCAGGGAAGCTGGCATCTTGATCCTGGTTGACGGAGCCCATGCTCCCGGGCAGCTGGACCTGAATCTTGGAAAATTGGAAGCGGATTTTTATACCGGGAACTGCCATAAATGGCTGATGGCGCCCAAGGGATCAGGTTTTTTGCATATCCAGCCAAAACACCAGAGGGTAGTTGAGCCATTGGTGGTCAGTTGGGGATGGGGAGAAAATTGTCCCTATGATAATGATTCCAGACTGCAGGCCATCCTGGAATGGTGGGGAACCAAGGACCCAGCCGCTTATTTCAGCACACCGGCAGCGATCATCTTTCAGGAAGAACATGGCTGGGACCAAGTCCGGAAAGAAAGCCAGGGATTATTAACCGAAGCCTTGAAGAAGATCGAGAGGCTGACCGGACTGCCATCGATTTACGGGGAAAACGAGAATATCTTCGTCCAGATCGGCGCTGCGGAATGGCCAGCAGATTGGAAACCCAAGGAACTGCAGTCCTGGTTGTATGATACTTATAAAATAGAAATACCCCTGATCCGCTGGGAAGACCGCTGGTTGATCCGGCCATCTGTCCAGGGGTATAACAGCCAGGAGGATCTGGATTTATTGGTTGAAGCATTGGGGAAGTATATTAGAAAATAATCAGTGATCTGTATTCAGATTTACGGTAATTCGTACAATTCCACCAGCACACCGCCAGTGCTTTTAGGGTGGATAAATGCCAGTTGGCGACCGTCATCCATTTGGACGGGTTTTTCATCGATCAACCTGACTGCTTTTCCCTTTAATTCGGCCAGTTTGGTCCTGATATCATCTGTTTCAATACAGATATGATGCAAACCTGGTCCGCGTTTTGCCAGGTATTTTGCCAGTCCAGAATCTTCCGTAGTGGGTTGTACCAGTTCAATTTCGCTTTCTCCCAACGGCAGAAAAGCGATCTTCACCGCCATACCGGAGATGGTCTCCACATGGTCAAGGGATAATCCCAACTGGTCCTGCCAAAAAGCCAGGGCCTGATCCAGGTCGGGAACTAAAACAGCAACATGGTCGAGGCGTTTAAGATCAGTCATACGATAATTATAGTGCAGAAGATCACAGTTCGGTAAACCGGGGTGATAGAATATTCACCCACATCTAAAACCCGGTTATTACGTGGTAGTATATAAAAAAAATTACAAGGAAATAAAATGGACCAGAGAATTCAAGCAGTATATGAAGCAGTCATCAATGGCGCCATGGCTGATACAAGCGGCCTGGTACAGGATGCCTTGGATGCCGGTCATGACGCGAACTCCATACTCAAGGACGGTTTGATCGCGGCTATGGGCGAGATCGGCCATAAATTTGAAATCGGCGAAGCTTATGTTCCAGAGATGTTAATCTCTGCCAAATCCATGAAATTCGGTCTGGAGTTATTACGCCCCCATCTAGTTGCAGCTGATGTCCAGCCCATCGGCCGGGTGGTTATCGGCACCATCAAGGGCGATTTGCATGATATTGGCAAAAATTTGGTTGGTATGATGATGGAAGGGGCTGGGTTTGAAGTGATCGATCTAGGTGTGGATGTCAAACCTGAAGAGCTGATCGATGCCATAAACAAACACAAACCCAATATTGTGGCCATGTCTGCCCTGCTCACCACCACTATGGGCAATATGAAAACCGCCATCACAATGATGGAGGAAGCCGGGGTCAAGGATAATCTAAAAGTGATGGTCGGAGGAGCAGCCGTAACCCAGGATTACGCTACTGAAATCGGTGCAGATGGTTTCAGCGTCGATGCCAGTCAGGCTGCAAGTTTAGCAAAAAAAAAGTATTGTAAGGACGTAAAACCTCCGAGAATTGAACTAACTCGGAGGTTTTTTTATCTAATCTTGAAATAGCTCAAACAAGGCAGCTGTTCCAATTTTTCTCCCCAATCCATCTACCAACGTCTATCCCGATACTTACATTCTGACGTCAGTTCCCGGTCGTCGATCAATTTTCCAGGCAATCTCCCCGAAAAAGGTGTGACAAGTTGCAGGAAAAAGTCTAGAACCAGCCTGTCGGGCGGTATTCCCCCCAAACTTCTCTCAAGGCACCGGTGATCTCCCCCAGGGTGAGGTCACCCTCCACACATTCAATCAGCAGCGGCATCAAATTATCTGTGCTGTCCGCGGCCAATTTCAACTGGTTTGTTAACTTGTCTACTTTATTTTGATCTCTTGTCTGGCGCAGTTTCGCCAGGCGTTGCTTCTGAGCTTTTTCCAGTGCCGGGTCTACAGAAAGCAGGTCCAAAGATAACTCCTCATCCATCTGGTAGATATTCACACCCACCTGATGGGATTCTCCGCTTTCCAAATCACGCAGTTGACGGTAAGCAGCATCAAGGATCTCTCCCTGGATATAGCCGTTTTCAATGGCGGCCAGCGCTCCGCCCTGGCGGTCGATTTCAGCAATATATGCTTTAGCCCGTGTTTCTATCTCATCTGTTAGCTCCTCAACCAGGTAGGATCCACCTAAAGGATCAATGCTATTAGCTACCCCGGATTCCTCGGCCAGGATCTGCTGAGTGCGTAAAGCGATTTGAACCGCTTCCTGTGTGGGAAGACTGAGAGCTTCATCCATGCTGTTAGTATGCAGAGATTGAGTTCCACCCAAAACGGCAGCCAGGGCCTGCAGAGCAACCCTGACTACGTTATTATGAGGCTGCTGAGCAGTGAGAGTTGATCCGGCAGTCTGCGTATGGAAACGTAATTTTAATGCATCTGAATGGGTGGCGCCAAAACGTTCTTGCATGATCGAGGCCCACAGGCGTCGGGCGGACCGGAACTTTGCGATCTCTTCCAGGAAATCGTTGTGGGCGTTGAAGAAGAAAGACAATCGCCGTCCAAAGTAATCCACATCCAGTCCAGCATTTAGGGCTGCTTCCACATAAGCGATCCCGTTTGCCAGTGTAAAAGCCACTTCCTGAACCGCCGTGGAACCGGCTTCACGGATGTGATAACCAGAGATGCTGATGGTATTCCATTTGGGAACTTCTGACTGACAGTACTGGAACAGGTCCGTGATCAGCCTCATTGAGGGTTTTGGTGGAAAGATATAAGTGCCGCGGGCGATATACTCCTTAAGGATGTCATTCTGAACCGTACCCCGCAGGGATCTGGGCTCAACACCGCCCTTCTTGGCCACAGCAATGTACATTGCCAGCAAGATGGCTGCCGGGGCGTTAATGGTCATACTGGTGGATACTTTAGCGAGTGGGATGTCCTTAAAGAGTGTTTCCATATCTCCCAAGGAAGATATGGGCACACCAACTTTTCCTACCTCACCGGCAGCCAGGGGGTGATCGGAATCATAACCAATCTGGGTTGGCAGATCAAAAGCCACTGAAAGCCCGGTTTGCCCTTGTTCAAGGAGGTAGCGGTAGCGCCGGTTGGACTCCTCTGCGCTGGCAAAACCGGCATACTGGCGCATAGTCCATAAGCGCCCGCGGTGCATTGAAGGATAAACCCCTCTCGTATATGGTTTTTCACCCGGGAAACCCAAACGCTCCTGGTAGGAAACAGTCTCATCCGGCAGAGATACACGCGGAAGCGGGATTCCGGAACCAGTGGCAAAATCCGATTTCCGCTCCGGTAATTTATCAAGAGCAGGTTTTAGGATCTCTTCTTGCCACTTATTGTGCTGATTTTTGTTTTTCATAACTATAATGATGAGTATACCTTAACATGATGGGGTCCGAGTCCTTTCAAAAAGACTCAGTCCCTTGATTTTATAATCCTCTTATCAAACTCAAATTTCCAGAGGATATAATAAAATTAGCAATATTGATTTGTTTACAAAGGAAAATCTATGGAAACTAAAACCAAAGAAGTGAAACTGGAATGGCTGCGGTCGCGTATGTTTGTAGGCACCGATCACCTGGGGAATTCTATCGCAATCGGATACCAGAAGGAAGAAGAGCCATTTGCCCAGGGCATCAACCCCTCAGATATGTTATTGCTGGCTGCCGCTTCTTGCTCCGCCTATGACGTAGTCCAGATCCTTGAAAAAGGGAAACAGCCCCTGGAGGATTTTAAAGTAGATGTCACAGCAGAACAGAGTCAGGAACAGCCCTATCCCTACCTCTCCCTCCATTTTAATTACCGGATCTGGGGAAACGTTCCAGCTGAAAAGATCCAGCGGGCAATGCAGCTCTCAGAGGATAAATACTGCTCTGTATTGGCAACTCTCAAACCAGGATTGACATTTACCAGTGAATTCACCCTCGAAAACTGATCCCCTGCATCCGGAAGCCCGGAAAGGAATTGAGTTATTTGATCAGGGGGAGTTTTATAAAGCCCATGATTCGCTCGAGCTGGCCTGGATGAATACCAGATCACCAGATCGGAATATGTATCAGGGCATCCTGCAGATTGGGCTGGCCTATTACCAGATCTCCCGTAGCAACTATCGCGGAGCTATTAAGATGTTTATTAGAGGCCAGCGCAACCTGAAACCGCTGGGTGATACGTTGTTGGGAGTGGATTTAAACAAACTTCGTGAAGATGCCCGGGCTGTGGAAAAAGCTGTCCGGCACCTGGGTCCAGGTCATCTTGACGAACTGGATAAAAGGATAATAAAACCAATCCCAAAAACCGGATAAATCCTCTGGACCAGAGTTGCTGTAGTATAGGCATACAATACTATGACAGATTTGAGCCTGGAGGTATCACCTTTGATAGATATTATTGTTTAACATATAAGGAAATTCCTGTTAAAATCAGCTCTTCTCAGTTTTGTCAGCATTCTTTAAAATCCAACAATATCTCAATCTTCTTGTTACAATCATCTCAAGACATTCAGGATATACAAGTTACAGGAAGTCGGGTCAGACGATCCTGATTGCGGCTCAATTTCCGCATTTTGGACTATGAACATACAAAAATCACTTCCAGATCTAAAAAAGATCGGATTTTTCAGAGAACTTCCAGCCAAACGGCAGGATTTTCTGGTTTCAAAACTAAAAAGGCAGGAATTCCTATCCGGTGATGAAATTATCCGGGCGGGTAGATCAGGACAGTTTCTTGGGATTATTGAAAGCGGTGAGGTAAGGCTAAAAAACGGGACTGACCGATCCCTTTCCGCAGGCTCCGGTCAAGTTATTGGAAGTGAAATGCTTCTAAAAGGAAATCCTAGTAACTTCACTATCACAGCTCAAACTGATACGGTTATCTGGGTCCTGAATCGCTCAGATTGGCAAGCTCCCAGTCCCCCAAGGCCGAAATATCATCCAATACTCCAAATAAAAAAATCGGTGTCGATAACACTGGTCATCACATTAGTATTGGCTATAACACTATTCACTCTGGGCCCAACCCTGCTTGAAAAAGCCAATAACACCCTTCCTGACCGGCTGGTTGAGAAAGGACACGTCGACCAGGCAGAGGATTATCTTCGTTTTGCTGTGCGTCTTCAGCCAAAATCGGCCCGGCTGTATGGCCTGCTGGGAGATATCCTGGTTTTGCAGGGGAAAGATCAGGAAGCAATCGAGGTCTATGAACAGGCCCTTGTTCTTGATGAATATCTACCCTGGATCCACAACAATCTGGGAGTTGTGTTTTTAGAAAATGATCAAGCCGACCTGGCGATTGAGCATTTTAAATCTGCCATCGAGTTGAATCCATTGCAAACAATCAGTTATAGAAATCTGGGAACTGCATATTATATCCAGGAAAAATGGGAAAATGCTGCCTCAACCTTCCAGAAAGCCCTCGAATTAGACTTTACTCTCTCGGATGCAAAAGCTACCTGGGCCGGTTTGATACTTAATGAACGCCGGTTAGTTGAAGCTCGGCTGGTATGGGAAGATGTGCTGCAGTCAAATCCCAGGCACGCGCTTGCTCTGCAAGGATTGGGAGTAATCAGCCTGCTGGAAGAGAACCCGGGAGTGGCAATGATATATTTTGATGCGGCTCAGTACTTGGATCCGGGTGATATTGCTACGCATTTATATATCGGAATGGCTCTAGAAGCCCTGGACAGGTTGTCAGAAGCAGCTGCTGAATATCAATACGTGATAGAGATGGGTTCAGATCCAGACCTGATCAGCCTGGCGGATACACTGCTGGAAGTAGTCCTGGAATAAAACTGCTCCGAAGGATAGTGGAAAATTTCACCTAACATCAATGTTTAGTGTTTTTTTAGGAAAATATGGATATAATCCTTAAAGATGAACCACAAGGAGAGTGCAGGATGAAAAAGTTGCGAAATATCCTACTTATAGCTATTTTTGCAGTCATGGTTGTCGGTCTGGTTCCCTCAGCAGTTGATGCCGCCGGCACATTTTACTGCAGCACTAGCGTCACTGCTGGTGGCACAGGCACGCTGGATGACCCCTGGGCCTGCAGTGATGATACCCAATTGGAGAGCGTGATCAATGACCAGATTTGTGATATTTACAGCGGTGGAGATCTTTACCAGCTCTTCCCAAGTTCTTACCGCTATCATGTCATCACCTGGTACAGCGCTACTGACTGCCGGGTCACAGCCAGCTATGACTATGCAGGTTACCCGCCCTATACAGGAGTTAATATAGCTACTCCCTACATTATTGGCGCTGTAGCACTGGTCGGAGCAGGTTTGGTTGCCGCGGGATACGTCCTTATCCGCCGCCGAAAACAGGTAGCTGCTTAATTATTTATAACTGCCTGCGCTGCGAACCTGAACTGCCGCAGGCAGTTGTTTCTCTTCGCTTAATTATGGTCACCCTGATTGGGAGTCTGTCGTCATTAAGATAAACCCAATCAGTGATCATGATTTAAGGAATCCATTGCCTAGAATTCCCTGGCGCCGTTGGTTGCCCAATCTCCTTTTTATATCTGGTAGTTTATTGCTGCTTTGGGCGGCGCTGCTCAGCCTCAAACTGGTCCTGTCGTTCTCCCAACTGGATTCAGGGAATTATCTGCTCACAACCTATAAGATCAGCCTCCCCCTGCCCCAACTTTCTTCCATCCGAACCCCCGAAGCCACGCCAGATGATGTTTTTTTCTCCCTGGTTCACAACCCTTACACACCCACTCCAACCCCAACTCCTACACCAACTCCCACTCCAATCCCGGCTGGCCCTGTGATCCGGGTGGTGATCCCCAGTATTAATGTGGATAGGGCGGTCGTCCCACTTAGACAATACCGGGACAACAGCGGTCAGGTACAGTACGACACCGACTCTCTCTTTGCCACCGGCAGCCGCCTGGACCTGGTTGGTCGTACACTTACCTCAGGAGACCCTGGAGGAGGAGGAAACATAGTCCTGGTAGGGCACAACTACAATCGAGGCTGGTATGCATGGGAAGGTGTTTTTGTCAATCTGGACCAACTGAAGCCAGGTGATAAGATAGTCTTATATACTGAAAGCGGAGGCAAATATAAATACTATGTCACAAAAGTCGTTGAGGTACCTTACCTCTATAAAACAGCCGCTGAATTGAACAAACATCTCAATTATTTAGGGCCAACTCATAATGAAAGGGTAACCATGGTTACCTGCGGAGGGCCCTTCGGAGTCTGGTCTGCCCGGATCTATGTGGTGGCTAAGTAATGACTTAAAAAGGTCGAAAATGTGAGATGGGGGTGATCAGAAGGGATCAGTGAATGGGAATCCAGATAATTATCAACTACCTTACTTCACGAGATTGTTAACAGATTGATACGTTCCGGGATCATTTTTTTGACTATAATTAAAAAATAACTCTGTAATTATGGGAAATTAGTATTGAGATTTGTTGGAGTGGATCATGGCCCAGGATTGGATAGATCAATTGTACAGTGATGACCCAAAAGAACGGGCACAGGCAGTAAAAAAGATAGCTTTCTCAGGTATTAAAGACAATTTGAGATATCTGATAGAGATCGCCGAGAATGACCCGGATCCCCGCCTGCGGGAGTATGCCAAAAAAGCTGCCCAGCATCTCTATTCATCTCAGCAATCAGCTCAACAAGAACAAAAAGTTCCCCCAATATCCCCGGTGGTTTCTGCTAAGAAAACAGATAGGGAGCTTACTTCCAGCACGCTTTTTGATCAGGCGGTTTCCGAAGAGGAGGAAACACCCCGGTCACATGTTAAAGAAGCTGATCTTAAAGTTCAGCGCGCTTATTCCCTGCATATGAGTGATAGGACTAAAAAAGCCCTTCCGGTTTTCGCTCAGGCACTGGACTTGAATCCTGATCTCGCGAACAATCCCTATGCCAGAAGTGTGGCTTCAGAATTAATTGGTAAACCACCTCAAGAAGCCCTGCTCATCCTGCAAGATCCTGTCAGGCTGAAAGAATTCATCGCTGATGTCTACGGTAAAGCCAAAAAAATCGATCAGAAAACAAGCCCCAGCGCTCCGGTGGTGGAAAAAGACCACAGCCAAGAACCTCAATCACCCTCCACCCTGATCCAGACCTGGCTGAGCTTCTTTGGGATGACTGAGGATTTTTTTGAAAAGGTAAAAGGGCAAGCCAATACCGAGGACACGCTGTTATCAGTTCTGATCTATACTATCGCCGCCGTGGTGATATTTCTGATCGGCGGTTTCTTCCAATTCCAACAGATCACAACCATAATGGGGGAACAGCTTCCCCAGCTGGGCTTGAACCTGGGCATGATCTTTTTCTTCATTCTGATTGGAACTGTGATCATGACCCCACTTTCCTTTTATCTTGGTGTGGGGATACAGTATCTTGGTGTCCGTTTATTTGGCGGGAGCGGTGATTTTAAATCCCACGCATACCTGATGGCTTTGATCCAGGTTCCAATGACAATACTGAGTGGAGTGATCTCACTGCTGGCTTTAATACCCCTGATCGGTTTCGTCGCCGGGTTGGGTGGTTTAGGCTTGTCGATCTACACTATCATCCTGACGGTACGGGCGGTAAAAGCAGCCCATAATGTTACAACCGGTCGGGCGATCGCAGGCATTATCGTACCACCCTTGGTTTTAATGTTCATTGGAGGCTGTCTAATGGTGGTCTTTGGCTCTGCCCTGGGAGGGCTGCTCGATCAGGTTCCCAATATGTGAGCCCTTTTCTTGACATATCCCCTCTAAAAAGATACAATCTTCACTCACGGCCCGCTAGCTCAATTGGCAGAGCAATTGACTCTTAATCAATAGGTTCAAGGTTCGATTCCTTGGCGGGTCACTAACACAAAACCACCCCTGAGGGGCGGTTTTGTGTTTAATAAAAGGGAAATAAGGCTCTACTGGCTTGAAAGTATTTTATCCTTCTTCATTCTGGGTATTGTTTCCTGGATGGTGATCAAAATAAAGGTCAAGGTCACTTCCCGGGCTGATTTCCAAATCCCAATCTACCATTTTTCGACACACAGCCCGATTAAGTGACTTTTGTCATTGACATTGCCTCATTAGAAATGCTATGATATTAATGAAAATGTTAACGCTAACGTTCACCGAACGACAATAATTCCCTCTTAAAAATAACTATGCTCGAAAAATCACGGATTACCCTCCATGATGTTGCCGACCTTGCTGGCGTTTCTCATCAAACGGTATCTCGTGTGATTAATAAGCGGGATAACGTCCGTCCCGAAACCCGGGAAAGAGTTGAATCTGCCATCCTCGAATTGAGCTATCGGCCCAATGTCATCGCTCGCTCCATGGCCCAGGGTAATACCCATACTCTCGGCTGCATCTCCCCCAACCTGACCGATCCGGCCTTTGCACGCATCATAGAAAGCGCCCAAGCGGAAGCACGCCGCCTGGGTTTTTTTATCCTGATCGGCAGTTCCTCAACAGCCGGAGAAACCAAACCCCTGCTGGACGAGTTGCTCAACCGCCGGGTAGATGGATTGATAATGATTAACGCCCGCGACGATGAGCGCTATCAACTGCTCGAACCGCTCTTCAGGAACGGCCCCCCGATCGTCTACGTCAAAAATTCCCCGGTAGCAGAAGCGGTCTCCTCTGTTCGCTGTGATGATATCCAGGGTGGCTACCTGGCAACCAAACATCTTCTGGAATTGGGACATAGGCAGATCGCCATTATCATCGGACGGAAGAATGAACAATGCACTCGAGAACGATTAAGTGGGTACAAACAAGCGCTGGCTGAAGCCGGTCTCAAGGCAGATGATGCCCTGATCATACAAGGTAACTGGACCTCCCAATCCGGCTCCGATGCTGCAGTAGAGCTGCTGAAAATCCCTGATCGGTTTTCAGCTATATTTTCCCAGAACGACCGCATGGCCGCAGGAGCCATTCGCACCTTGAGGGATTCTGGCTACCAGATCCCGGAAGATTATTCGGTGATCGGCTACGACAATATCCATCTATCTTTGCTGATCGACCCCCCTCTGACCACTATAGAACAACCTCTGGAGGAATTTGGGAAGCAAGCTGCCAAGATTTTAATTAAAACCATCCAAAGTGATAACCCACAGCTGGTGGATTATTGTGTAACTCCGGAACTGATCCTGAGACAATCCACATCTCAATTTCATCATTCACAATAAATCCTTTTTAAGGAGGTGATAACTCTCATAAAAAACAGAAACTTTCCTGTATTGTCTTATTAGACTTACTATTAGGAGAAGAATATGTTAAAGAAACGTGTATGGCAAATCTTACTGGCAGTCCTGCTGCTTGGCTCGCTGATCTTGACAGCTTGCGGTGGCGCTGCTGAGGAAGCTGCCCCGGCTGATGACGCTGTGGAGGTTTTTTCCTGGTGGACAGGAGGCGGTGAAGCCGCTGGTCTTGAAGCGATGATCGGTATTTTTAATACCGAATATCCAGGAACCGAGTTCATCAATGCAACAGTTGCCGGTGGCGCTGGCACCAATGCCCGTGCTGTTCTGGCCACACGCTTGCAGTCCGGTGATCCTCCCGACAGCTGGCAGGGTCACGCAGGTCAGGAACTGATCGGCACCTATGTTGCCGGCGGTCAGATTGAACCACTTAATGATCTTTACGAAGCCCAGGGTTGGCTTGCCGTCATGCCGGAGACCCTCATCCCGCTCATCTCGCAGGATGGCAACATCTACTCCGTGCCCGTCAATATCCACCGGGCCAATGTCATGTGGTACAACCCCGCAATCCTGGAAGCTAACGGCGTGGCTGTTCCCACTACCATTGATGAATGGTTCACAGCCATGGACACCCTTCAGGCTGCTGGTGTGACACCACTCGCCCTTGGTGAACAGTGGACCCAGATGCACCTGATGGAGACAATCCTGCTCGGTTCACTTGGAGCCGATGCATATGATGGTCTATGGGATGGAAAAACCGCTTGGGACAGCGCTGAGGTCAAAGCTGCTCTCGACAATTTTGCAAAAGTCCTGACCTATACGAACTCTGATGCTGCGTCTTTGTCCTGGCAGGATGCTTCCCAGCTGGTTGTGAACGGGGATGCCGCATTTAACGTGATGGGTGACTGGGCAGAAGGATACTTCCGTGAACTGGGCAAGGCCCCCGAGACTGATTACGGCTGGGCTCCGGTTCCTGGAACAGTGGGTGTCTTCCAATTCCTGTCCGACTCCTTCACCCTGGCAGTTGGCGCACCACATCCTGCAGGCGCTGAGGCTTGGCTGACTGTTGCAGGTTCAAAGGCCGGCCAGGAAGCTTTTAACCCCATCAAGGGTTCGATCTGCGCCCGCACTGACTGTGATGCTTCCCTCTTTGGGGTATACTTACAGTCAGCAATGGACGACTGGGCTAGCAACAAAGTCTCAGGTTCGTTAACCCACGGTGTGGTCGCGAATGACTCCTGGAAGTCCGAGATTGACACGGCTCTGGGGTTATTCATGGCTGACATGAACGTAGAAGCCTTCCAGACAGCTTTAGTAGCTGCCTGCGTTGCCTCTGGCCCCTGCCAGTAAACTCTGGTGATGAATCATTGAGGCTCCGACGTTTGGGGCCTCAATGATTTTTATTAAGAAAGAAGGGTGAAGTATGTTTAAAAATAAGGATCGCTACCTTTCAATCATTCTTATCTCGCCATCAATTCTTGCAGTACTGATTTTTGTGTATGTTTTTATTGGCTGGTCTATACGTGTTTCGCTCAGTAAATGGAAAGGTTTGCTTCCGGATTATACCTGGGCTGGTTTTAAGAATTATTTGGCATTATTCTCTGATCCCCGATTCGCCGTTGATGTGCGCAATACATTAATTTTTACAGGTGTGTTTGTCATCGGAAGTATCTTCCTTGGCTTCCTGATGGCTGTGATGCTTGACCAGGGTTTAAAAGGGGAAGGTTTTTTCCGCAGTTTGTTCCTCTTCCCAATGGCAATATCCTATATCGTTACCGGTGTGGTCTGGCGCTGGCTGATGAACCCGGCCACAGGCACCCGCACAAGTGGTCTAAACCTGCTGTTTACAACTTTCCATTTGGATTTTTTGGTTAATCAATGGTACACCACCCCCAAATGGGGCATGGCAGCCATTGCCCTGGCAGCCATTTGGCAGATGTCTGGATATACTATGGCCCTCTATCTGGCCGGTTTGCGGTCCATTCCCATAGAATTGCGGGAAGCAGCTCGTATTGACGGCGCCAGCGAAATACAAATTTATAGGCGCATTATCCTGCCGCTGCTCACTCCGGTTAGCCTGAGCGCGTTGATTATCCTGGGACATATGTCCCTCAAGGTTTTTGACCTCATCATTGCTATGGCAGGCAAACAACTGCCGCTGGATGTGCCATCAATCTATATGTGGCAAACTACTTTCGATGGTCTTTTCTATAGTCGAGGAGCTGCAATTAGTATCCTTCTCTTGATCAGTGTAGCAGTGCTGATCATTCCTTACATCCGGTATACATTGAGGGAGGAGGAATAGCCATGAGAATAAAAGCGTTGAGAAAAAATTGGCTTTATGTCCCGTTGATCGCTCTGGCTATCTTTTATCTGCTGCCGATGTACGTTATGCTGGTTACAGGTTTCAAAAGCTTTGCAGAAATCAACCTTCAGACCATGTGGAATTTACCTCATGGACTCTCTTTAGATAACTTCATTGAAGCTTTTTCCAAGTTGGCGCCATCTCTCCGCAACAGCTTTGTGATGGTCATACCTGCCACTCTGATCTCGTCAATGCTCGGCTCGTTGAATGGATTTGTGCTCGCTAAATGGAAATTCCGGGGAGCTGACATCATTTTCCCCTTCATCCTTTTTGGTATGTTCATTCCCTACCAGAGCATCATTATCCCCCTGGTGCAATTCATGAATGCTGCCGGGATCAAGGGATTGGCTGGCCTGGCAATGGCCCACATCATCTATGGTATTCCGATCACTACCCTTACTTTCCGAAATTATTACGCCAGCTTGCCTCAGGAGTTGCTTGAGGCAGCCAAAATCGATGGGGCTGATATGCTGGGTGTATACTGGCATATTCTGCTTCCAATTTCCATACCCAGTTTTGTGGTGGTATTGATCTGGCAATTTACTTCCGCCTGGAACGATTTCCTTTTTGCGGTCGTTTTAACGGGGAATAACGATTGGCCGATCACCGTTGCCCTCAACAATATGGCCGGCAGCCAAATCATCTCCTGGAATGTACAAATGGCTGGATCGCTGCTGGCGGCTCTGCCAACCCTGCTGGTATACATTTTCCTGGGACGCTACTTCCTGCGGGGACTGCTGGCTGGTTCCCTGAAGGGTTAATATACTGGGTGTTTCTCAACTCATCCTTCCCGGGAGAAGATATTATCGGTCATGTTGTGGTCTTAAACCTCTAGAGTAGTCACCAGAAGCTTCTATAGAATATCCCGTCAATCCAGGAGTCCCTTACAACTCTCCCAGGAAATCATTAACCTTTTAGCTGGAGGACAATTCATGAAATATCGCAGATTTGGACGCACAAATTGGCAGGTCAGTGAAATTGGCTATGGAATGTGGGGCATGGGTGGTTGGACCGGTTCCGACGACCAGGAGTCTCTGGCATCCCTGCAGCAGGCGGTTGATCTGGGCTGCACTTTTTTTGATACCGCCTGGGGTTACGGCGAAGGCCACAGCGAGTCCCTGCTGGGAAAGATCATTCACAACAACCCGGATAAGAAACTCTATACCGCCACCAAAATCCCCCCCAAGAACTTCATCTGGCCCTCCGAGCGGGAGTTCACCCTGGACGACTGCTTCCCGCCCGACCACATCGAGGAATATGTAGTTTCCAGTCTGAAAAACAGCGGGCTGGATAGTTTCGATCTGATGCAGTTCCATATCTGGGAAGACCATTTTATGGAGGATGACCGCTGGGTCAAGAAAGTCGCTGAATTGAAGGAACAAGGTCTTTTTCATGCCATTGGCATTAGCATCAACCGCTGGGAACCCTGGAATGCGATCCAGACTGTTCAAAGCGGCTTAATCGACGCTGTTCAGGTAATCTACAACATCTTTGACCAGAATCCAGAAGTTGAACTGCTGCCAGCCTGCGAGGAAAATGATGTGGCTGTTATCGCCCGGGTTCCCTTTGATGAAGGCACTCTGACCGGGAATATCACATTGGATAGCAGCTGGCCTGAAGACGATTGGCGCAGCACTTACTTTGTCCCGGAGAACCTCAAATCCAGCGTGGAGCACGCAGACGCGCTCCGTGAACTGGTACCAGAAGGTATGACCATGCCGGAGATGGCCTTGCGGTTTATCCTCAACGAATCCCGGATACAGACTATTATCCCCGGCATGCGCAAAGCCAATCACGTCCTGATGAATATCGCTGCCAGCGACAAGGGCCCCCTGCCAAAATCGCTCCACCAGGAACTTCGAAAACACCGCTGGGACCGCTCCCCAACTCAATGGTCGCAATAATCCTATGATCAAAGAAAAAGTAATTCGGGAATTTCAGCAAATATTTGGAGGGAATCCAGTGTTTCTCACCTGGTCCCCTGGAAGGGTGAATATCATTGGTGAGCATACCGACTATAATGACGGTTTTGTGCTGCCTATGGCCATCAACTATGCCACCTGGGTTGCTCTCCAGCCCCGGCAGGATAACCGGGTGATTATCACTGCCCTGGACAAGAACGAAAAGCTGGAAATTGATCTGGACAATTTTTCCAAAGGAGAAGGGGGTTGGCAGGAGTATGTCACCGGAGTTGCCTGGGCGCTCCAGGAAGCAGGACACACATTAGCTGGATGGGAAGGTGTATTCTCCGGAGATGTGCCCATCGGGGCCGGTTTATCTTCCTCAGCTGCCCTTGAATTAGCCCTGGCCCGGGCCTTTGCCCTGGTCTCAGATCTGAAATGGGATCCAACCCAAATGGCCCTGATCTGCCAGAAAGCTGAAAACCGCTGGGTCGGGATCAACTCCGGCATTATGGACCAGATGATCTCTGCCTGTGGAAAGAAAAAATTCGCTCTGTTAATCGATTGCCGCAGCCTGAAAACAAAACAGGTTCCCCTGCCTAAAAAGACCCAATTCGTAATCCTTGATACTGCCACCCGGCGGGGTTTATTGGATTCAGCCTATAACGAACGCCGGTCGCAGTGCGAGGCAGTGGCCTGTCATTTTGATGTAAAAGCCCTGAGGGACGTTACCCTGGACCAGCTACAGGAAAGAGCAGGGATTCTGGATATGGTGCTTTATAGAAGAGCTCAGCATGTCATCTCAGAAAACCAGCGGGTCTTAGATGCTGTAAAAGCCCTTAATCAAGGAAATGCCGCAGCACTTGGTTTATTGATGAATGAAAGCCATGCCAGTATGCGGGATGATTATGAGATCTCCCGAAAAGAAGTGGATCAGATGGTAGCCATCGCCCAGGCCCAGCCTGGATGTTATGGAGCCCGCATGACAGGGGGCGGTTTTGGAGGCTGTGCGGTTGCCCTGGTAGCTGAAGACCAGGTAGAAAACTTTAAAGATAGAGTGATGCAGGAATATCATGCAAAAACCGGATTGAATCCCAAAATATATGTCTCGTCTGCGACAGATGGGACCAGTTACGAGATTCTCGGAAAAACGGGATGACCAGTTCTGGTGATGAGCATTATAGACAATTAATCTGTATTCACAGGTATATCTTCCCCCTTTATAAGTATTCACCTGAATAAAAAAGGACGAAGTTCAGATCTGAACTTCGTCCAATATATTAAATAGTGAAGAGAATTATCGCTTACCTATTTACTCTTCTGGAAATATTCCAGCAGCCGTTTCCAACCCTGCCGGATATCAAAAGATTTCAACCTCCAGGTACCCACGATTCCGTAGGGGAGAAATAACACGATCAGAATATAGATCGTTCCGTTAACAAAACTTGCCATCTCTCCGAGGTAGCGCCTCAGCCCAAAATCCAGCAAACGGTAGATAGCTGCGCCGATCAGGGCTCCGTTTAATGTCCCAACGCCGCCAATCAACACAACCAGAAGCGCCATGATGGTATACACAAGTCCCGCAGTGTTGGGGGAAACGATCGGCTGGTATAAGGCATGGATCAAGCCTGCCACCGAGGCTGTAATCGATGATAGAGTCAGGGCGGCAAATTTAAAAACAAAGGTATTATACCCGAGCATCAAAGCCCGTCCTTCATTTTCGCGGATTGCCACGCAAACCCGTCCAACAGGTGAAGAAACAAACCTCTTGTAGACCAGGAAAAAGAATACCATGATTGCAAGAGCTAAAAAATAGAACCGCAGTCTTTCAGTAGCGGGATTGATGAATGCCGGAGATGGAATTCTCTGAAGTCCTACATCTGCCCCGGTTAACTCTCCAAGTTCGCGGGACATGATCACGATATGGAAAACCGAGGCAATTCCCAGGGTCACCAGCGCAAAGGTGATCCCTTTCACGCGGGGCAGGACCAGTCCAAATATTATGGCATTGATAACCGCTGCACCCAAAACCCACAGAACAGTCAGCCCCAGAGGCGTTTCGAAGTTCTTCAGCAGTATCCCCGTTAAGTACGCGCCAGTAGCAAAAAACATCGAATGTCCCAGTGAAAGCAGACCGGTAATTCCAAAAAGCAGATCATAACTCAAGGCAAATATAGCCAGTATAAAGATCTCAATTGCCAGTCCTTCAATGAACTTCGATGTACCTCCCTCATTGAACCAAACCTGGGCGGGTGAAGCACCTTCAAACAAACCCACAACAAATGGAAGCAGCGCTAAAACCAGGATGGTGATCGCCAATCCCTGATTCCGGGTGATAAAATTATGCCTGGGTATAGATGTATCTTTGACCATGGTATTACTCCTTCTTCCCAAGCAAGCCATTTGGCAAAATCAGCAAGATAAACACCATCAACAGGACAGTTGACGCAGGCACAAGAGGCGGTGTGGGTTTAAAAACGATCTCTGTAAAAGGTATGGGAATGCCAATAGCCCCATACTTGATGATAACTTGCTGGAGCAATCCTACCAGCAAGGATCCCAAAGCCGCGCCCGGGAAGTTAGTAAGACCCCCGATTGCCAGAGCGATCAGAGCATTAAGGATCAGGGCCTCACCCATTGCATTGGAAAGCCCCATCGAAGGAGCAGCCAATCCCCCTCCCAGTACAGCCAGTCCAACACCCATGGCAAAAACCGTATTGAAGACTCGTTGGACGTTGATGCCAAGAGCTTCCACCATCTCCCGGTCCTGCACACCAGCCCGGATGATCATCCCCAGTCGGGATCGCTGCAGCAGGATCCAGATGCCAGCCAAAACAATTAAGCCGACCAAAGGGATAAAAATCTCATTATAGACCCGGATTCGGCCGTCAAAAAGCATGATAGTTGAACAGTGATTTGTCCATAAATCAGCTAATGACGTAGCCGGGCAGCCATCGCCAACACCCGCAAACAGGGAGGGTTTGGGCATGACAAATTCCGGCCGCCCCCAGATCGCCCGCACCACCTCAATACCGATAGCACTCAAACCCAGCGTAAGCATCAACTGGTAGATCGGTCGGCTGTAAAGAGGGCGGATCAAAGTGGCTTCCATCACGCTTCCCAGCAGAACTCCAGCCAGGACACCTACAGACAAAGCGATTGCGAATAACACGGTTGTATTCAGCTCGGTCAAAAACAATGTCAAGGGGTCATTGAAAACCAGGGTGAGCACGCCCGTCACGGTCAAAAGTCCAAAAAGGATCAGGTTTTTCCAACTCACCGGAGGTGCCGCTTGGCTGCGGGCGCCAAATGTTGTCAGGCCAAAAGCAGTCAGCAGGCTGGCAGCCAGCAATCCCAGCACAGCTGCCAGAGGTGTAATTTCCTCAAAAGGAAGACCCGGAGGCAAATTGATCAATCCTTGGTCTGCCAGGTATGAATAAGTAACTGGACTTTGACTATAATTCCCAACATCCCAGATTGTAATCGGATAGCGCGGCAGGAAGTAGATCATAGCGGCAACCCCAACTATCAGCCCTACCCAGGGAAGGATCACCAGCCAATTAGCTTTCTGTTTCAGTCCTCTGGCTATTCTTTTCCAGACTGCTGAAAGGGTAAATCCACTCAGCAGCAGTAAAACCGGGGTCAGCAGGTCTACAAAGGTATCCGGCCGGACATATACAGTCCAGGAAATATAGGCGCCGATCATAAACATAGTGCCGTGGGCCATATTAAGCACATCTAGCAGTCCAAAGATCAGAGAGAATCCAGAAGCAACCAGGAACGTGACTGATCCCACTGATAGTCCGCGCAACAAAGTTATCACCCAGTCCTTGGTTTCCATTCCCCGGGCTGCAACCACAAAGAAAACCAGCAGCCCAAGTAAGGTTAACCAGCGGGGAAGATCTTTTCTAAGATTAATTTTCATAAAGTCTCCTCAGGCTGCTCCAAGATAGCGGTGAATGGTCTCACTGTCTTCAATCAAATCTTTCATCTTGCCCGACTTGACCGATTGACCTTCTTCGATAATGACATAATATTCCGCCAGCTGGCTGGCAACCAGGAAATTCTGTTCCACCAGTACAATTGTGCTATCCGAGGAAAGCGTTTGGATCGCCGTGATCATTTTTTCGATCAAGACAGGTGCAAGCCCCTCACTGGGCTCATCAATCAGCAGCAGGTTATTATCCGGAACCAGGGCTCTAGCAATGGCCAGCATCTGCTGCTGACCTCCTGAAAGATTGGCACCCCCCAGGTGGATCAGCCTTTTCAGATCCGGGAACAGAGAAAATATCAATTCCTCTTTTCTTTCAAAATCCCCTTTATCTCTCTCGGCGATCTTCAAATTCTCTTCCACACTCAAATCACGGAAAATTGCCCGGTGTTCAGGAACATATCCAATGCCCAGGGAGGCAATATCAAAAGAATGCATTTCCTGGATTTCCTGACCTTGATAAATAACTTTTCCCTTAACTGCCGGGGTTAAGCCAATGATCGATTTCAGCGTGGTTGTTTTTCCCGCTCCATTTCGTCCCAACAAAACCGTTATGCCGCCATCTTTCACCTGCACGCTGACGCCCTGCAAGATGTGATACTGACCAATAAATGTATGAATGTCTTGAACATCAAGGATTGGATCCATGGCAGCCTCACACATCTAACTTGTACAGACCGCCCAGGTAGGCTGTCTGAACTTCTGCATCAGTTGTGATTTCGGAGGGAGTTCCCTCTGCCAGCACTTTACCCTGATGCATTACGGTAATAGTATCTGAAATACTCATCACAACATTCATGTTATGCTCTACCAGCAGAACAGTTTTATCACCTGACTGTTGAATATTCTGAATGAGCGAGATCAGCTCTGGCACCTGTTCAGCTGCCATGCCAGCCGTTGGCTCATCCAGCAAGAGTACCTCCGGATCAGGGGCCAGGATCATGCCCAGTTCCAATTTCCTCTGATCCCCATGTGGTAGGATTCTCGCAAATGTGCCCACTTGGTCCTGCAAACCGACCAGTTCAATAACTTCCTGGGTTCGTTTGTTAATATCCTGGAAAGAATCAGCATCTTTATAGAACTTGAAATTATCCTTTCCCATCGCCTGGCAGGCAAGCCTGATATTCTCAAAGACCGTCAAGTTAGGAAAAATATTCGTGATCTGAAATGAGCGCCCAATTCCATAGTGAATGGTTCTGTGTACAGGTTGATGGGTGATATTACGCCCCCTGAATAACACCTTTCCATAGGTCGGTTCAATATTCCCACTTAACAAATTGAAAAAAGTTGTTTTCCCCGCTCCGTTAGGACCGATGATAGCATGCAGACTATGTTCCTTGATCTGAATGTTGACATCATCCACAGCAACCAGGGCATCAAATTCCTTTCGCAAATCGATAGTTTCAAGAATGATTTCGTCCATATATCCGTCCTGTCATCAATAACTTGTCCTTCGGAGAGCTGCGGAGGGATAATCCTCCGCAGTTCTCCGAAACACAGCATTCAGGAAGTCCCTGGGGACTTTAATCCAGGGACTTCCTTCATGGTTATACGATTATCTTATTCCCCACTAAGTGAGCCGTAGGGCAAGGAACCGCAGCGGTCCTTGATCTCTTCGGGCAGCAAACAGGGAGGTTCAGGGCGTGTGGTTTCCACATACTCGTAATAGTCCGCGTTTTCAGCACTAAGGTCTACTAACGTTAGGATGTACATGTCCTGGATAGCAACGTGATCCTCAGGTCGAATGTAAACAGTACCTTTTGGTCCTTCAAAGGTCATTCCTTCCATCACTGAAACCAGCGCTTCTCCGCTGACATCCCCATTGGTAGCTTTAATTGCCTCGACTACCAAGATAGCAGCATTCATTCCGTCACCGTCAAACAGGTCCGGTGCTGTGCTGTATCGGGCAAGGTCCTGTTCCAGAAGGAAGTCATTGGCTGGATTATCAGGTGCTGAGTAATGGTAGAGAATACCATTGGTGCTGCCAACTGCATTACCGTACCAAAGCGGCATCAAAACATTGTCGATGAAGGTTGCGCCGAGGGCCATGCTCTCATTAACACCCAGGTCTGTGGCAGCCTGCATCAGAGGCACAAATCCACTGCCTGCCCAGGTGACAATATAAGCTTCTGCACCAGAGTCGAGGACTTGCTCCATATAGGGGGTGAAGTCCGTGGTATCAGCGGGAGCCAAAATGTCATCCGCAACAAAGGTTGCACCTGCCAGGGAGCAAGCGTCCCGGAATGCCGTGGCGGAGCCCCAGCCAAAGGCATAGTCTGGAGCGATCTGCACAAAAGTGGAATACTGCTTGGCAAGATAGAGGCATTCGTTGATGGCGTCCTGGTAGTTATTGCGGCTGGTACGGAAAGTATATTCATTAAAATCTTTTCCAGTAATATCATTAGCCGCGGCTGGAGCTACGATCAAGGGAATGCCACTTTCAAATGCGATTCCCTGGAGAGTTGCCGTGGCACCAGAAGAAACAGTACCAACAAGGATATCAACGTCATTTACGTCGATGAGCTCCCTCGCCAGAGTAGCAGTATTCTCAGGATTGCTCTGATCATCGCGCACAAAGACTTGAATCTCACAGCCGTCCAGCGTAAAAACGTTTTCCTGGGTTGCCGTGAAATCAAAGACATCACCAACCGAACCAGCTGCACCGGTAGCATATTCCATACCCAGCATGAACGAACGCAGGATATGAGCGCCGTAAATTGCCAAAGCACCGGAAGCATCGGTGATCAGTCCAACTTTAATTGGCTCATCACAAACAAGACCTGCTGGTTCTTCAACTTCCTCTTCAGTTACTTCTGCTTCAGCTTCTTGGACGGGTTCTTCTTCTACAACCTCTTCAGCTACGGGTTCTTCTGCTGGTTCCTCTGGTGCTGGCGCACAAGCAGCCAGTACAAGGGAGCTGACCAGCAGCAAGGAAAGGATAAACCACAAAATTCGTTTTGTTTTCATGCTTCTTACTCCTCTTTATGTTATATCTTGGATAAGCTATAGATCCTTTTCTTTTTTAATGCTGTAACCACCTCCTTATGGATAAAATGGGCTCAATAATATATTTAACTTTGCCGATATATCATTGTAGCAAGGACCAGTTTCAGTTCAGTTACACAAATTCCATCAAAAACCACAAATGCCCCATCACCTGTCAGGCTTAATTGTGTTTGGCCAGGAAATCCAGCAGAATGGAATTAAAAATAGGCGGATTTTCCCAGCAGGAAGCATGACCAGCTCCTGGAATAATATGCATTTCAGCTCCTGGAATGTGTTTTTTGAGGATCCGGGCATACTCGATTCCTTTCAACCAGTCCTTCTCCCCTACAACTACACAAGTAGGAGAGCTGATCTGGTCCAAGCGTGCAGTGAAATCCACTTCCAGGAAACAGCGGCACAAACGGGTCACCGCCGGAAAATCCAGCTGAGCATAACGCTTTTTAGCATCCGCCAATAATCCGGGGTTGGCCCTTATGAATTCAGAAGAGAAATTCCATGGTACCGTAGCATTAAAAAACTTTTCCGGATCTCCAGATTCTAGAGCATCCAGCCAACTTTCGATGATCAATCTCAGCTGGGGACCCACTTCGCTGGCTGTATCAGCCAGGACCAGGGATTTGGTCATATCGGGATACATAAGAGCGAATGCCTGGGCTACCTCACCACCATACGAGATCCCTGCGATATGGGCTTTTTGGATTCCTAAAACCTCCAGCAATCCCGCCAGATCATCAGCGTGACCATCCATGGTATAAGGTTCTTCCGGATGAACAGATTGTCCCTGTCCCCTACAGTCATATACCAGGACACGGTAGGCTTGGGACAATTCCTTAGTTTGAAAAGCCCAGCTTGTGGCAGCGTTCATAATGATGCCATTATTTAAAACCAGGACAGGATCATCTTCAGATCCATGCAATTCGTAATAAATGTTAAGCTGATTTACTTGTATAGTTGACATATCTTTGTATTGTTTACTCCTCAACTTTGAAAGCCAGCTGAGTGGATATATTTTCTCCCTCCCCACTCTCAATTCCTGAAAACGCTAAAGCCGTGCCAATTTTTATCTTGGAAGGGTTATCTGGGTCCAGCCCCAAGAGTCTGGCGCTGATCATTGGGCCTTCTTCCAGTTCAACAATTCCGGTCAGATAGGGTTTATCGCGGCCGTATCCCTGCCTATTCATAAAGGATGGGCCAATGTAAATGGATGTGTATGCTGCCAGCTTGCCCTTTCCACTGAGTTCAATCCATTCTAAATTTGATGTGCCGCAATCTGGACAGATAGCCCTGACAGGCAGGTAGATCTTGTGACAATCCGCACACCGGGAAGCCTTCAGCTCACCCTGGTTTAGATACTTCTGGAAAGCAAAAGCTGTGAAGGGTATTTCTCTTTCTGACATAATCACTCCTCACGTTGAAATATATGAACAACACAGGTCTGGCCGGTCGCTCCCACATTATGGGCTAATCCTATACTGGGGTCTCCCTTGATCTGACGTCCTTCGGCTTTTCCCCGCAACTGTTTGAATATCTCCACAACTTGTCCGATCCCCGAAGCGCCGACCGGGTGACCTTTGGCCTTCAATCCTCCTGAAGGGTTGATTGGAATCTCACCAGTCCGAGTTGTTGTGCCCTTCTCAGCCTGTTTGCAACCTGTCCCGGGTGTAAAAAAGCCCAGGTCTTCGATGGCAATGATTTCCGCGATGGTAAAACAATCATGAACCTCGGCTAACTGAATATCTTTTGGTGTTACTCCCGCCATTTGATAAGCTTCTTGTGAGGCCAATTTTGCAGCCCCGATTGAAGTCAGGTCAGCCCTGTCATGCAGGGGATAATCCGAAGCCTGTCCAGATCCAATGATTTTGAGAGGGTGATCTGTAAATTGCTTGGCAATATCATCAGCAACTAATAGGGCGGCAGTTGCGCCATCTGTGATCGGAGAACAGTCGAAAAGACGAAGGGGCCAAGCGATCATTGGATTGGCACCATCGTCATGCAGAAAATCCCACTCATCTTTCCAGCCCGGAACGGGTTTTCCTTTCCTTTCAGCAGATTGTTTTCTTTTTTCCATCCAGTCTGGTATGGTCACTCCAAACTGGGCTTTATCGTTCAGGGCACCATTGGCATGGTTTTTGAGAGCAACCTGCATCAGGTCTTCCGGTGCTGCTCCATAACGATCCATATAAGCTGATGCCATTGCTGCGTAAAATCCTGGAAATGTAAAACCGACTGGAATTTCATATAAGACATCACCCGCGGCAGCTAACGTGTCTGTAACCTCAGAAGTGGGAAGTTTGGTCATCATCTCAATTCCGCCCACCAACACAATATCATACAGCCCTGAAGCGATGCCTAGAATCCCCTGACGTAAGGCAACCCCGCTGCTTGCACAGGCATCCTCAACCCTCACTGCTGCTCTTGGGACTAGCCCCACCGCATCAGCCATTATTGGTGCTGTATGGGATTGGCCTTCGAACAGATCACTTGAAAAATTACCGATGCAGACATATTCAATACCGTGGGGATCAAATTCCTTGTCAACGGACTTACTCATATCCTGAAAAGCCTCTACAAAAAGGTCCCGGCTGGATTTTTCTGGAAATGAGCCGAATTTACTCATTCCAGCTCCAACCAGGGATACTCCTCTAGCTAATTGTTTATGATTTTCAGGCATTTACAGCTCCTTCTTGGTTATGATTTCCTTAAGTTCACGTTTTAGCACCTTGCCTGCTCCGGAGATAGGCAGATCAGATAAGAGGATCACATTTTTAGGGACTTTATAGGTCGCCAACCTTTGCTTCAAAAAATCAATGATTTCGGCCTTATCCACTTCTGCTTCGGGTTTCTTGATGATGCAAGCCACACCAATTTCACCCCAGTGTTCATCCGGCATACCAACTACTGCACACATATGCACCGCAGGGTGTTCGTAAAGGGCTTTTTCAATCTCTGCCGGATACACATTCTCTCCGCCACTGATGAACATATCTTTTTTCCTGCCAACGATATAGAAATAGCCTTCTGGGTCGAATTTAGCCAAATCTCCGGTATGGAAGTAACCCTGCTCGTCGACAACCTCATCGGACGCCTCGGGATTATCATAGTATCCTGAGCAGAAAGAAGGTCCTTTTAAAACCAGTTCCCCAATCTGATCAGGACCAAGAACCAAACCATCAGTGTCTTTGATCAAAGCTTCCACATAATAATTGGGGCGACCTATCGAACCAGCTTTGCTGATAGCATCCTCCGGGGCCAGGGCAAATATCCCCGGGCCGAATTCAGTCATTCCAAAACCCTGTTTGAAATGGATCTTCTTTTCTTCTGTATATTGTTGGACCAGTGGGACAGGAAGCGGAGCGCCCCCGGATGTACAGAAACGCAGTGAGGACAGATTAGCTTGATCCCAATTCTCTGCCTGAGTCATGATCTGATACATGGTTGGCACACCTGCAAAGACTGTAACCGACTCCCTTTCGATCAGATCAAGGATCAGCTCCGGATCAAAGTGCGGCACAAATATAGTGGTTCCCCCAAAGATCACCTGGGGAAGCGTATATACAAATAATCCTCCAGTATGGAAGAGTGGAAAGACATTCAAATAGGTATCGTCATGACGAATATCATGAATAACCGTATTAAGAGTGTTCCAGGCAATCATTCTGTGGGAGATTTGAGCCGCTTTAGGCATCCCTGTTGTCCCCCCAGTAAAGATCAAGGCTGCAATGGTCTCATGGTCCACTCGATCCTCGACCACCGGATCTGCAGGGCTGTCAGCCAAAGTCTGATGGTAATCCAAACCTTCAAATTCTCCGGAAACTTCTGTGCACAGCATCACTTCCAGAGGATTATCTTGAGATGTGAGCTCACCGAGAATCTGATTGGCCTGCTCCACATAATCAGCTGAGATGATCAGCGCTCTGGGACCTGTTTGCTTAATGATCTCCAAATTTTCCCGCCAGTGCAAGCGCCAGTTAAGTGCAGTATGGATAGCCCCAAGTTTGGCACAGGCGAAAAAATTATCCAGATGCTCAATTCCGTCCCTGGCCAGGATGGCAACCCGATCCTGAAATCCAATTCCTTTTAAAAGATAGAAATTAGCCAGCTGGTTAGCCCGTTGATTGGCTTCCCGGTAGGTTAGACGGAGGACTGGATTGCGACCGTAATCAACAAAAGCTTCCTGGTCCGGACTGTACAACTCCCTGCGACCTAGATAATCTCCTATGTACATTGTAAAAACCCTTTATTGGCTTTCAAACCAACTTAATCCCAGCTACTTTGAAGCGGTCCATTTCCAGACTGAGGCGGCCATACTGATCCCTCCCCCGCTGGCACAGAAAAGAACTACATCGCCTGGAGCCGGTCCCTTGCCTTGATTGACAGCGTCATCCAGAGCCATCACCACACATGGGGATCCTGTATAACCCCATTTATCCATCACCCAGTGTGTATGTTCGATCGGCTGCTCCAGCAGATCCATCATATATTCAATCGTACGCAGGTTAAGTTGTGTCATCAAAAACAAATCGACATCATCAAAGGTCAGCCCGGCTTTATCCAGGGCGCCTTTCATCAATTTTGGCCAGTATTCTGTATTAAACGTTTTCGGAAATTTTTTAACAAACTGGACCACTGGTCTGCCAAATTCCTGATAGTTTTCTGGTGTGGATGGCCGGAAAACTGCACCAGAATAGATTCCCAGAGCGTCATGATACTCACCTTTGGCCAGGAAATTGCTGGCCAGAAATCCTGGTTCATCACCCACGCCTAGAACAGCCGCTCCAGCCCCATCAGCAAACAAATTGGCAGTTTTCTTGTCGCTTAGATCTAGAAATCGGCTCATACCGTAGCCACCGGTCACAAGCACATATTTAGCAGATTCTTCCGTAGCTAAATAACGAGCTCCCTGATCCAGGGCGGTCACCCAGCCAGCACAGGCGCTGTTGAGATCATAACAACCGGCCTGGTTCGCGTCTAATTTATGCTGTACCACAACTGATGTTCCTGGAGAGAGATAATCAGGAGTGTCAGTTGAGACGATAATTAAACTCAACTCTTCCGCTTTCACTCCTGCCCGGGCCAAAGCAGTCCTGGATGCCTCGACGATCAAGTCAGAAGTGGTCTGATCAACACTCATCCAGTGCCGTTCTTTGATTCCAACATTTTGTAAAAGCCACTCATTGGTTGATGCCCCCAATAATTGATCGATCTCCTCATTCGTGACAACCCGTTCCGGAACATAGCTCCCGGTGGCCAGTATTTGTACATTTCTCACCATTTTCACCTCATAAATAATCGCTTGGTATGTTTATCCCTGCAACAAAAATTCCTTCAATGCTTCCGCAGCAGCGGAAGGATTCTCAATAGGGAACATATGGCCCGTATCAGGTATCAGCACCACCTGCGACTGATGGATCTTTTCCGCCATCAATTTCGCATTTCCGGGAGGTACTACGCGATCAAATTCACCAAACAGGATCAGGGTAGGGACCTTGATCGAGGCCATCCGTTCATCTACCTGAGCATCGCTGTAGGCAGCTGTTCCAGCACCGGCAGCCACCTGAGCTTGGTACTGAGCTGAAGGAACTGGATTCGTGAATCGGTAATCAATCAGATCCTGAACAATTTGGGGTTGTTTCTCAGCGAATCCCGGTGCACAGGCGATCTCTATCCCTCGCTTTACCAGTTCTACGGGATCTCCCCCCCTAGTGGTCATAACCTCCAGGGCTTCGGGAGTCACAGGTATAACCTTCATACCGCCATGATTGGTGCTGGCCAGGATCAGCTTCCCAACCAGATCAGGACGGTTGATGACCAGTTCTTGGGCAATGAAACCTCCCAGGGAATGCCCCAACACAGCAACTTGTTCAAGATTCAACGCATCCAGCAAACCAGCAGTATCTTCAGCCATCATAGGAACTGTATAAGGGCCTTCAGGATGGCTGCTTTTTCCAGCGCCCCGATTATCAAAGGTGATCACTTGGAAATGATCGCTCAATTCCGCGACAAGTTTTTGCCAGTACCATAAGCCATAACCCAATCCAGTTATGAGCAACAAGGGCTGCCCATTGCCGTGGATTTCATAGTAGATCTCAATTCCACTCGATTCAATCTTTGGCATGATCACTCCTTCAGTTTTAGCAAGCTCTTTTCTGTCACCCAGCGGCCCTTGATTGCTCTCTGCAAGGCTAAACTGGTTATCCCGCGATGGTCATCAGCTGTGTAGCTAATGGGTGGGATCAGCCCTCCTGTCCAATCTTGCAGACTTTCCAGGGCTTTAAAAAATCCTTCCCGGGTCAATTCGGGACCTGCTCTGCGCAAACCTTCAACAACAATCTGAGCAGCTGCATATCCAATCCGGCTGTGTGAACCTGGTATTTCATCTGGATAGAGCCGAGACATCTGCCTGACAAACAATCTTTCTCCACGATGCGAACGCGGACCTGAAGGGTATCCAGTTGCCCGCAGTCCCTGAGCAGCCCTCGCACCAGAAATCTTAAGAAGATCCGGACCCGAGATCACATAACTGCCCAGCCATTCTGGCTGATAGTCCACTACCATGGCTGCCCGCAGTAAATCAGAGACTGGTTTGACATAGGAATACAGAACAACCAGATCAACTCCGGCTTTTTTAAATGCATCCACCCAATCAGCTGGGGCACTTTCTCCACTTGTATGGGTCAAATGAAGTACTGCTTTTTGCTTATTCTTTTCCAATTCATGAATGAAAGCTGCTGAACCTTCCTGTCCATACTGGTCATCTACAGACAGCAAACCAATTTTCTTGCCTGGATGATCCTCCATTACGTATTGAGCCAGGATAGTTCCCTCAATATCATAGGAAGGCTGTAGTGCAAAGTAGTTCCGTTTGAAAGGTTTACTCCATAAAGAGATGCCGCTGTGGGGAGAGAAGACAGGAATATTTCCCTCCAGCAGAATATCTTTCATTGCCAGGTTGGGAGCAGTTCCCAGGGGGCTTACCACAGCGAATATCCCCCCGGGGTATTCATGGACAAGTTTTCGGGCGGCCTTTTTTGCCCGCGAGGAATCAAAAGCGTGATCCTCTATGACTAATTCAAGTTTCCTTCCATGAATTCCACCCCAATGATTAACATGGTCATAATAAGCAGTAACTCCTCGAAGGGCAGCCAATCCGATGCTAGCCTGAGGTCCGGAAAGGTCAGTCAGGGTTCCCAGTTTGATCTTTTCAGAAGATACCCCTGGAGCGGAACCTTTGATTCCTTTGGGTTCAGATGTAAATCCAGGCACCACCAGGCGGGGAACGATACCCAAACGGGCTGCCTCATCTTCAATCCAGGATCGAAAATCCGGATGGGCGATGCCGATTAGAGCTTTCATGCGGTCCTTGACAGACAATCCGCGCAGACGAGCACTGCCATATTCAGTAACCACGGTATCCACATCCTGACCAGGAATGGTAATTTCTGCGCCTTCGGCCAGCGAGGGGACAATAGTGGATATTGAACCTCTTTTTGCAGTGGATCGCAGGGCAATAATTCCTCTTCCTCCTGGTGACATTTGAGCCCCGCGGTGTGTATCTAATTGGCCCCCGGTTCCGCTGTAATGGCGTGGGCCAATACTCTGGGAACATACCTGACCATTGATATCCACCTGGAGGGCGGTATTAACACTGATCATTTTATTATTCTGAGCAATAATATATGGATCGTTGGTCACCTTGCCCTGCTGGAATTCCACTCCCAGATTCATATCAACAAAATCATATAGCTTCTGGGATCCCAGGGCGAATGCTCCTACCATTTTTTCTTTCCAAAGTGTTTTTTCTTTACCAGTGATCACCCCCGCTTGATAGAGATCCACCATGCCATCAGTGAACATCTCAGTATGGATGCCTAAATCCCGGCGTTCCAACAGGAATTTAGTGATCGCATTAGGTATGCCGCCAATCCCCAGCTGCAAGGTAGAACCGTCTTCGATCAACTCAGCAATATAACCTCCAATATCCTGCTCCCAGGGTGCGGGAGGAGCTGAGGGCAGCTCGAATATTGGCACATGATTTTCCACCAAATAATCAACCTCATTAATATGTATCTGAGTATCACCCAGGGTTAGAGGTAAATTCTCATTGATCTCCAAGATAACCAGGTCTGCTGCCTCTATGAGCATCTTTTCTATCACCAGACAGGTTGATAGGGACATATAACCCCGTTCATCTGGAGGTGTTGCCGTACCCCAAAACACATCCAGGTGATTATCTGCGGCTTCCAGTCGTACTTTCGCCGCTGCATGAAGATTATTGGGAATATAGGAAATCCTTCCGCCGGGATGCACCTCTCTGTCCGGAGCACCGTAAAACCAATTTTCAACAAAAAAATGTCCTGCCATTTCCGAATTGAGGACAAAATCATACTTGCGCAGAGGAAGGCAAACCCATACCTGGACATCCTCGAGCCGGTCTTTATGTTTACCCAGCTCGGTCAGCAAACCGACCGGCTCTGAAGCAGCCATAGCCGTGCCTATCGTATGGTGAGATTGGATCATTCCCACAGCATCTTGAATAGAAATCAGTTTTTGGTTAAGGCGTTGGTTTGATTTCATAACTATTATGTCCCAACTACAATACCGCCATCTACGCTCAAAACTGTACCGCTGATGAAGCTGGCCTGGTCAGAGGCCAGAAAAGCATAGGCATTAGCAATATCTTCGGGCTGTCCGAGCCGGCCCAGCGGTGTGTGTTGTTTCATTCCATCCAGAATTTTCTCTGGCATGGCCATGACCATCTCTGTCGCTATGAATCCAGGAGCAACGGCATTAACTCTGACTCCGAAGCGGCCAAGCTCACGGGCCCATACTTTGGTCATGCCAATCACTCCAGATTTAGTTGCCACATAATTCGTTTGTCCGAAGTTCCCGTATAATCCAACAACAGAGGTTGCATTCAAAACCACCCCGCCTTTCTGCCGGATCATATATGGAGTAACAGCTCTGGTACAGATAAAAACTCCCCGAAGATTAACATCTATCACCATGTCAAACATTTCATCTGTCATGCGCTTCTGAATTTCCCCATCCTTGACTTTGACCAGTTGGCCGTCTCGGAGTATGCCCGCATTGTTGATAAGAATATCGACTTTTCCCCATTCTTCAACAAGTGCTTCCACAGCAGCATCCACATCTTCAGACTGAGTGACGTTCACATGCTTGTAAAGCGCAATTTCATTCCGGCCGTTAATATCTGCAGCCAGCTGCTCTCCAACCTCATCTGCAAGGTCCCAGATTGCCACCTGGGCCCCCTCTCTGGCAAACTTTTCGGCTACAGAACGGCCAATCCCATTTGCTCCTCCAGTTACGATAACTACTTTATCTTTGAAACGCATCCTGTACCTCCGAATATTCCTGAATTACTTTTATGTAATCAATTATCACCAACTGGATCAGCTGGCAACCGTGAGCTTATATTGGGCGGGGACATTTGATGAATGGGTACAAACTGCTGAATAAAAGATTCCACATCAGACCAATAAATGAATGAGAGTTCCTGATCAGATTGAACATGACGAATGATCCCCCGTAAAGTTGCAGCGGATTCATTTAGTGCAGGTTCTTCAATAATCCGAATCACAAAGGAAGAAATATCCAGAGACTCTGTCATACGCGGAAGTATAACAAATGGAGATTACAGGCTGGTTACATAGAAAATAAAAAAGGGATCAACTTTTTTGGCCAACCAGGTTATGATAGCTGGCCAGGGTCTCTGGTGAAGGAGAAATATCTAATTCCTTCTTAAATACCTCAACACAGCGCTGATAAGTTCTAGCCACCTGTCCATGGTCTCCAAGCTGGTCATAGGCTGCCATCAGGTGGCGGTAGGCACGCTCCCAACAATCATCCAGTGAAAGAATCTGCTGGCTGAGTTGAATGGTCTGTTCGGCATTGTGATCTTTAAGGTAAAACTCACACAAGTGATCAGCCGCTTGGAGATATGATACAAAGAGTTGTTCCCGTTTGGCAACTGCCCATGTTTCATAGCGTATATCTGGGAGATACTCACCTTGATATAGTTCCAAGGCTTGCTCCAGGACAGGGATTGCTTCCTGAGGGGATTGAAGCAGCAGACTGTCCACTTTTTTAAGCAATGTCAAAAAAATATTGGTATCTAGCCATAAGTCAGCTTCTGGGCGTAAGGCATATCTGCTGTTATTCCGAATAATATAGGCAGAATCGCATCCAGGCTTTCGATTGGGCTCAAGAACACGATAAAGACTGCTGAGAGCGACTTTAAAGTTGCGTTCAGATGCATCCAGACTAATGCCCGGCCAGAGATATTCAAAGATCTGTTCCCGCTCCAGCGGTTGATCGTTAAAGGTAATTAACAATTGGAAGAGATGACGCGATTTCGACCGCTGCCAGCCATTTTGAGGGATCAAACTTGGCCCACGCCAGGCATCAAAGTTGCCCAGGGTGAAAACCCGAAGCTGATAGCCGGGGTGTAATGATATTTCGGGAAGACCGATCTCTTTCAGTAGATCCCTGGCATATGAGGCTTCCCATTCCTGATTCCTGGCAAGTATCAACAGGGGAATTAATTCTCGCTCATTTTGAGGACTGAGCAGTGTTGGACGGGTGAATAGGAAACCATAATCATTCTCCTTGCAGCTCACAAGCACATCCGTCAGCTCTCCCTTCAAAAGATCCATTTTTCCTTGCTGGAACCAGCTCAAACAACGCCAAAGACGGACAGCAGTTGTTCCAAAAGGATCGCTGCATTCCTGAAATCCCCGCAGCGCATCTTTGAGCCAGGTATCAGCAGATTTAAACCTGTTGGCCTGTACGAGATTGGCCACCATAGTCAGGCGCACCAGAGAAGCTATCCATTCATCACCTGCTCTCATGGCAATATCAATTGCCAGATCTGCATTATGTGTTGCCCTTTCAATATCCCCCTGGTATCCATAGGACCGGCAAAGGCCCCAATGGGCTTCTACTCGGAGCCGGGGAACTGCCAGAGAATGACTGGCCTGCACAGCTTGTTCATATTCGGTTCGCGATAAACCAAAATTTCCTTTTCCAGGTAAAAGTGTCAGAGCATGTCCTTGCCGGATGTGACCTACAGCCTGAACAAAGGGAGACTCCAGTTCCAATCCCCGCTGGGTGCCCTCAATTGCACATTGGTAGGCAGCTTCACCTTCACCTTGAAAAGCATAAATTAGGGAGAGAACCAGCAGGGTCTCACGGTGAGCACGCGGAGTTTGAACTGGCTTTTCACGTTCATCTCTGGCCCGATTTTCCAATTTTTCCCGGGCTTCTTTAAGTTTGCCAGTCCGCAGAAGCACTCTACAGTGTAGTTCTGACTTGGAGGGACCTTCCTGGCGGAGTTCCTCTGCTTTCTGGCGGAATATTTCAGATTCATGGGGTTTTCCAGCGTTAAGTTTATTCTCTGCCAACAATTCATAGAGACGCGCATTGGCCTCCCGGTCATCTGTTCCATCAGATAAACGCAACGCTTGCTGGAGAAGTTCTGAAGCTCGGCTGGGATTGACAGTGTCCAGGTAAATCCTTGCCTGTCCTCGAAGAGCCCGTCCCACTTCAGCAAAATCTCCCCGTTCTCGCCATATATTTTCAGCCTGTTCATACCATCCCAAAGATTCCTGATATCTGCTTTTTAAACGGGCCAAGTCCCCCAGATAATTGATCAGGATAGGATAGTTCAATAATTGTTCAGGCGGCAGGTGATCCAGATGATTCTCAAGGGAATCCAGATAACCTGCCCTCAATAAATCAGTACCATGATCCGAGAGCAGCTTTGCAGCCAAATCATACTGTTTTGCATGAAATGCATGATAGAGAGCCGATTCGCTGTTTCCTTGGGCAACAAAGAATTCAGCTCCTAATCCATGCCAAATCTTTTTCTGTTTTTCATCTGTCAGCTGCCTTAATAGTCGGTGAAAGATGTGCTGATAACGGATCGACTTATTACCGAGATCAACCACAAACAGATCTTGCCGGATTAGATAATCAAGCATAGCTTCGCTGTCATTGCTTTTTCGAAGGGCATCACACGCTTCGGCTGTCATCACCCGTAATGTGGCCGAGGACTTTAAGAAATCCCGGATATCTTCTGGTTGTTTATCCAGCACCTCGTGGATGAGAATGGCAAATAAATTTTCCATAGTTGAAGCCTGATAGGAAAGTGCCTCTTCCACTGATGCAACCGCAACGCTTCGTAGACTCTGCCAAATTACATGTAAAGCTAGAGCCCATCCTTCTGTCTCAAGATGCAGGGTGTGGATCTCAGGAGGTGTCAATTCATAGTTGTATTGGTTTAAATAGAGATCCTTGATTTCCGAGGGAGTGAAAGAAAGAGTGGCCTGATCGATACTCAACACCTCTCCCTGAGACTGCCAGCGGAACAGATCCGGCAGACGGATGGGGTAACGGGAGGAGAACAAAAAATGAACATTTTTGGGTGAAAGGCTAATCAGACGGTCTAACAGCAAGGCGATCTCTTCATTTTCCAAAACCAGCTGGATATCGTCAAGAATAAATAAGATTTCTACTGACAGTTCATTCAGTGAGTTGATGAATTGATCGATAATGACCCGGGAAGGAATGGGACCTTGTGCGGTATCCCAATCCTCAAGAAGCTGAAGGGGCATGCTGGTTAACTGTGGAAAGACTCGAAAAGTAGAGTGCAGTAAGTACTGGAGAAAGGTTGGTGTATCGCTATCTTCCTTTCCCAGCTGGTACCATATCACCGATAGTTCTCCAGGTTTATCCCAGGCAAGACTGGCCAAAACTGTGCTTTTGCCAAATCCAGCACCGGCTTGGAGGGTTGTTAATCTATACCCTGTGCTTTCCAGAAGCTGCTCTGTCACGCGGTTGCGGCGCAAAATCCGTTTGGATAGCGAGGGGGGAGAAATCTTAGTCTGGAGAATTTCCTGCTGATTCATATATCGGAAACTTGTTGATCAATAACCTAATAGATACTTATTGAGTTGAATTATTATATCAAACTTGAATTCTTGACTATTGGGAATATCCTCTCCCTCTTATATTTCAAAAACATCTGCTGTCTACTTATTAACCAGCTCATGCCGGAAAAGCGGTTCCACCCACCCGGGTGCAATTGATGGCTGCCGCCCGTACTACATACTCAAGGTAGGCTTCCCTTACCACACCCCGAAAATCAACCTTTCCCTTTATTAAGATGCCAACTTTTAATGAATCCCTTCTCAGATGGTAGTCGCATAGACCGCCACACTCAGTGCCTGGGGTATTTGTTGGTTATTTTGACTGATGTGCTGGTGGGGATTCCGAAAGATGCAGCAAGACTGCGCGAGGTGATGCGGTCCAGAACCACTACCTAAAAGCAGGGACAGGATCCTTGAACAGGTTTTCATTCTTATTATCTGATAGTGAACTTGGATAATTTTCTTTTGATCAAGTTACAGATTGCTTAATAACTGCTTCAAATGATTTCACGGCTTTGTCTGTTAACTCATTCTCCATCAGTTCGTGAATGATCGGGGGTAGGAGTGTAAAGGTATTTAACCCCCTGGAAGCCAGAGTGACCAGATCCTCACTGGAGCGAATACTGGCCACCAACAAACGGAGAGAGCTTTCCAGTTCAGTAATAATCCGGTCCATGGTGGTAACTTCGTTCAATCCGTCAAGTCCACTTTCAGACATCCTGCCCAGATAAGGCGCGGCATATTTTGCCCCTAGAGCTACAGCAGTGATTGCTTGTTGGGCAAAATGCAGCGCGGTTAAGGTGACATTAACTCCATCGCTGATCAGCTGATTGGCCAGCAATATCCCTGTGATATTAATTGGCACTTTAACCATCACTCGCGGGTCGATGGAGGCCAACTTCTTTCCATTCTCAAGCATCTCTTCCGGTTCGTTCCCCCAAATTTGGAGGTGGATTTCATTTGCACCTAGTTTAAAAGCGGTTTTGGCCAATTTTTTCAAGTCATCGACCTTAAACTCGATACCCGCTTTGGCCAGAAGTTTCGGATTGGTGGTCACTCCGTAGAACATCCCAGTTGCAAGGTATGTATCCCAATCATCAGGATTCGCGCTGTCGATATACAACCTCAATGATGAACCTTGTGGTGCCATTCACTGCCTCCTACTTCTGTAAAACATCCATCATTGCCTATTATAGCCTTGATCCGTTTTTTTAATAAGCGGTGATCAGGATTCAGGAACCCTGGACAATAAAAGAAGACCTGTCCAAAGGCAGATCTTCTTTTACAGCTGGGGTGATAACTTGCAGTTTATCATGATTGCCTGCGGCTAATTTCCTTTCGGACAACTGGAGCTACTTTTGTACCGAATAATTCGATCGCCCGCATCATTTTGTTATGTTCTATCGCATTATTTCCCATATAGATCAAGAACCGCTGATGTCTGAAGATCTCATACTGGAACAGGATCTTTTCAATGATCTGATCTGGAGATCCCACAAAATCCGATCCCCGCAGCAGGCGCTGGGCTTCTAATTGTTCTCTTGAAGTAGGTCCCCAGCCTCTTTCCTCCCCAATTTTATTGAACATGATCTCTGCATGTGGGTAATATTCATCAACCGCATCCTGTGATTTATCTGCAATAAACCCGTGAGAATTAACACTGAGCGGGATTCTGTCTGGATCATACCCGAATTCAAGCGATGTTTGCCTGTACAGGTCGAAAAACGGCGCAAACCGTTCCGGCAGGCCGCCGATGATTGCAAACGCCATTGGCAAACCGAGTGAAGCAGCTCTTCGGGATGAATCTGGTGATCCTCCGACTGCTACCCAGAGCGGGATCCTGCTTTGGATTGGACGGGGATAAACGATCTGGTCTTCCAAGGATGATCGAAATTTCCCTGACCAGGTAATTGAGCGATTGTCTGTGATCTGGGTTAATAGGCGTAATTTTTCTTCAAACAAATCTCCATAATCATTTAAATCGTATCCAAATAATTTGAAAGATTCAATAAAAGATCCTCTGCCAACCATGATCTCCACCCTACCATTGGAAATCAAATCCAGAGACGAAAATCGCTCAAATACTCTGACAGGGTCATCAGAACTTAAGACAGTCACCGCGGAAGAAAGCCGAATATTTTTTTAGTTCGGGCAGCCACTGCCGCAAGGATCACCTCTGGAGCAGAAGATAAATATTCTTCCCGGTGATGTTCACCAATGGCAATCACATCCAGCCCGATTTGATCCGCCAGCTCGGCTGTTTCCAGGAAATCGGCTATCACTTTTCCCGGTTCCTTTTTCCCACCGGTCAATGCATTCTTGCCATCATCAATGAAAGTATATAAACCCAATTCGAATGGGCGCCCGGTATTCAAGGGAGTTTGAGTCATCATTCATTCCTTCTGAATTTCGTAAAAATTAGGAACCCCGATCAGCTTCCAGGGTTTATATTGGTATTGTTGTTCTCTTCAGACAACCCAGAATAAAATCATCTTACCCGTGATTTAGATATTTGAAAAAATATGCCAGGTCTAAAGAAGATCAATTATTAGGGCCTGACCTTAAAGCATAAGCCATCAAGGCTGCCTTGCCTTGATGGCTTATGATCTTTTGCATACCTCAAAGGCTTCAAGACCTCGAAGATAGTTCAGTCTTTATTGCAGGAGCTTCAGGATCCCAGCGCGGTATTTGGAAAAAGCATCTTCCCCCAAAGCAGTCAGAGAGATATTGGTGTGGGGACGATTCTCTTTAAAAGACTTGTCTATTTTAATATACCCTGCTTCCTGCAGTTTGCTGATATGAGCAGACAGGTTCCCCATGGTCAAGCCCAGGCGGCTGACCAGGAAAACAAAATCTGCGCTTTCTACCTCCGAGAGGTAGGCCAGGATCTTCAATCGGACCGGCTCATGAACCAGTCGGTCGATCTCCAGATCGATATTCAAGTCAGGTTGTTTTTGATCAACCATTTTCAGTCATCCAGTGAAACAACCGGATATTTTTTCAGGAACCTGGCCAGGATGACGAATCCGGCAATGAGTATGATCCCTCCCGCACTGATCACAGCGACCAGATAGGGATCCACAGCAGTGATCGAATCGCTCAGGAATTCTCCAACCGCCATGGCGCCAAAAACCAGCAGCCCGTAAAGATAAAATCGGGATGTGTTAAGGATCATACCTAGTGAACTGATAGCCAGCCCTAACACAAACCCGAACAGCGTCAGGGGATGTTGACTCAGAAAGGATGTACCCGAATTTCTATTTAGAAAGTAGAGAGCAAAAACTCCCAAACCAAACAGGATCATGTTAATAAAAAAGCCTCTAAAACGCTTTTTCAGCTCCTGGGCAGGCTGGATCGATCCTACCCGGGGAAAAACCAAAAATTCTTTGCCAAAATACCACACCAGCAAGGGCAGAAATCCCAGCAAACCCACCAGGGCTGACAGATCATTCAGGAGGAAGATCCCGAATCCAAAGATCATCAGACCTATAGCGAGATCAGCCAGACCATCTTCTGAATAAAACAGATATACCTGCCGTTTTATTTCTTTGAGGTTGATATTTTCAGACATTTTTGGCTCCTTTATTCTGCCCAGAACATTTGTTTGCGCCACATTTTTGTTTGTATCACAAAGTTATTTGTTACATTTTATCCGGAATATAGTCCTCTGTCAAGAGCTATTCCAGAACACGATACCTGCAAGTTTTTCAGACAGGGATGTATTATTACTTACAATTAACGAAATAACCCTTTATAATATCAACACTACAACAAACGGGACGTGTATGAACACTTCAAAAGCAATCCTGATCATTATCTTCATTATGCTCCTGATCATCATCTTTTTTGCCTATACAGGGATTGATGCACGCAAACCCGAACAGGCAATGTACACCCTGATAGATAAACTTATTGAGATTAATCGGGCCATCAACCGTATGGTTCGCAATTTGATCTGGAATATACGCACTGGCATCGAGGAAAGATTCTCCCGTTAATTGATTCTCCC
>CAZVIH010000019.1:0-40672 GCA_964627755.1 uncultured Anaerolineales bacterium
AGACAGAATTTTCCCCTATGGAATGGATTTACAACTTCCCCGCCCAATTCGAAGGCAAGAGTTTATCCCGAGCGCAAGCGAAGGACCAATCCATTGAGCTGTGGGTGCGTTGTTAAACTAATATTAACCAGACCACTGAGAGACCGACCACCGGGTTCAACGTTAAAAAGGCCCGCTGCTTCCTACATATCAGAAATCGTTAAAATAAAAATGTTACAATTATTTATAAGGAAAATGATAGAAAACCAGATAATTGGAGTAGGTTTGATCTGCGGTCCTCCCAATTAAATTAATTCCCTCAATTTATAACTAATTTTCAAAACGATCAATGAATAATTAGACAGGTTTATGATATCAAGAGATCGGAGAGGAAACCGATCTCATCCTTCTGAAATATATTTCCAGACGGGCATACAGGAGGAATAAAGTGAAATGGAACATCCTTAAGAAGCAGAACATCCTGCTTGTTTTGGGGGTAATTATTACGCTTTCTGCTTTTGTTTATGCCAGTTTTTACAACTATATACTTTTTCATACAATCATTGAGTTATTCACAATTCTAGTAGGTTTTGGCGTTTTTGTTATCGCCTGGAATTCACGACAATACAACGACAATAAATTCTATGTAATTATAGGAATTTCTTTCTTATTCGTAAGCGGTATAGACCTTGTTCATACCCTGACTTATAAAGGTATGAATATAATTCCGGGATATGATTCCAATCTCCCAACCCAGCTTTGGATAGCAGCCCGGTATTTACAAGGTATCACATTCTTGATTGCGCCCTTTTTCATGAATCGGAAATTGAACCCTTACTGGATTTTTTCTGGGTATTTTCTCATCACTGCTTTTCTGCTGGCCAGTATTTTTCTAACTATTTTTCCTGATTGTTATGTTGAAGGATGCGGTCTGACGGGTTTTAAAATAATAAGCGAATATGTCATTTCTTTTATATTTTTTAGCGCAGCCGTAAATTTATTCAGGTATAGGAAAGCGTTTGACAGCAAAGTTTTTAATTGGATTCTATATTCCATCCTGCTGATGATCGGCGGGGAAATAGCCTTCACTTTTTATGTCAGCGTTTACGGCATTTCTAATTTCATCGGACATATCTTTAAATTATTAGCATTTTTTCTTGTCTATCGGGCCATCATTGAGACTGGATTGACAAAACCCTATCAACTCATATTTAAAAAATTGGATGAAAATCTAAAACTGTTGGAGATAACCAATCAGGACTTAAATAGTTTAATCTCGGAACGAGATAAGGCAATCGCCAAACTCGAAACAGCGGAAGGGAATTTAGTGGCGAATGAAAAACGCTATCGGGAGCTTTTTAACAACATCAATAGTGGTGTAGCGTTGTATCAAGCTGTTGATAATGGTCTTGACTTTATATTAAGGGACCTCAACATTGCAGGACAGAAAATTGACGATATTTCCAGAGCGGATGTCTTGGATCGAAAAGTCACCGAAGTATTTCCTGGAATTAAAGAAATGAAATTACTGGATACCATGCAGCGGGTTTGGAGAAGTGGAAAAGCGGAGCATCACCAGGTAACACAGTACAAAGACGAGCGTATTTCTGGCTGGCGGACGAATTTTATATATAAATTGCCCTCTGATGAAATCGTGGTGATTTATGAAGATATCACCGAGAGAAAATCACAACAAGAGATACTAATGGCAAGTGAAGAACGTTTCCACGTCTTGGCTCAATCAGCTAGTGATGGAATCATAATCATTGATAGTAATGGTAATGCTGTCTTCTTGAATAATACAGCTGAAAAAATGTTCGGATGGACAGCCAAAGAGATGATTGGTAAATCGATCACTCAGCTTATGCCTGGTGATTTCCAAAAATCGCACCTGGAGGGGATAAGCCGGGTTGTGAATACAGGAAAAACACGAATTATTGGCAAGGTTGTGGAAGTAATTGGGAAAAAGAAAAACGACCTGGATTTTCCCATCGAACTATCTCTGGCGAAATGGAAGACAAGCGAGGGAGTTTTTTTCACGGGGATCATTCGTGATATTACTAAGCGCAAAGAAATAGAGGAAAAACTAAACCTGGATAGTCAAATACTCACAAATATCATCGATGGTATTTTACTTTACAAAGTGGATGATGGAAGTATTGTTTTTACAAACACCCAATTTGATGAGCTATTTGGCTATTCTCCAAACGAATTGATTGGAAAACATTGCTCAATCCTGAATTCACCGGAGAACGAAGAGTATGATGATCAAGCCGAAGAGATCAATAGATTATTAGCAATCAACAATGTCTGGGAAGGTGAAATTCAGAATGTCAAAAAAGACGGCAGTATTTTCTGGACTCATGCTTCAATTTCCATGTTTAACCATACTAAACACGGGGATGTTTTTGTGAGTGTTCAACAAGACATTACCGATCGCAAGCAATTGCAATTGGAACTTACCCGTACGAGCACACACGATTCACTGACTGGTTTGTATAATCGAGCTTTCTTCGATGCAGAGCTAAAACGATTACAGGCTGGAAGACATTTTCCTGTAAGTGTAGTGATGGCTGATGTAAATGGTTTGAAAAATGTTAACGACACCTACGGACATGCAAAAGGCGATTTATTGCTGCAGCGAGCTGCCAATGTACTGGCCGAATCTTTCCGGGCTGATGATGTGGTTGCCCGCATTGGAGGAGATGAATTTGCGGCACTTCTGCCAGATACCGATGCCGAAACAACTAAAAAGGTGCTGGGTAGAATAAAATCCAATATCAAGAAAGACAATAAAGGCAAAGATGATTTCCAGCTAAGCATCTCTTTTGGCGCACGAACAGCGGAGGATGGGCAAGATTTAATGAGTATGTTAAAAAAAGCAGATCAGGATATGTATCAAGAAAAGAAAAAAGGTAACAAAAGCATGGGAAACCGTTCTTAATTTACGTGTATTAAGTAGTTTTTTGGGGGGAAGTCAGTAGCACTTGGATTAGCCCTCGACCATAATATTCATTTTTCCTGATTGTTCTACATTTCTCTGGTTTTCTCCTACTGAAAGTAAAATGTGGCGACTTTGTTCACTTCCGCCTCCACCCACACTTTTCTGCCCTGGCGCTGGATGATGCGCTGAACGATCGCCAGCCCGACGCCGATGCCCTCAAACGCTGCCTCGGTATGCAGGCGTTGGAAGACGCCAATAATGAAAAACCCTTGAATTTCTTTTGGACAAGTCCAAATAAAAAAAGCCCAATAGCAAAAAGTAGCACTATGCTCATCGGAATAAAACTCAAGGTTCGTATATCAAGAGCAATTGGTGTCATTTTGATACCTTCGGATAAAGCGATTGGACAAAAGGTCGCTATGCTTGGAGAGGGTTGTTACTCCTCAATATCGTCGCACAACGGTTAAGGCTTGATGCGGCGCAAACCCTCCACACAATCTTTGTGGAACAAAGCCGTGGAAGGATATCATTTGGAATATGATGGAGGCTGTCTTTACAGGCCCTGATTATTTGACCGCTCCTTATGTTGTCCAACCGGCTGAAATTGTATAGTAAGAACTATAATCGTCTCTGATACTTGTGGTTGAAAACCAGATATCTCTCCTTGTGTCTTGATAGTATTAGAATGCTAAATTCATTGCTAGTAATTGTTAGAAAAGGATTTTAGTCCTCCTGCGCACGCTCAGGAATCTGGGTTTTGTGAGAACAATGCCAGCCGGGAGAACAGGATTCCGACACCCCACTCGCTGCTGGTGCGAAGTGGATAGGCCAGCTGAGGGTTCAAGGAAAACAACTCCCTCATATTCACGTTCAGTTTATTACCATCAATTACAACACGACCGCCGTGAATTGTGATGAAGGTAAGGATATCCATTACAATTGGGTCTTTTAACAAGCGCTTGGTTATTTCGTTTGTTGTGGTTTCAATCCGAACTTTAGAATTAAACTCCTCGGGTTCTACATGAAGTTCAAGGAGGGAATTCTCCTTGCCTGGCAGGCCGAACCCTTTCCTTGTGAAAACCGCTTCCACTTTATTGTCTGAAATCTTGGTTATCTTCCCATGGGCTTTTAACCAAAAAGGTTTGATGTAAGTGCCCCCTGTTTCACAAACCAGTATCCCATATCTTTGGAGAGGTTTAAGGCGGGCAGTTTGAGGGGATTCGAGACAGGATTTACATATTAAAGCACCGTGGATAGACTCGAATTCTTTTTGATGTTGGCCGCAGATTGTGCAACTGCCCTGTTTAACTGATCTGTTCATAAGATTCCTTCCCAGATGCGTTTTCATAAGAATATGATTGGTTTGTCTCCTTTATTATCGATTAAACCAGCAATTCTTATTGAATGGTGGTCCAAACTGTGGATTGGAATGGACCCGGATCAGGTAGTAAATAGTACCCATGCTTGATTAAAGGGAAAAACAAGTTGTTATTTACGATTCAGGTAAGTTTTATATCCGAAGAACGAGGCACCACACAGCAGCGCAGCGATACCAATCGCGATCCAATACCTCAGATCGCGGAAGATTGCTGTTCCCGTGCCTAATATACTGCCAACATAAATCGTGGCTGCGGCAACTACGATGATGAAAACCCCAAAGATCCAAAATCGCATCAAGTTTAGCTTCTTATCCTTTTCCATCGGTTCCTCCTGCAGATTATGTTTGATATACAAATTTCATCATCGTGCGAACATTCATTCCCACCTAAGGCGGGGGACTAAGTGTATTAAATATTCGCTAACATGAATGAATTTGCTTGATCTTGATAGGCTGTCATGATATTTATATTCCCAACTGAAGCGGCATATTCTGCTGCTTTGAGAAGATACTTTTTTGCCTGCTTAAGATTTCCTGCTTGCTGGTAATGGTTAGCAATCGTCACTATATGTTCCTTACCGATTTTTTGTGATAACCAGTCAGCAATAATTTGATGACACTGAGCGGCATGTTTTTTTGGAAGAAGGTTGTAAGCTACTTCCCTGAGCATGGATTGTTTAAAAATATATTCTTTTTCTCCGGAAAAAGTGCTGCCTACTCGGGGGAAAGAGATTTCTTTTCTAGTTAGTTCCTCTAAGGACTGCTTCACCTTATTAACTATATTAATTCTTGAGACATCAAATATACTAGTTACGCCTGTCGATCCTCTGAACAAAGCCAAAATGGCACCCTTCCAAAAGACCCTTCCGATTACCGAGGCGAATAAGGCTGTTGCCCTGGCTTCGGGTGATAAGGCTCCCAAACGGGCTTGTAGGAGCATTTGCAGCGAGGGGGGTGGATTCGGGATTTCATTCAGATCTTCGATGTGTCTTTTCTCCGTACAAAACAGATTTTTTACCAACTCCTCCAGATAATAAGGGTTTCCCTCTGCACGATTTGCCAGGTCCTCCAGCAGAGAGCTTGGAGCGGAATTTAAGGCGGGGTACGCCTCCCGGACCAGATTTATATCAACCGGGAGGGGGTTTAAATTAATAATTTCCGCTTGATCTAACAGAGAAGGGTAATCCTGTCGGATCGAGGGGCGAGCACTTGCCAGGATGAAATGAGGAACGTCCATAGCGCTTGAATCAATCAATTTAAGCAGCAAATTAATGCTGGATATATCTGCCCAGTGTAAATCGTTCAGTTCCAGGATAATTGGTCCCTGGAGATTTGCCCTTGAAAATAACTCTCTGTGAAGCTCGAATATTCGCTGGTCATGTATTTCAGAATTATTTGAAATGGGATTAAGATACCTGGAAACATCCTTGTTAATGCCGGCCTCTCTTCCGATAAAACTTATTAAATCTCGAGTTATCTCATCCCTGGGCAAAGTTCCACATAATGTAAGTGTTCCAGCGAGGGTTTTTTTACTGGCAATATTTGCCTTCTCATCAATTCTGACATCAAAAAGATTGGACCAAAATTCTTTCCAGATATTATATGAAATCTGTTTCGTTTGTTCCAATGCCCTGCTCGACATGATCCGAACCTGGGGATAATTCCCTTCTATATGCGTTAGTGCTTCCATCATCAGGCGGGATTTTCCCAACCCGGCTTCACCAATGACAAGTACCAAGGTAGGATCCTTCCGGAAATGAGCTCTCTGGAAAAGGGAAATGATCTTTTCATATTCCAATTTTTTACCTACCAGGTGAGTATCCAGACCGCCTAAACTTCGATAGCGCAGTTTACTTGGCAGCTTCATAGGTTTAATTACATGGTAAGCACTAACTGGGTCTTGAAAACCTCTTAATTTTAAGTCATATAAACGAATTGCCTTGTAGGCACCCCTGACAAATTGATATGTTGATTCACTGATCAGCAGTGTTCCGGGTTTCGCTGCTTCTTCGAGGCGTTTGGCTAAATTGACTACCCTCCCCATCATCGTGTACTCTTTGGTCGTTCCAATATACCCTGCCAGAACCTGACCAGTATCGATTCCGATCCTAAGCTGTAAGTCCTTAATTTCTGGGCAACCAGATTCTTTTTTATATTCTTTGAAAGCCCGCAAAATGGCAATCCCGGTGGAAACAGCCCGCTCAGCGTCGTCTTCGTGGGCCTTTGGAGCACCCCATACAACCATAAATCCATCTCCGATATGTTTATCTATATAACCGTCCGATTCCAAAATTACCGGATCCAGTCTTAACCAGATTTCTTTAACAAAATCACTTACTATTTCGAAATCTAACTTATCCGCTAGCCCGGAAAAACCTAAAATATCTCCAAAAAGTATGCTAGTCAAGCGTCGTTCTTCAGGACATTGGGTTTGATATCTTCTTGACATGATTACACCTCGAATTTCTTCAATTTTCCCGATCATTTTTTCCACTTTTCAGCAGAATATATGATCCGATTTCATGGCCTTTTAGATTATTCAACTGCACCAAACAATGCCTGCCCTAAGTCAAATCCCTCTCTTTTTAAGCGTTCCGCAAATAAGGGAAGAATACCGGTTGGTTCTAACCCACCCAGGACCTTTCCTTCTTCAGATCCTTTCTGCTTGAATTTAAAGACATCCGTCATTACGATCGTATCTCCTTCCATCCCAGACACTTCCGTGATGTAGGTTAGCTTCCTGGTACCATCAGGGAATCGGGATTGCTGGACAATGATATCAACGGCAGAGGCAATTTGTTCCCGGATCACACGGACTGGAAGGTCCATACCCGACATCATAGCCATGGTTTCCAGTCGAGATAAGGCATCCCGGGGCGTATTGGCATGCAGTGTGGTCAGGGACCCATCATGACCAGTATTCATAGCCTGAAGCATATCGATTGTCTCCCCTCCACGTACTTCACCGACTACAATTCGATCAGGTCGCATGCGCAGAGAATTACGGACCAGGTCTCGAATGGTAACTTCATTCTCTTTATTGATATCTGGGGTTTGGGTCTCCAAACGGACCACATGGTCCTGGTGCAGCTGCAGTTCGGCAGAATCCTCTATCGTCACAATCCTTTCGGTTATGGGAATAAAGCTGGATAGAATATTTAACAAGGTTGTTTTTCCAGATCCGGTCCCTCCCGAGATGATCACATTCAAATGGCCCAGGACACACATTTCCATAAAATTTGCCGCCGTCTTGGTGATCGACCCGAATTCAATCAGGTCAGTGATGGTTAATCTTTCCTCGGCGAACTTGCGAATGGTGATCGAGGGGCCGTCAATGGCCACCGGAGGAACAACAGCATTAACCCGCGATCCATCAGGAAGTCGAGCATCCACTGTGGGGTTGTCTTTGCCAATCCTCCTACCCAAAGGGGCCACGATTTTTTCAATGATCTTGATGACATGGTCGTCATCATCAAAAGTGAGATCTGTTTTCTCCAGCTTGCCGCCGCGTTCTATATAGATCTGTTTTGGCCCGTTGACCATCACTTCCGTTATTGTGGGATCGTTCAGTAAAGATTGGATCGGGCCAAACCCCTGTACTTCGTCCAATACCTCACGAAATATCGAATCTTTGAGGTCTATATCCAGGTTCAACTTTGATTCTTGATAAACCTCTTCCAGGGACTCTTCAATCACCTCGTCTGTAATAGGCAACTTGTTTTGGGAGACATTAAACTTTCCTTCCAGATTGGTTATCAGGTGCTGGCGTATTTTCTTTAGCTCCTGGTTGGTGAAACGATTGGACTTGAGGGCTTCTTGCTGTGTCATAACGTGCTCTCTGCCCCTTTCTCAGATTCGTGATTTTCTTCAGGCAAAATCCACACGATCTGGTCGATATTGAGCGCCAGGAAATCAAACCGATAAAGTTCTTGTGCTTCACTATTCAGCACTTTACCATCTGTGACAGCAATAAATTGTGGATCATCATTGAGTCCATCCTTCAATCGTTGGTCCGGTCTGATGTGAACGTACCCCTGCAGCAGATTAGTAACCGTTTGGATGGTGACGCGAATTTTGCCTTTCGTCACCTTTTCCGTATAGAACTTTCCTTTTCTATCGAGTCGGGTGGGCATTTTTAGCTCCTGTATTCCGTTATTCAATTTCTTCAATCATGAAATCCTGTAATAGGCTCTTGGAATAACCAATCATCAACAACCTCTACTCTGCCTCTTTTCTCAGCGCTTTTAGAATGGTCTCACTTACTGATCGATTGATCCCTCGTCCTGTGTTTCCTGTCATTTGGTGTTTGAACCATAATAATGGTGAGCAATCCGGTCCGTATGGTAATTCCCACCCAGCAGATCTTGGATTCATTGCTCTTCTTCCTCTAAATCATCCCTGATTGTTGATTTGTTTCAAAAACACTTCCACAACCTGGGGATCAAAATGTTTACCTGATTCTTCTTTAATATGCGCCAGTGCCTTATCCTTGGACCAGGCTTTACGGTAGGGACGATCTGAGATCAGTGCATCCCAGACATCCACGACGGCGAAGATTCGGGCCGCAAGAGGGATTAGTTCTCCCTTGATCCCTTGCGGGTAACCAGTGCCATCCCACCTCTCATGGTGGGAGTAGGGAATTTCCAGGGCAGGCCGCAGGTATTCGATTGGGTAGAGCCAATCCAGGGTATAGACTGGATGCTGGTGCATGACCTGCCATTCTTCATCGCTGAGCTTGCCAGGTTTCTGTAAAATGGCATCAGGGATACCCATTTTGCCAATATCGTGCAGCAGCGCGCCCCTTCGGATGTGGATAAGTTTTTCCCCTGAAATCCCCATCATCCTTGCCAGATCCATGGTTAATTTAACCACCCGGCGGCTGTGGCCTTCAGTTTCTATGTCCTTCAGCTCCAGTGCACGAGCCCATCCTTCAATGGTAGCGTCATAAGCCTGCTTCAAATTTACATTAGAGCTCTGCAGATTAGTAAACAGGGTGGAGTTATCAATCGCGATAGCTATCTGGCCGGCCAGCATCTCCAGGAAATTCACCCACCCATCCTCATGACCAAGAGGAGAACGATGGAAGATTTCCAGGACACCGACTAAATTTCCCTTGGCAGTCAGGGGGACGCCATAATAGGCTACAAACCCTTCTTTGTTGAATTGAGCTGATTGATAGATTTTACTATCAGCCTGATTCAGATCGGGGATAAAGACAATTTCTCTATCTAAACCGATCTTTCCGGCACTTCCTACTCCCAATCGCAGATTGGTATTCTGAAGGGCATCGGTCAGGAAGCCGCGGGCTTGAGCGAACTGCAAGGTCTGGAGGTTAGCCTGGTAGAGAAGAACTAACGCTGCATCTACTTCCAGTTGGGCCAGTACTTGCTCCAGGATGATGTTCAGAGAAACATCTAAATTAAAACTGCCCATGATGGTTTTATCAATCTTCCGCAAAGCGTCCAGGCGCTTGACATGCTGCTGGATTTCTCTGGCTCCGTTTTTACGCTCGGTAATGTCGGTAAAGACCACAAGCGTTCCGGTAAAATGGCTTTGTTCATCTGTGAGGGGTGAACTGCTTGAGAGAACAGAAATCCGCCGGCCTTCTTGGTTAATCAGATCAATCTCATATCGGGTTGATTCTCCTTGTGAACTTTTTTTGTTTTGGGCCAGGATGAGAGGATGTTGATCGGGAGGGATAATTATTTTCCAATGTTTTCCAACCAACTCTCCATTTGTGTAACCCAACAACCTCTCTGCAGCAGGATTGACAAAGGTAAAGACCCCATCAGTGTCCTCAATGATGATGCCTTCGGTCATATTTTGCACGATCCATTTGTTGAACGTGGCCAATTCCTTGGTCTCAGAAAAAATACGTATCTTCTCGAGGGCGCGGGAAGCCTGGTTTACTAAGTTTATGATGGCTGGTTTATCTAACCTGGTCAATTCCGGCCCAGAGAACGACAATAAACCAAAATCCTCGCCCTGGACAATCAGTGGCGCAATAATGGATTGCTGCGTACCAAACAAATCCATTATCATTTTGATAGCCGGACGCGGCACCTTCGGCAGAGCCTCAAACATATAGTCATATTCAAATTGACTGAACACTGCCTGCTTCCCGACAAGGATCTTGTCATAAAAACCTCCCGGCACCAGGGGAAATTGGTAAGAAGCCTCCGATAGACCGGTTATTTTTTCCACTTTTTGCGCCAGCTCAGTCAAGCTGTAATAAGTCGGAGACAGCTTTTTCTTGTCATTCGTGAGGGTAAATACAGTCACATCAAACCCCATCTCATGCGCCGGGTCCCCAATCGCCTGGTAGATTTCATCAGCACAATTGGCTTGCTGTATGAGCGGAGCTGCCCGGTTAAGAGTTAATAACAGGTTCTGACTGCTGGTTTTCTCGTTCTCCGCCTGGACCTGGGCGGTGATGTCGCTGATAATTCCTTCGTAATGGGTGATAATTCCCCGGGTATCCCGTCGTATATAAGTTGCATCACTAATCCATTTTGTGTTTCCGTTTTTTGCAACAATTCTGTAAGGTTTATGGACTATTGTTTGCTGCCCTATCTTTTTACTGAAACTTTCCACTTCTCCTGCAACTCTTTTTAGATCATCATTGTGAATGAGATCAGAATACAAGATTTTTCTATCAAGGAATTCCTGCCTGGTGTATCCAAATATATTTTCTACATTCTCCGATACATACTCAATGGGCCATCCTTTTTCGTTTTTCCACAAGAATGCTACCATTGAGCTGCGGTTAATGATGTTATTAGCTTCAATTAATGCCTTTTGAGACTCTGCTTCCTTTTTCTCGGTTTCGATATTGTTCAGCGCGAAACCAATATTTCCTGCAATTTCTTGAAATAGACCTTTCTCTTCTTCGAGTTCCATAACATATCCGGGAACCGACACTGTGAGCATTCCATAAATTTTATTGCCATAAGCAAGGCGGATCGAGAAGCCGCTCATCCCTGCATGACAGGTGGAAAGGGGGCAATCTTCGCAAGATTTATCGATCTCTTCAAAAATGACCAAACCACCATTCCTTAGAGCCCTTGTCCCACATTCCGGCAGCATCCCTTTTTTCAGCATTTTATTCAATGGAGTAAAGAATTTCTCTAATCCGGACTCGGCAGATATTTGATATTTTCCTTCTTCATTAAATAGTACGATCCAGGCATTGTGATATCCGCGGTTTTCGGTCAATATATCACACACTTTTTGTATGAGCTGACTGCTGTTTTTTTCTCCAATAATGAGCTGGTTAACTTTGCGCAGCTTGTGAAGAACAAGATTGAGATGGAGAATTTTTTTATTTGCTTGTACGCTCTCAGTTATGTCCATGATTTGGGCAATCGTAATAACCTTGCCCATGGGATCATTCACAACAGCAGAGCTGATCTCCACCCTCCTTGGCTCACCATCTTTTCTCAGGATGTTGAACTCATAGCGGGCGGGAATATCTTCTCCACCCTGGCGCCTCAGGTATCGATCTTTTACGAGCTTTTTGCTTTCCTCGTCCAAAAATTCCGTAAAATCATGACCGATGATTTCTTTTCGACTTCGTCCAAGAAATTGACATAGGGAGTCATTAACATATTCGAATTTGGAATCTTCGCCCACAATAAGGATTCCATTTTGAGAATGTTCCACTACGATGCGATAGCGTTCGTCACTCTGGCGCTGAACCTCCTTCTCTCGTATGCGCTTTGTGATGTCCCTGGCGATTCCCAGTATTAGCGGCTTGCCATCAATAACGACTGGATGTGTGGTGATCTCCACCTCAACCTCGCTGCCATCTTTATTGATTGATGTGAATTCATCAGGTCCAGTTTGTTTACCCAGAACATTTCTTAGAAGAAGAGAGGATGCCTTCGGAATCTGGTTCTTGGGGAGAAGATTGAGACTCAGAAAGCTACTCCCTATCAATTCGTCTCTTTTGTAGCCCAAAATTCTTTCGGCCGCTTCGTTTCCGTCCACAAATTTTCCCTTCAGATCGGAGAGGTAATAGGGGTCAGGAGCGGACTCGAATATAATCCTGAACTTTTCCTCTGTCTGCGCTCGCTCGGTGATATTTGTGATCACTGCTTGAGACCCTTTGTATTCACCCTCTTTGGAGGTTAGTGGGCTGTCAGAGACGATGGCGGTGAGTGTTTTGCCATCCTTGCACTTCATAATGGTCTCATACTGCTTGCTGAAGCCTTGTTTTTGACTGTTTATCTGATTTCTAACCGTCGTAAATTCTTCAGGTTCTATGATTTGGTTGAACGACATCCCCAGCAGCTCTTGAGATGAGTATCCGAGCATTTCTTCCAGGGCTGGGTTTGAGTAAGTAATAATCCCATCAAGGTCTGCAATGGATATTCCTACAAGTGCATTCTCAGTAATTCCCCGATAGCGCTGCTCACTTGCTCGCAATGCTTCGAGGGCATTTTTTTTATCTTGGAGGACAATTCTCTCTTTCAGCGCTTTTTCAACAGAGGATCCCAACTGTGCCAATCTATCTTTGAGCAGATAGTCTTCAGCTCCCCGCTTTATACATTCGAGCGCAGTTTCTTCGATTGTGCTCGTTACAACGATGACAGGGATATCCAGGTCAGCTTCAATGACGATGTCGATGGCCTTGAGAGCGGTGAATTTGGGAAGATTGCAATCGGCGATGATAATATCGAGTGAAGGGTCGAGGTGTTGCCTGAAATCACTTTCGGTCTCCACCCGCTGCCAGGTTGGGTCATAACCCGCAACCTCCAGCTCGTGAATTAGGCGGTCAGCATCGATTTTCTGATCCTCAAGGATTAATACCGTGAGTGGTTCACTATTCTTTTTTGGACCCTGTTTTTTTACAGACACATTAAATCCTTAACGAATAAATTCTAAACCTGGTATGACAATGCAGGTGGCAAGATGTTGAGCAGAAGTCCGTAATATCTCAGCTTTATAAAATTATCCGAAAATATTTCAAAATCTACTGACTTCTTGGTGTAATTGTTTAAGCCAAATTGGTAAATTTTGATGACATTTTTTCTTCATTAAAAGAACTGATGATGACCGCCGGGATGATTAGTCCCATCAGGTTAATCACTCCCAGCACTAAGGTTGAATTTATTAGCAATGGAGTCACTTCCACAGCTCGATGATTCTCTCTATTGATGAAAGGTATAAAGCATTGCCAGATTCTTCAAAAGGGAAAACAAAAACCTGTGTCAGGTCAGTTGCCTTGTTATTAGTTAACACGAGAATCTCCGGTTCCATCATTTTTAAAAGCCAGATCAAACACCAAATTGATCAGTATGGGAATATCCTTGGTCTTATCAAATATGAAGTCCGCCCCGGCTGCCAGGTAGGTCTCCCGATACTGGGGATATGGGAAGGAGGTCAGAATAATGGCGATCCGATCCGGGTTTTGCTCTTTAAGGTCCTGAAGAACAGGCAAACCTCCTCCTCCCGGCATTCGGATATCAATGATAACTACCTGAGGATCCAGTTTACGGATTTCCGTTATGGCTTGTCCTGCATCACCTGATGTACCAACAACACTGACAGCATCGTTTTCTTCGAGGGCATCCTGCAATTTACTCCTTAGCATTAAGGAATCATCGGCAATGTAAACAGATAACACAGTAAATTTTCTCCTTGAAGTGGACACTCAGTCATTGTAGAAATATCTCTCAGCCTGCGGCAACCTGCAATTTAACCGGGCCAAAGTGGAATTTAAGTATAGGTGCCTGCAGTAAGTTTGTATGTCGTCCAAAAGCGGAATGTTATGTAGTCGTTTACTTACAAAAAAAAATCCCCTGGATCGATATTTTCCACGGGACCTGGGAAGGGTTCTTGCGCTGAACGCCAGGTTTGCCCTGGCAACACGACTCCCTCTTCTTTATTTAGGGAGATTGATTTTCTATAGCTGTTTAATTTACTGGTGATATATGTTGGACCTAAATATCCAACTGATTATTGATCACATAATGGATGACCTCTGCCAGAGTCTTAAGATTTAATTTCCGCATCAGGCGAGAGCGGTAGGTGCTGACCGTTTTGGGGCTGAGAGAGAGTTCTTCAGCAATATTTTGAATCGATCGTCCAGCACCCAGGCGGGTGAGAACTTGGAATTCTCGGTTTGAAAGTGTTTCGTGAGGAGATTGATTAACTGTCTGTCCTATCTCGTTTACCAGACGTTCAGCCAGGGATTGGGTGATGTATTTGCCTCCCACAGCAACTTTTTGGATGGCAGCCACCAGTTCATTGGGAGCGCTGTCTTTGGTCAGGTAACCGGATGCACCCAATTGCAGTGCCCGCCTTGCATATAGTTCTTCGGGATACATGCTGAGCAATAAAACCTGCGTCTGGGGAGATTGGGTGCGGATCTGGCAGAGAACATCTAATCCGCTGCCGTCAGGAAAGGAGATGTCGAGCAGGACAATATCGTAGGGATTTTCCCGAATGGCTTTTAATGCCTCCTCGGCGGAATTGACTTCGTCCAGGGTTAGGTCGAGAGGAGCTTCTTCCAATATTTCGCGTACCCCGCGGCGCACAATCTCATGATCATCGGCAATTAATAGATTCATGGTTTACCTCCATTATTGGATTCGGGCGGGAGTGGAATGCGAACGGTCACTGTTGTGCCTTTTCCTTCCTCACCATGAAAAGTGGTTTCGCCACCCCATTGGATAGCGCGCTCACGCATTCCCAGCAAACCGAGCGACCGCGTGAGATCAAGTTTATCCTTCGTGATGCCACGCCCATTATCACGAAAGGTCAGGATCAAAGTTTGGTCTTTTATTTTTAAAGATATATTAACGCTGGTAGCCTCTGCGTGGCGGGCAACATTAGTTAAGGTTTCCTGAAAAATCCGGAACAGGGTTGTATTTAAGGCTGGGTCTAGCCCCGGATCCTGTTCTGGCAAATTGAGTTCGCAGGAAATGTTGGTGCGCTGGGAGAATTCGGATGCTTGCCATTTCAGGGTAGCTATCAGTCCCAGATCGTCAATTAGATTAGGGCGTAGATCCGTAGCGATCCGCCGCACGATTTTGATACTTTTATCGATCAGCATGTTCATGTCGTGAATACGTTCGACCTTTTCATCAGCTTCTGGCATTCGTTTAGCTAACCAGGCCAGGTCCATTTTGAGGGCGGTTAAGTGTTGGCCGAATTCATCGTGGATCTCGCGGGATATCTGGGTCCGTTCAGCTTCGATTGAATTCTGCCAATAAGCTGTTAATGAGCGCAGATTCTGCTGGGATTGCTCAAGATTTTTAATAGTGTTATCTAAATCCGTGACATCCACTCCGTAAAGATTCGCATATCCCCCGTCAGCTATGGGTGTTATCGTGAATTTATATTGTTTTTTTCCATGTTCAAGAGAAAAAGTATCCACTTGGTTATGATCCAGGGAACGGGACACAGGTTCTTGCAGTTGGGGGGGGACAATTTGACCAACTTTAAGATGCAGCTTCGGCAGGAGAGTTATCCCTGCTGAATTAATGTACAGCAAGGTGTCGTCTTGGGCAATGCGCAGGACCGGTGAGGGATCTTCAGATGGGAATTTTGCCAGACTTTGCAGCTCTTCCTCCGCCCGTTTGCGATTGGTGATGTCCATAATATAACCCTTCAGCATAGAAAGGTTTCCCTGCTGATCAAATTCCCAGTCTCCAGCCTCTTGCCTAACAACCCGAATGGAACCATCAGGCAGGCGGATCTGGTATTCAAGTGGACTCGTTTTTCCTTCATGAATAATTGATAGGTTTGATTGATTAAGTTGCTCCCAGACATCCGGGTGAATGGACTTATTTATTACTTCAGAGAGATTTCCCGAAAAATCAGTTTTGCTGATGCCAAAGATGTTGTACATCTCATCAGACCAGCTTTGCTGATCGTTTTTGATATCCCAGGTCCAACTGCCTAAATGGGCATATTCCTGGGCCTTCCTTAAATCAATTTCAGATTTTCTGATGGTGAGTTCGTTTTGTAACCGCACAATCGCCTCGGCCGCTTGAAATGAAATTAATTCCAAAAATTGCAGATCGACTCGGGAATAAACCCCTGTATTTTGATAGTCCTGGAGGGCCATGATACCTATCACCCCTTCTGACGTAATCAAGGGAACCCCCAACCAGATAGCTGAATTTGTTCCTATCAGCTCGATCTCGCCGCGCTGAATTAATTCTTCAAAAAGGGTTTGATCGCAGAATAGGGGTTTTCCCAGGCGAAGGACATATTCTGTTAAACCTTTCCCTGGCTTTTTAGGGGGAAGTGGGGCATCTTTTTCGTCGATATAATATGGGAAAGTGAGCAAATCCTGCTTTTGATCATATAAGGCGATATAGAGGTTTTCAGCAGGCATGACCTTTTTGATGATCTGGTGGAAATTTTGAAAAAGATCAGCCAGACTTTCAGCCTGGTCAGCGGCTTGCGAAATCTGCAGGAGAGTCCGCAAAATTTCTTTTTCCTGCTTTTGTTCGGTTATATCTTCCAGGATAGCAATATGGAAATAAGTATTTGGTTTCTCTCCTGGACTCCAGATCGGTGAAGCGGTCAAGGATCCCCACATGGTGCTTCCATTCTTGCGAATATAACGTTTTTCAATAGAAAATTGGGGGATTTTTCCGGCCATCAGGAGAGCATTGTAGTCCTCATTTTCCTGGACATCATCCGGAAAGGTAACATCCTGAAAGGTTTTAGTCAGCATTTCCTCGAGGGTGTAACCGAGCAGATCACAGTATTTTTGATTGATCTGGATATAGCGGCCAGTCTTGGTTTCCAGCAGAGCGGCCCCGATCGCCGCTTGTTCGAAGATTGCCCGGAAGCGCGCCTCACTGTTTTGCAGCTCGAGATCTGAATCTAATCGCGCTGAAATGTCCTGTCCAGTTGATAATAAGCCGATGATCTTGCCATCTTCGTCCATCATAGTTCGGTCGTACCATTCAATATATATTTCTTTTCCATCTTTGCATATTATCGGATTGATATTACCTTTTGTAGGTGTATTATGTAGTGCGTATTGAAATAAAGCCCTGGTCTTTTCTTGATCTCTTTTGGGAAGGAAAGTCGAGAACCAGTCCTTTCCTTCCACCTCGTTTGAAGGATAGCCCGAGATTTTTTCCAGGTAAGGATTAATACGGATGATTTTGCCATCAGGGTCCAACACCAAGATGATCGTTTGTATGGTATTGAGAATATATTGTGAAAGATGGAAGGTTTTTGATAAAGCTAATTCTGTTTGTTTGCGTTCGGTGATATCACACAAAATTACTATTAGACCGAATACCTTCCCGGGGGACATTCTCGGAAAAGTATGAGTTTCGTAATAGATCAAACCACCATCCGGCAGGTGATATTCTGTCTCGTTGAGGGCAGGCTTTTTCGTTTTTATTACTCTCGTCAGGATGGCTTTGATTTCAGCTTGTTTTTCTTTCGCCAAAATCCTGAAGATTGGTGTACCAACTAGTTCTTCGGTTTTAAGACCGGGTGGAGGATGATTTACAAATTGGATTTTAAGATCAAGATCGAGAGTGAAAATATGATCGGGGGAATATTCGATGATATCTTGTCCGATAGATTCGCATGTTCCGGATTCAAGTTCTCTTACCCTCTCCTGCAATTGAGCCACTTCAAGAATGAGTTCCGCCTTTAATTTATTTTTTTTACTCATCAAGAGCTCCAAAGTGTTTCACCGCGTTTCTACAGTTGCGTAATGGGGAGAGCAATGATTAACTGATCTTTCCTTTTCCCCCTTATTAGTAAATTAACTGCTTAAGAATAATTATAAAGGATTTTCATAAGCAATCTGAACATTGTAAGACCATTCTTGTGAAACTATTGGGACGGGCTCTGAAAGTCCGGGACGACAAGAAGCCCAGAGCCAGTCGGATCTGGAGCTATACTGGATTAACATCAGCGCGAAAGAAGAACGATGATTGATCTTTCAATGATCGACTGATAATCGAGTCAGCTTTTTGGGTTGAAAACACAATTTTCGGGTGCAGACTGGGTGAAAATGGGATGGAACTTATAGGAATAATAGGTTCTATGGACTAAATCTCTCCCGCCGAGTAGAAATAATGGACGTTTTTGGTCCTGTTCTGTGGACACAATAGACAACCCCCTGACTCATAAAAGTCAGTTGCTCTGCCCCTGAAACAGTAAGATTTCTATATATTTGAGTCTACCCAAAAGGGCGCCGCACCTCGCTGCCCCTACATATTTCTGTATATTAATTGATTTCTTTTCATTTATGAACCTGCCAGCATTCTGAAAAAAACCTCAGGGCTTGATCCAGGTCCAGGTGCCCAGATTCGTCAGTGTCCAATAAGCATCTTGAAGTATCCGCCAGTGCAGGTTCTCTTCTGAAGATAATCTCCGGAACATTCCGTAGCCCTGGGAGTCTTGTGCTCGCAGCGCCAGTTTGGCATAGGTCTGTTCCGCCTCTTTCTCAAGTTCCATTGCTTCCGATATGATTGTGATGACACTCTTCATGTTCGGTTCCTGGGAGGCTATTATTTCAAATACGGGAGGAGTGGGGAAATCTCTCCCCTGATAATCGATTGTTTGCCCGGTTTTTTCCAGAGATGCCTCTAAGTCGGTTAATTGTTCGAAATGATACTGTTCAAAGGCTGCCAGCTCTTCGAAGATCTTTTTACCAATTGGATTGTTGATTATTTTGGCAGCTTCTGCATAGGAATCTGAAGCCAATCTTTCATTCTCTTTGACAATTCGGATAGCATCCAGTAGGTTTGGTCTGCTCATTGATCACTCCTTGGGGCTGATTTGAAAATGGATAAACGGTCTCTCCTGACAATAATTTTTAACAAATTTAACTTTCTCCCGCAGCTACCACCACCGCCCCCGCCATCTCATTCGAGTGGGTCAGGCTGACAGACCAGCTGGTATATCCCAGGAAGTCGGCGATCAGGGCCGCTTTTCCGGACAGGCGCAGGGTGGGTTTCCCCGAAGGCTCATTCAAAATCTCCATCTCCCTCCAAGAAACCGGACCGATACCGGTACCCAGGGCTTTGGAGCAGGCTTCCTTGGCGGCAAAGCGGGCTGCCACTTCAGCGGCGATAAGTCGAGGGCTGACTTTTCTGGATGTGAATCTATCCAGCCGTTCCAGCTCGGTTTTGCTGAAGATCTTCATCAGGAACCGTTCACCGTGGCGCCGGAGCGCTTTTTCGATCCGTTCGATTTCGATCAGGTCAATCCCGGATGATATGTTCATAGTTCCGGTCCTGCACTGGAGATCACCAGACGGTCCGGGTCCAGAAATTCACGGGCTGCATCCAGGATCGATTGAGGGGTTATTTCCCTGATCATTTTTTCATAGTTCTGAAGATAATCCAATCCCAGCTGATGCTGTTCCATAGTGAGCAGTGCGGAGACGACGCCAGCGTTGGATTCCAGTGAAAGGGGCAGCTTGCCAATATAATTGGACTGCACATCTCGGAGTTCTTCCTCTGTGATGGGCTGGTCCACAAAATTTTTCAGTTCGGTTTTGATCAGGTCCAGGGCTTTGTCCAAGTTCTTGGGAGCTACACCCGCTACTACCATCCATTGCCCAGGACCGATGCTGGCGCTGAGGGCACTGTAGGCATAATAAGCCAGGCCAGCCTCTTTGCGAACTGATTCGCCGATCCGTCCCATCATGCCAAATTGACCCAGCACGCTGTTGCCCAGCAAAGCGGAGTAATATCCTTCCCAGCTGCGGGAGGGACCAATTGTGCCGACTACCAGATCCGTCTGGCTTTTCTCGTCAATGACATTGTGATTCCGGACTGTTTTTCTTGGCGCTGGCATTTCAGGCACCTGCATGGCTTCAGGCTGATCTTGATTAACCCAACTTCCCAGCTGCTCTTCTGCCTGCGAGACCACATATTCGGGCTCAAATGGTCCAACTACCACCAGGGTCATTTTCTTCGGGCCATAATATCTCTTGTGAAAATCTGCCAGGTCCTGGACTGCGATGGCCTGGATCGTTTCAATGTATCCATCGCTGGGGTTTTGGTAGGGATGATCTTTGTAAAGAATCTTATCAAACTCCAGCATCGCCATCTCGTTTGTGTCTTGAGCCCGCAAATCCAACCCGGTTAATAGTTGGGATCGGACTTTTTTAATATCCTTTTTAGGGAAGACCGGGTTCATCAGAATATCTGCCAGCATTTTTAACAGCGTGGGCAGATCTTCTGCCAGGGATTTGCCGCCAAAACCAGCCGTGTGCGGTCCGCAACCAATGCCCAGACTGGCCCCAATTGATTCCAGGGAATCATAAATTTCCTGAAAACTCATTGTCTTGGTACCGCGCATCAGAGTTGAGGTAGTAAAATCCGCCAGTCCTAATTTCTCGGGGGGGTCGTAAATACTGCCCGCCTGGATATAACCGCCGATCGAGACAGCCATGGAATTCAGATTGGGCCGAAAAAGAAAAGTGATCCCGTTCTTCAGCTGGACCCGGGTGATATCATCGGGTCCGGGAAGCGAATTGATTTTAAGGGTTGAAAAATCTTGCCTGGTCATTGGTTGTTATTTCCCTTCTTGTGAGGTTGATATAGGCCCACAATGCGGTTTTTTGGCTGCAGATATTGCTGCGCGACCCGCTGTACATCATCAGGCGTTACAGCCGCGATATTTTCCAGATAATTTGTAACCCACTCGTAGCTGGCAAACATTTCTGAGAAACCCATCCAAAAAGCCTGGTTGGTAATGCTTTCACCACCGTAGGCAAATAAAGCCTGAGTTTGTTTGACCGCCCGCTTTAATTCATCCACCCGGGGAGGGGAATCTTGCAGTCGCTGGATCTCTTCATCCAAAATTTTGAGAGCATTATCTGTGGTTGAATCGGGATGAAGGATAAAATTAATACTGAACAGATAGGGATCTATGGTGGCTGGAAGGCCGCCGTGAATATCTACAACAACTTCTGTATCTTCGACCATCCGCTTGTACAGCCGGGAGGTTTTATTGGAAATCCCTCCCCCGCCAAATAGATTTAGTCCCTGTGGCCCGGATAAGATACTGTCTAGGATCAGGAGCGGGAAAAAATCAGGCTCACTCGCAGAGGGAGTGTGATAAGCTACCTCGCCCAGGACCGTTTCTCCAGGTCCTTCAACTGTCAATCTGTGTTCTCCCCGCTGGGGATTTTCCGGTCGGTTGACCCTGGAGGGATCATCTCCGGACGGGATGTTTTGATATAGATTCGTGATGCGTTTTAACATCTTGTCTTTATCAAAATCTCCCGCAATAGCAACTAGCGCATTATTTGGAGAATAGTAGGTTCTATAATGCTCCTGGAGATCATTTTTCTGGATGGATTCCAGATCTACTTGATCTCCAATGATGACATGGCCGTAAGGGTGGATCCGGAAGGCAGCGTTGTGGATTGCTTCTGAAAGCCAGAAGTCGGGGTCGTTTTCCCTTCCCTGTCTTTCCGATATCACCACAGTGCGTTCGGATTCGACTTCTTTTTCATCGTAGGTGGTGTTCACCATCCGATCGGCTTCAAGCTCCAGGGCCAGATCGATCTTGTCGGCCGGCAAAGTTTCAAAGTAAGTGGTCCAATCCAGGTAGGTGAAGGCATTCCAGGTACCGCCTGAACGGGAAACGGATTTTTCCATTTCATCTGAGGAGATCTTTTCAGTTCCCTTAAACTGCATATGCTCCACCCAATGAGATATGCCGTGTTTTCCGGGGATCTCATCCCGGGATCCAACCCGGTACCAGACCCAGCTGCTGATCAGTGGAGCAGAATGGATTTCTTTAAGTTTGATTTCTAACCCGTTTTCAAGAAAAACGGATGGAATGGTTTCAAGTAAGCTCATAGGTTTTTACTTATTGTGTGAGTGAAGCGATCAGTAAATCGAGGGCAAGTTCTTCTTCCAGTTGGAAGGTCTTAATTGACTGGTCGATTTCTGAAAGCTGATGATAGATTTTTTTTAATTGAGGAAGGGTGAATAATGTTGCCTGCGGCATGATCTTCTTGATGGGATAAGGATGTGACCCGATCCTCAGGGCTATTTTGTTGTGGTCAGCCCTGGGGTCTTCGTCCATCAATTCTCGGACCTGGATCAACAATCGGAACTGTCGGATCACCATCCCAAACAAGGTCAGCGGTTTGTTATCTTCCAAAAGCCGGCGCAGCATGAACATGGCTTTCTGGCCGTCCCCGTAGCCAATGGCATCTACCATTTCAAATATATCACCCTGGCGCACATCCGCAACCAGACCCCTGACGTCGATTTCAGTGACCGGGCGCGAAAAATTAACATAAGTGAGCAGTTTATCGATTTCGGATTTCGCCAAGCGGGGGTCCTGGTCAATATAGCTGGCCAGCAGCTGGGCAGCCTGGTTTTCAAAAGTACCGTCCATTTCCTTGGCTTGTTCCAGGATCCAATGGGTCATGGCAGGACCTTTCGGCAGGGAGAAGACCTGCATCCAGGACCGCTCAGGGTTCTTTTTGATCCATTTGATCAAAAAATGTTTATCTTCCAGGAGCTCATCTTCAATTAAAACGAGGGCTGTGGTGGGAGGAACGGAATCAAGAAGTGAAGTGAACTTTTCCTGGTTCGTTTTCCCCTTGGTCATGGATTTAATATTATGGATCACAATCATCCGGCGCTCGGTGAGAAATGGCACCGTCTGGGTTTCTGTTTTGATGCTCTCGATGGTTTTTGATCCGCCGTCGACCGTGGTAATGTCCATGGTGGTTTCGTCACCCATTTTAGGTTTCAGGCGCTCTTCCAGGAAGGTGCGGATCGCATACTCATCATTTCCATGTAAAAGATAGACAGAAGGTGATTGGCCGCTCATATTAGTCCAGCGTCTTTATCCTGTGGGCAGGTGTGCCATTCAGGGTGTGTTTGGAAATTGAAGAAATCTTTAAATTCCCGGGGTTGCCGCTGGTTGTTACTTTTCTCTGGAGCAGTGGACCCAGCGGGCGGGAGGTGATCAATGCAATCACACCTAATAAAGTGATCACAGGTATGCGTTCAAATTTGTCACGAAGTCGTTTCCCTACACCGATCAAGCCTGCTGCTCCTGCCAATCCGGCAGCAAAGCCAGATACCAGCAGATTTGTGCCGCAATTATTGTGAATTGCCAGTTCAGTTTGCCCGGCGTTTAATTTACCAAGAGCCTCGCCAACTGTGATGCTTAGAACTTCGGTTGGGATTTCGCCAAGGATCCAGAAACCTCCTCCATCAGAATGCCCGGCATAGGGCTGTTCTGGGTGGGTTTTTGCCAGTAGATTTAGCGTAGCGTGTTCCAGCCCGTGATTTCGTCGTGTTCGAGAAAAAAGTGAGTGCATAAGATTTCCAGTTATTGTATCAATAGATCTTCTTCTGATGGAAAAACCCAAATGTCAAAGAAGTTCTATTGTACTAAATTTCCTCTTCAATTAACTAATTCTGTCCCTATTATTATATACTTCTGAGATATTAACAATCTCATTGCCCGGCACATGCTATAATTCCTTGGCTGTGATTTAATAAATTAGATTGGTGTTTACCGTATGAAAATTCTGGTTACTGGCGTTGCCGGATTCATTGGATCGGCCCTGGCGCAGCAATTGCTGGAGGATGGACACGAAGTTCTGGGCCTGGATGATCTCTCAACCGGAAAAGAAGAAGCCATCCCTGATGGGGTTGAATTTGAGCTGGGAGATATGCTTGATCGCCCCAAACTTTGGACTCTGCTGCAAGATGTGGAATGTGTTTACCACTTGGCAGCTAAGGTTGCGGTTCGGGAATCTATATTATATCCCCGGGAGTATAACAGCACCAATGTTGGCGGTACCGTAAGTGTCATGGAAGCCATGCGAGATGTGGGCGTACAGCGGGTAGTCTTCACTTCATCGGGGGCCGTTTATGGTGTCCAGCAAGTCCAACCGCTGCACGAATCGATGATTCCTTCCCCGGATTCACCCTATGCGGTTTCAAAACTCTCGGCAGAGTACTATATCAAAACGATTGGTAAACTGTGGGGGATCGAGACGGTCACTTTGCGCATTTTTAATGCTTACGGCCCTGGTCAGCATTTACCAGCGGACCATCCACCTGTAATTCCCAACTTTCTCAAACAAGCAGTGAAGGGTGGAAGTTTAATCGTTCATAACAGCGGCAGCCAGACACGTGATTTTGTGTACCTTGATGATGTGGTCAATGCTCTTACCAAAGCCGGCCTGGCTTCGGATGTGGATGGTACAACCATCAATATTGGCAGTGGCAAAGAATCCAGTATTCTGAACCTGGTAAATAATGTCGTTGAACTCACGGGGGCCGATTCTGAAGCAATCTATAATCACAAAGCCACTGGCGGCGTCAGCCGGATGAGGGCAGACATCACTCGGGCATCAAAACTGCTAGGATATAAACCGAAATTTAGCCTGGCAGAAGGATTGGCACGCACCCTGGAGTTGGATCCCCGTTTTAAGAAAGGAAATTAAATATATTGACCTCTTATAGCTCAAACGCCCGTCCCCGGGCGTTTCTTAGTATTTCGAAGGAGCCTCCCCGAGGACGGGTCGGCAAGCCAAATTGATTTCTATTGTAAAATAATCCTATGTCAAGTCGACTCGCGGAATCATTTTTTGCCAGGGACACCGTCCAGGTTGCCAGGGATTTGGTCGGGAAACGATTGGTACGCCTGGATCGGAACCAGAGGATCTCGGGAATCATCCTGGAAACGGAAGCCTATCGGGGGGAAGAGGACCTGGCCTGCCACTGCCGGGCCGGGCGAACACCCAGAACCGAGATCATGTACGGGCCTGCAGGCCGGGCCTATATTTACCTGATCTACGGCATGCATTGGCTGCTTAATTTTGTGACCGAGTCTGAAGGATCTCCTGGCGCAGTCCTGATCCGTGCCATAGCTCCCGAGGAAGGAAAATTGATCATTGCCCAGCGACGGGGAAACCAATCTGAAAAACACTGGACCGATGGACCGGGAAAGATCAGCAAGGCCCTGGAGATCAATGGGGAATTAAATGGCCTGAACACCTGCAATCCGCGGGCACCGATTTTCATCGAAAATGGACAGGACCTTAATCCAGAATGGATCAAGGCTGCCCCCCGGGTGGGACTGGAATCCGTTCCGGAACCCTGGCGGAGCATCCCCTGGCGATTTGTGGTAAATTATCAACACCTGCTTATTGGATAATAAGAATATCTTTTGGAGAATTTATGTTTAAGAAACGCGAAGAACCAGCTTTGGAACAAACCCCGGCACCAATTCAAAGCCGGGTAACATCCATCCTGGGAGAAGGGACCAGCTGGAAAGGGGAAATCACCGGTAAGGGTGGGATCCGTATAGAAGGGTTGTTTGAAGGGAAGATTGATCTGGATGGTCTGATTATCGTTGGACAGACAGGGCGGGTTGAAAGTGAATTGATTAAGGCGGACACCGTGATTGTCGGTGGATCTGTACGCAGCAATATTGAGGCAAATAGGGTTGAGATCCGCAGCACCGGGAAAGTCTGGGGAGATGTAAAGGCAGCCCGGTTTACTACCGAGGAAGGCGCTTATTTACGCGGCAAGATCCAGATGGAAGAAGAAAAACCTCAGGATATTCCGGCAGTTGATGAACAGGACCCGGGTATTAATAAAGAAGATTCTTTGAAACCTGCTCTAAAACCTAAAAAATCTGCTCAAAAGAAGGATTGAATTGAAGAATTTCCTGGCCTCAGGATTGGTATTGATAATGATCCTGTCTGCTTGTAGTGGGTATCGGGTCCCTGGAGAGAAATCTCCCCAGCCGCAAATTCCCACTTCAACTCAACTGGTAAGGGCGTCTCCTCAAGCGACTGAGAGTGACCCTGAAATAACAGAGACAATCATATCTCCTGCAGCTTCCCCAGATATATCATGTTCAGAAGCCTCAGGTGTAATCGAGCCTTTTGAAATTTCCTGGAAGGATGACATATTAACCGGTAGGGTCTATTTACCACCTTGTTATGGCCTGGATCCAGATCGGGAATATCCAACTTTATATATGCTGCATGGGGCTTTAGCGACAGATCAAGAATGGGATGACCTCGGCTTGGACGAAGTGGCTGACTCTCTTATCTCCGGGGGAGAGATTTCCCCCTTGATCATCATCATGCCCCGGGAAATCACCTGGATCGTTTTACCTGAGAACCAATTTGGCGATCAGCTGATAAAAGTGATCATTCCCTGGATTGACAGCCACTACCAGACCCTGGAGGATAGGGAATACAGGGCTGTTGGAGGGATGTCGCGAGGCGGCAACTGGGCTGTCCGGCTTGGTTTACTGCACTGGGGATTATTTGGTTCCATTGGTGCGCACAGCGCTCCTTTATTTATCGGTGATCTGAAGCGGGTGCCCGGTTGGGTGGAGATCATTCCGAGCTCTCAAATCCCCCGGATCTTGCTGGATATTGGCCGGGATGATAACAATCTTGCTGAAGCAGACGCTTTGCACGAATCTTTGCTGGACCTGGAAATCCCGCATGATTGGCGAATATCTCCCGGTTTGCATGATGAAAATTACTGGAGATCACATCTGGAAGAATATCTGAAATGGTACAGCGCAGAATGGACGGAACAGTAGATCAATAATATTAATTCAATGGACAGAGAGGATTGTAATGAAAACACCAACATTTGATGAATTTATGACCCTGGACCGGGATGGCATAGAGCCGTTCTATCAAGTTCTTCAGGAAATAAACCTAGATGAAGGATCTCTGGATCGCTGGATGGAAGGCTGGTCTGATCTGCGCAAACTGGTGGATGAGAGATATGCCCGGCTGTCGCTGGCTACCGAGCTGGATACCACTGATGAAGAGGCAGAGAAACAATACCATGACTTTCTTGGAAATATCTATCCGTCCATTCGGGTAGCCGATCAAAAACTTAAAGAAAAACTCCTGGCCAGCGAACTTGAACCAGTTGGCATGAAACTGATCCTGAAGAAAATGCGAACGGAAGCCGATTTCTTTTGTGAAGAGAACCTGCCCTTGATGACCGAGGAAAGCAAATTGGGCACCCAGTACAGCAAGATCCTGGGAGCGCAGACCATAGATTGGGAAGGGGAGGAATTAACCCTAACCCAGGTTAAATCGAAAATGCAGAGTCCGGACAGAGCTAAGCGCAAGAAACTCTGGGAATTGATGTCCCAGAGTCAGCTGGATGACCGGGATGAGATCAACCAGCTGTGGGGTAAGTTCATGGATATCCGGGCTGAGTTAGCGAACAACGCGGGGTACTCCGATTACCGGTCCTTCCGCTGGCTGCAGCGGCTCAGATTGGATTACACACCTGAAGACAGCAAGGAATTTATCGAAGCGATTAAGCAAGTGGCTGTACCTGCGGCAACCCGGGTTTATGAAAGGTATAAAACTCGCCTGAATATCGACAAAGTTCGCCCCTGGGATTTACTGAACAACCAGACAACCTTCAGCCTGCCTGCCATTAAGGCTTTTGAAACAGAAGAGGAATTCATTTCGCGGGTGGGGGATATTTTTAATAGGTTGGACCCTGTTCTGGGAGGGTATTACCAGACCATGCGGGAAAACCAGCTCTTTGATCTTATGAACCGAAAAGGCAAAGGTCCGGGAGGATTCTGCACAACATTTGCCACGATCGGACAACCTTTTATCTTTATGAATGCGACAGGAAAGAGCGCGGACGTGAGGGTGTTATTCCACGAGAGCGGTCATGCTTTTCATGATTTTGAAATATTCAATTTGCCATATCACCATCAATGGCGCACTGATATGGAGTTCGCTGAGGTGGCCTCAACTGCCATGGAATTACTTTCAGAACCTTATCTGGCGAAAGATATGGGTGGTTTTATGAGTACCGAGAATGCTGCCAGAACTCGGTTGTTGAACCTGGAAGAGAAACTGCTTTTTTGGCCCTATATGGCTGTGGTGGTTGCTTTTCAGCACTGGGTCTATGAGAATCACAAAGAAGGCAAAAACCCGGCTGCTTGTGATGCAAAATGGTCCACTCTGGTTGATGAATATATGCCCGGAATTGATTGGAGTGGCTACGAAGATGTCAAGATGACGGGGTGGCACCGCAAACTTCACATTCACCAGGAGCCGTTCTATTATATTGAATATGGATTGGCCGCACTGGGTGCATTCCAGATCATGCAAAATGCTCGTCAGGATCAAGCCAAAGCCATCCAAGATTATAGGCGTGCCCTTGCTCTGGGTGGAACAGTTTCGCTGCCAGAACTCTACCGAGCTTCGGGTGCAAATCTGTCTTTTGACGCCCAGACCCTGGGAGATGTGGTGGAACTGATCGAAGAGAATTTGGCTGAATTGGAAGCCAAACTGGCCTGAAAATTATTTTGATAGGAAAAGCAGAGGGTTTGGCGTGTCATTTGTCAGTACCTGACAGTCTCCCTCTCCGTTATAATGAAATTCTGTAACTGATTCTATTCAGAGGGAAGATATTGTGAAGAAACTTAAAATTGTCATTCCAATGGCGGGTTATGGAAAACGGCTGCGGCCCCATACCTGGAGCAGACCTAAACAATTACTGACTATGGCAGGAAAAACTGTTATTGAGCATGTCCTGGATACTTTTAACACCCTACCAGAGGATACTGAAATCGAGTATGTTTTCATTGTCGGTTATCTGGGAGAGAAAATCAAAGCCTATATGGCAGAAGAACATCCGGATACTTCAGTACATTTTGTGGTCCAGGAGGAAATGCGTGGACAATCGCATGCAATATACCTGGCGCGGGATTATATCACCGGCCCCATGATCATGGTATTTGCCGATACCTTGATTGAAACAGATCTTAGCTTTCTAGAGGAAGAGAAATCTGATGTTGTCGCCTGGGTTAAGCCAGTACCAGACCCCCGGCGTTTCGGCGTTGCGGAGGTTGGAGAAGGGAACCTGGTGACCAGACTGATCGAAAAACCCAAAGCCCTGGATAATAACCTGGCATTGGTCGGATTTTATTATTTCAAAGAGGGACAGGATCTGATCCGGGCCATTGAAAAACAGATGGAACAGCAGGTCCAATTGAAGGGGGAGTTTTTCCTGGCGGATGCCATCAATATCATGCTTAAAGACGGAAAAAGCAAAATGCGTACAGAAAAAGTGCATGTATGGCTGGATGCGGGGACATTTGAAGCGATGTTAAGCACCAACCGCTACCTGCTGGAACACGGTCACGACAACTCCGATAAGGCAAAGAAGCGCATTGGCGTTCATGTCATACCACCGGTCTTTATCCACCCAGAGGCAGAGGTGGAATCATCTGTGATAGGACCTCATACTACGGTGGAAGCCGGCTGCAAGATCCTGGGAAGTATCATCCAGAATTCCATCATTGAAAAAGGTTCCCAGGTTGCAGATGTGTTATTGGATGGATCCCTGATCGGACAATACACAATCATTAAGGGTAGATCAACCTCGATCAACGTTGGAGATAATACCGATATTGAAATCTAAAGATTCACTGCAAGTCCAAGGAGTCCCATGCCCCGAGACTTTATTGCCAAACGTGTTGCCGAATTAAAACCATCCGGAATCAGGAAGTTCTTTGATATCGTTGCGACTATGGACGATGTGATCTCACTGGGGATCGGGGAACCGGATTTTACAACCCCGAAGCCGATCCTGGAAGCCGGGATTGAAGCGCTCCGGCAAGGAGAGACCCACTATACATCCAACGCCGGGATCTATGAGCTGCGGGTAGCCATTGCTGATATGCTGGAAGAAAAATATCAGGTTAGCTACAACCCGATAGACGAGGTAGTGGTTTCAGTTGGCGTGTCGGAGGCTCTGTACCTGGCTCTGACTGCGGTGATCAATCCCGGGGAAGAGATCATCATTCCCACGCCTTGTTTTGTGTCTTACCAGGCAGAGGTGCTGCTGGCCGGTGGAGTGCCGATTGAAGTGCCTGGTACCTTTGAGAATGGCTTTCAGCCCGAAACCGAATTGATTGAAGCAGCGATCACGCCCAGAACCAAGGCCATCTTTATCGGCTTTCCCAATAACCCTACCGGGGCGGTTGCCACCAGGGAAAACCTGCTGGCAATCAGCAAGATCGCCCAAGAGCATGATCTGCTGGTAATTTCAGATGAGATCTACGACAGTCTAGTCTATGGAGTGGAGCATGTTTGTTTTGCGGCTCTGCCAGGCATGAAGGAGCGCACCATCACCCTGGGTGGTTTCTCCAAAAGTTATGCCATGACAGGTTGGAGAGTGGGCTATGCCGCTGCGCCGGCCAATATCCTGGGCGGTCTGGTCCGGATCCATCAATACACTGTAATGTCTGCCCCATCTGTTTCCCAGCTAGCAGCGCTGGCCGCAATTAATGAGGGTGCGGATTATGTCGAAGAAATGCGCCAAAAATATGACCGCCGCCGCAAGCTGATCGTTGCTGGATTAAATGAGATTGGATTGGATACCTTCATGCCCCTGGGCGCTTTTTATGCTTTCCCCAGGATAAGTGGGACAGGAATGAATGATGAGGAGTTTGCCCAGCGGCTGCTGGAGGAAGAAAAAGTCGCCGTGGTGCCAGGCTCGGCTTTTGGCTCTGGAGGAGCAGGATTTGTGCGCTGTTCCTACGCCACCCATTACGACAAGATCGAACAGGCTCTGGAGCGGATCGGGAGTTTTGTAAAACACAGCAGTTGATAATAAGTATGAAGTAAGACGATCTAATCAAAATCGAATTTTGTCACATCTTTCATAAAAGCTCTCCAGACCAGGGCTTTTATTATCCGAATCTCAAATAAAACACCGCTTCCCCACACTTCAGGAGTGAGAGAGTATCTCAGACCAGCGTATTTTTGAGTATAAACTTCAGCTATTTTCTCTCTGAGATCTGGAGGCGGGTTATAAATTGCCGCTACTTCTCCCTCACTGATCACAGCAGCGCTGCTTTCTAAATGAAATGCAGCTCTTGGATGATCAGCTATGTTCTTAACATGGCGGGTTTCCGGACTGCCGTCAAAATAGATCTTACCCTCATGTCCCCGGTCAGGATGGGCAGCATCCGCCGGTCATTTTATCCTGTCCCCGGTTCCCCGTCTTCCATCATTCTATAACCACTCCGCTCAGATCATCTTCCGCTTCCGGATAGGACATCTTCAAGCTTTTGAGCTTCTCAATGATGATTGAGGATATCACCAGGTTGCGGTACCACTTGCGGTTGGCGGGAATCACATACCATGGGGCATATTCTGTGCTGGTCTTTTCCAGAGCGGCTTCAAATGCAGCTGAATACTGATCCCACAATTTGCGCTCTTCCAGGTCCCCCAGGCTGAATTTCCAGTTCTTGGTCGGTTCGTCCAAACGGGCCTGCAGGCGTTCTTTCTGTTCGTCTTTGCTGATGTGCAGGTAGAACTTGAGAATGGTGGTGCCTTCATCGGCCAGTGTTTTTTCGAAAGCTTTGATATGCTCGTAGCGCTTGGACCAGACCTTTTCAGGGACCAGGTCATGGACCCGGACCACCAGCACATCTTCATAATGGCTGCGGTTGAAGATCACGATCTCGCCTTTCCCCGGGGTGTGTTTGTGGATGCGCCACAGATAATCGTGGGCCAGCTCCTTCCTGGTGGGCGCTTTGAAACTCGCCACCTTCACACCCTGTGGATTTACTCCTTCAAAAACATGGCGGATGGTGCCGTCTTTACCTCCGGTATCCATGGCCTGGAGCACTATTAAGACCTTGTGTTTTCCTTCCGCGAAAAGCAGTTCCTGCAGTGTTTCCAATTCTCTATTCAGCTGGCGTAAATGTTCCTTGCCGGCTTTTTTCCCCGTTGGGAAGATACTCTTATCGTTAGGATCCCACTTACTGAGATCTACCTTTTCTCCTGGTATTACGCGATAGCGTTCCATTTGATCTCCGAACTATTAAACACAAATCGTGGTTTTGAATAAACAAATCCAGCCGAGATTCATTTCAGATGAAGAACAAAAGTAAATCCCTCTCCTGCATATGAGGCACCTTCCTCCAGTGGAAAGGTGAATTCAAATGGATAAGTTCCCTGCCAGGGGTACTCTCCATGAAAACCTTCTGCGTTTACCTCAACCATTTGCGACCCGGTCATCTCAACTGCAAGGGCCAAATCCCCACCGTTTCCATCGGCATTGCAATTTCCGGTAATTACAAAATCCAGGTTCAGTGTGACCTCGTATGTTCCCCATTCTTTGGTCAGTATGTCGGCGTAATCCAGGTTTCCACCGCCCTGGATGAGATAAGGCGCTTCGTCGCTTACCACGGAGAAGGGAATAGTACCAACTGAATAGGGCTCTAATCCAACAACCTCAGCGGGACCGACCAGTACCATGATCTCTAACTCTCCAGCAAGACCGGCACACCTAGAAGGCGTTGCTGTTTGTGTGGGCGGAACTACCTGGATTATTTTTGTTGGAGTGGGTGTAGCAGTAGGATCCTCAATAGCTGCGGGCTCGCTGCCGCAGGAGGATAACATCACCAATACTGTGAGGAATATTATTGCGCTGAGTGTTGATTTTTTTCTAATGCCAGTCATCTTTTCTTCTCCTTTGTTGTTTCCTCTTAATTTGGTTATTTCCAGATATCGGTTTCCTGTCTTCTGTCTTCCGTTCCCGGTCAACTTTATAATATCACTGGTGGGTCCACTTCTACAATCCACTCCGGTCCAGGATGATGGTCTCTTATGAGCGGTAGTGGATTGGGCCCTTTTATCAGGACCTGCCAGCGCCATTCGCCCCGGATCTTGCTGAAGTAAGGTGGTGTAGGTCCGACCAGACTGGTGGACTGAAAACCTTCTTTCTCGATCCAGCCTTTTAGTGTGGCTGCATATACGGCGGCTTTTTTCTCAGCAGATTTTGGATTTTTATCCCGGATCTCAAGGCGGATAATTTTCAAGAAAGGTGGATAACCCAATTCCCGGCGGAATTCCAGTTCCTGCTGGTAGAAATCCTCGTAATCGTGGCCTGCGGCGGCCCGGATTACATAGTGTTCAGGATCAAAGGTCTGGAGGATCACTTCCCCACCCAGAGGACTGCGTCCTGCTCTCCCTGCCACCTGGGTCAAGACCTGGAATGTCCTTTCAGACGCCCGGTAATCCGGCAGATTTAAACCGCTGTCTGCCAGGACAACACCAACCAGCGTTACCAATGGCAGATCCAACCCCTTGGCCAGCATTTGAGTTCCTATTATCACATCAACCTGATGGGAGGAGAATTTATTCATGATCTCCCAATGGGCGCCCTTTTTTCGAGTCGTATCCCTGTCCCAGCGTAAGGTTCGAACATCTGGAAGAAGTTCTTTAAGGGCTGACTCTACCTGTTGGGTGCCAGTTCCCAAATGACGGATGCGCTGGGATCCGCATTTTGGACAGGTTTTTGGGATATTCCTGCGGTAGCCGCATAAATGACAGCGCAGCTCATGGTCTGATAGGTGGGCAGTGAGTGAGGTCTCACAGCGAGGACAGCGTAGAGCATAACCACAATCCCGGCAGAAAATATAGGTAGCGCTGCCCCGCCGGTTCAGGAACAGGATTGCCTGCTGGTTTTTATCCAACGTTTCAGTCAGTTTTTCCTGGAGTTTGCGGCTGAAAATGGAACGATTGCCGGTTTTTAATTCGGTTCGCATATCAATTACATTGACTGATGGTAGATCTGCCATTAGCAGGTCTTCATTCAGATCTTGATAGCGGGAGAATGCAGGATCCTGAGCAGCCTGGTTCAACTGCACCTGGATGGATTCTCTGTGAGCCAGTATTCGCTCAGGCAAGGTCAAATAATTCCAATTACCACGCGCACCCTGGTAGCGGCTGGTCACATCAGGTGTGGCGGAACCCAGAATACAAACAGCGCCTGAGATTTCGGCATAATGAATGGCTGTATGCAAAGCGTGATAGTGGGGGGATATATCCCCCTGGTAGTAGGAATCGTCATGGCACTCGTCCACCACAATCAATCCCAGATCCGGGAAGGGAGTAAAGATGGCGCTGCGAGGACCCACCACGATGTCCAGGGCGCCATGTCGGGCCAGTCTCCAGGTGTCATAGCGCTCCCCGGGAGAAAGCCCTGAATGCAGCACCCCTACCCGATCAGGAAAACGGCTCATGAAGCGAGTCACTGTCTGGGGTGTTAATGCGATCTCTGGCACCATGATGATGGCTTGTTTCCCGGCAGCGATGGTTTCCTCAACGGCTCGTAAATAGATCTCTGTTTTTCCCGAACCGGTCACGCCGTGCAGGAGAAAAGGTTTCGGGTTTTTTTTATGAAATCCTTCCAGGATCAAGCGCCAGACCTGCTGCTGCCCTGGAGTCAGGTTAGGGGGTAATTGGGGAGAGATATCAATGTCAACCAGGGGGTCTCTCACCACAGGAACTTCAATGATCTCGGCCAATTCCCTTTGGATCAGAATCTTGAGGTCATTCAGATTGGCGCTGGTCTTGTCGTAGATAATTGAAAGAGGTATGGGATCGGGCTGCTCCATGACCATCTGCAGGACTTGCTGCCTGCGTGCTAAAGCCTCTGGATAGCCTTTTCGGGCCAGCTTGTTCATTTGAGCGCGGGCAGAATCTGGATCGCCCGTGAACTGAAGCTGCCGTTCATACTTTGGTTTAACGCTGGGGTCTGCCAGGGTGGACTGACTCTCAATAATTCCCCTCCGGGTCAGGGAGCCAGCTGTTTTGCGCCAATTTTTATGAGGCAGAGCCCGGTCAATCTGTCTGCCACGGAGTGGACCGCGTTTAATAAACAGATCCAATATGTGGGTTTGAGCAAGAGATGGTTCTGATAGCAGGGGTTGGCCCTTATCAAGCAGTACCTGGCTCTCGGCCGAGAGGCGGTACTGGATATCCGCCTGGACGCTCAGCCCTGCTGGAACCATGGCCTGCAAGGTGACTCCCAGAGGAGAAAGGGTCTCCCTGGATATGTATTGAGCCAGCTTGATCTGGTTCGGCGTTACAACCGGGATCGGATCGAGGATTTTCTTAACGGCCTTGGTTTGGGTTACGGCAGGTTTTTCAGGAAAATCTATGATCACTCCCTGGACCGTCCGGCTGCCAAAGGGTACTTCCACCAGCTGACCCAGCTCGAAATCAGCCCGGGTTTCCTCTGGCAGGTGATAGTCAAAGATGTCCTGGATATGGGGAACATTTACAGCAAGCCGCACATAATGGAGATCAGATCCGGGAGTAGAAACCATCAAATTTAAACTCCAGTGATCTGGATCTTAGCAATCCTCAGCCCGTCCATTTCTGTAACTCGCATTTGGATCCCACCTGCTAAAATGATTTCTTCCCCGATAGCAGGGATATGGTCCAGATGTCCCAGGAAGAAACCAGCAATGGTGTCATAATTTTCGTCCTGGAAATCTTTCCCCGAATATTCATTTACATCATCGATCAGGGTTAATCCATCTACAATGATTGTGTTCTGGCTGGTGCGTTGAATTTCAGGGACAACATCATCAAAAGGATTCTTGATCTCTCCAACGATCTCCTCCATTAAATCTTCCAGGGTGATCAACCCGGAAGTGCCTCCGTACTCATCCAATACAATGGCGATATGGCGGCTGTGTTTTTGAAACAGGTTCATCAAGGTCCAAACCGAGCTGCTTTCAGGCACCATGAGATGTTTCCGGGTAATTTCGGCCACTGTTTTCGGACCGGAATCTGGATTTTGTTTGGCTTTCAGAAGATCTTTAATGTGGACGATTCCGGTGATCCTGTCCAGGTTCCCATCGTAAACTGGAAATTTGGTGAAACGGGAATCGACGATGATGCTGATGCTTTTATCTATGGATAACTCTGCCGGGAGAGCAATGATCTCGGTGCGGGGGATCATTACCTGCCTTACAAGTAGCCTGTTGAAATCAAAGACAGCATTCAGCATTTCCCTCTGAGGCGTTACGATAGTTCCTGAATGTTCGGATTCGGTCAGGATCTCTTTCAACTCATCCACTGTATAGATCAGGGAATGTCCCCCACCTGAACTCTTGACACCAACCAGGCGAAGGATGCTTTGGGTTGACCAGTCCAGCACATTCACAAACCAGGTGAAGATCAGGCTGAACCATTTCATCGGGGTGGCTATAAAGAGAGCGACCTTTTCAGGGGATTCCAGTGAGGCGACCTTGGGGACCTGCTCGCCCAGAACAACATGCAAGCTGGTGACGATGATCAATGAGATCACCAGCGGGAGGGCAGTCAGGATGGGTTCGATTCGGACCCATCCCAGAGAAATTTCCAGGGATTGAAATACCGGTTCGAGCAGGGCCTCAAAGGTATTTTCACCGATAGCACCCAATGCCAGGCTGACGATAGTGATCCCCAGTTGAGCGGCGGCGATCAGTTTATCCCGTGCTGCCGGGTTATCCAGCCAGTTCAGTACCAGTTGGGCCGCAGCATTGCCCTTGTCTGCCGACAGGCGGATGCGTGTTTTGCGGGAAGTGACCACTGCAAATTCCGCAGAGACAAAAAAGCCATTGAGAGCTACAAGAATTAGAATGAGTAAGAAGTTCCAGATCATAGTTTATCCGCGAGTAATAACTGCTGAAGTATATCCCACCACACTGGTATTGTCGCCTGTGATATTTCCAGAATGGGCATAATTCAATATCTGCGCTGAGGCTCCTCCGCCCGATTTAACCGCCCAGATCACTGCCGCCAGGGCGCCTAATCCGCAGGCAGAGCCGGTGTTTTCCTTCTGGGCTTGATAGAGGCTTTTTGGATCCAGTGACTGAATGCCCTGTATAACGGTCTGATCCAGCTGATTGGCAATCTCAGCCGTTTGAAAGTGAGATAGATCTGTACTGGCAACCAACAACCCTTTCCTGGATAACATAAGTTCCGCCAAGATTTCGCCCAGGGGCTGCATCAGGTCGGCCTGCTGCTGGCGGAGCATTATGGGGAGTAATGTAAATTCGCTCTGCAGGGTCCTCTGAAAAAAGGGCAATAAAATTTCAACCGCATGTTCACCATCGTTGCGGATTTCGCTCAACTCCACCCCGGTTTTTTCTTGCAGGGACTGGTTAACAAATTCAATACTTTGCCGGTCAACGGGAATCTCTCCCAGGGGTGTCTGATAAGCCTGATGACCGCTGGTGAGGATGGCACCTGAATGATACTGGTGGTAGGGGGACAGGATCACAATCAGTTCTGGGTGTTGTCCCAAGATAGTTTTAAACGCATATCCTGCCACCGACCCTGAATAGAGATGTCCGGCATGAGGGGAGATCAGCGCCAGGATCTTCCCCTTGATCTCCGGGATCCGGGCCGCCTGGATATAGTTGTCTACAGATTCTGCCAGTTTTCTGGGGTTGGCAGGATACCAGCGGCCGGCCAGGGGAGAAGGTCGAATATCGATAATTGTACTCATTGCTTCACTTCGATTGTAGCACAGGAGAGGACCTATTTAGAAAAAAAGTCTGTGTTTTGGATAATTTGAGTCCTGGTTTGTTATGGTAAACCAGCCTTTTTTTCTGTCTGATTTTGCCATCTTGACTTATTAAATTATTGGCAAATCCAGTCGTAATTTTCAAAACGCCCCGATAAATATGATCTGTAAGCTCTGGATGTCCCTTATAAAGGAGTTATTCGATCCTCCTATCAGGATTGTAACTCTGGCTGCTTGATATCTTAATGGGCCTCGGTATACTAAGATTATATGCAGGGTATAAGAAATATTAATTGTGACCATTCGTGATCAGAGGTAATGGTCTTCGTTTTTAAAAAAAGGATTATATTGACAAAAGAAAAAGCTCTAAAAATTCTTTCGATAGATTCGGACATAACAGCGCAAATGGAGTTGATAGATTGTCTGGAAAAATCAAGTGAATGTTTTGATGTCCTAACTTTCAAAACTCTATCCGGTTCCAGGACAGCGCTTGAATCGGATCGTTTTGACCTGGTGATCTCAGATGTGACTTTTGGAAATGAATCCGCTTTTGGACTGGTGAAAAAATATCAATCCCAGCCCTGGGTTTTCCTGACCGCGGAAAATGATGTTGAAATGATAAAAACAGCGTTCAAGGGTGGCGCCGCTGATTTTATAATCAGGGATTCTAACCAGGCCTATTTAACCACCCTGTGTGACCAGATTCAGCAAATTATTAGTGAATGGAAAAAACCCGGGCAAGAAAATTTCTCGGGTAATCATTCCGAGCTGCTGGATTCGCATATGCGGTTAGCAGAAGAAGCTCGCCAGCGACTGCAAGCCTTGGATGATTTGAGAGAATCAAGAGAAATGTACCGAAGATTTTTCCAGACTTCCCGGGACGCTGTATTCATTACGTCAGTTGATGGACGCTGGATCGATATGAATAGATCTGCCTTATCCCTGTTTGGCTATGAAAATCGGGAAGATATCTGGACGGATACCATGCTTAATTTTTACTGGGATTCGGATCAAGGACGTGATTATACCCAGATGCTTGAAACGGACGGATTTGTGAATGATCATCCAATGAAGTTCAGGAAAAGAGACGGAAGCAGTATAAGTACCCTGGTCACAGCCATGCCATATGAGATCGGAGGCAAGGTGGTTGGTTATCAAGGCCTGATCCGTGATATGACTGATCAACTTAAGACCAAAGATGAGAATATTAAACTACATAAGGATCAGGGAATACTTGACTCGCTTGCCAGAGATATGGGGAGTATGCTGGAGCTAAATGATATCTATTCCAGCATCTCCAATCATATCAAAAAAATGATTGTACCGGACTGGATCAGAATTCTGAAATTTGACGAGATTCAAAACAATTTCAAAATGGAATATGAATGGGGGACGAACCCCCTCAGCGGGCTAAACTCCCGGGAACTGGAAAAATTTGAAAAGAATTATCAAATTTTGATTGAGCAAACTTCCCAAACAAAACAGACCACAATATCTGATTTTGATGACAGTCTGTATTTGGATAGTGATATATCTGAGCCATTATCCATTGAGGGGAAGGATCCCGGCAGAAATCAGCAAAACTCTGACCGATCCCTGGTTTTGACGCCGATTATGATAAATGATCAGGTGATTGGTATCATCCATGTGGTTTCTAACACTGACAAACCGCTTGTTATGGAGGATCTGGCTTCCTTAACGCGAGCTGCCAATATTATGGCAATCAGTCTTAAGAAAGCCTACCTCTTCCAGCAATCTGAGGCTCACGTGAAGAAGCTGTCCAGCCTGCAGCGTGTTCAGCAGATAGTGCTTGAGAATCTTTCTCTGCCAACTACGCTGGATATGATGGTTGATCAGATTATAAAAGAGCTTGCTGTTGATGCAGTTAATATCCTGTATCTCCATCCCGGTTTAAAAACTATGAGATCAATCGCTCAAAAGGGGTTCCGGCAGAAAGTTTTCCGGGATAGCGGACAGGAGATAGGTGAAGGATTAGCAGGCCAGGCCGCAGAAACAGAGAATATTGTTCATATTGGGGACCTAACAAATTGCCCCGAACAAGTGAGCCGGTCATTGGAATTCTCAACAGAAAAATTTGTGACCTATTACGGTGTCCCCTTGTTGGTGAAAAATCGTTTTGTAGGAGTTCTTGAGATATTTAATAGATCAGCGATGAATCAGGATACTAACTGGGTGGATCTCCTTAAGCTCATCGCTGGATTAGTGGCGGTTGCGATCGATCTTCAGAATCTAACCAATGATTTGGAGAGATCCCGCAAAAAAATTGCGGAGGCTTTTGATGGAGTCATCATAGGCTGGGCTACAGCCCTGGAGTTAAGAGGGATTGAGCCTGAAGGTCATGCAAAAAGGACACAAGATCTTACCAGTCGACTGGCGATTAAATTGGGTATCTCTGGGGCAAAACTGGATGGCATCAAACAAGGAGCCCTGCTGCACGACATTGGAAAAATGGGTATCCCGGATGATGTGTTGTTAAAGGGATCCCGTCTGAATGCAGAAGAAATGAAATTGATTGGCCGCCATCCGGTTGATGCTTATGAATTGCTCAAATCTGTCGATGGCCTCAAGGGGGTCCTGGATATACCGCTCTATCATCATGAACGCTGGGATGGTGAAGGGTATCCGTATGGAATTGCAGGGGAGGACATTCCCTTGTCCGCCAGGATCTTTGCGGTGGTGGATGTCTGGGACGCGATGCAGACAGACCGGCCCTATAGGAAAGCGTATTCTAGAACAGAATCGCTGAGTCATCTTAAAGAACAGGCTGGGAAACATTTTGATCCGAAGGTTCTGAAAGCTTTTTTAGAGATGCAGGAAGAAGATCAGGCTGAGGAACCGGAGGATATGGCTCTGGTGCAGCAAAACAGTCAGGAAGGGTTATCAGCGAGAGTTAGGTTGAGATCAAATATCTGAAAATCTGACTGTATCCTTGCTCCTAATGCAATTCTCGAACACAAAGATTCTGATTGGATCACGCTCTTCACCTGTGAAAGTTACGGTGAATACTGGGGCGATTATGGATTC